>CAUSVW010000007.1:0-68885 GCA_963535155.1 uncultured Atopobium sp.
GCGGCAATTGCGTCTGCGGCATCGCAGGATTTGCAAAGTGCAAAAGAGCTGCTACCTGAGCCGGAAACCTGAGCGCCAAGAACTCCAAGCTGCACCTTTAGCCACTCCTCTACCTCGGCCACCTGTGGTTTTAGCGATTTTGCTGCTGGCGCAAGATTGTTGAAGAGGAGGCTTGCTACCTGCTGAATGAATTGCTTACTTGCAGCGGCATTGTCAGGGGCGGGTTCCATGCCTGTAGCACCCTGACCAGCGTTACGCAAAAGTGCGGACAAATTTTCGTAAGACTCCGGTGCAATTGGCGATGCATCAAACTGGTCGTAAGCTTCCTTGGTAACAACGCCAGTTTCTGCTGGTAAAACAATGGCAAGAGGAGCGTCAACAGTAGACGTATAGGTTTCTACCAGCGTATCCCCGGCGCCAAGCATAAGCGATGGCTGTGGGTCTAAGAAGAACGCAACGTCTGCGCCCACAGCCTTGGCTACCTCAACTACCAGCGGATCTAGCAGGTCAACGCCCCAACGCTGGGCAAGCAAATACAGCGTTGCAGCAGCGTCAGCGGACGATCCACCCAGACCGGCCTTCTCGGGAATATGCACTTGCACGTCAATGGAAACATCTGGAGAAACGCCCAGCTTATTGGCGAGAAGAACCGCGGCCTTCCAGGTTGTTGTGCGCTCGGGCAACACGCAGAGCTGCGGCTCATGCGTAACCGTAAGCTCCGGCGCGTCATCGACAACAACTGTGTCGTACAGCGCAACGGGAACCATGAGTGAATCTACTTTATGGTATCCTCGCTGGTCTTTCTGAGCGTGAATGCCCAGGTGAAGGTTGACCTTACAAGGAATCTGAATGATTTGGCGTCCAAAATTGGACAACGAGGCAGCCATGAGAGTAAGCCTAGCCAGAGAAGATTACGCTTCTGGACTATTCTTCAAACTCGAAGTCAAACAAACGCTCACCGGTCTCAAAATCAAAAAGCTCGACAGTACCGGTCAGAACGTCAACGTACTGGTAGGACTGACGGGCAGTGCGACCGCGGCGCTCGCCAACCTCAACGATGAAAAGAGATGGATGGGCCATAACCAGGGTACCTGTGCGCTCAACAATACGAGAACGGCCCATGTTGGCCTTGACCTTGAGTTTTTGGCCCTGAAGTGAGCTGAGCTTCTCGTGAATCTCGTCTACACGATTAACTGGTGGAATCTCGTTTTCCATCAATCCTCCAAGTCAATCAGTACGTTTGCGATGCGACACGTTGATGTGTCGGAGATTTGTACCGGTCGACAAACAATAGTCAGAATTTCCGAAACTCCACTATACGAGGTAGAAAATAAAATCTCAAGGTTTTACGACAAATGTCACGGGAACAACATCAGTCGATCGGTCAGGTTTGCGTCAAGATCGCGAGAAAATCGTGTCAGGTTCGCGTCAGATTTGCGTCAGGTTGGCATCAGACTTGCAACGACAGCGCGTCAAAACCCCAACAAATTTATAACAAATAGGGGTCCTCTGATAAAATTAGTAACTAACTCAAAACACGAGGAGGCCCAATGACTGAGACTCTGGGATATGCCATCAGTAAGACCTGGTATATCGTGCTTATTTTTGTTGCTCTTGCTGTCGGAATTGCATTCCTTTCCAAAAAGAAATCATCTAAAGTTCTTGTTGTGTTGTCCGCACTTTGCCTGGTATTTGGCGTGGGGTCATTTGCATTTGGTGGATTGACCGTTTCTGAGGCACAGTCCAAAGGCGCCTCCTCGGACCAGCTAAACTCCATGAACCTCATCGAGCTTGTTCAGGCTAACCAGGCCGCACCAGCTCAAACGACTGTCAACGACGTCAGCGAGCTCTACAACAAGATTGTTTACGTCTACCAGTATGGCTCGCCAATTGCGCAGTCGCTCGCAAGCGACAATCCCTTTGTTCACCATGATCTACCTTGGGTAGCAGCAACTCTTCCAGAGCTGAAGAAGGAGTTTGACAAAAACGAAGTAGTCTATGTATCAACAAGCAGTCAGATTTTCAAACAACTGCACATCGAGAACTCCGTCGAGCCTTTTATATTTTTAGTCACTTCGGTCAATCCAGCTGGAAGAATTTTCCCACTTACAACTGGCGATATGTCTCGTACTGGCAAAAAAGATGGCGATAAAATCACGATTGGTGACAATCTTGAGTTTACACTGCGCACAGTTCATACCGATCAGGGTGACTATGTACTTGGCCTTAACTACCAAACCCTTCTGGCTGTAAGCAGCTACTACAAGGGCTATTAATATTTTCGGAGCGTAACTAAACGTGCACGTACAACGCTTACGACCATTAAATGCAAGAAAAAACTCCCATTCACATGAATGGGAGTTTTGTTTTTCTCGGCAGATGATTTTTTTGACACCTTTTGAAGCCTTTAGAAGCTTGGGCCAAGCAAGTCTTACTCAGTTGGGCAGAGCGAGAGAGCAGCGTCGTCAGCAATAACGGTGCAGTTAGTATGAAGCTGCAGGATAGAGGCTGGGCACTGAGGCGAAACGTTGCCGTAGCACATGTCGTAAACAGCCTTAGCCTTGTCCTCACCGCTAGCCACAATCAGAATGCTGCGCGCAAACATGATGGTCTGCGTGCCCATAGTGTAAGCCTGACGAGGGACGTCCTCCATGCGCTCAAACAGGCGGCTGTTTGCCTGAATGGTGCTCTCAGTAAGGTCAACGCAGTGCGTACCCTTGGAGAAATGGTCGTCTGGCTCGTTGAAGCCAATGTGACCGTTGTGACCAATACCAAGAAGCTGCAGGTCAGGATAGCCAGCCTTAGCAACAAGCTGATCGTACTCGGTGCAAGCTGCCTCGACGTTAGGATTAGAGCCGTCGGGCACATGAGTGTTCTCAAGATCAATATTTACCAGGTCAAAGAGGTTTTTGCGCATGAAATAGTGATAGCTCTGAGGATCGTCGTGAGAAAGACCGCGGTACTCGTCAAGGTTATACGTAGAAACCTGCGAGAAGTCCAGGTCTCCCCTCTTGCACCAATCAGCGAGCTGAGCATAGGTGCCAATTGGCGTTGAACCAGTTGCCAGTCCAAGGACGCAATTTGGCTTCAAAATAATTTGTGCAGAAATGACATTTGCAGCTTTTCTGCTCATGTCCTCGTAATCGCGGGTGCGAACAATCCTCATGCTTTCCTCCAAGACAGAAGTCACAGTTACATTCAGTTTAACATTTGAAGCAAGGAAAAAAGTAACCGGTCGGCGAGAAGAACAAATATCTCGCTGACCGGTTTTGACCTGTTATATGGCGTGTTTCTGTCGCTATTCTGTCGCGATTCTGACATGAAGCTGACGCAAACCTGACGCGGCGGTAGTTTTCTGTCTGGAATCTGTCAGGAATCTGTCGCGAATCTGACGCGAGTCTGACATAGCGGCAGTTATCTGTCCGGAAGCAGACGCAAGCCTGACGAGAGTCTGACGCGAAACTGACGCAGGGCCTCCGTTGTCTAACCCAGAATCTGCTTGGAAAGATCCTGCAGAGCGTGGAAACGGTGAGATATAGCGTTCTTCTCGTCTGGCTCAAGCTCTGCCATGGTTTTACCTGGAGCATCTTCTGGGCAGAAAAGCGGATCATAGCCGAAGCCGTTGTGACCCTTTGGCTCGTGGCCAATAACGCCCTCGCAGTCGCCCTCTCCTACCAGCACAGATCCGTCTCTATAGACCAGAGCAACGGTGGAGTGAAAGCGAGCAGTGCGGTCCTCATCAGCAACGTTGGCAAGCTCAGCCAAGAGCTTCTGATTGTTTGCAGCATCATTGCCATGCTCGCCAGCATAACGAGCAGAATAAATTCCAGGAGCTCCATCCAGAGCGTCAACGCAAATGCCGGAGTCGTCTGCAATAGCCGCTACGCAATCTACCTCGTCAAGCGCAGCCATTGCCTTGATCAGAGCGTTATCGCGGAACGTTTGACCGTTCTCCTCTGGATCAGGGAAATCGCCCAGCTGGCCAAGAGCTACAAAGCTCATACCAGGCATTACCTTAGAGAGGATAGCCTCAATCTCAACAAGTTTGTGAGCGTTGCCTGTTGCAACTACCACGGTTGTATTTGGATCAAAGGTCACAGCGTTAGAACCCTGATTTTCACTGTTTTGACTCATGGTTACTCCCTAAATCCAGTCACTTGATTTTGCAGGTCAACAAGGTGCGCAATACCCGCCAGGCCAAGGTCGAGCAGCTGGTTGAGCTGCTCACGGTCAAACGGACCGCCCTCGCCTGTTCCTTGTACTTCAATTATCTGTCCAGTTTCTGTTCCGACAAGGTTCATGTCAATGTCCGCATGAGAATCCTCGGGATAGTCAAGGTCCAGCAGCGGCTTGCCATTCACATAGCCCATAGAAATCGCAGCTACCTGACCTGTAAGAGGAAGTCTGGGGAGAATGTCCTTCTCGACAAGTGAATAGAGTGCATCATGAAGTGCCACCCAAGCACCGGTGATACTTGCGGTTCTAGTACCGCCATCTGCCTGAAGAACGTCGCAGTCCAGCGTGATGGTGTACTCGCCCAAGCGGTTGAGGTCAACAACGGAGCGCAGCGAACGGCCGATCAGGCGCTCAATCTCCATGGAGCGGCCCTTGCGGTTAGCGCGCTCTCGCTTGGTGCGTCGATTAGTTGATGCAGGTAGCATGGCGTATTCAGCTGTGACCCAACCCGCTCGAGAGCTGCGTCGCCATGCGGGGACGCCTTCCTCGACGGTAGCGGTGCACAGGACGCGCGTGTCGCCAAACGTGACCAGGCACGATCCGTCGGCGTTCTTCATAACGTTGCGCTCAAGGGTGACGGGGCGCATCTGGTTCCACGCACGGTTATACGAACGTAAAACTTGCAAAGAAGCGTTAGATTGCAGCGTAGAGTCAGATTTCATAGCGTTCCTTTTCACATCTGCATAGAAAAGCAGTTAATTATTTTTGAAACGACTCTAGTATACCTGTCTGTACACCGCCCTCTGAAACACTTTATTGTTGCTCTTGTTGGTATTACTTTGTTGCTATTTATTGCTATTTGTTGCCACTGCCTTTAACGTAATGACTAAATATGCATTGATAATGCGTTCTTTTTTGCTCCGATATACGTAATAAAGAAATACACTACAAAACCAAAAAGTGTGAGTAATGCAACAGGCCAAATGCTTGGCTCGATGGCAGTTTGGAACATTTCTACGCTCATAAAACGAATAACATTAAGTCCAAAAATTGCATGAATCACGGTAAAAATACCCGGGAACAAAAAATTACACAGTACGCCAGTAAGCAAACTTTTTGAAAGTATTTCTCGAGAAGCCCCTAATTCATACAGCTTGTAATACCTCTCTTTATTGTCTGCAGCAAGCGAAAGCTGTTGAACTGCCAAAATGACGGAAGAAAATACAAGTAACACAACCGCATAAAAAGAACAGGTGAATACAATAACGCCAAAAGGTCCAGAAACATCCGAAGCACTCATATCCTGTGAAGAAATTACCTCAAAAATTTGAGTGCGAAGAACAACAGCAAAGACAAACATGCACATACCTACAGAAGATAGGGCTGCTGAACACGTCATGGCTTTGGAAGCGTTGCGTGCCACACCTTCAGCTTGACGCACAGAAAATGCGTTTAACCCTCGATACCATATACCTGGAATTTTCTTAAGAACGCGTGGAAGTAACACAAGTGTTGAACGGAACACAAAAAATGATCCAAAAATGGCACAGGCACCAAAAGGAATCATGAAACCAATAAAGGCAAACGGAACCTGAGCGCACACAACATAAACAATTGCCAGCAACAAAACACCTATACATGCATCAAAGATTGCTCGTAAAATTGAAAGTGGTTTTGATGAATCATTTTCTTTTTTTGCAGACATCATCTGCAATAACGTAGACTTCTTTAAAATGCGCTTACTACCCCAGGAGAGCACGAACATCGTTATAAAAAATATTATTGTTGTCACAATGGCGCCCAATGGAGAAGCAACAACAACAAATTTCATTGGTAGGGCGTATGACCAGCTTACAATCATTTCTACAAACGGCGAAATAGCAATACCTACTACAATTCCACCAATAAGCGCACTTCCTGAAACCAGAATAGTTTCATATCGCAATATGCTAATGACATCTTTCTTTTCAAGACCCGCAAATTCATATAAAGCAAATTCGGGAAGACGTCGACGAATCAAAAATTTATTTGCGTATGACGTAACATTCAAAAACACCAAAAAAGGCAAAATACCAAATGCTAGGCTGTAATTTGCCTCCGAAACAAAAAGTGAACGGACCGATTCGTCATTCACTAAGGCAAATAAATAATCTCCAGATGCTGCATATGAATACATGAGGCAGGCACCCGTTGCCAATGCAGCAAAATAAACCCCAAAGTCGCTAAGATTACGGCGTACATTTCCAACTACAATTTTTATTAACAAATTCATAGTATATTGCCCTTACTCTATTGGCTTTAACAACATCGTCTTTATATTTATCTGCATTTTTATAATGCGCCACATACCTAATTGATACCATCGAACTAACTTACAAAAAGGTGACGATCTTATAAGAAAAAGAGCAGCCGATAAAAAAACGCGACACCCGAGGGCGCCGCGTGAGGTTCCATGGTGGGCGATGAGAGATTTGAACTCCCGGCCTTGTGCGTGTAAAGCACCTGCGCTAGCCGCTGCGCCAATCGCCCGTGACTGTAGAAGTTTATCACAGCTTCTACAATTCTTAAACGGCAATTATGAATTCAACGGTTTCATTTGCTCAACTTCTGCACGCACTGCCACGCCATCCAGCTTGGCAAGTGGTGTTTCCGTCCGTTTTGCCAGAGCACATGCACTACCCATGGCGTCGCCCATATCGGTAACTGTTGGAATAATACGAACACTAGCCTGCATCAAAAATGTTGTAGAGATGCAACGGCCAATAACACCCAGGTTATTGATGTGCTTGGTGACCATCGATCGGAATGGAATCTCGTAATAATCACCCTGCTTATAGGTATTTTTGTGGAAAAGACCACCTTTATTGGAGTGAACGTCAATGTACCAATCGCCGCGAACAAGACCGTCGTCAAATCGAGCCTGGTTGACGTAGTCTTCCTCGGTCAGCATTGTCTGGCCTTCAACACGCCAGCTTTCACGAACACCCAAAAGCGAAGCCTGCTCCATAAGATAGCTTTGCTCAAATCCAGGCATCATACGCTGCAAAAACGTAACTAGACGGCGAATACGAGCGTGCGCCTCTACTGTTGCGTTAGAACGTGCGGCTCCCGAGGTATTTTTGCGCATGCTTGCAATGTGTGGACAATTCAGCGCCATGCAACCAGGCTTTCCAGGAAGCGAGAAGATCTGGTAATAGCGCAAGTCCTCTTCTTCAAGAATGCCTGCTTCAATTCCTTCACGGAACTTTGGCTCCAACTTAAAATTCTTCCCCGCAACCATTGCGGACTCGAAGAAATATCCCTCAACCAATGGCGAGAAGTGATCATCAAGTGAGAGCACGTAATCTCTATAGCGCTCAACATCAATTCCACCCATAGTAAAACGCAAGCTGCAGACCTGATTAATACCGTCCTCATCACCAGCTGCTACCGGAACACCAGCGGCTCGGGATAAAACCGCGTCGCCCGATGCGTCAATCCATGTTTGAGCAGCTACTGCGATTAAACCTTCTGTTGAGGCGAGAATAACGTGTGTGATGGTTTTCTCGTCATCTACATCTGACAAAACTGCAGCTACAAGCGATGTATCGTAAAGGATTTGTCCGCCTTTAGTGGTGTAGAGCTGCTCGTACACTTCTCCCAAGCGCTCAGGAGCAAACCAGATCATCGTAGTGTAGTCATCGCGAGTTGCATCACCAGAGGCTAAAAGCTGCTGTTCGATGGCAGAAAGAACAGGCAGATGACGGACATACGACGGCATCATAGGGCATACAAGCGCTCGTGTAGCAGAGCCTCCAAGCAAATTTGATTTATCCACAATAAGTGTGGAGAGGCCCTCATTAACGCAACGGATTCCGCAGGCAGAGCCAGAAACACCGCCACCAATGATGACTACATCAAAGCTTCCAACAACAGGAATTTGTAGGTTGTTCCAGGTGATCTCTTTATAACTCATTGTCTCCTCCTGTGTGAGAGCTGTTATGTAGTAGACCGTAGTAGGTATTGGTAAATGCATGCGCTGCAATTTCAGACAGTGCGTGAATGCCTGTTTTTCCCAGCTTACAAGGACCAATAGTAATAAGCGGAACGGTGTATTCTTTGCTGGTTAATCCAAGTCGCGTCGTCTCCAAGACATGAAAAAACTCATGCATCAGAATGAGATTTTGAGCTTCATGCGGCTCAAGTTGATTTTGCTTTGCCCACAACGCACATGACTGCTCATAGAGTGTGATTTCTTTTGTACCAGAAACATAATCGCTGAAATATCTCTGGTTTCCATACACACAATCAATATCTTTTTTGATAATTGTCATGCCTGCATCTTTGCAGATTTTAAAGAAATCACTTTGACCGTTTGATTCTTCAAACACCATATGCGCGGCGCGTTCACCCTTTGACCAAGCCAAATCAATTACGCGCTCTTTATCCTCTTCAGGAATTCGAGCAGCAAAGCGATCCCACGAGAGCTCTTTACGTGCAAGCTCACGAGTTGGGAACGGAAACCGTGAAGCAGAGCCAACATTAGACTCCACTTCAAGGTTCACCGATTTTCTCGCCAAAGGATGATCTACGTTCTGCATGTGAGTTTAATCGCCTAAACGAAGAGTAGCGGCAATGATAACAGGCTCGTCAGATGGGTAGCCACCCAACTCCACTGCTGCAAGGCTCAAAATCTGCTCAAGGGAAGTCATTCCAGACAAGTCGATGATTCGCTTGCCAACTACCACATAGACGTTTGGCAGATTGGCTCCACCGTCGTTGTATACGGTCAAGTCCTCTACCAGCGCCGTTACACCCTTGCGCCATGAACTAATGGTCTCTTGAAGCACCTCGGCGTTTGGACGCTGCAACCTAATTACGCCCTCAGAATCAATAAGACGAAGTGCCGTACGCTTTTTGGTGAGAAGACCAAAGAGCTTCTTTTCGGTAGTGGTTGCAGTGTAAGCAAAGAGCTCGGATGAGTGAGCAACCTCAGAAACGTTTGCTGCGCCCTCGCCAAGATTTTCTACCACAAGTTTCTTAAGCTCATCTGCGCTCAGGCGTGTGGCGTTAACATCTTTACTACGCAACTCAGTAGCACCAACGGCAATTGCACGGACAACGTGGCGCTGGGTATCAACCTCAACAGTAACCTCAACGGTTCCAGGAGCTGCACCCATCTTGATAGCACGAGCCTCTGCCTCACGCCTGACACTCACAATGTCATCGTCTGTTGGATTGGTAACGCTGCGCTCAACCATGTCACGGACCATTGCAAGAGCAACGCCAATAGTGGAGATAACAGGAGCATTCTTAGCAATGCGGAACGAGTGGCCCATGGTCTTTGCCAAGTGTGGAACAACCGTAGAGGCACCGCCGCCACCGCCAACATAAACAGTTGTGCGAGGATCCATGCCGTAGTCTTTCATAAGCTGTTCTGCCACAGCACCGTTCTTCTTTGCAGCAAATGCAAGAACCTGAGCTGCTGCTTCTTCAACGCTTACGCCCATATTCTCTGCAAGAGGAGCCCATGCTGCACGAGCAGCTTCAACAGAGCCGTATGCATAATCCCCCTCAGGAACAAAGCCTGCAAGGTTTGCAGCGCCAGCCATGGTCAAGCAAACACGAAGACCACCATCGCACTCAATAGCTGCGTACTCAGGATCTCCATCCATAGGACGAACAGCAACCAGACGAGGGTTCACAATCTTTTCTGCGTCGGTATAAACCTCGTAATCCAAGTTTGCAATGTGTGCAGAACGAGGTCCCACATCTACAGCCTTGCCATCAGAAATCTGCACCATAGAACCGCCGCCAATACCAACAGTTCTAACGTCCAATGACGAGAGGTACGTCTTGTGGCCACCAACTTCTGCATACTTGACCATAACCTTGCCGTCTTTAACGCAAGAAATATCGGTAGAAGTGCCACCAACCTCAAAGAACAAGCCATCAGTGAGCTTCTCGTACATCAAAGCACCAGCTACACCTGCTGCAGGACCAGAAAGAATGGTTAGGATAGGGCGATGACGAACCTCGTCAACGGTCATTACGCCACCATCGCAACGCATAACCATAAGCGGCGACTCAATACCGGCCTCGCGAATACTCTTGTCGGTCATATTTGCAGCTTCAAGCATCTTAGGCATGATGGAAGCGTTAACAACTGCTGTACGAGTACGAATAGCCAGGCCATAAAGCTTAGAAATGTCGTTTGTAGCTGTAGCAGGAACTTCTCTCTCAGAGCACTCAGCAATAACGGCATTCTCGTTAGTTGGATCGTCTACGCTAAATGCTTCGGCTGCAACATAAGAAGTTGAACCTTCCGAGAAAAGCTGTTCGATTGCGCTCTTAATACCAGCTTCTACGTCGGAGGATGTGTCTACAAAAGCATTTTTGGTACGCAGGAATTTACCGGCAGCAAGTTCAATATCGCCAACGTTAGTATCACTTTTGCTCTTAGCTCCCTGAAGGCCGCTGCCAAGCGTTACGATACCAACCTGCGCAACATCGCCCTCAAGCAGGGCATTTGTTGCTTGGGTAGTACCGTGAGCAATAAAGACAACATCTTCAGGCTTAATGTTGTGCTGCTCCATAACACCATGAAGCACCTGCACAATACCTGCAGCAACACCTGCTTCAGCGGTGTGCGTAGTAGGTGTTTTAACCGTGCCGATAATTTCGTACGTATCATTGTCGATGGCAACAGCGTCGGTAAAAGTTCCGCCAACGTCGATTCCAATACGAACTTTCACGTTTCCTCCTTGATTCACAGCAATCTAACAGCTGCAAAGATAAAAAAGAGGCGAGAAGACCACAACAAGAGGGTCTTCTCGCCCCAAGGTCAGAACTTAGAAGTACAGAACACCAGACAGAATTACACCAAAAATGGAAACTGCCCAGAGGTAAGGAAGCATCTTACGAGTAACGGTGTTGACGTCAACCTCGCAGAAGTTTGCAGTCCAAACGTTCTGAGTGTTGGTTGGGTCGCCACCTGCCTGGATGCGCTCTGCAGCCAGGAAAGCACCCATAACAGCAAGAGGATTCAAAGTGTTCAGGCCAATGATAAGAGCTGCGATACCAGAACCAAGACCAAACATGTTCATAGGTCCACGATACAGGGCCAATGGCGAGAGAACAGCAAAGAAGATGATGTATGCAACAAGATTCTGTGGCATGATGCCAAGCAGGAATGGGTTAAGAACTGCCTTAACCGTTGGATTGGTAACTGCAAGGTAGAGAATACCAATGCCAACCATCAGGATAATTGCAGGACCAGCGTCGGTTACGCCGTCATAGCAGGTCTTTGCAAGAAGGTTCATTGCCTTGCTAAAGCTCTTAGAGGTGAACAGCAGGCACCACAGAATACCAACGGTAAATGCTGGGGTAACAGGAACCTTCAAGAAAGCAACAAGCACAATAGGAATCAGTGGAGTCAGCATTGCAAGACCACCCGTAACGCCGGTGAGCTGCTTGGAGTTGCTCTGCTCAGCAACTGGAGCGCTGAAGGCAAACTTAATGCCATTACGCTTGAACTCAACAACAATCATGATCAAGGTTGCAATACCAGTTGCAACAGCCAGATAAACCTCAAAACCCTGAACCTGAGCAATGTCTAGGTTGAAGAGCTTAGCGAAGGTTGTCCAGTTGGCAATATTGAGTGCCAGACCAGTGGTAAAGGACATCAAGAAGATACATGCTGCACTAGCTGCGGGAACACCAACAGAAATCAAAATTGGCAGAACAATTGAGCCAACCATGATGATGGAACCCAAGCCAGAAAGTGTCGTGAAGAGGACAGCCACTGCGATAGACATAATCAAGGTGATTACCAGGGGCTTATCGCCACCAAGCTCTGCACTCTTCTTGATGATTGTCTCGGTAACACCAGTTTTGTTCATAAGCTGACCCAACCATGCACCAAAAATAACAGCCATGATTGCGGCACCCATGCGAACGGTACCAGCCTCAAATACTGATGTCAGCCAGCCAATTTCTTTTCCGTCACCATCTTTTCCAAACATTGGAACGCCTGCGATGACACAAATCAAAATGGCCATCAGTGGCAGGGCAAGCAGAGTTGGGATCTTCTTGGTCATCATCAATGCAGCTACAGCCACAAAGACCAAGAGGATCAAAATACCCTGAACCATGTTTCCTCCTTAGGAACACATTGTTTGATAGCAAGTGCAGCTATCTCTCCTTCAAACAACCTACACGTACTTCTATAGGTGCATAAGCACCATGTTGACGACTTTGATGAGCAGACAAAGTCGAGAAACACCTTTGTTCCAGCGCAGCACATAGCGTACTACTTCCCCGCAAGTACCTTGCTGATTTCTTACGCAAGCCTTACCGATTTCTTGCACATGACCTGCGTAAGTCTTACCAAATACCTACGCCGAACTTACTGGATGCCAGCCAGAAACAAGTACTTGTTTCCAAAGCTGGACAGTTTCTGGACAAAGACACGCAAATCTTAAAGCAGAAACAGCATCTCTCAGTAAGTTTCTTGAAGTCATTCTTGTTACGATCAGTTTTGGAAATTCGTCAAACTGAGCAAATTTTTGCACCAAAAGCGCAGGAGTAGACAGCGCCTTATTCAGCGCATCCGTCTTAAGCAAAGAGGTGGAAGTATCTTCTTCAGGTACAGATACAACCACAGCATCAAGAAAAAATAGACTCTGAACCGTGCTGATTAGGTTCATTAACTTATCAAGTTGCAGGCCGTCTACGCTCACAAGTTGCTGAGTAACGTCTGCATTTAATCCTTCTTTCATAGGAAGAGGGGTGTTATTGCTGACAACTTGAGCTACAACTCGAGTTCCAAATGAAAGATGAAAGTATGAAGAAACATCCTCAATATTGTTTGAGCCCTCTACTTGAGAAAGAGCAAAGTCACTCTGCTCAAACTGCTTCACCACTACCCTGAAGGCGCTCTCTAATGCTTGTGCCAGGGAAATTGTTGCCGAATCATGACCCGTTGAATACATGACGGAAAGCTCTGATTCAAGTACATCGCCCTCAAGCAGAACTCCAATTCCCTTAAGAATTGCGCCGTCAACAATAAGCCTTGTAAAAGCAGTTTTAATGCCTTCAAGTAGAGTCTCTCCCGAAGGAGCCTTTTCTGACAGCGTGGTACGAGCGTACTCGTTAAGAGTCATGTCAACGAGCACAAGTTCCTGACTCTGGCGAGAAACCCGAACAAGTCCCAAGAGACCAAACTCTGGAGCAAGTTGCAGAAGCGTCTTTGATCTACCAGCGGTTACTACGCGCTCTGAGCTTTCTTCAACCATTTTTGACTGAAGCAAATCTTGAACAATAGTAGTAACGGTACTAGGAGAAAGAGATAATTCACGAGCCAATTCAACACGAGACAGAGCGTTTTTCTCGCACAATGCTTTAATAACGGCACGTTTATTGGAATATGCAATATCTTTAGTGCTGACAATTGACATACGTGTCCCCTCCTCTCCATTTCTGTCTGTACTACCTTATTTCGACTCTCGAAATAAGTCCATCAAACTTAGAAAGGAACGGGACTAACGGTATGAAATTATCGCCAAATGGTCATGCTGAACAATTTGGTAAACGGCGCTGAGCCCTACGCCAGCTCTTCTAGAATTCGACGCATTTCTTTCTGGACGCCCTGCTCAGTGTTAGGCGCAATAACCTTAGAAGCAATTGTTTTAAGTGCGTAGCGAGCATTGTCCATAACGTAAGCAGTACCTGCGTAGCGAAGCATAGCGTAGTCGTTCATGGAATCGCCAAAGACAGCAATCTCATCGCGAGAAATACCATAATACCTGCGGATCTGCTCAAGTCCCGTAGCCTTATTCACGCCACGAGGAACTACGTCAATCCACGTCTCGCCGGAAGGCATGAACGAAAGTCTATCGCCCATCTCGCGCTCAAGAATCATAGCCATATCCATGGAGCGAGCCCTAGAATCACAGCAAATAGCAGCCTTGATGATGCTGATGTCTGGTGAAGGCGGATCAAATACGCGCTCAGCGTTAGGCAGGTCTTTGTCCAGCTCGCGCACAAACGAACTCTGATCATCCAACAGATACGTGTGCGTACGGTCATAAACAACCAGGTGAATGCAGTCAAATTCGGACGTCAGCTCAAACAGCTTACGAATAGAAGCTGACGAGAAAACCTCGCGGTCGATAACCTCATTCTCTACATAGACCTGCGTGCCCAGGGAAGCCACGTAGTCAATCTTGTCTGCAACTGGCTCAAACAACCAGCGCAGCGTATCGTAGCGACGACCGGAGCTTGCGACAAAGTGAACGCCACGTTTGTACAGCTCTTCGATCAGCTCAAATGTCTCTGGCGGAACCTCGGAATTCTGGTCCAGCAGCGTACCGTCCATGTCCGATGCAATGAGTTTAATCATGCTAGTTCTCCATCATAAAACGGGGAGTCTCCCCTGCTTTTGTTGCGCGCACAAGCTCTAGCAGGGCATGTGCAACGCCGTCATCTGCAGATGCACCGACGTGATGTTTTGCCACCTGCTTGACCTCTGGAATTGCGTTTGCCACCGCCACCGAGTGCGGAACTTTACTTAAAATCTCAACGTCATTCTCGCCGTCTCCAAAAACAAGCACCTCTTCTGGAGAAATACCAGTTCTTTCCAGGAGCGTTTCAAAGCCAGACAACTTGGACACGCCCTTGGGGAGCACGTCAAACCACTGCGGAACAACCGACATGGTGTATACGTCTGGGCAGGCTGCGGCCACTTTCTGGCGACAGCGCTCCATATCCTCTTCTGTTCCTGGACACGCAATTGTTGCGGCGACAAAATCGACGTCGTCCGGAACCTGATCAACAATGCCCGAAACAAACACCAGCTTACGCTCGTAATCGGCGAGAATATCTTTGTCCAGCGGGCCGACAACATAGGCCGGGTTAAAAAGGTTAGTCTTCTCGGGATAGCAGACCAAGAACATGTTCTTCTCGTCAGCAAGAGCATCTGCGACACCCTGCAACGTTTTGTGGTCAAAGATGGAGAGCGAGATAGTCTTGCCTTTGTACAGCACGCGCTTGCCCGTGGACATGACGCCCGTTTGCATGCACGCCTCGTCAAGGCTGAAGAGGCGCATCAGCTCAACGTAATCTCGGCCGGTACAGGGGCCAAACGCGATGTCCGTTTCTTCCAGGAGCGTGTGAATAGCCTTGCGCGTGAAGTCCGACACGCGCCTGTTGCCAAAAGGCACCAGCGTGTTATCCATATCAGATAAAACAAGCTTAATCACAAACGTCCCCCGTTACTGCATGCTGCGTAGCTGGGCAAACGCGACGCGCGTCGCAGCCCAAGCGGACGCAGTTCTACGCCGAAGCAGCTTGAGCCGGAAAGCTCCAGGTCGACACGACTCCAAACTGCGGCGTTGCACTTCTACCTAGTTGAACTATGTGCCAAGACGTCAAAGCGATCAATCTTGAGCAACACTTGGTCTAGTCCAATCATACCCGAGAGACGCACCTTTGACGTGTCCGAAGTCCAAATTAGAAGATCTCTAAATCCAGAACCTCGACGGCCGCCAACCCACTCCATACGCTTAATGTCCTGGTAGTTGATGGTAATTTCAGAGCCTACAAAGGGCACTACAACCATCTCGTCATCAAAAAGCGAGACCTTATAACGGCTCAAGATGTACCAAGCCATAAACATAACTATCGAGAAGGACGCAAAAAACGCCATAACAATGTCTGGGTTTGGTGTGAACACGTTAACGTAGCAGAGCCAGCCGAGAATAACTGCGATTGCGCTGACAAACGCCATGTCGATAATAAGCGAACGCGTGAGCGAAGCGGGAGTTACGTAGGTATCGTGGTGGCTGTGGCGACGCTCGGAAATTCCAACGTTGCCCGAGTGCTCCAAAATCGCAGCGGTAACGGGTGCCGCAACGACAATTATTCCAAACAACACTGCGAGCATTGCGCCTCCCTTTCCCCACGAAAAAAAGAACGATGACCCCTCTTAATTATGCTACGCTCCCGTCCACCATTTATTGACAAGGGTGAACGGGAGCGTAGACGGTAGCAATCAAGCTATGAGTGGCAAAGTCGCACGTCAAACGGTCGCGAGAGCGGAGTGGCGTGCGGTCGCGGACACGGGCGCCGAGGGCGACGCGGGAGCGACAAGCCCTAGCCGCGAGCAGCGAACTTGGCGACGAGCTTCTCCAGAAGGTCAACGGTGACCTCAAGGCTTGGAACAGGGACAAACTCGCGCACGGAGTGAGCGTTGTATCCGCCGGTAGCAATGTTAGGGCAAGGCAGGCCGCGGAACGTGAGCTGAGCGCCGTCGGTACCACCACGAGCAGCAACAGGCTTAGGCTCAATACCAACCTCGCGGTTTGCCTCAAGTGCATAATCAATCAGGAACTCGTAGCCGTCGAACTTCTCGGCCATATTGCGATACTCCTGATGAATCTCAACGCGGACGGTATTCTCGCCATAACGCTTGTTCAGGAACGCGGCGATATCCTGCAGGACCTGCTGGCGATTGGCAAAAATCTGAGCGTCGTGGTCGCGGACGATGTAGCTGAGCTTGACTTCGGACGCGGAGCCCTCGATGGCGATTGGGTGGTAGAAGCCCTCGTAGCCCTCGGTGTGCTCAGGGCGCTCGAAGGCGGGGACCATCTGCTGGAACTCGGAAGCCACGGTGATTGCGTTGATCATGACGTCCTTGGCGCTGCCGGGGTGCACCATGACGCCCTTGAAGTAGACGTCGGCGTGGGCGGCGTTGAAGCACTCGTAGTTGAACTCGCCAAGGGCCTCGCCGTCGACGGTATAGCCGTATGCAGCACCGAGTTTGTCCAGGTCAAGCAGACTTGCTCCGTGACCGATCTCCTCGTCGGGAACAAACGCAATCTTGAGCGTAGGATGCGCGAGCTCGGGGTTTTCGCCCAGGCGCTTGAGCAGCGCGCAGATCTCAGCCACACCGGCCTTATCGTCAGCGGAAAGCAGCGTGGAGCCGTCGGAGCAAATGATGTCCATGCCCACGAAATCCTTGAGGTCAGGGACCTGCTCCTGGGTGGTAGCGATGGTCTTGCCGTTGACGACGCCGGCGACCAGGTCACCGCCCTCGTAGTGGACGACGTGCGGCTTGATGCCCGAGGCAGGCGCATCGATGACGGAGTCCAGGTGCGAGCAAAGCATCAGCGCGGGAGCCGACTCGGCGCCCTTGGATGCGGCGAAGGTGCCGGTGACGTAGGCGTACTCGTCGACGGTGACGTCGGTGCAGCCCAGCGCCTTGAGCTCTTCGCCCAGGTAGCGAGCCATCTCATGCTGAGCGGGCGTGGAAGGCGTGACGGTATCGTTATCAGGGTTAGACTGGGAGTCAACCTGCACGTAGCGCATGAAGCGCTCGGCGACATCGGGGAGCTGGTTAGGCATGGTTTCAGGCATAGGTATCCTTTCTGGTTCAAGTGCAGCGACGTGGGTCGGACGCCGGCGGCGCGGCTGCGGGCGCGCGGGACGGCGCGGTGCGGGCGTCGCGCGGGTGCGGGCGCGTGGGCGGGCAGCGCGGGCGTTAAACAGCCTTGCTGTGTGCGTTGGATGTTGTATGCATTTACTGTACCGCAACTCAAAAAGAATTAAACCTACCTGCACGAACTTTGCGCGCACATGCCATAATAATTGCAAGAAATGCGAAAGACGGAGCGCTATGACAAACGACTTTTGGACGCCACAATTTCATCTCTTCCCACCTCAGGGTTGGATGAATGACCCAAACGGACTTTGTCAGTTTAAGTCCGTCTACCACGCGTTTTACCAGTACACTCCCGAGTGGCCTGCCAACGAGCTCCGCTTTTGGGGACATGCTGTGAGCGAGGATTTGCTCTCTTGGGAGACGCTCCCTATTGCAATTTCTCCAGACGCAGCTTTCGATAAGGACGGTGTGTTTTCGGGTTCGGCCTGGATTAAGACACGCGACGCGGCAGGCGGCTGTGGTCACGACAGTGTGGCGGCCGGCGAGGTCATTCGGCTCTTCTACACCGGCAACGTTATGGACGAAACACACCCAGAAGCCGACGGCATTGACGTCGGTCGAGAGGCCTATGAGGTCATGGTGACCTCTGAAGATGGACTGAGTTTCTCGCCAAAGCGCGTTGTTTTGAAGCCGGCCGACTACCCCGGTACCTGCACAAACCACGTGCGCGACCCGAAGGTTTGGGAGCAAGACGGGGCTCTCCGCATGCTGTTAGGCACTCGCGAGAGGGACACTGCGGCTGGTAACAAGAAATCCGCAGATGAACGGCATGATTCGGGGGCAGTTTTGATTTACGACTCAAATGATTGTGGCGAGTCGTGGACGCTCCACTCGGTTATACGCGGGACTAATGCCCTGGGTCAGCGCGAGGCGTTTGGCTACATGTGGGAATGTCCTTTTTTGGTGCAGCTCGATGACCAGGAGTTTCTGTCCGTGTGTCCGCAGGGGTTGAGTGAAGGCGCTGGTACGGAGCCAAGCGTCGATACGGAACCAAGCGCCGATGCGTCCAAGAGGTCGCTCTTGAGCGATTCCGTTAACTTGCAAGAGAATGCTTCAAGCGAGCCTCTCGACAAGTGGCAAAACATCTGGCAGTCGGGCTATTTTCCGCTTTCAGAGGGCCAAAAGCTCATCAATGTTGAGACTGTTTCCACCGAAAACTTTGTGCTCTGGGATCATGGATTTGACTTCTACGCACCGCAAACGTTCGTCGACGATTCTGGGCGTACTATTTTGATTGGATGGATGGGCATCATCGATCCGATTTACCACAGTTATCCTGCGGGTATTGGTTTCTGCCACAACCTTACTCTGCCCCGAGAACTTTCGCTGTCTGATGACGGTGTTATCCTGCAACGCCCAGTTAAAGAGCTTGATGCTATACGACGCGAATGTGCAGAATTCAGCGCTGACGACTTCGTCGAAATAGATCAACTATCTGCAGATATTGAGATCTCTAGCATCTCCGGAGATGGAACTCTTGTCCTCAACGATGCGCTTGTGCTTTCTTACTCCAAGGGCATTTTTACCTTGCAATTCATTGACAAGGACACCGCCGCAGGCAGAACTCAACGCTCTATTGAGCTAAAGCAGCTCTCTGACCTGCGAGTTATTGTCGACGGCTCTACCGTGGAGATTTACCTGAACGATGGTCGCGCAGTTTTCTCGACGCGATGGTTCCCCGCGTCCGAGCGTCTAACGTTGAACAGCACTTTTGTTGCTTCTGGCTCGCGAGCATACAGCCTAGTCGCGTAATTCAGTAGATTTGCTTGGCGTAGTCTTGCTCCGACACCAAAGGAGTACTGTTTGTAGCCACGGATTGACGACGTTATGCATTAAATTGCATATTTCACACGTTTTATACGCAAAATCTTCACAAGATTCAGAAAATTACCGTTTTTGAGACCTCAAGCGGTAAAAAATGCGTTTAGTTGGAGATCGAGGAAATTGATTCAACTTTTTATATTTACGTTTGCCCAGGAAAGGCGAAAAAGTTTTAACTATTTCTTTTACTAATTACGCCAAAACAGCTCATTTTTAAAATGAATACTCCAACTAAACGCATTTTTTACCTTTTTGGGACCAAAATCGTTAAAAATGAACCCCAAACCAAAGTTTGGGGCTCATTAACGTGCAAATCTCAGTTTTTGCGTCTGGCCGAAAGCGTTTCGTGCGCGTTCGCCAAAGCTGGTTGCGCGCCCGCCGCAGCTTCGCGTCTGCCGACGCGTCGCCGCGCCGCCGTGCTACTTGACGCCGGCCTTCTTCTTGGCGCGCTCGATAGCAGCCATCTGCTCCTCGGAAAGCCTGATGGAACCGTAATCTTTTCCGTGATCCGGCGCAGTGCGACCGTGATCGCCCAGGTTAGCACCAGTTGCTTCCAGCGCAGACATATGATGCGAAGAACAAGAGTGACCGCCTTCGCGGACAACGGAATCCAGGCCAAACTTGTCACGGCCAGTATATGGCATGGTAGCGTCGTTGGTTACTGGATCGTCAGCGTTTTCCAACTTAAACTCGCCGTTTACGCCGTTCTTGTAATTCTCCTTAGCCACCGAAATCATCAACTTGATGCGGTTAAGCTGATTGACTTCGGACGCGCCTGGGTCGTAGTCGACAGCAACAATGTTGGACTCGGGGTGCATCTGGCGCAGGCGCTTGATGACTGCCTTACCAACGACGTGGTTAGGTAGGCATGCAAACGGCTGAGCGCAGACAATGTTTGGCGTACCCGTCTCAATAAGGTCGCACATCTCAGCGGTGAGCAGCCAACCCTCGCCCATCGTGTTGCAGAGCGAGAGAATCTGACCAGCCTTCTCGGCCAGCTCGTCGATGTTGGGATACGGCTCAAAGCGCTCGGACTTCTCCAGCATCTTGTTGATTGGCGCGCGCAGGCCCTGGACCATCTTGATGCCCGCGATATGCGTCATGCGGCTCTTGAACGAAGTGCCCAGTTCCTTGTGCGTGTTGATCGCGTTGGAGAGGCCAAACAGGAAGAAGTCGACCAGGCCCGGAACATTGGCCTCGCAGCCTTCGGACTCGATGACCTTGACCAGCTCGTTGTTAGCCGTTGGGTGGAACTTAACCAGAATCTCGCCAACGACGCCGACGCGTGGCTTCTGGCGATCGTTAACCACCGGCAGGCTGTCAAACAGCTCAATGGTACGCTGGCACTGCTTGTAGAATTCCTTGCGAGAAATTCCGTTGATCTTGGAGCGTGTATCAGCCATGAGCTGGTCATACAGCTCGTTTGCCGAGCCCTTGACGGCCTCGTATGGGCGCACGCGATACAGTAGCTGCATAATCAGGTCGCCGTATAGTAGCGCGTAGACTGCCTTAATCAGCAAGTCAGGCTTGAACAGCTTGAATCCTGGGTTGTCCTCATCAAGTCCGGAAGCAGCGGAGATAGAAATGACCGGAATCTCAGGGTGACCTGCATCTTTGAGCGCCTTACGAATCAGTGCAATATAGTTGGTTGCACGGCAGCCACCACCAGTCTGCGAAATCAGAACCGCAGTCTTGGTTAGGTCGTACTTACCCGAAAGCACCGCCTCCATGATCTGGCCCGTGACCAAAATGGATGGGTAGCAGATGTCGTTGTTGACGTAGCGAAGGCCCATGTCAACGGCACCCTGGTCAACCGAAGGCAGCAGCACAACATTGTAGCCCGCACCCCTCAGTAGCTCTTCTACCAGCCCAAAGTGGATTGGCGCCATCTGTGGAGCCAGGATGGTATAGCCCGCTTCCTGCATCTCCTTGGTGTAGCGGACCTTCTCGTAAGCTGCGGATTCTGCCTCGCGGTACACTGGCGCACGGCGAGAAGAACTTGCGCTCCTGGCCTTTTCCAGAGAGCCATCTGCCATGCGAACGCCCTGTGGAACAGCCTCGGTAACCAGGCCGGCAGCTGTAAGTCGCTCCAGCTCTGCCTGCTGCTCGTTCAGGGCAGCCATCAGGGAACGGATACGAATGCGCGCGGCGCCCAAGTTGGAGACCTGGTCAACCTTAAGCATGGTGTAAATCTTGCCCGAAGCCTCAAGAATCTCCTGGACCTGGTCGGTGGTCAGTGCGTCAAGACCGCAACCAAACGAGAAGAGCTGGATGAGGTCCAGATCGTTTCGGGATGCAACAAAGCGAGCTGCACGATACAGACGTGAGTGGTACATCCACTGGTCAACAATGCGGATGGGGCGCTCAGGCATCATCTTATGAGCAATGGAATCCTCGGTAAGGACGGCAAAGCCAAAGGAAGAGACCAGCTCAGGGATGGCGTGATTAATTTCTGGGTCGTTATGGTATGGGCGACCTGCAAGAACAATACCATGAGCATCGTGCTCCTCAATCCACGCAAGAGCCTCGTCACCTGCACGGTGAATCTGGTCCTTGACGTTGATGTCTTCTTGCCATGCAGCCTCAACAGCAGCGTCAATTTCGGAGCGCGTAATGTGCTCGCCGCGGAAGCGACCCTTACCTGCCTGAGCGTCCTTCTCGCGCTGCTCACTGATGAGCTCGTACAAACGACGCTTGAGCTCGTTCTTCTTGTCATACGGAATGAACGGAGCCATGTACTGGATGGACGGATCGGAGAGCTCATCCACGTTGAGGCCCAGCGCCTGAGGGTAGCTCATGACAATTGGGCAGTTGTAGTGGTTGGTTGCGGAGTCGTCCTCCTTGCGCTCCCAACGAATACACGGCATCCAAATGAAGTCTGGGTCCTTGGTCAGCAAGTTCATGATGTGGCCGTGGGAAAGTTTTGCGGGATAGCACGCGGACTCAGATGGCATGGACTCAATACCCATGTCGTACGTCTTTGCGGTGGTCTGATCGGACACAATGACCGAGAAGCCCAACTTAGTGAAAAACGTGTGCCAGAACGGATAGTTCTCGTACATGTTGAGCGCACGAGGAATACCGACGGTGCCGCGTGGAGCCTCGTCTGCGGAAAGCGATTCGCGATCAAACAGCAGCTTATTCTTGAATGCAAAGAGGTTTGGTGCCTCATTCTTCTTGGCACCACGCTTCTTACCGGCGCCTTTCTCGCAACGGTTACCGGTAATAAACTTGTGGCCGCTACCAAAGTCGTTGATAGTAAGCATGCAGCTGTTAGGACAGATGCGGCAGTGCGTGTTGGTAAGCTTGACCTGCAGGTTGTCGATGGACTCGCGATCAAGCAGCGTAGATACGCCATCAATACCTGCGCGGTCGCGGGCGAGAAGAGCGGCGCCGTAGGCACCCATGACGCCTGCGATATCAGGACGGATGACGTCTCTGCCGGTGAGCAGCTCAAAAGCGCGAAGCGTTGCGTCGGACATGAAGGTACCGCCCTGGACAATGCAGTGCTCGCCAATCTCGCTGAAGTCGCGAAGCTTGATGACCTTGAACAGGGCATTCTTGATGACGGAGTATGAAAGACCAGCAGCAACATCGCCGATGGTTGCGCCTTCCTTCTGCGCCTGCTTAACGCGGGAGTTCATGAAGACGGTACAACGGGAGCCCAGGTCAACAGGAAGCTTTGCCTTGGTTGCAGCGGTTGCAAACTCGCGGACGTCCATCTTCATGGAGTCGGCGAAGGACGCAATAAAGGAACCGCAGCCCGCAGAGCATGCCTCGTTCAGCATAATGTGCTCGATGACGCCGTCTTTGACCTGCAGACACTTCATGTCCTGGCCACCAATATCAAGAATGAAATCAACGTCTGGGACAAATGCCTTGGCGCCGCGCAGGTGAGCAACGGTCTCAATCTCGCCAGAGTCTGCGCGCAGGGCCTCGATCAGGATACCCTCGCCATAACCAGTGGTTGTGACGTGGCCGATGATGCAGTCGGAAGGCATCTCGTCGTAGATGGAGTCCATAATCTTACGAGCAGTGCCCAGAATATCGCCGTTGTTATTGTCGTACCAGGTGTAGAGAAGCTCGCCCTTCTCGCCAACAACAGCAGCCTTCATAGTGGTAGAACCTGCGTCGATGCCGATGAACACGCGGCCGTGGTAGTTGGCCAGCTGGCCCTTGGGGACTACCTCCTGGTCGTGACGAGCCTTGAAGTCGTCAAAGTCCTGCTGGGTAGCAAAGAGTGGATCCAGACGAGCAACCTCGGAGCCCTGGATGTCCTTGAGGTTGTCCAGCGCCTCCATGACCTGCGTAAAGGTGATTGGTCGGTCGGACTCGCCCGCCAGAGCAGCGCCCGTTGCAACAAAGAGGTGGGCGTTCTGTGGCAAGACGATGTGCTCGTCGTCCAAGTTAAGCGTGATGTAGAAGCGACGACGCAGCTCAGAGAGGTACTGCAGAGGGCCGCCGAGAAACGCGACGTAGCCGCGGATAGGGTGACCACAAGCCAGGCCAGAAACGGTCTGGTTTGCAACGGCCTGGAAGATGGAGGCTGCGATGTCGGCAGGAGCAGCACCCTCGTTGAGCAGCGGCTGAACGTCGGACTTAGCAAAAACGCCGCAGCGAGATGCAATTGGGTAGATCTGCTTGACGTCTTTTGCCAGCTCGTTGAGGCCGGTTGCGTCGGTCTTAAGGAGAGACGCCATCTGGTCGATAAACGCGCCGGTACCACCAGCGCACGTACCATTCATGCGCTGCTCAATGCCGTTGTCAAAGTAGATGATCTTTGCATCCTCGCCGCCCAGCTCAATGGCTACGTCGGTCTGAGGAATCAGCGTCTCAACAGCGCGCTTGGAAGCGATGACCTCCTGGACAAACTCCAGGTCAAGCCATTGCGCCAGCAGCATTCCGCCGGAACCGGTGATTGCGGCGTACATGGGTGTCTCGCCAATGTGCTTCTGAGCTTTAACGAACAGGGAGCGAGCCGTTGCGCGGACATCCGTGTGGTGGCGCTCGTAGTTTGCGTAGACCAGCGTACCGTCCTCGTCGATGACGGACAGCTTTACCGTTGTGGAACCAACGTCGATGCCCAGCATAAGGTGGGCCTGAGACAGGTCAAGTGGGACGTTTGGTGCAAGCTCTGCACCGTTCTCTACCAGCTCAAACTTTGGACTAATCATTGTTTTCCTCTCCGAGAACAAGAGTTGCAAGCGCAAATCGTGGGACATCTAGCTTGATTGGCTTGCCGTACAGATCGCCAGGTGCAACAAACATAAGGCCGGTCATAAGGCCTGCCATCTGCTCGTCGCTCTCGCGCATACCGCCGATTAACCAGCGGATAAGGACGCCGACCTCGGCAGAAATTGCGAAGGTCAGATAGTAGTCAAAGAAGGGACCAAGTGCGCGCGGATCAAGATCGTGCAGGGCGCGCTGGGCGATAACCTCGTGTACCAGGTGCTTTAGCTTGTCCTGGAAGGCAGGGTCGCCGCCGTTACCCAGCAAAGGGCGCAGGTAGAAGCCGTGCTTGCGAATGCTTCGGAGCATCTCCGTTGCGCCAGGGCATGGCTTGTAAGAGTCGATTGCCTCCTTGAGCTCGGCAAGGTTCACGCGAGCGAGCTGCTCAACAGCAGGTCGAAGCTCCGCCAGCGCTTCCTTTTCGATGTGAAGCACCAGGTCAGGTATGTCTTTGTAGTGGGAGTAAAAGGTTCGACGCGTAAGGCCGGCGCGCTCCGTTACACCCGTGACGGTCACGGAAGTAAGGTCGCCGGTAGCGTCTATCTCTTCTGCCAGGGCTTTTCTGAGCGCCGCGCGAGTTCTTGCGGTGCGTCGATCAAGCTTGCAAGCTGAAAAAACAGCAGGCACAGACAATGTTTCTGTCATACGTTCTGAAGCCTCTCCTGGTTTGCAGGTACGTACTGGGTGCGCGGGTACGTGCGTGCGGCGCGGTTGGCGCGGGTGGCGCGGCAGGCGCGACGGGCGCGGCAGGCGCGACGGGCGCGGCGGGCGCGGCAGCACAACAACACCGTACTTATTGCACATACTGAGTATTATTACACACTCTGTGCAATAACTGCAACCTCGAGAAGACCGATTTTCTCGCCAGATTTGTTCTGTCGACTAAGTTTTCTATCTTGTCCTGCTAGCGCGCCTGATTTCTGCAAAGAATCTGTAAATTTTGCCTGAGAACGTTAAAGAATCGGTGGATTCTGCCTGATTTCATCAAAGAATCAGTGGCTCAAATACAGATTCTTTGCACTTTTCAGGCGGGGTTTAAAGCGTGTCCGAGCTCACCCTTCCATGGAGCCTGATTTTCTCGTCATGTCTGAATGATTTGCCGGAAAAGCGCACCATGTCTGAGCTATTTGCCGGTTTTTCTCGCCAAGTCTGAGTAAATTTACTCAGACTTCATGCATTTTTCAGGCTCGAAGACCGCAAACTGTCTGCAGCAGTGCCTGGCGAGAAACCCCGTGCACTCCCCGCCGGCGCTTCGCGCACTTGACCTGCAAGTTTATCTGCACACGACGCTGTTACCACACAAAAACCAGCGTCCACCTGCGTGAACACCGGTCTGACCTGCATGTTATGTGGAGCTTCCAGCCCGCAGCCGCTCGCACCCGCGGCTACACGCTTGCCGTGCCAGCCCGCGACCTGCGCTTACGCGAAGTGCTCGACGCCGTCCTTGGAGACGCGCGCGAAGAACAGCGGTTCCAGCTCGGGAGCGTTCTCGCCAAAGACCAGAGCCTCGCGGAAGATGCGCTCGCCCTCATCAAGACGGCTTTCGTCGCCGGTCAGAAGCGTTGCAATAACATCGCCCTTCTCGACATAATCGCCGGTCTTGTGCTCAAGGATAATGCCAGCTGCTGGATCAATTGGATCGCCCTTCTTCTCGCGACCGGCGCCCAGAGCAACAGAGGAAATACCTACCAGCTCAGCGTTCATGGAAGTGATATATCCGCTGGTCTCGGCCACAATGTCGCGGCGGAATGGCGCAGCCTCAAACTTGGTGGTGTCAAAGATGACCTCGTCGGTGCCGCCCTGAGCCTTGACCATCTGGGCAAGCTTAGCCAAGCCCTCGCCGTTTGCAATCTGCTGACGAGCCAGCTTGCGGCAGTCCTCAACACTTCCCTTACCTGCGAGGTTAAGCATGTTTGCAGCAAGTTCAACGCAGACATCGGTCAGATCCTCAGGACCCTCACCCTTAAGCGTGGCCACTGCCTCGATGACCTCGAGGGAGTTGCCCACGTTTTTGCCAAGAGGACGGTCCATGCCGGTAATCAGAGCCGCGGTGGTGCGGCCGACGTGCTCGCCGATAGAAACCATGGCATCTGCCAGCTCAATTGCAGAGTCAACATCCTTCATGAAGGCGCCGGAGCCACACTTGACGTCCAGCAAAATGCAGTCGGAGCCGGAAGCAATCTTCTTGCTCATAATGCTCGACGCAATCAGAGGCACCGAGTCAACCGTTGCGGTAACGTCGCGCAGCGCGTAGAGCTTCTTGTCCGCGGGGACAAGATTGCCCGTCTGACCTGCAACGGCAACGCCAATCTCGGAAACCTGCTTGAAGAAGTCAGGCTCGGAAATCTCAATGGAAAGTCCTGGGATTGCCTCGAGTTTGTCCAGCGTGCCGCCCGTGTGGCCCAGGCCACGACCGCTCATCTTAGCAACCTTGACGCCCAGAGATGCAACAATTGGAGCCACTACCAGCGTGGTTTTATCGCCAACGCCGCCGGTAGAGTGCTTGTCCACCTTGATACCAGGGATTGCCGAGAGGTCCATCATGTCGCCGGACTCGGCCATCGCCATGGTCAGGTGAGCTGTCTCGTGCGCGGTCATGCCCTTGTAGAAAATGGCCATCGCAAGTGCGGAGGCCTGATAATCGGGAATATCCCCAGCTACATAGCCCGAGACAAAGTAATCAATCTCGGCGTCGGTAAGCTCGCCGCCGTCGCGCTTCTTCTCAATCACGTCGTACATGCGCATAGTTGAACCTCTTTCCACTTTCGCGTCCGTTGCCGTTCGCGGCGCCGCTTTCGCGCCCGTTGCCGGCGCGCTAACTCTCTAGTAAAAGAGCCGGTAGCGAGAAACTCTACCGGCTCGCAATTTCATGCAACCTACCAGGTTATCTGCACCCGAAAGCGCAGGCTGCTTGATGCCGCAGCTTACTGGTTGCTCGCGCCGTGCTCGCCGCACCCGCAGCCACAACCGTGGCCGTGGCCGCCCGTGCCGTGCTCACCCGCGCCGTGCTCGTGGCCGTTACCGGCGCCCTTCACGGCGTCGTCGCACGATGCACCGGCAGGGCTAGACTCGCCCAGATCCTCGGGACCAAATCCCATAGGCAAGATGTCCTGGAGCAGATACTCACGAGGAGCTGCATCTGCCTTGCCCAGCACAATACGGAACGTTGCAGGATCGCACCACTCGCGAATAACCTGCCTGCATACACCACAAGGAGTGCACCAAGCTGTTGGAGCTTCTCCCTCAGGGCCACCAACAACCGCAATGGCCACAAAATCCCTGCGACCCTCAAACACCGCGCGGAAAAACGCCGTGCGTTCAGCGCAGTTGGAAGGCGTGTACGCAGCGTTTTCTAAGTTGGCACCGCCGTACACCGTGCCGTCGGAGCACAAAAGTGCAGCTCCAACAGCATAGTGAGAGTACGGTACATAGGCGTGATTGCGCGCCTCAATGGCAAGCTGAACAAGAGCCTCGTTAGAAACGTGGCAAGTACCCTCTACCCCGGCCATTATGCGCGGCTTCCCTTGATGTATGGCACGCCGTCTGCCTTAGGCGCAACGGACTTACCAACAAAGAGGACCAGCGTAATGATGGTGATGAAGTAAGGAAGCATTGCAATGATTTGGCTTGGGATTGGAGTTGCGCCGCCGCCAAGAAGAATTGCAAGCGCCTGAGTAAAGCCAAAGAGCAGGCAAGCTGCGTAGGTGTTCAGAGGCTTCCACTTACCAAAGATAACCGCAGCCAGTGCAATAAAGCCCTGACCAGAAATAGCCGTCTGAGTAAACTGGGAAATAATTGCCAGCGTTACGGAAGCACCGCCAAATCCTGCAAGCACACCAGAAACAATAACGCAGAGATAGCGAGTCTTACGAACGCTAATGCCCAGTGTCTCGGAGGCGTGTGGGTGCTCGCCAACGGAGCGAATACGCAGGCCCCACTTGGTGCGATAGAGCACAAACCAGACGAGAAGGGCGGTCAAAAGTGCAAGGACCACGGTAATGTCTACGTTCAAGCTGGAATAAGGAGTGTCGTTAAAGGCGCCCTCGCCAAAGAGCTTTGGCAGCTTGTTGACAGCTGGAGACATTGCAGCACCATCAAACAAAAGACGGCAAGCAAACAGTGCAATACCAGGTGCCAGCAAGTTAATAGCAACACCTGAGACGGTCTGGTCAGCGTTAAACGTAATGGATGCCATAGCATGCAGCAGTGCAATCAGGCCGCCTGCAATACCTGCACAAAGGAAGCCAATCCAAGGGTTTCCGGTGAGGTAGCTGCCTGCAACACCTGCAAAAGCACCAACGCCCATCATGCCCTCAATACCAATATTGACAACACCAGAGCGCTCGGAGACAACGCCGCCCAGAGCACCAAAAATAAGAGGTGTCGAGTACATGAGGGTAACGGAAACAAGAAGAATCAGGTTAGTGAGCATTGTTTGCCTCCTCCTGAGATGGGTCGGACGCATCACTCACTTGAGCAGCAAGCTTTGCCTCTTCTTCCTTAGCCTTCTGGGCACGCTTGTGATCAAGACGGTCGGCAAGCATTGGAATAACGCCGCCCAGAGCCATGAAGAACACGATGGTACCAATAACAATGTTGATGATCTCGGAAGGTGCACCAACAACCTGCTGAACAGTCTGGCCACCATAAAGAAGACCAGCAAACAGGAAGGATGCAGGAATACATGCCACAGGATTGCAGTTGGCGATAAACGCAACGGACAGGCCGTTAAAGCCGTTGTTCTCAAATGCTGCCAGCGTTGCAATACTGTGAGGAGCAATACCGGTGATAGTCAGAGCGCCTGCAAGTCCGCAGAGTGCACCAGAAATAGCCATGCAAAGTGTGAGGTTCTTCTTAACGTTGATGCCGGTAAACTGAGCAGCATCGCGGTTAAAACCAACAGCGCGCATCTCATAACCAACCTTGGTGCGCATAAGCAGCCAACCAATGAAGATAGCTGCGAAAATAGCAACAAAAATACCAATGTTTACGTCGGTACGCATAATAGCGTCACCAATAACAGGGATATTGCGAATTGCCTCAGCGCCATCCTCGGAATTCTTCATGCCATAGAACAGGGTGGTGTAGCCGGACTCGTTAATAGAGTACGAAGATGTCGAGTTTGGCTGGTGGAACTGTGGAAGAGAAACCACAAAGTTGCAGAGGTAGAGGCTAATCCAGTTAAACATAATGCTGGTAATGACCTCGTTGATGCCAAACTGGGCTTTAAGCCATCCAATAATGGCGCCAATACCTGCTCCGCCTGCGGTACCCACCAAAACAACTACAGGAATCTGCAGTACAGGAGGAAGGTCAAGGCTGTAGCCAACAATAACAGCCAGGATAGTACCAACAATGTACTGACCCTCAGCACCAATGTTAAAGAGGCCAACGCGGAATGCAAAGGCAACGGCAATACCCGTAAAGAGCAGAGGTGTTGCCTTAATAATGACGTTAGAAATGTATTTTGGCTTACCTACCATGCCGCCAATAAGAGCCTCAAACGAGCTGATAGGGTCATAACCTGCAACAACCAAAATAATAGAAGCAACCAACAGGCCAACAAAAATAGCAACAATTGCTGACGTAATTGGCTTTCTCATTATCTTTGTAAGCGTACTCACTCGGCGTCACCTCCTGCCATCAGCAGGCCAGCCTGCTCTTCAGTGATAGTACCTTGGTCAAACTCGCCAACATTCTTGCCGGCGTAAATAATTGCCATCTTATCGGCAACGTCCATAATCTCGTCCAGCTCAAAGGAAATCAGCAAAATTGCTGCTCCACGGTCCCTCTCGCGAATAAGCGCTTTGTGAACAAACTCAATAGCACCAACATCAAGGCCACGAGTTGGCTGGATGGCGATAAGAACGTCTGGGTTGGAAGAGACCTCACGGGCAATAATAACTTTCTGCTGATTGCCACCGGAAAGTCCCACTGCCTGATGGTCTGCGCACTCTGCAGGACGAATATCAAACTCGTCAATCAGCTTCTGAGAGAATTCTTTGATCTTTGCCAGGTCAAGTGCAATGCCCTTACCAAAGGTCTCCTCGTTGTGGCGCTCAAGCACCATGTTCTCGGCAACCGTAAAGGGCAGAACCAGGCCCCAACGATGACGGTCAGAAGGAATAGTTGCAACTGCGTGGTCAATAACCGTCTTTGGGGTTGTGCCCTGAATCTCTTCACCCTTGACAGAAATGGTGCCCGACTCAGGCTTGACCAGTGCGTTTATGGCATCGGCAAGTTCTTTCTGGCCGTTGCCGTCAATGCCTGCAAGACCAACAATCTCGCCGGCACGAATATCCAAATTAAAGCCGTTTACCTGCTCAATGCCGCGCTCGTCCTTGACGTGGAGGTCCTTAATAGAGAGAACAACCTCGCCAGGAGTTGCTGGCTTCTTTTCTACATGCAGGTTAACGTTTCTACCCACCATAAGTGTTGCAAGCTCGGTCTCGGATGTCTTGGAGACATCAACGGTGCTCATGTACTTGCCGCGACGAATAATGGTGCACTCGTCAGCAGAAGACATAATCTCTTTAAGCTTGTGAGTAATAACAATGATGGTTTTACCTTTGCTTACCAGGTCATGCATGATCTGAATAAGCTTCTCAATCTCCTGCGGTGTAAGAACTGCCGTAGGCTCATCAAGAATCAGCGTATCAGCACCGCGATACAGGGCCTTCAAAATCTCAACACGCTGCTGCATACCAACAGAAATGTCTTCAATCTTGGCGTCAGGGTCTACGTCAAAGCCGTATTCCTCAACAATCTCCAGGACCTTCTCACGAGCTCGCTTTGGATCAAGGACGCCACCAGCCTTAGTGACCTCGTTGCCCAAAACAATATTTTCTGTAACAGTAAAGTTCTCGACCAGCATAAAGTGCTGGTGAACCATACCAATACCGTGAGCGATAGCATCGGTTGGGCCAGAAATGGATACACGCTCTCCGTTGAGGTAAACCTCGCCCTCATCAGCAGAATACAGGCCATACAGTACGTTCATGAGCGTACTTTTACCTGCGCCGTTCTCTCCTAAAATGGCGTGGACAGTTTGCTTGCGCACGTTAAGGTCTACGGCGTCAAGAGCTTTAAACGATCCAAAAACTTTGGTAATGCCATGCATCTGAACAGCGTAATCCGAACTGACTTCCACGAGCCACCTCCTTTACACACTTGCGAGAGGTGAGGAGTGCCAAAGAGCACCCCTCACCAGCAAATCCAAACTCATCAGCCTTTTGGGCCTGTCAGACGGCAAAACCATCTGGCGAGAAACCCCAGGGCTCAAAAAACTAAGTCAGAGCTTAGCTCAAAGACTTAACGTATTTGTCCAACTCATCCTTGTTTGTAGGAGGAACAACAGAGCCAGCCTTAATCTTGTCAAGAAGATCAGTAGCAGCCTTGTAGGTGTCCTCGCCCATGAGGTGGTGCTCCTCAGAAATTCCGACAGCGTCCTCGGAAGCGCCCAGGGAAATGGTGGTGCCACCCTTCTGGCCGTCCTTCAGGATCTTCTCGGAAATCTCAACAATAGCAACGTTAACGCGCTTAAGAGCGGAGGTCAGAACGTTCTCTGGAGCAAGATATGCCTGGTCACGGTCAACGCCGATAGCAAGCTTGTTTGCGTCCTTAGCTGCCTCAATAACGCCAGTTCCTACACCACCAGCAGCGTGGAAGACAATGTCGCAACCATCGGAGTACATGGAGTTAGCAATAGCCTTGCCCTTTGCTGCGTCAGAGAAGGACTCTGCATACTGTGCAGAAATCTCAACGTTGGTGCCCTTCTCCTTGTTTGCATAAGCAACACCGCCGCGGTAACCATACTCAAACTGGTCGATAAGTGCGGAAGAAATGCCGCCAACAAAGCCAACCTTGCCAGTCTTTGTGGTGCGAGCAGCAATGTAGCCAACAACAAAGGAAGGCTCCTGAGCGCGGAACATAACGCCCGTGAAGTTAGAAACCTGAGAATCGTTGCCGTTGTCGATGATAGCAAACTGGGTGTTTGGATTGTCCTTAGCAGCCTTAAGAGTTGCGTCTGCCATAGCAAAGCCAACGCCCCAAACAAGGTCGGACTCAGCGTCAACAGCCTTATCAAGGTTGGTTGCGTAATCGGAATCCTGCTTGGACTCAAGGTAGCTGACATCCCAGCCGTTCTTGTCCTTAAGCTCGGTCATGCCCTCCCAAGCGGACTGGTTAAAGGACTGGTCATTGACACCGCCGGTATCGGTAACCATGGTGAGCTTCTTTTTCTTCTCACCTGATGCCTTCTGGCCACCATCGTCCTTCTTCTGGTTGCAGCCTGCAAGACCTGCAAGTGCTGCAAATGCGCCAACGCCGGTTGCGCCGGTCACAAAACTACGACGAGAAACGTTCTTGTTCATTCCGTGCTCTCCTTACCTCATGTGGCGGGAACGTCCAGCTTGTACGCTGGATCTTTATGAGAAGTTGACCAAACTCCCCTAACTTAAGCGGAAAATCCGCATGGTTCCAAAACAAACAGCAATGGCAAACTGCCTATCTGCGATGCTTTACGCAACAAATGCCTTAAGCAACAACAGAAAGAGCAACCTCCATCATCTGCGTAAAACTAGTCTGACGCTCTTCAGCAGTAAGTGCTTCTCCTGTAAGAGGCAAATCAGAGATAGTTAGCAGCGTAAGCGCATGCTTATGAGCGTACATGGCGTTGAGATACAGGGCTGCCGATTCCATCTCAACGGCAAGAACATCCATGCTTGCCCATTTGGTAAGCGAGTTGTCTACGGTATAGAACACGTCGCTTGCCAGGATATTACCAACGCGAACGGGATAACCCAGCTTTTCTGCACCAGCAACAGCCTTGCTCAACAGGCCAAAGTCTGCGGTAGGTGCAATGGTTCCAGGCATTCCGTACTGTGATGGATAATTAGAATCAGTGCTGGAAGACATGCCAATAACAATGTCTCTAAGCTTTACCTCAGGAGCAAGGCCGCCAGCGCTACCAATGCGGAGAATATTGTCAACTCCATAGAAATTAAAGAGCTCGTAAGAATAAATACCAATGGAAGGCATACCCATACCAGAACCCATAACGGAGACTGGCTGTCCCTTGTAGGTGCCGGTGTAGCCAAACATATTGCGAACGGTGTTGAACTGCTCAACGTTCTCCAGATACGTGTCTGCAAGAAGTTTTGCGCGCAGAGGATCGCCTGGCATGAGGACGGTCTTAGCAATCTGGCCCTCAACAGCAGCGTTATGGGGAGTTGGGGTAGTAGCCATTAGTTCTCCTTAAGAATCTCTGACAGGTGAGAAGTTCCAACACCAAGTTGCTCAACGCCAAAATAATCAAGGATTGTCTCGGCCATATCGGCAAATGTGGCGGTTGTACCAAGGTTGGTGTTTGGCTTGACCTTTGGACCCGTGATAAGCAGTGGCACGTACTCACGAGAGTGATCAGTAGATGGTGTTACCGGGTCACAGCCATGATCTGCGGTAATAATGAACAGGTCATCCTCACGAAGGCCCTCAATAATTTGAGGAATGCGCTCGTCAAAATAAGAAAGAGCGTTGGAGTATCCCACAGGATCATTGCGGTGACCGTAAATCATGTCGGTATCAACAAGGTTGGTGAAGCACAGACCGTTGAAGTCTTTGCTGGTAGCCTCAATAGTCTTCTGAATTCCGTCTGCATTGCAGGTAGTAAACTCAAACTCAGTCATGCCACGGTGAGCAAAGATGTCATAAATCTTGCCAATAGAAAGAACGTCAAAGCCGTTCTCTTTAAGGCGGTCAAGCATAGTTGGACCTGTTGGCTCAAGCGAGAAGTCATGACGGCGAGAAGTGCGCTGGTATGGCCACTCCCCCTCAAAAGGACGAGCAATAACGCGAGCAACACCGTGCTCACCCTGCAGAATCTCGCGCGCAATGCGGCAATACTCATAGAGTTTCTCGGGACTTACCACGTCCTCATGCGCAGCAATCTGGAAAACAGAATCTGCTGAGGTATAGACAATCAGAGCACCAGTCTCTACGTGCTCTTTACCAAAGTCTCTAATAACATCAGTTCCGGAGTAAGGCTTATTGCAGAGAACCTTGCGGCCCGTCTTCTGCTCAAACTCCTCAATAACCTCCTGTGGAAAACCATCAGGATAGGTTGGGAACTTCTTTGGAGAAATGACGCCTGCCATCTCCCAGTGACCAACCGTAGTGTCTTTACCAGCGGATTTCTCCTGCATGCGAGCGTATGCGCCTTCAGGAGACTCAATTGGCTTCAGATCAACGTCGTACACGGTATCAAGCGCGCCATCAATATTAAGAAGGCCCAGCTTTGTCATATTTGGGATCTTAAGAACGCCACTTGTTGCGCATGCACAAAGGGTATTACTACCCTCATCTCCATATGCCGCTGCATCAGGCTCTTCGCCGATGCCAAAACTATCAAGAACAACTACAAAAACACGTTTAGGCATGCTACCTCCTAAAACGCCCGAAACAAGCATTTGCGCACGATACATGCGCGAACTAACTTATGTGGACGAGTCATTACTATTCATTAAATATATTATTACAGTTGCATAACGCCGACGCCCAATTTAGAGAGATTTTCACGATACAACCGTTTGCAGATACTAAAATTCTGTAAACGGTACGCAGCAAATGCTTAGAAAAATTAAGCAGGTAAACCCAATGTGGCGAGAAAATCGTTGAGCTCACCAGGGAAAAATTTAATGAATTCATTCTTTACAGACTCTAGCTGCTGTCTTATCGTTGTCCAAAGCAAGATTTAAGCACTAGCTTAAATAAGATAAGCACCTGTTTAGAAGTTTTATATAAGCACCTGTTTAGTCGGATTCTATTTTTGCTGCTAGGAGGCCTGATGCTCACCAATCGAGAACAGATGATTTTCAACTGGATTAAAGAGCAGCCTTCCATTACTCAGAAGGAAATTGCAGAGCGTGCAGGTATCTCGCGTTCTTCTGTTTCGGTTCACATCTCCAATCTTACTGCAAAGGGCGCAATTTTGGGCCGCCGCTACATCTTGAGCGAGCGTCCCTACTTTATTGTGATTGGCGCTGCCAACATGGATATTGCTGGCCGCCCAGACACTTCCCTTGTGGCGGGAGATTCAAACCCTGGCAAGGTCACCATGTCTTTTGGTGGCGTTGGCAGAAATGTTGCCCACAACCTGGCCCTTCTCGAGAGTGACGTTCGTCTGCTCACCGCTTTTGGCGAGGACTATCGTGCGCGCGAGCTCAAAGAGGGCTGCCTGGACTGCGGTATTGACATCGATGCTTCCATTACCGTGCCGGGCGCTTCCACTTCCACCTACCTCTTCATTATGGACGAACACGGTGAGATGCAGGAAGCCATCAATGACATGCAGATTTACGAGTATGTCACCCCTGAGCGCATCGAGGAGCGCCTGGATGTTATCCAGCACGCCGCAGCTTGCGTGATTGATACCAACCTGCCTCAGCAGACCATCGAGTTCATTGCCAAGAACGTGACCTGCCCTATCTTCTGCGATCCCGTTTCTTCCATCAAGGCGCAGAAGCTCAAGAAGGTCCTGGGCAAGATTCACACGCTCAAACCCAATCACCTTGAGGCTGAAGCACTTTCAGGCATTAAGATTACTGACAACGCCTCCCTTGAAGCCGCGGCTCACGAGCTACTTGCAACAGGCCTCAAGCGCGTGTTTATCTCCCTTAGCGAGAAGGGCCTTCTCTGTGCTGATCACGAGAAGACCGTCCGCTTGCCACTGCTTCCTGCAAAGCTGGTCAACATGACCGGTGCGGGCGATGCCATGATGGCAGGAATTACCTGGGCGTATACTCAGGGCATGACGCTTGAGCAGACCGGCCTGATAGGCATGGCTGCTTCCAGCATGGCCATTGAGGGTGAGGACACCATCAACGGTGAACTCAACGTTGAAGAGGTCATCAAGCGCGCAGGTATTTAGCGCGTCTGCACGGCACTGCACGTCTGCACGGCACAGTACGTCTGCACGACACTACTTTCGGTTCCATTAGTCGTTTACGATTGGAGTATATATGTCTAACCTGAAGGATTTTCTCGTTGTATCTGACGAGGTCAAAGAGGCTCTTGAGCAGAACAAGCCTGTTGTAGCTCTGGAGTCCACCATCATTTCTCACGGTATGCCTTACCCACAGAACGTCGAGACCGCTCTGAAGGTTGAGCAGATCATCCGCGACAACGGTGCAATTCCTGCAACTATTGCAATTATTAACGGCCAGATGCGTGCCGGCCTTTCCGCTGACGAGATTGATTACCTGGGCAAGAAGGGCCGCGAGGTTGCTAAGGTTAGCCGCCGCGACCTCCCTGTTATCATTGCTGAGAAGAAGGACGGCGCAACTACCGTCACTACTACCATGATGATTGCTCACATGGCAGGCATTGACGTCTTTGCAACCGGTGGCATCGGTGGCGTTCACCGTGGCGCTGAGACCACCATGGACATCTCCGCTGACCTTGAGGAGCTTGCACAGACTCCTGTTATGGTCATTTGCGCTGGTGCAAAGTCCATTCTTGACCTTGGCCTTACCCTTGAGTACCTGGAGACTAAGGGCGTTCCTGTACTTGGTTACCAGACCGAGGAGCTTCCTGCGTTCTACACTCGTAAGAGTGGCTTTAGCGTTGACTACCGCGTTGACTCCCCTGCTGAGCTGGCAGAGATCTTCACTACCCAGCAGCAGATTGGTATGAACAGCGGTCTTCTGGTTACCAACCCAATTCCTGAGCAGTACGCAATGGATAAGGACACCATCGACGCAGCTATCGAGAAGGCCCTTGCAGAGGCAGAGGCAAACGGCATCCACGGCAAGGAGTCCACACCATTCCTGCTGGCAAAGGTTGCTGAGATTACTGGCAACAACTCCCTTGAGTCCAACATCCAGCTGGTCTTCAACAACGTTGCTCTTGGTGCAAAGGTTGCTGCAGAGGTTTGCAACCGCAAGTAAGTACTCGCACGCGCTGCGTGAGCACCACGTAAGTACACGTGCAAGCACCGCGTAAACATCGCATTTCTTTTGGCCCCTACGTCATTTTGAACTGCCTCTCATTTCTTGGACATAAGAAATGGGAGGCAGTTCACATGCGGGTGATTATGATTCTGTAGCGTGTTAGCGTTGGCTTTTAGGCCTGGCGCACAAAATAGCGCATCTTTGGTAGGTTTTGCTGAAGAATCGACATGTTCCTAATCAAGATAGCCAGGCAGCTAGGCGGTCGCACTACCTGATATGCATCTCTATGCATAAACTTCATCTAATATGCTAGAAAATGAATAGACTTATATAAGAAATTTAACTATCGATAAATTCTGTATCTACGGAACACACCTAAGTCGGATATTCTGCTCAATTGCGGGCATTTTACACACCTAATGACGATAATCTGCATGATTGGGGTATTTTCAGCGTCATGTATACGTCTTTTTAACAGATTATCCGACTTAGGTGTGTTTTGAACTGACTCCCATTTCTCGTGTCCAAGAAATGGGAGGCAGTTCATTTGACGTGGGGGCTTTTTCTATCTTGCGGCAGCTTGACCGTGGGCTGACCGCTGGTTGGCCACTGGTTGGCCGCAACCTAATCGCAACCTAATCGCAGCCAATACCGTTCAAGAAAATTATCTCAAAAAGTGGACAAAAGTCCTTATTTTTATTTTAGGGAGCAGGTACAATTACTCAAACTTAAGCCAAAACTGTCCTGTAATGAGGACTCACGAAGCAAGAACAGCGAGGTCTCGTGTGAACGTTCTAACCTACCTTGACAGTCTTGATTCTGATGTTCGGAAGAAGATCATCAAATGGGCTTCTCGCGTTCCCGCTAATCGTCTTTCTCATTGTAGGCAGATTCGTCTTAATTCCGGACAGACCCTTGTCCACATGCTGGACCGCGTTGATAACGTGTACATTCTGTGCCGCGGTACCGTGCGCACCACGTCGCATAATTCCGCAGGTAGCACGTATGTTATTGACGAGTATCGTGCGCCCGTTGCTTTTGGTGAGATGGAAGTTATCAGCGAGAGCCCGTTTTACCTGGGATCGCTCACCGCAACTTCCGGCTGCGAGTTTATTTCGGTTCCACGCGAGGACTACCTGCAGTGGATTCGTTCGGACCCTGAGGCACTTCTCACCCGCTCGCGCTGGATTATCAAGAATCTGACACGTCAGTCTGGCTACGAGCGCAGCCTGCTGACCTGGAGCGGAACCAAGCGCCTGATGTACATGCTAAGCGAGCTGACGCGCGATCAGATTCACCGCGGCGTTGTTGAGTGGCCGTTTACGGTGCGTCTGACCAGGCAAGAGTTGGCAGACAAGATTGGTACCAGCACAAAAACTGTTGCCCGCGGCATCGACGAGCTTAAGGAAAGGGGCATGGTTTCTGTTCAGCACGGCAAGATTGTTATTACCGAGAGGCAGTTCCAGCGCCTCGACGACGCAATGAAACACGAGGGAGAATCCCACCTTCTGGACTAACCTCTGTACCTGGCACAACGCTTGGGCAAGACCGTTCTTCTCGCCCCAGGCAGCGCGCCGCGCAATGCGGTGCACCATAACTTGGAACGACCGACGTACCCGTCGCAATCATACAACCGTTACCGCACGACCAACGTAAGGAGCACTAATGAGCGAGTTCATGGACATCATCACTTCCGACAACCTCTCGTACAAGCAGAAGGTTCTGCACCTGGCTCAGGCTGCCGAGAACTCCGAGCACCCTATCAAGACCACCGCTGAGTTTGACCGTCTTTTTGCAGCTCACGCTCTTGACGACATGTGTGAGGGCAACGCTCCTTACCGTCCTCGCTACATCTGCCCTGACTATCAGGTGTTTGCTCAGAACGGCTCCAAGTTTTTGCGCTTTGACAAGCCAGAGACCCTTGATGACCTACTCTGGGGCCTTGCCGCTCTCTACGACAATGTTCCTTCCGTCACCAGCCGTCCTGTATACGTTGGCCAGTTGGACAAGATTATTGATCCGTTCCTGGAGGGTATGACTGACGCTGAGATTAAGCCTCGTCTGCGCCGCTTCCTGAACCACATCGACCGCACTGTTGCTAGTGGTTATTGCCACGCAAACATTGGTCCAGAGGACACTCGCGCAGGTAGACTGCTGCTTGAGGTTGACCGCGAGCTCATGAACGCAGTTCCAAACTTCACCCTCAAGTACGATCCAGAGATCACATCTGACGAGTTCATGCGCCTGGCAGTCAAGACCACCATGGTCTGCTCCAACCCTGCTTTTGCTAACCACCGCATCCACAAAGAGACCTACCCTGGCGAGTACACCGTTGTAAGCTGCTATAACGTCCTTCCTATGGGCGGCGGCGCTTACACTTTGAGCCGCGTACTTCTCCCTGGCCTTGCAAAACTTGCAACCAACGTTGACGACTTCATGAACAACCTGCTGCCAACCGCAACCGGCGAGGTTCTGAACTTCATGAACGAGCGCGTCCGCTTTATGGTTGAGGATTCCAACTTCTTTGAGACCAGCTTCCTGGCTCAGGAAGGTCTCATTTCTCGCGAGCGCTTCTGCGGCATGTTTGGCGTTGCCGGCATGAGCGAGTGCGTCGCTGAGCTGCTGCATCTTGACAGCAGCCATACCTACGGCAAGGACGACGAGGCCAACGAGCTGGCTGATCAGATCATGGTCAAGATTGCTGACCAGGTCAACAGCTTTGACGCCGTCTACTCCGAGGTCTTTGGCGGTCGCTTCACCCTGCACGCACAGGCTGGCTTCTCCGACCAGCAGGGCGTTACCCCAGGTGTCCGCATCAAGGTTGGCGACGAGCCTGCAAACCTCTACGACCACATTCGCCACAGCGCTCGCATGCACCGCTTCTTCAACAGTGGCGTTTCCGACATTTTCCCAGCTGAGCCAACTGCTGAGCGCAATCCAGACGCTGTCGTTGACGTGGTCAAGGCCGCATTCTCCATCGATGACAAGTATCTCTCGTTCTACAGCTCCGAGGGTGACCTGGTCCGCATCACCGGCTTCCTAGCTAAGCGCTCTGAGATGAAGAAATTCCAGTCCGGCGACGTTGTCCTTCAGGACACCGCTCACGACGGCCTGGGCAACTTCACCGCCAACCACCTTGGCGAGCGCAAGGTTCGCATGAGCGACTAGCGAGAAGAGCTGCGCAATCGTGACCTTCACTGCAACAGAAACAACTTTGGGAGCAACGCGCGGCGAAGCGGCGCGTCCCGCAACCGCAAGCGTCCCGGCAACCGATTCAGGAGCAACACATCCAACTGGGTGTGTTGCTCCTGTCAACAAGATCATTCCCTTCTCGCTGGTAGATGGCCCAGGAAGCCGAACCGCCGTCTTCCTGCAGGGCTGCAACATTCGCTGCGCCTACTGCCACAACCCCGAGACCCAGGTGGAATGCATCTCCTGCCAGGCATGCGTCAAGCCATGCCCAGCTCACGCCCTGTCCGTGGCTGACGGCAAGGTTGTGTGGGACAACTCCATTTGCATCAACTGCGACAACTGCATCAAGGTTTGCCAGCATAAATCCACGCCAAAGATTGAGTTGCTCAGCGCAAGAGAGGTGGCCGACCGCTGCATTTCTAACATGCCGTTCATCCGCGGAATCACCACTTCAGGCGGCGAATGCATGCTCCGTCCCGACTTCCTCTACGAGCTCTTCACCTACTGCAATGCCGCTGGTCTGAACTGCCTCATCGACTCAAACGGCACCATCGACTTCACCGAGTACCGCGATCTGCTGAATCTCTCAAGCGGCGTCATGCTTGACGTTAAGGCTTGGGATGATCAGTGGTTTGAGCACCTGACCGGAGAAAATGGCGTCACAGTCCGCAAAAACCTTGCGTTTTTGGCCGAGCAAAACAAGCTCGAAGAGGTCCGCGTCATCGTTACCGAGGGCTGGAACGATGCTGAAGCCGCAGTTGACGGCATTGCCACAACCCTTGGCGAGAAGGTTGGTCAGACGCGCATTCGCCTTATGAAGTTCAGGCACTTTGGCGTCCGCGGTCCGATGGAGAACTCCCCTTCTCCAAGCGATGAGCGCATGCAGGCGATTGAGTCGCAGGCCCGTAAGCTGGGCTTTGGCGAGGTTGTCGTCAGCTAGTTGCCACGGCGGGTGCGCGATACGACTCGCCGCTCCGGCGGGTTTCTCGCCACGATTGTTACTGCAGCTTACACGGGTTTCTCGCCAGTTTTTGTGCCCTTTTCACTGCAACAATTAACGACCTCGCAGCACATGCTACGAGGTCGTTTTCATTTACTTATCAGTGAAGTGTCGGTACGGCAAGCTCCTGATCAGCGAGCTACTCGGTGACGATAGCGATTCCGCTGGAGCAGCCCAGGCGATCTGCGCCAGCCGCAACCATTGCCTCAGCGTCAGCCTTATTGTGGATGCCGCCAGCAGCCTTAACCTTGCAAGTGTCGCCGACAGTCTGCTTCATCAGAGCAACGTCGTGAACAGTTGCGCCGCCGGTGCTGAAGCCAGTGCTTGTCTTAACAAACGCGGCTCCAGCGGCCATGCAATCTTTGCAAGCACGAACGATTTGCTCGTCATCAAGCAGGCAGCACTCCAGGATTACCTTAACGGGCACGGAACCAGCGGCCTCAACGACAGCCTTGATATCAGCGATAACGTAGTCGTCGTCGCCAGCGACCAGGTGGCCACCGTTGATGACCATGTCAATCTCGGTAGTGCCGTCGGCAACGCTCTGCTTGGCCTCGGCGACCTTAGCTGCAGTTGAAGCGGCACCCAGAGGGAAACCGATGCAGGAAGTAATGCCAACTCCAGAGCCCTCGAGCTCGGCGTGAGCCAGGGAAACCCAGCAAGAATTGATGGCGACAGTTGCAAACTTGTACTGCTTTGCCTCGGCGCAAAGTTTCTTGATGTCTTCAGCGGTTGCGTTTTGCTTCAAATTTGTATGGTCGATAAGGCCGTTAACTTCCACGATTTTCTCCTTCTGGCTGTGCGATTATGAGCGGTTTGTGCCCCTCTATTGTACGGCAAACGGTGCATAAAAGACGTGGCAGCTGGTTTTGCTACCTGGATTTGAATAGCCGTGTCCAGAGCTCCCGCTGTCGCTCTTCAAGATCTGACATAGTCGTGTCACGTGCAGTTATTCCAGTAGATTCGCGAATCTGGCGGACCAAGCCCTGAACGCTTTCAAAGCTTTTAAGCATCTCGCCAGATACCGAAAAATGCGGACACTGAACGCCCGTTACCAGCTCGTTTTCCCTGTCCAGGTCTCGCGTGATTTTTTGATTGCCAGAATGCGTTACCGAGGGTCATAATCTAGCAACACTGTAGCCCGCTTCTGCCTCTTGTCCTTGAGCTGAATGGTTAGGTCAGGAATTCGAGTGATTTTCTCGCCATATCGATTTTCCAGCTCAATAGGCTTGTTGAGCTCAACGGTTCCTAGGTTAAAGCCACCAAGGTTATACGGGAGGCACAATAGCAGCGCAAGCGAGGCCTCTCGGGGCGACCGAGCTTTCTCTACGATGTGTTGAAGTGCTCGTTTAGCTGGAATGATGCCACGCTTTCTTCCTTGTGTGGCAAGAAACTTTGCAATTGCAGCGCGATTTGTCAGAGGGCCATTTTGGCGTTGTGAAACTCCACCGTGACCATTTTGGTTCAAAAAATAATCAGAACACAGCGCACTACCTGCAAGAATTGTTCCGATGAAATCGAGTTTTGACGCGATCTGCAAATAAGTGAATTCTGGAGATGTCACAAATCCTTTTAAGTCAGTATCTATTGGCAGGAGTGACGAAGGTAAAACGTTCGTATTACAGATGTGAAGCGCAACATTTGCTCTTGTAGACGCAGAATTCACATCACGAATTAGCAGGTCAACCTTACCATTAGACTCCTGGTGAAGACGCACGCCTTGTATTTCCGGCAGGTGTCCATAGTAGACGGCAAACTCTCGTTCCATGGCCGCTCCAGGTGTAGACTCGGGAACAAGTGGCGCTCTGACCATAGCATTTGCTGCCGACGACGAATCAAATAGCCTAGAGGAACTCATTAATAAATTAAACGCTGAAAAGTACGAAAGACAGTAATCCATAGCACTCCTTCGCGAAAAAGTATGAATTCCATACCCGGAAATGGCGCAAGTAATCTGACCGATTTGAAATCACACAGGAAATCTGTGCAAGATTTGTCGTTTGGCACCCTGCGGGAGTTCATCATGTAACTTCTCTGGCTTGGTTTCAAAATTCTGAATAATTCTGCAATTAAATTCATTTCCATGAATACGTAATTTTTGAGCTCAAAATTATGTGCCGAAAAAGGTAAAAAACCCGTTTAGTTGGAAATGAAAATTGAAAAATAGACGTTTTATTTCCAACTAAGACGATTTTTTACCGCCTCAAAAACTTTTATCTGGGCAAACGTTGTATACAGAAAAATGAAATCTCCAACTAAACGCATTTTTTACCACTTGGAGGTGACTCGAGGAACTTTCGACACCGAAATGCCCATCCGCGCACGTCTGCACACGTTACCAGCACGTCGCAGCAACCATCCGCGCACGCCTGCACACGTTACCAGCACGTCGCAGCGCCTACATCCTCGCACACGTCCGCCCTGTCCGCCTGCGCTCACGCCGGTGCGCACAAAAAAGCCTGGTAGCAGAACGCTACCAGGCTTTTAGCGAAGCTAAGTGTCTAAGCTAGATCTTAGAACTCGACAGGAAGGTCGAAGTAGACGCACTTAAGCAGCTGCTCCATCTCCTCCTGGGTAGGCTTGCGTGGGTTGGAGAGGGTGCAAGCGTCCTCGATAGCAAGGCGAGCAACCTCTGGAGCCTTCTCGAAGAACTCCTTCTCGTCGATGATGGAGGTCTCGGACTTGGTTCCGCCCTCGCCGTAGTTCTTGATGCCCTGTGGGATGTTAAGAGCGTCGTTGATGTCGCGAATCTTCTGAACAAGTGCCTCTACCAGCTCGTCCTCAGTGTTGCCCTCGAGGTGCAGGATCTCCTTAGCAATGAATGCATAGCGAGTCTTTGCGCGCTCGTCGCGAGCGTTGAACTGGATGACTTTGCCCAGGTACATAGCGTTTGCGCAACCGTGGATGATGTGTCCACCGGAGAATGCAGCACCAGTCTTGTGAGCCATGGAGTGAACGATGCCCAGAAGGCCAGAGGAGAATGCGATACCAGCAAGGCACTGTGCGTCATGCATGTGCTGACGTCCCTCTTTGTCGCCTGCGTAGGACTTTGGCAGCCACTCGACAATCTCGCGGATTGCGTGCAGAGCGTCGCCGTCGGTGTACATAGAAGCAACAGTAGAAACGTATGCCTCGATAGCGTGGGTCAGTGCGTCCATACCAGTGTGAGCAACAAGCTTAACAGGCATGCCGTAAGTGAGCTCAGGGTCAACAATTGCGACGTCAGGGGTAATCTGGAAGTCAGCCAGTGGGTACTTAACACCCTTCTGGTAATCGGTAATGATAGAGAATGCGGTTACCTCAGTTGCGGTACCGGAAGTAGAAGAAATTGCGCAGAAGTGAGCCTTGGTGCGGAGCTCAGGAAGACCAAAGACCTTGCACATGTCCTCAAAAGTGGTCTCTGGGTACTCGTACTTAATCCACATAGCCTTAGCTGCATCGATTGGGGAGCCGCCGCCGATAGCAATGATCCAGTCTGGCTGGAACTCGCTCATCTTAGCAGCACCGCTCATAACAGTCTCGACGGAAGGATCGGACTCGACACCCTCAATGTGAGCAACCTCAAAACCTGCGGACTTGAGGTCATTCTCGATGTCATCAAGGAAGCCGCCACGACGCATGGAGCTGCCGCCGGAAACGATAACTGCCCTCTTACCCTTGAGGTTCTTAACCTCGTGACGAGCGCCCTCGCCAAAATACAGATCGCGTGGATTTGTAAAACGTCCCATAAAACCTCTCCTTAACTATGCGCCGCTTCCCTAAGCGGCTAGCGAAGCCATTCTTCGCAATTACTTCTTCTCAACATTTCTATTCTAGCTCTTTTAAGACGACTTTACATAAACGAATGTGCCATTTTGAGCAATATCGTTCAAATTTTATGCGGTCATCTGACAAGAAGCAGACGCTCATCTGGCGAGAAACCCGTCCACTCCAAACATTTCCGCACGCCGTTCACAATCTTGTTACGACGCTCACAGAGTTACCTCGCACACCTCAATAACCTGCGATATCATTTCTTAAGAAAGAAAGGGATCTCAAGAGAAAAGGAATCCTGTGGCGTTTGACCCGGTAAAAGAAGACTACCAGCGGCTTATCCTCCGCTTTGCTCGCACGCAAGTCAGCGACGAGGACAGCATTGCTACGCTGATGAAGGACTTCAACTGGCGATTCTCCAACGACCGCAATTCCCTCCCTCAAACCGACGAAGACCGCGCGTTCAATCTAGTTGCGCAAGCGGCCGAGATTGTTGATTATCGCCTGCCGTTTGTCGAGGAATCTCAGGCGCAGGCCCTTATCGACCAGGGAAAACGCCTCCTCAATCAGGCAATTCAACTGGACCCCAACTGTTTTGACGCTCAGCGCATGCTCCACGCCTCAAATAGCAGGCTTTTTGATTCCTACTACCAGTTCCTTGTGGAGAAGCTCCCCCAAGTAGAAGCCGCGTGCTATCAGAAGGCTCAAGAGTCCTCGCAGGGACTCCCCGCTGAGCAGGCAGAACTTGCCCAGAGGCTGGCAATCAACCCCTATAAGCGCTGGTTGGCAACGCTTTCTTCTCGCGCGCTTATCTGCGGCCGCAACAAAGACGCCATCGCATATGGCGAGAAACTCCTGGAGCTTGACGCTGCAGACGCAGCCGATGCTCGTTTTACGCTTGCACTCGCATACGCAAAACTCGAGGACGAAGACGCCCTCGACAACCTTATGGATCAGTACCGCAAGCTTGATCCGCCTCGCGGGGCAGATGACCCGTGGATTTTGCTGGCTCGCCTGGCTATCCACTTCAAGAAGCGTGAACTGGTTGATGCAGAACACTACCTTGACCTGCTTATTGAGCGTTATCCTGAGGCAACACTTTGCTGTTTTGTGCAGAAGGATTTGCCCGAGGGTGAGTTCTCTCGCCTTAACGTGCTTCCCTACTCCGAGGACGAGCTCATCATTGCCATTGCAGAGGCAACTGTGTTGCTGCAAGAAGGAAATGACCTGATAGGACGCGGTGTTCTTGGACGCTGGATTGCAGATCAAGTTAGGGCGAGAGACCCAAAGGCCGTTGAGCTGGCAGAAAAAGAACTGCAAATGCAGGCAAATGCCTTGTTTGCTTCTGCGGATTCGTTTCCTGATGGTCCGGGCGCCGCTCCTGGCGGTCCAGTCGGCCCCGGCTTCCCCGGCGGTCCGGTCGGCCCCGGCTTCCCCGGAGGGCCCGCTGGCCCATGGTCAAAGGGACCGCATAGTGACGGGCCAAATAACCCACACTTAGGTGGCGATGCAAAGTGATAAAGCATTCCGCTAACGATATGGTCAGCGAGCAGGTAGACCGCCTGGTAGCTAAGTGTGCACAAGAGAAAAACATCGTATCTGAGGCAGCTCTCTATGAGTTGAAGCTTGCGGTAGAAGCCTCTCCTGAAGACTTCATTGCTGACGAAGAAGAAAAGGCTTTCGCACAATACGTCAACGTTATTGGCAAGTATCAGGCTGAAATTACTAAAGAAATTGATTCCGATGCTGACTTCTTTGCAAGTCGGATGGATCTGCTTAACTTCTTGCATAATCAAATGACAAATATTACTGAAAACCCAGCTCTTTCGGGCACAAGCATTAACCTTGAAGCTCAGCGAATTCTTGCGCAAATCTCCAACAATCATCCTGCAGCAATCCTCAACGACCTACTTGACCTGCAAAAAGAATTTGACCCTATCTTTAGGCCAAAACTAGAACAAGCAAAGCAAAATCACGGCGATGCTTGGACCTGCGCTGAAGCCCGCCCGCTCTTGCGCCTTTACGCACAGATTGCCCAGGTAGCAACAGATTGCGCCTGCTTTAAGCTCTCCAAAAAAGCCTGTGAAGACCTCCTGTTTTTCTCGCCAACAGATTTGCTGGGTGCACGTTTTACCTTGGCATATGTTCTTGCTCGCCTGGAAGATGAAGAAGGACTTCACAAGCTGGATGAGGATTGCGGATATCAGTCAAATGCCTGGATGCGACTTGCATTTACGCTGTTGTTCTTCAAGTTAAATCGTATGCCCGCGGCAAAGCGCGCGTTGAAAGGCTTTGTTAACCTTGGCGAGGGAGCGGCATATGCGCTGCTCAGGCCATCTTTTGTTGATCTCTACATTCCGTGCAGGGTCAATTTCACACCTGACACTTTTGCCGAGAACGTTATCGCAGTTCACGAGGCCGAGGCGATTATCGCCGACGTGCCGGAATTTATTTCGTGGGCGGAGTCAGTGCCTGGCGTGACTCAGAGCGCTCGCGACTACGCGTTTAAGGCCGGACTGGACTGGTGGGAAAACGAAGAATAGATGAAAGCCCAAAATCGTACCGTTTAGCCCTAGAAATCTGCAGCATCTTTGCTATACTTTTTCTTCGCGTCCCCATCGTCTAACGGTTAGGACATCGCCCTTTCAAGGCGGCAATACGGGTTCGATTCCCGTTGGGGGCACCATACGCTATTTGTCATTAAGCTTTTCTTTTATTAGTTTAACTAATCTAGCAGGTGTTTTTATACCAAGCTTCTTTAAAGCTTTTATTGCAGACATACTTTCTTCAACAATATAGAATGTCATTGTAATTTGAACCATGGAAATAGGGCCGATTTTTGCGAGAAGGTCAAAAAGCGCCGAAAGTATAACGACTCCCACAATAAGAAGTTTTTTCGCTATCACCGTTTCAATAAATTTCAAAGTTAATTTCTTACGATTTGTATAGCTATATATGGTAACTAGGCTATTTAGAGCTAATACATAAATCAAACCGCATGTTAATAAAGCGTAGTTTGCAATAAAAATAGTCAATCCTTGGTTAAATTTATCCGCAATTAAAAATACAATGCATTTTCCAATCATTGCACCTCCTTTCTATGTTAATTTACTCATTACTGTAACCTTTAAAATAAAGACAGAAATGTTTAGAGAATTAACCTTTGGCAGTGAATTTGATGAAGAAGACCCTGTATTTAGCTATAGACTCTTTTGTTTTATTTATATACAATAGTTTGCAAAATTCTACTGAAATGTCTTTATCTGCCTACAGAATAGGATATCGCGATGGACAGGTCAAAAGGGTTTTTTATCACGGTAATTTGCTTCGTATATTTTGTTATTTGCGTCCTGGCAGTGGTTTATTTCTTCTTGACAAATTTCTCTTTCTTCTCACTTGATTATAATACTCCAGTGAGCTTTCTTGGCACTTTGTTAACAATACCGCAGGCATTATTTCTTATGTCTATTTTCATTCTGATAACTTCACTAATGCTGTTGTCTAAAATAAAATCTATAGTTACTTTTTTTAAAAAAGCAACTTACCTATTTGCTATTTATAATATCTCTGTTGCTTTTTGTGCAGCATTATTTTTATTCATTCCTTGCATTTACTCCTGTCAACGTGATTATAAATCTGTAGTAAATACTGGAGAAATTTCATTATCCAGAGTTGTTTTACTTGAGGATTTTGATTTTGGAGGACAAGAAACTTTACATTTTTATGTTTTACGTTTTCCGTTCGGTTTGGGAGAAAGTATAGCAACTATTAGGTTATATAGCCACTCAGTACCAAGAAAAGATATTGAGTGGCTACTAGTTCATGAGAATAACCAATATGACATTACAACTACAAACTCAGATGCCATTGAAACTCTAACGGAATTTAATTCTTTCCCCATACATACAAATCTTATCCGTCTATGAAATCATGAGTTAATGCATGAAATAATACATTACTGAGATATTTAGATTCAGATTCATCAGGAAGTCGATCGGAAGCTGAGGCACGTAAGAGTACCGCATCAAAAAATGGAATCTCTTTTCTTGGTAGCCCATTAACCAAACTATCAAACACACTCTCAACACACTTGCGTTCACCTTTAAATCGCTTTAAGCAAAAAAGAGATCTGCGGTTAAGTGGTGTTAATGAGAATATATATCGAAGAACCTCTGAAAGAAGAGTGTCTTCATCATGAAGCATCACTGCAGCTAGATACCCATCTACGTCACTCATTAAGTCTTTATAGCCAAACCCTGACTTTATAACTCTACTTCCAAGACAAACAGATAACCAATTTGGTAAATATTGTTTTTGAATTCCCTCTCTTTGACTATCTCCCCAAATCTGAAGTAAGTCTAAAATCCAACCACCTAAATCCGCAAACATAAAATAATTATAAGATGTTGAATCGAAATGGCAGATATTCCCTAAAGCTGTAGCAGCAAAATGCTCTAAGTCATATGTAGTTTTAAACTGTTCGGGATTCGGAATAATTGATTTGCATATTTTATTCACTTCTTCTTTCAAGATTGCTTCAGATGAATCGTATGACTCTGGTGTATATACTTGCCACATCAAAGCAGTATTCTCATCTTCCCAATATTTTGGTTTTCTCAAGTACTCAAGGATAAATTTAGACCGCTGCTGATTTGTAATTGAATCCTTTAACTTTCTTATAGCTATCATCTCAATTTGAGATATAGCATTAATAATATCTTCATGCTGAAACTTACTTTGTCCATTATGAACTACTAGCGAACAAGCTGGAAATTTTCCTGAATAGGCAACTCTATCAAGATCCCATCTTCCTCTATACCCAGTAATTTCTGTGAATTGATCGAATACCCATCGGTCTGGAATTGAGAAACCTAGGTTTCCTGAATATCCTGTACTCATATCAGATACAAACGCTGCTTCTGCAAGTCCATGATGGATAATCCTAGAACAAATATTTCTAGAAGCGTAAATTCCCACTAAATATCCGTCTCGTATATTCTCCTTTAATGCCTTGAAATATGGAATGATATTACTGTCTATCTCAGGATCAGTTGCATCATAATCTACTGTGAAATATATTACTGTTTTGGGCACTCCTAAGCGTTTTGCATGTTTAACTGCTTCAAGTGCATGGTTTTTTCCTTCGCTGTAAGAAAAATGATTCAATTTAGTTGAATACATTTGAAAAATAGGAAAGTACTCTAAGCCATAGCTAACAATTCGATCAAGCTCTCCAGTTCGAAGTGCTTTAAATAAATCATTCTCTGCCGTCATTTCTTGATCTGGCTCACAAAGATATCTTCCTACAATCCGATAGCCATCTTCCTTTAAACAAGAAGCAAAATCATCTGTAATTTCAAATCGTGTATCACATGCAACACATTTTCTATCAGGATCTCCCTTTGAGGTAAGTAAGCTCATCCATGTTGTTTTATCAATAACAGAAGTAACTGGAAGGGCATAGCTCTCTTGGAATTTTCGTACATCTTCACTCAACTCAAACGACCAAGAACGCGTGATATTTTTTCTAATTCCATTACACACTAGAGCAGAACTAGCCAGCCAAACCCAATCTGAAGAGCCTGAATCAATTGTTTTTAATCTGGCACGTGTTCCATTTCCAAAATATCCTGTAGCCTCTTCTGGCGTAAATCCTTCTATTGCTTGCAAAACTTGAATCATAGCCTCATTCATTTCGCGACCATAAATACCATCAGTAGGAATAATTCCAGTATATTCACGATAACGACGATTAATTTCTTGCTGAATTTCACGTATTGACGTTTTTCCTCCATACATTGCAAGAAGTCTAAATTGCTTCATTGAAAGGAGTGCACCCATCATCTCGATATCCACCACAAAATTGTTTTGATGATCAATAAGACCCATATCATTCTTTAACTTTAGAATTGACTCTACGGTCCCACCATCAATTACATTTGTAATTGATCCATAATGTGCCGCATATCCTTTACACCAAAGAGCTCCTTGTATAATTGCATAAATATTTGATGTTGGCTTTTTCCCCAAAGTTTGACGACTTATTCCGTTGGGAAACATCTCAGAAAACTTTGCTTTTGTGCCTTCTCCAAAATTATCAGCAGTAAACTGAATTCCAAGCTCAATTTGAAGTGCCCTAATCAAGCCAAAGATGGTGTTCCATCCAGTATGACCAGATTCCTCTACCTGGTTAAATCGATTATCGTTAACGTAAGTTCTATTCAACCACTTTTGAGTTGCTAAAACCATTTCATCCATTGAAGATACTCCAATCGACCTCCCCATATTGATGGGGAGGTCACTACTAAAGAATTAATAAACCGTAATGGATTTCTTTTGAACATTTCCAGGCTCGCCACCTGAATATGTAACACCAACTCTTCCCGTTGGACCTAGAGAGATTGCATCTGTACAATAAACTGATCCAGGAGACCAATTGCCTCCTCCAGACAAATGATTTGCTCCATACGCAGATCGCTTAGGCGTCCATACTGAAGCAGTGCTTCCAGGCTCCATGTTACTACCCTGACGAACAGTTACTCTAACCCAACACCACCTGTTACCTCCGTAAATGCCCAATCTGAGCTCTACTCGAAAATAAGAAGTACTAAATTCAGACAGTGTCTCCGTACTAATAAAATTCACGCTAAATGGATTAATGTTGCTACTCACACTTTCAATCATATCTACTCCTTGTTTATGCGTCTCATTACAAAATCCAGAACGATATCCCACAGCCTCTAATGATTCATCTTTTGCCTCCTTACACAAATCACATATTTATTGAGTCAAATCTGATAATTCAAATCCGCCTCTAAACTAAGGACAGAAAAAGGAAGGGAATTAACCTAAAAAACTTATATAAACTTATCGATTTATGCTAAGCGATGACTGATGGACTATTTTCAATCAACTATTTATAATGATGTGTAGAGATAGCATTGATGTTATTTCTCAAACTTGCAGAATGAGGTAATGAGATGCTTTCAAAGACTAATCGCCTTGTTCATTTACTAAGAGCGGCCATTTATTTAGCAGCTCTCTTTCTGGTGTTCTATGCAAATGAATTCATTCCGTTCATAACATATCCTACTCCAGTGTGTTTTTTAGGAGTATTGTTTTTTAGACACTGGATGGTATGCTTTATTTTAGCGGCTATAGTCATTTTTTTAATCGTGTCATCTCGCAGCTTTTTTGAGTCTTTAAACTATAGTAGGAAGCTTGTACACACCGTTTTACAAACCATTGCGATAATACCTATGTCTGCATCGATTATATATATTCTTTTTACTGGGAGCTTTAACCCTCCAAGTATTAAATGGGTTCAATGTGACACCCCTAATCCTGAGACTCAAATTGCATGTATGACTTTTGCTAATGAATATTCAGATAATGTGTGGTTCTATTCAATGCCATCACTCATTTGCGAGGGAGAATATATTGGTGGGATTTATACACCTCCACAAGAACCTAAAAAATCAGTCCTTTACTGTGACTGGCATGTTACCTGGAATAATGGAACCGGCCACATTACTACAAATCAAGAAGTTGAAAAAATAATCAATGAAGTGCATGGGGACTATCCCTTGTTCATCATCTCAATGAGCAAGGGACAGTTCCAACTAACTAAATATTTTCATGAGGGCTAATTAAGATGTTTCTTTTATTCCACGATAATCTTTTCCCAGACATCTTCAAATCTTTTTTTCATTTTTCTTCGAATGGATTTTATTAATTTTGTAATAGCTGGCCTAGATCTATTGGTTTCAGCAGCAATCGAACTTGCAGAGATATGTTCGATGAAGTGCAGCCTAAACACTTCTATCTCTTTTTTAGTCAGAAATTCTTGTGCTGATGTTGTGATTTTCTGAGCTAAAGTTTTTATCTGCTTTTCATTTTCTTGTTGAATCACCTCATCTTCGGCAGAAGGTACAATAACTTTGTAAAATAACGCCTCATTTTGGTTAGGACTCTCTTCTGAAATTGAGCAAATAGAAGAGTATTTCCTGTCCTGACGAAAATAGGACTTGGATTGATTTAGCTCGTCTTTTGAAATACTATTTAACGCATTCTGTAAAATAGATAGACACAAAGTTAGTTCACGTTTGCTTTTGCCGCAATTATGTCGATTGGCATATTGCTGCATTTCCTTCTTACTGATGGTTAACTTTTTCTGCTTTGGAAAGCTACTAGCATTATTGTCTTCACTTGAAATTAGTACTGAGTAATCCCTTTTCATTTTTCCTCCAAAAGGAGGAAGACCACTGAGCTATAAGGAAGACTACTCATAGCGCGGAGCTCATGACTCCGCGCTAAATCAGATGGTCTTCCTAACGAGATTTTGACTACGAATGAAGCACTCTAGAAATGCACCATTTACCGAAATCTGATAAAAGATGCTTAAATCTTTTATCATTTTTATTATCCTATTGCATATGACCTCCTTTTAAGAAAGCTGATGAACATGTTTAAGAATCTGTATTGAAAGCGCTTATAGAATAAAAGGCTCATTCAAATAGAAAGATTCAAGTAGATTCATTTGGTTCACTTTTTAAGGAGAGTTAAAGAAAATGAATCAGTCGTGGAAAAGCTTCTTTGAATTCATGTATAAATATTTTAGTGACGATAGATCAAGGATTGCTTATCTACGTACGCTTATTACTCAGATAACTACTTGTTCCAATAATGAAACTGACTTAATAGTCGACTATCCTGACAACACTCTAAAAAATTGGATTATCAGGAGCATTCCGAAGCATGTAGTGAGTAAAATATCTTCCCGGATTTCTTATATTGAACTTAAAAACTCAATGCAAAGACACTTTGAACAGATGAATAGGACTGCAAAAGAGGTATTTTTTAAAGATTGCGCAGCTCAACTTGGCTTAAAAGATGTTTCAGCAAATAATTTTGCCGAGAAAATTATTTGCTTGCTTTTCTTTCTGTTAGATATTCCTACGAATAACCAAAGGAACATCAGAAACAATCAATTGCCTTTATTAGAATTGTCGAATGATTACATAGATAAATTTGGAGCTTGTCTCCTTAGAGATGCAAATAACATATGCATGAACAAAGACTGCAATAATCTGTTAACCTATATAGATAAGAATAGAACTATTAATAATTATCAAGTACTTGATTTAAAAATGAAAACTAAAACCAAAGCAGGGCGGTATGAAAACTTAATTGCGGTCTGTCCGCTCTGTTTTGAAAGACTACAAGGGCATCTTTCATCAGAGCAAACAGAATATTTCACAAAATTAAAACAAAGCCATATCTCACAAAATGAAATGCAAAACCTCCTCTTGGAGACAAACATTGATCAATCAATTAGTAAGTTGTTGACTCAAATATCTAATATAGGCCTACATATCGAAAATATCGAAATTAAAAATCCAGTCAAACCCTCAGAAAAGTTTGATTCTTCACTCGATTACGGAAACAAAATTCAGATTGAGGCTTTAGTAAAAAGTACGTACTTATTTGTGCGCAATATTATTAAACAATTAGATGAAAATGGTGAGATTAAATATGAGCTACTTCAAGCTAGTGTTAAGCTGAAATATTTGCAACTAAGAGATAAAAGTACTTCCCAAGAAGAAATTTTTATTCAGCTAGTTGATTATTTTAAAAACATAAGTAATCAAAGTGACTCTGTTTGTCGAATAGTAGTTTCTTTTTTTATCCAAAACTGTGATGTATTTGAAATACCAAAAGGTGATTGAAGTGAAACTCCCCAATAAAATCTATTCGTTTAGCGAAAGTGATATGATGTGGATTTATCAGGTTAAACAATCCCTAAGATCAAATTCATGTTCACCAAAAACTCTTTTCTACTTATTACATCGAGAAAAAGGAATTGAGCTTGTATCTTTTTTACAAGCATTGGACGAACTGTATGCACTAGGAGAAATCAGATTAAACGAGAATAATGAGGTTGAACTATGCTGCTAGAATTATGGTCTCCCGCTATTCCACAGGCTAACACGGCCGAAAAACATATTCAATTTCGCTCAGGACTTAACGTGGTTCTAGGAGAAAAAGGAGCTTCTAATTCTATCGGAAAGTCAACATCATTATTGATATTAGACTTTGTTTATGGCGGAAATTCATATGCCAAATCGGACGCTGTTAAGCATCTTGATAATCATGAGATATTTTTTGCTTTTAAATTTAATGAAGAAGTATTTCGTTTTTCTCGTTCTACGGACAAACCAAATGAGATAAAGAAATACAGCGATACTTATCAATCTGTCGAAACGATTCTAGATCGTTCTGAGTTTGTTCATTTTCTTGCCCTTAAGTATCAGTTTATTGAGAATGAAGCTGTTTTTAGAACAGCTATTAACTCACATTTTAGGATAGCTGAAAAGTCCAACTTAAAAACTAAAGATCCATTAGAGCCTCCTTTTCCATCTAGTAAAGAGAAAAATTTAATAAGTCTAATTCAGCTATTTGATAGATATAAAAAACTTGAAGAAGTTAACAATACATTGGCGACAAATAAAAAGAAGCTAAACTATTTTGAATATTTACATAAAGAAATTAAAAAGATTCCACAATCTAGTGCGAAGATAGCGCAGTATGAACAAAGAATTATTCAATTACAGTCCAAGCGTTTTCAACTTGAATCAAATCAATCAAAAATTCCTGACGCGACGGATCGCAAAATTTATCAAGAGAAAAAGCTCTTAGAAGATAAAATTAACAATACAAAATTACAGCTTAAAATCATTAATGAAAGAAAAAGAATTCTTGATTCATCAGATCATCTTGAGTCGTTTATTAGTTCAGATGAACTTGAGGAGTTTGCTAATTTTTTTCCTGGCGTGAATCTAAAATTATTGATTCAAATTGAATCTTTTCATCAAAAATTGTTTACGCTTCTTGAAGAAGACTTCCAATATGAAAAGACCTTAGTGCAGAAAGAGTCGATAAATCTTACTGAAGAGTTATCGACTTTATATCAGCAGCTGGATAACTTACCAATAAAAACCATTTACGCAACTGATTTCATAGACGAAATTATAAAAATTGAAAAAGAGATTGACAGCCTTCAAAGAAAAATTGACCTTTGGAAAGAATGGCATTCTTCTAAGAATCTTAAGATTGAGCTTAATAGAACTAAAGAGACGCTTTATACGTCTATAATTCAAGACATTCAAGATTCTCTCAATAACGAACTCTCTCAGTTAAACAATAAAATTATTGGATTAGACCATTTCTCACCACGCTTATTTATAAATAGCAGCACATCATATAAATACGAAACTCCACATGATAGTGGAACGGGAGCAAATCAACGAAGTGTAATTCTTTTTGACGTTGCACTTTTAAATCTTACTGTTTTACCAGCCATAGCGCATGACTCATTTATGTTCAACGATATTGAAGACTCTACTATCTCTAAAATCATCAGACTATATTCTGAGCAAACAAAACAAGTCTTTATATCTTTTGATAATGTGCAACATTATCCAAATGACACAATGTCCATTATCGATAAATCGGTTGTATTGAAATTGTCGAGCTCTCAAAAGTTATTCGGCCGTTCTTGGAATGTTAAATCATCAAGCGAGTATACAGGGAGACTTCCCGGATTCGATTAGTTGATTTAACAGTTGGCGAGAAGAACCTCTTGTAGACTCTCAACCGACAGCCCAGCACGCGCAAGAATATTGTGGTGAACGTCTGCCTCAAGGTAATTATCGGGCATACCTACACGAATTACCTGCGGACATGCACCTGAAGCGCTGACTTGCTCGACAACTGCACTACCGAATCCACCCAAAATACTGTGCTCCTCGACAGTAATAATCACGTCAGAATGCTGACAAATTTGCGTCAGAGATGCGTCAAGTGGCTTGAGGATCGATATACCATAGACCTCAATGTTCGTTCGGACGGGAACGGCAATTTGATCTGCAGCCCGTTGAGCAGCCTCTACAACTCGGCTGGTTATCGCACCTGTTGTAAGAACGGTCACACGCCTCGGCTGAGTGACGGTTAAGGCTTCGGTAGCTGCAACTTCGGTGACTGCCACGCCGTCTACGCTTGCCGTGTCCACAGCGCAAGCCGACTTAAAGAGTTTCTCGACACCAGATGCATCAAAAACGTAATCGTCTGGATGTAGATTGACGCCATCGCACGAGGTCATACGCACGTAAGCTGGTCGTGGATGCTTTGCAAGCTCCATGAGCGTGGCCGCAAGCTGGACATTATCGACTGGACTGAACACGGAAAGCCCCGGGATGGTCCTGGTGACCGCAATGTCCTCAACCGCCATGTGAGATGGGCCTGTAGCTGCGGATTCGCAGCCAGCAGCAACACCCACAAGCACCACGGGCGACTTCATCATGCCAAGGTTGACGCGAATCTGATCCAGCGTTCGAGAAGTCACAAATGTGGCATAGCACGGCGCAAAAACGTGAAAGCCCTCATTTGCGCAGGCAGATGCGACCTCAATAAGGTTTTGCTCCGCAATTCCACACTGAATGTAGCCGTCTGGCCGAAGCTCTCGGAAGCGGTCCAAGTTCAAACGACGACCATAATCGGCAACGGCAACAGTTAGCAGTTCATCATCTTCAGCGAGCTTACCCATTACCCAACCAAATACCTCTTTTGTGTTCATGTCCGCAAGCATCTGCGACTCTTCAGCCGAAATATACGCTGGCTGCAAAGATGTATCTAGCATGAGCATGCCTCCTCTGCGACTTTCAGATCAAATAATGCCTGTTCATAGAGGTCGTCTGTCATGCACGCGTCGTGGAACGAGACGTTATTCTCGGCAAATGAAAGCCCTTTGCCCTTGATTGTATGAGCGATAATCGCGCGAGGCCTGGAAGTTTTCTGCTTGAACTCGTCATACAGAGCAAGCACATCATGGCCATCTACCTCGACAGACTCAAAGCCAAACGCATCAAACTTTCTTGCAATTGAGCCAGTATCCAAAATGGATGCGCAAGGGCCATCCAGCTGCATTCGGTTCTGGTCAACAATGACTGTCACATTAGCAAGCTGATTATGGCCGATAAACGCGGCACTCTCCCAAATGGAGCCCTCATCGCACTCGCCGTCGCCCAAAATACAAAAAACGCGAGAAGGAAGATCTTTTCTGCGAAGGCTCAACCCCAGGCCAGCGGCGTAGCCCAAGCCCATGCCAAGGCTGCCACCAGAGATTTCAAAGCCACGCTGAGGGTCTCGCAGTGGATGCTTAAAGAGGACGGCATCGGGTCCAAAGACTCCGCGGTCAATATCCTCTTGAGAGATCATTCCTGCACGTAGAAGAGCCGGAAACAGCGCCAGCGATGTGTGAGCCTTAGAAAGAATCAATCGGTCTCTGAGTTCCCACTCGCAATCTCTGTTTCCTACTTGCATGACCTTGCTCAAAAGCATGGAGACAATGTCTGCCACGGAACATGCGCCTCCAATGTGGAAGGGCGTTGAGCTGTAGCGATGTGCCAGCTCGATGATGCCTCGACGCACTGCTAATGCCTCTTGGCGCAAGTGAAGCTCAAGCTGTCTGCGCTGATCAGAGTCTATTTCTGCAGAAGTCAGCGATGAATCTACATGCTCTGACTGACGAACAGAAGAGATGTCCAGAGGTCCAATAGAGCCATCTACCTGCTCAGATACGCCAACAACACTCTGATGTGGGGCAAGCCAAGTCTGGCTCCACTCAATGCAATTACCATCGGACAGCTCGATTACCTGCTCAAGTACAAGCAAAGCCTCATTTGGAGAACACTGAAGGTAATCGGCATGGTCTTTGCCTGCGATTTGCGACTGATAGCGCATGCGAGAGCGCGCAATCTCTTTTTGAGAAGTTCTTTCAACCGCGTCAAAGAGCGACTCATTCTCAAAGTCCGCCTCCTCAAGCTGCGGACAAACAAGCAGGTTAGACCACGATTCCTGGCACACCACAGGTCTATCCGAGACGCTCCTGACACGACGCAAAAAGAGTACGTTAGAGCCAATGGGAATTTCCAGGTGCTCGGCAACGGCTTGATCTGCAGGAACTACCTGCTTAAATAGGACTTCGGTTCGATACTCAAAGCCGCCATCTCTGAGTGCGGCTGCAAATGAAAGCACAGTATTTCCCGCCGCATGACGAACGGTGTTAGAGATAACCTGTGTTGCTCGGCCCTTTTGAGTAAGAAGTAAACCCTCTTTGACCAGGGATTGAATGGCTTTTCTGATGGTTCCCCTACTCACACCATACTGCGCCATAAATTCTGCCTCAGACGGAATATACGTTCCCGCCTTCCAGTCTTCTGACAGAATTTTGACGCGCATCAAATCCGACAGCTGAACATGGAGAGGTGTGGCAGATGACGCATTAAGCCCTCCCCTGACCTGGGGAGATAGTGGCTCTACAGCTGCGTCTTCAGAAACTAAAACCGGAAAAACGCCTGTCTCAAATGACATAGGTCCTCCGTAGTGAGTAAAAAATTAGTCATACATACGTTAAGTATAAGACAAGTAGTATACAAGTTTCTGAAAGAGAACAGAATAGGAGCTACACGTCTAAATTAAATTTCTATGCTAAGAAAAAACGCTATTTATTCTGCAACAAAAGTGGTAGGGGCGGCGGGACTCGAACCCGCAAGACCGAAGTCGAGGGATTTTAAGTCCCCTGCGTCTGCCAATTCCGCCACGCCCCCGGATATGTCTAGCTATTATGCCACTACTTTTAATTCAGTGGGCGCAAAATTGGCTGCCAAATCACAGGCGACTGCTTTCCCTGGTAAACGGCAGCTGCGGTTATCACCAGGCCAAAGAGCAGATCACTCTCGCTTACTACCAGGTGTTTAAAGCCCGAGTTCTTCATCAATTCTGCAAGCAAAATAGTGCCCGCGAGCATGACGGGTGCACGTTTTGCCTGCAATCCCGTTATGTCTTCTCGCTCCTTTAATGTTTTGCTGGAAAGAAGCTCCTCTATCTGCAACACCTCATCAAGCGAAATGTGATTGAGATGCACTTTTGATGGATCGTACGGATCAAGGTGATCCCTCACAGAAATGAGACTTGTTGCAGTTCCGCCTACGCCAACTAAAAGCTCTGGCGCTGCGCATTGCTGTTGAGCTCGTTCGATAGCTTCAGACATCATCTGAGCAGCCATTTGGTGAGCTCCGTCGATATCCTCAGTTGATGGATGGTCAGACGCCAAGTTAAAGCGCTCAGTCAGGCGTCTGCAACCCAGGTCAACAGACTCGACAAAGTTAATGTCAAGTTGCTGACCTCCAATCTGCTGATTTGTACCCTGAGCAGCTCCTTGAGTTTCAGCTTGACTAGCCAGCGTGCCTACAACCAGCTCGGTTGAGCCACCACCACTATCGGCCACAAGAATGCGATGATTCTCAAAATTGTGAGAGACGCCCAAAAAGGTAAGCGCTCCTTCAATCTCACCTGGAATAATCATGGGTTCTAGCCCTAACGACGCTAAGCCCATTCCAAGGTCAGGAGCATTTTCTGCATCTCGAGCAGCACTTGTGAGCGTGCATACAACTGCCTCGGCACCTTCTTTTCTTGCGTGGTCAACGTAAGAAGAAACGCAACCAACGCAACGATGAATCGCCTCAGGTAGCAGGCGCTTTGTTTTATCAACACCCTCGCCCAAGTTAACAATCTCGGTGTATTTGGCCATGCGAATAACGCGGCCATCTTCAACCTGCGCAAGCGCCAGTCGAGCAGTTACGGTTCCAATATCAATTGCAGCTAGAAGCATTAGTGTGAGTTCCCGCTATCAGACTTTGAATTGTTGGAGCTAGACCCCTCAGAAGAGCCGCCCTCTTCAGAGTTCTTCTGCTCATGAGACTCTCCTGGAGCCGGCGCAGATGTAGAATCATCAGAGTTTGCACTCTTAGGAGCATCGGTATTGCCAGAATTACCCGCCGAGAAACCAAAAATAAAGTCTCCCACCTTGATGTACCAAGGATAGTCAGGGCGCTGAACAGTATTTTCGTCCTTCTTTTGCTCAAGGCCCACTACGCGCGCAGATTCCTCGCCACCAGAAACTAACCCCTGCTTATGGGCCTCATCTTCAATACCAGGTTTTGTTTGCAGACTTTGAACTTCTGACTCAAGACGTTTTTTATCTTCCTCAAGCTTCTGCTGATTTAGCAGCAACTCATCGTGCTCGCGAACAGCGTGGTAGTAGCCACGAATTGGTGGATACAGGCCCACAAGCAGGAAGATTACAATGCCGAGAAAAACAACAAGCTTGGTATGATTGCGCGCAAAATCAAGTGCGTTATCTTTAAGCTCTACCAGAGAAGCTACGCTGAACTGCGGCTTATGAGTGCGTTCGGTTTTCTGTCCTCGTTCGGTCTTCTGTCCTCGTTCGGTCGTCTGGCTATGCTCAGACCTCTGCTCAGAGTGAGACTTCTTGTCTACCTGGGGTTTCTTGGCCTTTTTAGTTGGAAATATCTTGAGAGCACCAGCGGCGTGCTCCGCGGTAGTCTCTTTAAGAGGCTCAACGGAACGCTTGGTGGGCGTTGTTTTTCTTTTTGTACCACTCTTTTTAGTGGTGTCTTGACTCATCACGGATCTCATTTCTGGTTTGTTTGGTGATGCGTCGCAACAAATTGCAACATCTTTATTATGGCAGAGGCAGCGCCGATAGCTCCGCCTCAGTTTGGAATTTCATCGTTTCACCGAATAGAAGTTTTCATCTCAACGGCAAAGCACAAGCTTCACAACATGATTTATGCAGATCACTTACGCATCAAGATGACGTTTAGCTTCTTGCCACAAATCTTCTTGTAGCTCGGGTTTTTCGTCAAGTGAGAAGCCTCTCTCAGCAGCAGCTTTCTCCATGTACGACCAACGAGCGCGGAACTTCCTGCAGGCGCTCATCAGCGCTTCTTCCGCATCAATGCCTTCCCAGCGAGCAACGTTTATCAGCGCAAACAAGATGTCGCCGAACTCGTCCGTTTTCTGCTGCGTACCTGGGGCTTCAGCGTCAAACTCCGCGCGTTCCTCGGCAACCTTATCCCACACGTCAGCAACAGATGCCCACTCAAAGCCCATCTTTGCGGCGCGCTTTGAGATCTTCTGCGCTTGCATCAGCGCAGGTAGAGACTGTGGAACCGAGTCGAGAAGACCCTCGGTGTGCACGGTGTCTTCTGCGCTGGCGCGCTCCTCAGCTTTGACGCTCTCCCACACGTCCAATACGGCCGCGGCCGACGACGTAGAACCAGCTTCTGGCCCAAATACGTGCGGATGCCTACGTACCAGCTTCTGGTTGAGCGCTCGACACACGTCATCGATGTTGAAGCCCGCTGCGCCAGCGCTTGTAGCATGGTCGCACACGCCGCCCTTCTCGGCACCGTCCGCACCACTGTCCGCCTCAATCTGCGAGTGCAGAACTACCTGCTCAAGCACATCGCCAAGCTCTTCCTCAAGATGCTCGGGAGAGCCCTCGGCAATAGCCTCAACCGCCTCGTAAGCCTCCTCAATCATATTCTTTGAGATGGACTGATGCGTCTGCTCCTTGTCCCAAGGGCAGCCATCCTCCTGGCGAAGGCGCCAGATGGTTCTGACCAGGCGATCAAACTCCGGATGCGTCTGAGGTGCGCCCGGACGAGCTTTTGTTTCTTCATCAACTACAGCTGCTAGCTGGGCGATCTTCTCGTCAGATGTCATGAAGTTTATTGCTCCTCGGGATACAGGAAATTCCAGTCGTTGCGCAGGCCAGTCATGAGCTCCATAACGTCCTTGGATACCTCAAGCTGCGCCTGAGCAGAAGCGTCTCCTGAAACAGCAGCCTCTAGATCTGCCAGCACGTATGCCAGCGCATCAGCCGTGCGTCCTACCTGGACTTTCTCCTGTTTGCCGTCGTCAGTCCACGTGATAGTGGCAACGTCGGCGCGTGGGTACTCCATAATCTCAATAAAGGCCTTATCCGCGGAAATCATAGCTCGTTTTGGCTGCTTGGAGTGAAGCGTCAGTGCCAGAACAACCATCTGACCCTCGGCGTTTCTGAGCAAAATGCCGTCCGTTTGGTCAACGCCGGTAGGGGCCGGATTCATCATGGAGAGCACGTCATGAGGCTGGCTCTTCAAGAAAAGACGAGCGAGCGTCAGCGAATACACGCCAATGTCCAGAAGGGCACCGCCGGCAAGCTTAGGATTGAAGAAGCGATTCTCCATGTCAAACTCTTTGTAGCTGCCAAAATTCTCCTGAATCAGATTGACTGGGCCAAACTCGCCCGACTCTACGCGGCTGACCAGCTCTTTGTAGAGCGGCATGTGCAAAATGGTGCAGGCGTCCATGAGCTGAACACCGTTTTGACGTGCAAGCTCTTCGGCCTCAAGCAGCTCAGCGGAGTTGAGCGTAATGGACTTCTCGCACAGAACGTGCTTGCCCGCCTGAAGCGCTTTGCGCAGGTAGATGATGTGCGTATTGTGAGGCGTGGTCAGATACACCGCGTCAATCTCGTCGCTGGCGAGAAGATCGTCGATGCTGTCATATACACGCTTGACGTGGTGTTTTTGAGCAAATGCGACGGCCTTTTCCTGTGTTCTGTTGGCCACGCCGTCGATGGTTCTGCCAACAGATGCTAGCGCCTCTGCCATCTGATTTGCAATGACTCCGCAGCCAATTACACCCCACCTAAGGTGTGGCGCGGTGAAGATGGCGTCAGCGGCGCCCGCGACGTTCTGAGACGTCTTATCTGCTGTTTGGCTCATGTTTACTCCTCAACCTCGTCGTCGCCACCAAGCTCTTCAAGAACTCCTAGGGCGGCGGGCATCAGCTGCTCTTCATTTCGGTGGAACGGATACGCCAGTTTATGCGTCTTTGGATACACAATAGCACCGCGACCCTTCAACTTGAGGGCTTGTTCGCGAGGAATTTCTACACCCAGATATACCAGGCGCCCATTTGTCAGACTCACTGATGTTGCGCTCAAACGCTGCGCACGGATACGCACGCGGGCACGATCAAACAAGTTCTTACCCGCAAGAGGCAGGGCACCAAAGCTATTCTCGGTATCTTGCTGAAGCGCATCAACATCGGAAAGCTCTGTAGCTGCGGCAAGACGGCGATACACCAGAACGCGTCGATCAACCTCTGGCAGATAGTCCTCATCAAGATAGAAATCTGCAGGTAGATTGATGGTAACTTCAGCCTGCTCCAACTCGGCGGACTCACCGCGAGCCTCAGCAACCGCCTCGCCCAACATCTGTGTAAAGAGGTCAAAGCCAACGCTGGAAAGATTTCCGTGCTGCTCAGCGCCCATAAGGGAGCCCGCACCTCTAATCTCCAGGTCACGCATGGCAATACGCATGCCGCTACCCAGATCCTGGAACTCATTGATTGCAGTCAGACGTTCGGTTGCCTCTTCCGTCAGCGGTAGCTCAGCTGGGAACATAAAGTACGCGTATGCCTGCTGCCTACCGCGACCAACACGGCCCTTGAGCTGATACAGCTGAGCCAGTCCCAGGCGCTGTGAGTCCTCGATAATCAGCGTGTTAGTGTGCGAGTTGTCAATGCCGGACTCAATGATGGTGGTAGCCACCAACACGTCAATCTCGTGCTCCTGGAAGGCAAGCATAACGTTTTCCACCTCGCGGGCGCTCATCTGGCCGTGAGCCACACCCACGCGAGCCTCCGGCGCCGCCTCCTCCACGCGAGCCACCGCCTCATCAATAGTGGTCACGCGGTTGGACACGTAATACACCTGACCTTCTCGCTCCAACTCGCTTCTAATAGCTGCAGAAACAAGGTCTGGGTTGTACTCGCCCACCATAACCTGAACAGGCTTTCTACCAGGTGGCGGCGTCAGAATCAGGCTCATGTCGCGCACGCCGCTCATAGCCATCTGCATGGTGCGCGGAATGGGCGTTGCCGAGAGGGTCAGCACGTCTACCTGCTCGCGCATGTTTTTGAGCTGCTCTTTGTGCTGTACGCCAAAGCGCTGCTCTTCGTCGATGATAACCAAGCCTAAGTCGTGCGGATTGACGTCAGCTGAGAGCAACCTATGAGTTCCTACCAGCACATCTACGGTTCCGTCCGCAAATCCCTCAAGCGCTTTTTTCTGCTGAGCAGGCGTAACAAAACGCGATAGTACGCTTACCTTCAAATCAAACGGAGCAAATCGCGAGAAAAACGTCTCGTAGTGCTGCTGAGCCAAGATGGTAGTTGGACACAAAATCATAACCTGACGAGCATCCTGGCACGCCTTAAATGCAGCTCTCAGCGCCACCTCTGTCTTGCCAAAGCCTACGTCTCCGCAAAGCAAGCGGTCCATTGGCTTGCGCGCTTCCATGTCCAGCTTAATGTCTGCAACAGCGCTTTCTTGATCTGGCGTCAGCTGGTACGGGAAGCTGGACTCCATCTCCTCCTGAGCGGGAGTGTCCAGCGAGAACGCATAGCCCGGCACCGAAGCGCGACGCGTGTAGAGGTCTACCAGGTCAAACGCTAGTTTCTTGGCGGACTTTCTTGCCTTGTTAGTGGCACGAGACCAATCTGCCGTGTTAAGCCTGGTCAGACGTGGATTGTTGCCGTCGGGTCCCACATAGCGCGTGATGCGGTCAACTTGCTCCAGAGGCACATAGAGTTTATCGTCATTGGCGTACTCAAGCAGGAAGTAATCACGCTCTCTACCTGCGACTTCTTGGCGCACAATGGCCGTAAAGTGAGCAATACCGTGCGTTGCATGGACAACGTAATCGCCCGGCTTAAACGGGAACGTAACCGTTGTAGGGTCAATGCGCTTGGAACGCTTCTTGTTGCGCGCGCTTCTGGCCGTCAAGTCCGAGACAGAAAGCACTGCTAGATTAGCTGTAGGGATAATAATTCCGGCGGGAACAGGTGCGTCGGTAAACGTGACGCGACCACGCTTGAGTGGTGCGTAAGCACCGTTTTGATCAGGTTCGTTTTCAAGCGCCGTACCCAGCGACTCCTCAAACGGAATAGACTCATCCGAGAAAAGCAACTTGAGGTGCTCGCGAGCTGCACGGTCTGGAACCGCAAACACCACGGCATCGCGGTCTTGCACCAGCTGCCTCACGCGACCCAAAAGCTTTGTGTCCGAGCCCGCAATGGACGGCTGCACCACAGAAAGCTCCGATGTTACCGCAGCTCCCGTGCGCAAAAGTGACGAGAAGGACAAGCGCTGCTGCGAGCCAAAGTCCATAGCCTTGGGGTCCGTATACAGACCATCTAGTTTCACTTTTGATGCCGCTGCAGATGCAGAAATCTCATCAAAGGCGCGCTGGCAATCATCAAACAGCGAGCGTGGCTCTGCAAGAACTACCAGTGTCTCTGAAGAGATATGCTCAAGCGGACTGGCAGATCCTCCGTACAGTATGGGCAGATAGCGCTCAAGCGCAGGGGCTTGAGCTCCGCGCTGAATAAGCTCCAGGTCAGCGGCGAGTGCAGAGTTTTCTTGCGCACGCGTATAGAGCGCTTCCTCCGCGCGACGAATGGTCTCTTTGGTAAACGCAAGCTCTCTAGCTGGAGCAACGGTGACCTCATCAATGGCGCCGATAGTCTGGCCAGTTGCCGCCACCATGCGCCTAATGCGATCAATCTCGTCTCCGAAGAACTCAATACGCACGGGACTTGTTGCCTGAGCTGGGAAGATATCAACCGTATCGCCGTGAATGTGGAAGGTACCTGGCGCGTCTACCTCGCCGGTATCGGCGTATCCCATGCCGACGAGCAGCGAAGCTACGTCCTCAAAGGGAACATCGTCGCCAACAGTGAACGTTGCAGGAAGAAAATAGCCCGAACCAACAGGGGGAACTCTGCGCATCAGCGCGTGGGCGCTTGCGACTACAATGACCTTCTCGCCAGCGGAAAGCTTGGCGATGGCGCGACACCTGGCTCCAATGAGGGCGTCGTCCGGCGTGGTATCCGACCAGGGGCGATCCTTGCGATTGGGATAGCGCAGCACGGCGTCGTTGCCCAGCCATGCAGCGAGCGAGCGCGCCGTGCGATCCGCGGCATCCTCTCCCGCAACGACCAGCAGGCACGGTCGAGTATTCTGCGCCCAGAGCGCAGCCAGCATCAGCGGACGAGCGCTTTGCGAGAGGGACAGCGTGGCGTCTGATCCGCGCGAAAGCTCTCGTTTCAGCTTCTCTAGCTCGGGCGCGCTCAGTAGTTGAGCTGCAACTCTATTGATAAACACACAGTCTCCTGCCATGCCGCTAAACCCACATGCAAACGCATGCGGGTTACACCAAACCTTGCTGAGCGCGCGCCGGTGACGCAGCGCTCAACTACGCAGACGCGTCCAACACGCGCCGGCACGTCTGGCGCTCTTGCCGCGACGCCCGACCGCGCAGGTTTGATAACTTTTCAATTGGGCTGTTATTGTAGTCGTTATGCAGCTATTTTGCTATTCTCGCCACACGTGATAACGTAACTACATACTGGGTACACATAGAAGGAATTGAGGAGAGGTCATGCCCAGAGAATCAAAGAAAGTCAAGGTAGAACGCGGTATTGAGCTGTGCCGACGCATGCACGAGCTCTATCCAAGCGTCCAGAGCGCGCTGGATTACCACGACGCGTTTACCCTGCTCATCAGCGTTATGCTTTCGGCGCAGACTACTGACGCCGCCGTAAATAAGGTCACACCCGAGCTGTTCCGCCGCTGGCCAGACGCCCCATCCATGGCGGCCGCCAATGCCGTCGAGGTCGGAGAGGCCATCCAGACCATCGGCTTCTGGCGCGCAAAGGCCAAGCACTGCGTGGAGACCGCCCAGATCCTGCTGACGGAGTACGGCGGAGAAGTCCCGGGCACCATGGAAGACCTGGTCACGCTCCCGGGCGTCGGCCGAAAGACCGCAAACATCGTGCTCAATAAGATGTTTGACGTGGTCGACGGCATCGCGGTGGACACGCACGTCTACAGGATCTCCAAGCGCATGCGCCTGAGCTCGGCTTCTACGCCGCTGGCCGCCGAGAAGGACCTGCTCGCGCTTCTCCCCCACGAGCTCTGGAAAGACGTCAACGAGGAGTGGATTCACTTTGGGCGAGAAACCTGCACCGCACGCAACCCCAAGTGCGTCGGCTGTCCCATGAGCGACATCTGTCCCTCCTACGAGCAGCCCAACCGCTGGTCCAAGGGGTAGTCGCTGGTACGGATGCGGATGCTGCAAGGCGCCTCGAGTGCACGGGGTTTCTCGGCACACGGGCTTTTCTCGCTTAGTGCACCATGCGAGCCTGAAAAATGCATCATGTCTGAGTAAATTTACTCAGACATGATGAGAAAAACAGTTACGTCTCAAAAAGTGGTGTAAGGCTATTTCCTTACTACCTTCTAGCCTAC
>CAUSVW010000008.1:0-51059 GCA_963535155.1 uncultured Atopobium sp.
CTACGGGCGAAAGGTGTCCCGATGTCTCAAGAACTTGAGTTCTTTGCAACGTGTCCAAAAGGCTTTGAGAAGCTTCTTGCACAGGAGCTTGACGGCCTGCGCATCAAAAAGGTGCGTCCTCTTGGCGGACAGGTTGCGTTTTACGGCTCACTTGCCGATGCTTACCGCGTCTGTTTATGGTCTCGCCTCACGTCTCGTGTCATTTTAGTGCTTAATCGCGTTGGCGCTGCAACTTCTGACGCGCTCTACGAAGACCTCTCCCACATTGCTTGGGAAGACCATATTGGTCCGCATGCCACCATTGCAGTCAGCGCTCACGGCACAAATGACCAGCTCAGAAACACCAACTTCATTGCTGTCAGAACAAAAGACGCTATTGTAGACCGACTTGCAGCAAAGCGCGGAAGCCGTCCTATGGTCAACACGCTTGCGCCTGACGTAACTATTGTCGTGCGCGTATCACGCAACCGTGCCACGGTTGGCATTGACCTTGCTGGTGAGGCGCTCTTTAAGCGCAGTCTGACTGGCGGTCGAGGGCCGGCACGTGAGTTTGCGCCGCTCAGGCTGGACTACGCTGCTGCCCTTCTGTACCTGCAGGCGCAAACTGCTGCGAGTGCACCGCTCTTCTCGCCAGACGCGCCGCTGCCGGCGCTGCTGTTCCCGGGAGCAGGCGCGCTTGCACAGGAGGCAGCAGGCATGGCGCTGGACGTGGCGCCGGGCATTCTGCGCGCTCGCTGGGGCATGACGGGTTGGGCTGGCCACAACGACGATGCCTGGCAGGATTTGCTTGCCGAGGCCGATGAACGTGCCGAGAAGGGCCAAGAGCGCCAGGTCACACTCTATGCAGCAGACCCTCGCCCAAAGGCCAAGGAGGCTGTGCTTTATACGCTTCGTGCAGGTGGTCTCAAGGCAGACGTGCAGTTCTTGCCAGCATCTGAGCTCCTCAAGCACGCAGAGCACTTCACGGGCGTTGTTGCCGACCTCTCGTGGACCAAAGAGGAGCCTACACTTCAGGGCTCTGCTTACTCCACGCTTGGACTTTTTGCGGGACAGGCAAGCACGCTTCTTACCAGCGATACAAATACTGATACAGTACTCAGAGCAACTCCATCGCAGACACTTTCTGTCTACGTGGGCAACTCCATTGCCACCATGCGCTGCTACCCTGCCGCAATCGCAGAGGAAGCAGGTGGCGGCGAAGCTGATGCCACTGCACCAGCAAACAACTCTGAGCCCTCCTCAGTTCCTGCAGGTCCCACCGTTATGGTCAACAATCAGCCGGTAAGTGTGTTGGTTCCTGCGTCTGATCAATTTGCTGCACGCCTTACTAAGGTGGCCAAGCAGCGTGCTAAGTGGGCTCGTAAAAACGATGTCTCGTGCTACCGCGTGTACGACGCTGACCTCCCCGATTACGCTGTCAGCATTGACATTTACAAGGGTGCCACAAAGCCAACTACCTGGCTGCAAATCTCTGAGTACGCTGCATCTAAAGAGATTGACCCAGACCTTGCAAAACGTCGCCTCCTAGATGTCCTAGCTTTGGCTCCTCGCATTCTAGGCGTACCCAGCTCAAACGTAAATCTACGAACAAGAACGCGTGCAAAGGGTGGCTCTCAGTACTCTGACGAGGGCAGCGCAGCCGACAACTCAAGAAAAGAAATGCTGCTCATCGATGAGGGCGGCCTACTCTTTGAGGTCAACTTTGCCTCAAGGCTTGACTGTGGCATCTTCCTAGACCACCGTGATACGCGCGCAGAGATTCGCGAGCTCATGAAGAGTGCCGGCGCAGCTAAGAGCTTCCTCAACCTCTTTGCCTATACAGGTACCGCTACCTGCTACGCAGCAGATGGTGGCGCGCTTCACTCCACAACCGTTGACCTCTCCAAGCCCTCGCTTGAGTGGGCTAAGCGCAACATGAAGCGCAACGGTTTTGACGGAGAGGAGCACGAGTTTGTCCAGGCAGACGTCTTATCTTGGATTACCGAGATGCGTCACACCAAAAATCGCTGGAATGTCATCTTCTGCGACGTTCCCACCTTCTCTAACTCGTCTCGCATGAGGCAAAGCTCGTTTGATGTCCAGAGAGATCACGCTGAACTCATCATTGGCATTTCTCGCCTTCTGACTCACGGTGGCGTTGCCATTTTCTCGTGCAACCTGCGTACCTTTAAGCCAGATGTCGAGAAAATCCAGCGAGCTGGCGTCGACATTGAAGACATAACAAGTGAAACTATTCCGGAGGACTTCTCAAGAAATCAGAAGATCCACCATGCATATAAAATCTCGAGAAAACCGCGGGAAAATGAGTAAATTTTTCCGCTTGCAGACAAAATAAGTACGTTTGTACATTCGTCTAGTTATAACTAGGTATATGGACTAACATATGATGACGAACTGTACTAATCATCTATTGAGAGGATTAATGGATGAATACAAGTAAAGCTGCATTTCATGCGCTTTTCTCTAAGGACAAAGCCAAGAAATCAACTGGCATTCCTCTAAGTGCTGGCATGGTACTTGTTACCCTTGGCATCGTCTACGGTGACATTGGCACTTCTCCAATGTATACCATGAAGGCAATTATCGCTGGTAATGGTGGACTTCTTACCATGAGTACCGATGTTGTTTTGGGTGCTCTGTCCCTCATTATCTGGACGCTGACACTCATTACAACTGTTAAATACGTCATGGTTGCAATGAAGGCAGACAACCACAATGAGGGCGGAATCTTTGCGCTCTACAGTTTGGTTAAAAAGTGCGCCAAATGGCTGATTATTCCTGCCATGATTGGTGGCGCAGCTCTTCTTGCTGACGGTATTTTGACCCCAGCTGTTACGGTAACCACCGCTATTGAGGGTTTGCGTACTATTCCTGCAGCTCATGCTATTATTGGTGATAATCAGCACATCGTTGTCATGATTACCATCATCATCCTCTGCACCCTCTTTGCCTTACAGAAGGCAGGTACTTCTACCATTGGTAAGGCCTTTGGCCCTGTCATGACGCTTTGGTTCTTGTTCTTGGGTGCCATGGGTGTTATGAACATGTTTGCTGACATTAGCGTTGTTCGAGCTCTTAACCCAGTCCGCGGCATTCTGTTCCTCTTTGATGGCAAGCTCAATGCAGCTGGCCTCATGGTTTTAGGCAGTGTCTTCCTTTGTACCACTGGTGCAGAGGCACTTTATTCTGACATGGGTCACGTTGGCAAGAGCAACATTTACGTAAGCTGGCCTTTTGTTAAGGTCTGCTTGATTCTGAACTACCTTGGACAAGGCGCATGGATCATCACTAACCACACCAACGAGAGCTTCAACGCTATCAAAGACCTCAATCCTTTCTTTGAAATGCTTCCTGGTCAGCTTAGACCATTTGCCGTTATTCTCTCTGCTCTTGCTGCAATTATTGCCTCTCAGGCACTGATTACTGGCTCTTATTCCATTGTCTCTGAGGCAATTAAACTTGATCTTATGCCTCACATTAAGATTAGCTACCCTTCCACAACTAAGGGCCAGATTTACATTCCACTTGTAAACAACATCATGTGGGTTGGCTGCATTGGCGTTGTACTTCTCTTCCAGAGCTCTGAGCACATGGAAGCAGCGTACGGTCTTGCAATTACCGTTACCATGCTCATGACCTCAATCTTGCTCTACACCTACCTGGCCGTTATCAGAAAGCGCCTATGGGCGGCCATTCCATTCATTCTTTTCTTTGGTGCTATCGAGGCTATGTTCTTCTTCTCAAGCCTTACCAAGTTCTTCCACGGCGGCTACTTTACCGTTCTTATGGCTACCGCAATCTTTGTTGTCATGTTTGTCTGGCGTCGCGGTACCGCTGTTGAGAGGACGCAGAGCGTTTATCTCCCCGTAGATAAATACATTGACCAGCTCCGTAGCTTGAGCCACGATGCAGACTATACAACCCTCGCTGATAACCTGGTCTTCTTGACCAATGACTCTTCATTTGACAAGCTAGACCGAGATATTCTCTATTCCATCTTGGATAAGCGTCCAAAGCGTGCTAAGGCCTACTACTTTATTAACATCTCGCTGACAGACGATCCAAATACCCGTGAGTTTATCGTCAATGACTTTGGTACAGACTTCCTGTTCAAGATCACCCTGCGTCTTGGCTTTAGGGTAAACCAGCGTATTAACACCTATCTGTATCAGATTGTTGGTGACCTGATTAAGAACAATCAGCTTGCGCCACAAAATCACAAGTATTCCATCTACAAGGAGCACTCTGAGATTGGTGACTTTAGATTCTGTCTGCTGCGTAAGGTACTAGCTCCAGAGACTGACATCAACGGTTTTGACGCTCGTTGCCTTGAGCTTAAATACTTTATTCGTCGCATCTGCGGATCTCCTGCTCGCTGGTATGGTCTTGAGAACTCCAACATTGTCTTTGAGTACGTTCCTCTGTTCTCCAAGGTTAAGCGCGGTCAGAAGCTTACTCGTATCACGCTTGATGACGCAGCTCAGACGGGTTCTATGCCACTTGTTGAGGCTCCTATGAAAGAGCGTATTGCAGAGATTGAGGAAGACGAAGATATCTTTGCAGAAGCGCTGCACAAGGAGCGCGTTGAAAACGCAGCTACCGTTGCAGACTACGTTGGTGGCGATACCGCCAGCTTCCGTCCTCTTAAACTTGACGAAGAAGAGGCTGATGAAGATGTCTTTGAGGAGCAACAAGACACCAATCACTAGGCCTAGCGCGTAGTAGTTTTACTTCTCACAACAAAAGCCGACAGATTGTATCTGCCGGCTTTTTCTTTAAACCATATGCCTCGAGCAAAACTTTAAAGCGAAAACTCTGAAACGTTACGTTTCCAGCACCAAGTGCTTACTCCCCCAGTGCCAACGTAAGGAATCGCGAGAAACCCGCCTCATCGTTAGTCAAAGTGATATAAGCTGCAGCCTCAAAATCTTCACGACGAGCGTTTGCAACTGCCGTACCCATTCCTGCGGCGGAAAGCATAGCAACGTCATTAAGCGAATCACCAAAAGCTGCAGCATTATCCGTTGAAATGCCAAGATGATTGCAGAGCCACTTAAGTGCAGCACCCTTTGAAGTGCCGTCGGCCAGGATTTCCATTCCCATACTCATGGAAGCTGTGCCACTGAGTCCCTTTACCGAAGCTACCGCATCTGCTACAAGTGCCTGGTACTTCTCGCCTTCTGAAACAGACCAATAGGAACCAAGTCGCTCAATGGTAGTTACACTATCAATAAACTCCTCAACGCTTTGGTCAAAGGGAGTGCGCGAGCGTTGCATAAATGCCGCATGATCTGCGGGAATACCCAGCTGAGAGATAAGATTGTGCCTTGAGCGCTCCAGATAGACACCTCCGTCCGCAAAGATGTCAAAAGTCACAGGATAGTCCTTAAGCTTTTGATACAACTCAAGTGCCTGCTCTTTTGTCACTGTGGACTCGTGAAGCACGGTCTGAGTTGAAAGATCTCTGATAACGGCACCGTCACAAGAAACCACATACTTAGAAGCAGGATGGTTCACAACTTCTTTTGGCAGCACGTTAAACGCGCGTCCGGAACAAGGTACAAAAGGAATACCTAGCTTAGACAGGCGATCCAACATTGCCATGTTGTTATCATCAAGAGATTTATCGGTATGGAGAAATGTCTCATCCATATCGGAAAAGACAATATCTACTTTCAGATTTGATACATCTTGAGTGAGCCAAGACTGCTTTTGTGTAATGAGTTCTTCAGTTGAAAGCTCTGACAAAACACTACCTCTTTATGGACGATACATAAACGTGAAGACCTCTTCACGCTGCATATTTACTTGTACACCAAGCTTTTCTGAGACGGTATCAAGACGCTCTTTGAGGCTCAAGAAAGACTCGGCATCCTGAAGTTCAACCAGCATGGTCATGGTAAAAATACCAGATAGAATAGTCTGTGCAATATCTAAGATATTTGCATTTGATTCAGCCAAAGTGGTAGAAATTGCTGCAACAATTCCTGGAGCATCGCTGCCCAAAACAGTAACAACAGCACGATTTGCAGATGTTTCTGAAGCCATAATTTCCCATCTCTTGAACGGATGGGTTAAGTATAGCGCTAAATCTTAATGCTCGAAATATAGCCGTCATCCTTGGCGAAGTAATAAAAAAGCCACTCGGAGGTGGCTCGTGAAAGCTAGTTAGTTGGTGAATTACTTATTCCGCTTTGCGTCTAATTCTTCAATATGTTTACGAAATTCAACATATAACTCATCAACACGCTTGGCGAAGTCTTGGTCGGTGGCATAGCGCTCAGAAACAGTGTCATCTATCAAAAATCTATCTTTTCTTTTTCTTAAATCTTCGATACTCTGTTCCATTTCTTCACCTCATTTTCTTCTAGACGATAAAAGCAATTAACCGAGCTGTTTCTATTTTGGTGGTAAATTACTTAGTCACTTCAAGTAGGATGCTATATCTTTTTTAAAATCATACAACTTAATAGGTTCGATATAATACACGCTTCTATCATGACATGAAACAAGCGAACCGAGCAGATTTTTAGTAGTCATTGTTGAAAAATATCAGCTACTAAATCTCCTGTTCTAGCATCACATCCTTGGCAAAGTAATAAAAAAGCCACTCGGAGGTGGCTCGTGAAAGCTAGTTGGTTGATGAAGGTTAACCCCAGGCAATAAAGCCTGAGTCATCAAATTTGCCTCTACGTTCAAACCAATGAAAGAGTTTTGACGCGTAATACGCGCCTGGATCTTCTTTAGACGGAATGTAATCAATCATCTTAAAATTAGAATCAAAACGAACCATGCCAGGATTCTCTCTGTCTCCATCTGGGTAATATTGATAGGTTGCAACGCCATCAATTATTCCGAGAAGTTCAAATTCAAGCATTATTAATTACCTCCTTTCTTGCGTTTCTTAAGCTCCATAACCATACTCGCGTAATTGTACGCTATGCTTTTCCAATTTCTACGCCATAGCGTGAACTAAATACTCTCTGAATCTCATCAACGGTGCAATTAAGTGCCGTAATAAGCTCGTAAAGACCGCGATTACTGGCCATCTTAAAGATTCTCTCATGAGAAACAGGTGGTTTCTTGTTGAGCGAACGCGCCTTATCAATACGAGCTCTAAATGTTTTAGCAATGCTAAAGGAGTCTTTACAAGAACCTTCTCTAATCGCGTGTCTAAAATGAGATTCCTCAAGCGACGCATTATGAATATGGAACGTAATAAGCTCAATTTGAGGATAGGTATCAACAAGATTCATGGCCTCGTCGTGCGTCATAAGATCACGAAGCCTGAACTCTTGATTAAGAGGAAATACAATCTGAACAGGGTGTTTTTGCCCAATAGGAGACAAAACGTAGGCCGGAATAGGCTCCGAAACTACATTTTCAACAAGACATACGCCCTGACCTGGGTGAACGCAAAACTCGCCAACAGCTCGCATAACACCACTCCTCTCGGATAACAATAGTATATCATGAGAGGTCTGTTATACGCTAATGACCTGCAACTTTACAACTTGTCGCAGGTCATTCAATAACATAACAATATTTTATATAAGGAATCTAATCAATCATTGTGATGGACTCAATGACTGGCTGCTCTGAAGCAGGGATAGTTCCATTTGAATCGGTTGGGGTTACGCCTTTACAAATTGCATCGACAACGTCCATTCCACTTGTTACCGTGCCAAATGCAGCGTAATTTCCATTCAGAGTTGAGTTATCTGCCTGCATGATAAAGAACTGTGAGCTTGCAGAGTTTGGATCTTGGGCGCGTGCCATAGAAATAGTTCCACGTGTATGCGAGATGTTATTCTCGACACCGTTTTTTGTAAACTCACCCTTGATTTTATTCTCGGATCCGCCCGAGCCATTGCCCTTAGGATCTCCACCTTGGATCATGAAGCCGTCAATAATGCGATGGAACGTGAGGCCGTTATAGAAGCCTGACTCGGCAAGATGAGCAAAATTGGAGACCGTAATAGGAGCAACGTTTGCGTTAAGGGTTGCCTCGATAGTGCCGTAATCCTTCACCACAATACGAACATGGTGAATGCCCTTTGCATACGGGTCATCCGCTGCTACAGAATCAATGTAACCCTTGTTTTGTGAGCTCTGAGACTGCGTCTGTTGCGTCTGTTGCGTCTGTTGGGATTGCTGTGATTGCGAGTTTGCTTGAGGCTGAGACTTATCAGCACCCCTCATAAGAGAGAAGAATATTGCTCCCAGCGCAAACACAACAATAACAACAACACCATACAGTCGGCGGTTCTTTGTTTGAAACACGCTAAGCCCTCCTCTTTAAGCAGACGCGCACGAAACAATCCAAGACACCAAGTTGGCAGTTGCATTGCCTGTTCTCTCGGCAAGAACGTGGCCCTTATCCCAAACAAGCGTGTAATCAACACTGTTCACGCCCGAGAAATGCTTTAGAGACAGGTCCAAATTGAACGAGGTACAGATTGAAGTATCAGTATTCTGAGCGCCCTCATTAATACGCCAATAAGGAGCAACCGATGCTGTCTGATAGCCCTTGTAAGATGCGCTGGTAAAGTACAACGGATTGAACATATCAACACGAGTTGGAATGTCATTCTCCAGCGTATCAGCCTTATTCAGATCAGAGGTCCAATCATTAGCGTAGCTAGACTTCCAATCGGCAAGCTTCATGTACGTATCAAGGTTCTTTTTAATGAGGTCAGCAGTCTGCTCATCAAAATGCAGCGTACTTTGCTCGCCAACACCAAAAAGCTGATTAGCGCGGGTGTTTCTATCAGGAGCATCAAAAGCTCCAACTGGAAGCGACGCGCCTCTTAAAGCTCGCGAGAAACCCCTCAGGTTCTCAAGCTCAACGCTCTGACGACGAAGGTTATATACAACCCAAATAGATTCTGAGTTCAGAGAGCCAAAATAGTGCTCAGCAGTATCGTAGATAGTAGATTGAACCTGCTGAGTAGCAGGAGCTGCATTATCTGTACCACGAACCGTTGCGAGATTTGGGTCACCTGGGAACGTAGGCTCTTCCAGTCGCTGAGGCGTAGAGGTATATGGGAATGCGTTGTCCCTAACAAAGTTATTCGCAGAGGTCTTGAGCTCGTTGATAAGAAGGTCTGCATATGATCCAGCGGTATAGACGCCAGAGTTAGTCTCATCAAGACTGACCTTACTATCATTGCTGTCGAGAAGATCCATGTTGTTGACAAATGAAGCATATGCGCCAGCAAGATCTTGCGAGAGAGGTTGGGTCCAAACACCTTCAGCACGAGAGTCTGTTGCATCTGCATACTGACCAGCTGACCACTCATACGCTGCGTCTGCAAGGTCGTATGAAGTTGCAGGACACCATGAAGCGCTACCGTAAATAGAGTCTGAAAGCTGCTCGCCCTTCTCGCTATGTGTAGCAGCGCCAACAGCCTTAAGATATGGCGTATAGAGCGGAGAGTCTCCCGAGGTTCCCAGCACCGCGCTGAGGCCGCCACCAGCTGCAAAGCCAAACACAAAAATCTTTGATGTATTGCATGGGAGTAGCTCGTTGTTGTAGCGCAAATACCTGATAGCAGCCTTAAAGTCTACTGCTGGCCAAGGAGAGCCGCCTGCGTAAAGCTCGTCCGAGCCGGTAGTTGAATCGTAGCCGGCGCTTCTACCGCGGAAACCTGCGTATACGTACACAAAACCAGCTTCAAGGTACGGTGCGAGGCCTTCGTATGCGTAGCTTGTTGGAGCGCTCTGAGGGAACAGCGTTGCTGTGTTAATAGGCATGACGATTGGAGCGGTACTTGCGGTGAAGCTGCCTACAACGGCTTTCTCGCTTACTTCGCACTCGTACGTCGAGCCCTTCTTGGTTCCCGAGAAATACTTTCCAGGTACAAAGACCGAGAGAGTGTTTACCGACTTGCTTGCAGGCTTAGTGCAGTACTGAATGCCCAGCTGATAGTAGCAGTCGTTATCCTCGTCATAGCTCCACTGTGTCATGTCCAGCTTGAGTGACTTGAACTCTTCAAGGTCCACGTTAGATGCAGGCTGATTCGTATCATCAGATGTCCTTGCTTGCGGAGTACATGCGGCCAAGGTGCCTGCAGCTCCCAAAGCAGAAAGGGACAAGAATTCTTTTCTCGTAAAGGCCATAATTTCCCCTCGAATAGTTTATTCAGTGGAGGCAGCAACGACCGCTGACCTAGTTCAAGTTAGATAATCTATTGTACCAATTTGCAAACGTGTATGCTTAAGAGTAAGCGTTTAGAGAAACGAGTTAGCATGCCAAAAGTTGTCAACTTCTTTGACCTCATTCACCTTAATGAAAGACTTGCTCAGCAGGGTCTTCGAAGCAAAGTTCACCTGCGCGATGCATGCGGCAAGCAGTCTCTGTGGATAGAGCTCCCCTCTAGCGAGAAACCCGATGAACGCGAGAAAATCGACGGTCAAGAGCTCGAGAAAACAAAGGAGCAAATTGAAGCGTTTTTTGCAATAAAGGGCATGACCGTTGAATTTGACCTCACTGGCGGAAAAAATTTCTGGATTGTATAAATTGCCCGCTTGACGAAGCGCTTGAGTCTGTTATAGTAAATAAGCTTTTCGAAGCACCAATGGCTGGGTAGCTCAGTTGGTAGAGCAGGGGACTGAAAATCCCCGTGTCAGGGGTTCGATTCCCTTCCCCGCCACCACGACTTGAATCGGCTCAGAGAGAAATCTCTGAGCCGTTTTCTTTTATCTTTTGATGTTGACGCGGCAAGTAGTAAACAATAAAGGACGTGCCTCTTTTAAGAAGCACGTCCTACATAAAGTTTCTTTATCTGTAAAGTGTAATCTAAAGCTATCTAAAGCTATCGATACGTACGCAACGCTTCGATAAGTTCGGAAGCTTCTATACCTAAGGCTTCGGCAAAAGAAAAAACTTCTCCGAGCTTAACGCCACGCTCACCTGATTCAACCTTTGATATGAATGCTTGATCTCCAGCAAGGTGCTCAGCAACCGCCTCTTGAGTAAGACGTTGCTTCTTTCGCAAATCGCGAAGGCACTGGCCCACTAATCTGTTAGATATCTGCTCCATAAGTGCAGCGTAAAACTATCAACTCAAATATGCCAAAATCGCATATTTTCTTAAAAAAGAAATTCTCCCCGACAAGTTCACGGGGAGAATTAAAACCTTTAAACGTAGCTTCTTGCAGTGTTTATTGAAGCGTTTATGGCGTTAGAAACCGCCACCGCCACCGCCACCGCCGAAGCCGCCGCCTCCTCCGCCGGAGAAGCCGCCACCAAAACCGCCACCAGAACTTGAGTTGGAAGAAGCGAGCGCTGCCGTGGAGACAGAGTGAGCAGCTGTAACACTCTTGGTTACGCTCTCAATTGCATTGGTACGCATGCCATTTCCATAGTAATACCAGCTATAAACAGGCATAAACTGAGGATCTTTGAGCATCTCTGGCATTGCAACTTTCAGCTGCTCGATAACCTTATCCGCAACACCAAGCGCAACTGCCATAACCAGAAGCCTATTCCAGAGAATGACATCGGTTGGAATTGCTTCGTGCAGGTTAGTGAACTCAGTAAGCCACTTTCTTAGCGCACGAGTCTTAGCGAGAGTCTCAACACCTTCTCTGTTCATTAAATCAAAAGAGCCAATGTTTACAACTGCAATAAGGCCGGAAACGAAAAGAATGAACAAATGTAGTAATAGACTGCCAAATGAAACGTCTGCCATAACACCCATGAAAAATGCAGCAACAAAAACAAGAACATCAACAGCAATCAGAGCACCAAGGATTCCTTTTCCATGGAACGGAATCTTATCTGTGCCAAACTTAGCAGCATAGCTAAGTTTGATAGGACTCTCCCATGACTCATATGCTTTATTAAAATCTTCTGGATGCGATGAAGCATATTTACCAATTTGTTTCATGGTAACAGTAGTATTTACCGCTCCAGATTCTCCGGCTTTATCAAAGATTAACTTCATTGCCATACTATCAATCTTATTTGACAAAGTACTGCCTGGATAGAAGGATGGCTGACCTTCTACAAGGTCTTGAACCTTTGTAAGACAATAATCAGACTTCTCCATACCAAGGAAGTTTGTACTAACTGTCTTATTCAAGCTAATGTACTTTGAATCAGAAAGGTGCATGAGAGTTGCCGTTAGAGCATCTCCCTTTATTTCCTCACTGTTATAAAGCATGGAAAGGACTGCCGGGTGATCATTAGATGGGACATCTCTGTAATAAAGGTCATTGAATTGAGGAGTCATGACCTTTTTGTATTTAATTCGTAACAGAATAGCTGCTACAACGGTGATAGCTGCAAATACTAATGGCGCATAAAGAATAAAGGCCACCTGAGTTTTTGCAACATCACGCTTGTGATTTGCCTCGTCAGCCCACGCTTGTTCCTCAGACAGAATGCTGCTCAGTTTATTCTGCTGAATGGGAGTTAGCCCAGAAACCCAATCGGTTGGGAACGTAATACGAGCTTCCGCAAACTCATCTGTTCCTACACCAGGAACCTTATAGACGACCGCATCATTGGTAATTTCTACATTTGCGTCCAGTGGACCATGTCCCCAGGCGCGAACAGTATCGCCAGCAACTATAGATTGTCCTGAAGGAACAGGAAGATGGATAGTAGCCGTTACATTTTGAGACTCTGAATCCCAGCCATCAGATACAAACTTCCAGTACAACTCTGCAGTGTCAGACCAGTTTGTTACAACATTAGTAATGTCATACTCGATGGTTATATGTGCATACTCATCATCATGTGCTGAATAAATCTTCAAGTTCAACATATTGCCTGATAGAGTGGGAACATAATACTCATCTGAGCTGGAATTATTTCCACCAGAGTCTTTACTATAAACCTGACGCGTTCCCTGCTTATCCTGAACGGTAACTGAAGTAATGTTTATTTCAACGTTCTGCCCATTATATTTATTCTTTCCAACTGGGAGATTCCAATAGACACCGTGAAAGCTTCCTCTGAAATAGAATGTACGAGTTTCTACGACATGCAACGTTCCGTCCTTTTGAACCGTCGCATCAATATTTACCGTATCTATTGAAAGGTCACGTGCAAATACTTTTGCTGGTGCAATTAGAAACGCAACAGCCAAAAGCATTACGCAAAGCGCAATCCTTACAAACTGGCTCTTTTTAGAAGAGCGAAGCGAAACTTTATACATGAAAACTCCTTTATGTTACTTTCGCAACTCTTCCTAAAAGGATACCACGTACTAATTAATCTGCTGGTGAATATGAGTTATCCAATTCAAACAAAGCAGGTGGCAGTCCTTTATCCCACTCCTCTCCTACTTCCTCAGAAAGCAAATACTCATCAGTTTCTATAAAAGGAAGGCTAGCAATTCTTTTATTTCTTGATGTTTCGAGATTGCATACAAGCGAGCTTGGGCCGCTGAAGTCTAGAAGACACCCGTAACAAATTCTCATGTCCTGAAATAACTTTTCTCCGCATCTGGGGCAAATTTTGACGGAGTAGTTTTCTATAGCCATAGCGACTCCTTCTCTCAACATTGCTTTCCTCGGTACTTATTTCTCGAATTAGCACTTTCTGTCCCACTTCAAACCATGGGAAATTATCAACTGATGGTCTTTCGAATGTGCAATAGGCACCTGCGCAGCTATGAATTTGTTTAGGCTGTACTTGTTTCCGAATCTTTAAAATTTCTCCATGATCGTCTGCAAATGCAATATCAATCGGATATGTCATTCCAAAAGTATGAACTGAAGAACACCTCAGAAGTAATACTGGAGGAGCTGTTATCTCGGTACCCAAAAGCCCAACGAACTTTTCGAAGCCCCCTTGTAACAATTCAAAAATCTGTTCAGAATTAGGGACTTCTTCTATAGACACTTGTACGTTCATTTTCAAATCACAACTCCCGACTTATAAGGACTAACAACAATTGAGGTTGTATGGGTAAGACATAGAGGAGACTCTAGTGACACTAAAGGGAGACGCAGGGTATGTGGCCAAGGCTTGTACTTAAGAGTTACTTGGTATTTAGGAAAAATAGAGACCATGTTCCCAATCCCCTCGCTTTCTCCCTCCAATGAGACAACAATGTCGCAATTGTCATCGCAATTAAGAGCAGCTTTTATTTTCTGAGTTAAGTTTTCTAGTGCTCCTCCATCTGTGGAATGACTAGGAGAAATTCCATGAGCAATAATTTGATCCGCCGCAACACGGTCAAACTTTGAGCACATATCTGCAAACTTAAATAAATTGATTGCAATTAGAGCAACCACTAATACAACCGGAAGAACCAATGCAGTCTCAACAAACATCTGCCCTTTCTGGCAACAAAGAAATTTCAATTTTCTCATGTGCCACCAAACACTTTCTTAACATCAATTTCTAAAGGGATCTCAATATCAATGACGGGAATGGTCAGCTTTGCAATTGTGATTTTGTCAGGCAAATATTGCAGAGAAAATGCGCCAAGAGAACGAGCTAAAGCAATTGGATCTGATGTATTAGGTATTTTCTGAACTAGCTCACGAATCGTTGATTCTTTATCGAAGCCAGTTTGTTTCAAAATTCTTTCTGTATTAACAAGAACAGGCTTCATTTGTCTTAAATCACTTGGCTCTAATCCGGCGTCAATGACTATTTGTTTCAAAGCACTCTGTAATTTTGAGCCGATGCTTCCACCTGTAATTCCGTCAACGTTATCAAGAAATTCTGATAGTTTAGAGGACCAAGAAGTTACGCCATCCCCATATGAGATTAAAAGAGATCCCCACAAGCTCATTACTTTATCTATGGTCTGTCCGATAAAACCTCCTTTCCTTTCAACCTGGTCAAAAAAGCTTGAAAGAACGTTATTTGTGGATGAGTTATCTGGGGCAAGTACTGCACCAGATATTGCATATCCTTCTGGGAGAAAAACTGACTGCTCAAGTGTTCCTAAACTTCCTTGAAATTCTGGAGATGAACCTCCTCTTCTCACAAATGAAATACATCCCCAAGCTCCTGGAGGACATAATCTGGGCCTAGCAACCTTTAGGGCATCAAGTGCTTTTTGAAATATTCCAGTTGATTTATCTGCAGCTTCAGACAACTTTTTTCGCAAATCTTTTATTTGCTGACGTGATGATTCATAAACTTCAGACTCTTCGACTACGATTTTCCAGTAATACTCAAACCCGTTATCAATATTTGTCGAAGCAGAAGCCACTCTTCCCACATCGCTGCTCGTAAAATGACAATGTTGACACTCATGAACCGCTCCAGAATCTAAATCTTGTAGCGATGCAAATCCCGCGTTTTCTCCTGTTGCTCCTGGACAAGACCTATGAGCATGAATGGTTTTCTCGCCATTTTCATAGGTGCAAGGCCAAATAGGCTTTAGATACAGGTCTGTTTTCTTTGTCTCTTCTAAATTATGTGGTAATCGAGGCAAATTCATTTCAACCTCACCATCAGCTGTTTCTTTATAAAATCCTTTAGAAAGTTCCGTAAACGCAAAGTTGTAAAACGCTTTTCGTATAGCAGAATCACGTAATTCTTCTGCAGTGCTTCCATTGACAATTTCTTGATCATATCGAGCTCTGTAATATGCTCTAGCTCGCTTTAAAGCGATACCGAACGTCCAAGAAGTTGGCGACGGGATAGATGGATTTATATCCCCAGAAAGACCAGCAAGATGCTCTGCTCTTTCGCGCATAGAATACGGACCTCCACCGCAATCTGCCTCCCACGCCCTCTTTTTAGATGTCTCTGCTTTACTCTGTAGCTCTTCAATCTTTTTTGCTATCTGCTGTAATAGTTCGCTCTGTTCTTTTAATTCATCTGATGAGACGTCGCTATTTAAATGTCCAAAATCAGATTGTGACTGAGCGGGAAATAGAAGAGCTGATCCCACGAAGTTGCCCGCATCAGTAGAGTTCTTTTGTATACAAGAGCTCGCTGCCATTGCTGCAAAAACTGGAAGCATTTTTTCAGTTGCCTCTAAGCCTTCACAGGCTGAAGTAGCAAATTTTTTACGCACTTCAAGTGTCTTAAAACCCGCATCGCACAATTTAGAACCCGCTGAAGCTAAACCTGGAACGCATGAAGCAACCAATCCAGCTCCAACACATAACAATCCTGATAACCCAAGACTCAAAATGCTTGCATCAATTACCTGCGCAATAGTTGTGTATTTGGCTACGACATTTTCTCCTGCCATAGAAGCTGCATCTGCTATTGACTGAGTTTTGTATGATCTCGATGAAACCCAAGCAACCGATACCAGTGCAAACACAAGAGCTAAACAGACCAAAAGCGCGCTTGCAAAGGCGATTGACGTAATACCGCCTTTATCGTCTATAAACATGGAAAGTCCAAGCCTTATTCTCTTATGTTTATCCTTTCCAAAAGGCAATCCAATCCGCATAAGAACCCTCAATCCAATCTGGATACGTACTAGCAGATAAACTTGATTGCAAAATAATTCCCTGATCATCCGTCTGACCCGCTAGGAATAAACACCAGCCTATTGGCGGTATTGCTGCCACATGACCCGTAATTTCAATCAAGACATCGTTTTCTTTTTTATCAACAGAGATATTCCAGTCCTCATCTCCGCCCTTATGGAATAGAGGTATCTCCGGTATAGCCTTAAGTCTGCGTTTGATATAGGACTCTATTAACTCAGTGTCAGAAGACGTTGTTGCTACTCTTAATCCTTCTGCACAGGCTCCATCCATAACTGTCTTTGTATAGAGAATGCAGATAGGCTCTACAAGCAAAGCAATAATCATCAGAATAACGGGGAATAAAAGTGCAGCTTCTACTGACGCTTGACCAGCATTCTGTTTAAAACGAGAGGACATCTTTAGCTAAATCTAAAAGAGAGTCGTGCATGGTATGTGAAGCAGCTTGAGTAGCCAATTGAACAACTGCTCCATTTTGTACAAAGTAATAAATCGCACCAAGAGAGGTAATAACGATTAAACACGAGAATAGAACTAGAGCATATTCAAGCGTTGCTTGTCCTTGTGTGTTCTTAACACCTAGTTTGATTGCTCTAATAGATTCTTCGCATCTTGAGTGGATATGTGACATGTTGAGACCCTCCTTATCTCTCCTTGATCAGAAACAGTCACAAGTTCTGACCAATTTCCACCATTAACTAAGCAACCCCATACATTGCCAGCTATGTCTAAATATCCGGAATAAACAAGCACACAATCAGCTCTTTGCTGATAGTCCTCTAAAATACTCTGGGCTTCGTTTTGAATAGTTTCTTTACTATCTCTTTGCACGGAATTCTGTTTAAACAAATCTTCTGCTGCTGCATATGAGATTGGCTGTTCATTGGCTTTTTTGTCGTCTCTATTTTCATGAGTCTGCACATAGTCTGAGCTCGTATTTGATGAATGGTCCTGTTTTCTTGGTAATACGAGAAGTGCAGCAAATAGCAAACATACAGTGACAATAATGAACACAGAATAAGCAGCAGTGCTCTTTCTGCTCATAGAGAATTAATTCCCGATGTAATTGCTTCCCAAAGCTCAGAAATTTTACCTTTAAAAGCAATGATTGCGACAATCGCAATAACTACAAGTACGCCAACTAAAATTGCATACTCTGTAGTTCCCTGTCCAGATTCATCCTCTTTTAAGCCTTGTAGATACCTAAAAAATTGATAGAAGAACATCATCGGCTTTCCTTTCTCTTAAGAAGAAAACGCAGGTCCAAGCAAGGGACCTAAAATTGCAAGTAACATTGCTGGAACAATCAGCGTTCCTAGAGGGATGAGCATTTTAATTGGAATCTTTTCGATTTCCGTTTCTAACAGCGATCGCTGCTCATCGCGAAGAACTGAAGCTTGTCTATCTAGTATTTCTGCAAGAGGAGTTCCAAAAGTAAGTGCTTCATTCACAACAGTCGCAAAGCTTTTAAGCGATGGAACTCCTACTTTTGCCGCCATCTGATTTAGTGCTTCTTCGCGAGTAGTAGCACCAAGCTTCCAAGTCATATGAGCATTTGAAAGCTCTTTTGATAACTCTCCAGATTCTCGCAAACAATACAGATCAAGCGCTGAATCAAAAGATAGCCCTGATGACAACCCAAGAATCAAAATATCAATCATTTCTGGCATCTCACGTAGGCATGATTTTCTTGTAAACTCAGACTTTGCTCGGAGGCCCATTCTCTTATGACTTTTTATGCCTCTTATAATTTGCTGATAATAGCTATGGACATCAAAATGATTCAAATTGACGGGAACAACTAGGGCGAGAATACCTATGCATGTTGCAAATAATACGGAGCATAGTAAATCCATCACTTCATTACTCCTTTCATAATGCTTCGAATAATCAAAAGAGCAACGCAATCCATGACCATTGCAATTGATGTGCATATAACGCCCGATGGCGTAAATAAACCCTTTTGAAAGTCCGGCGATAGAAGCGACAAGACAATCAATAAAACAACTGGGAGAAGACATACAATTCGAGCAGATAATCTAACTTGAGCAGTCTTTGTTGCTATGAGCCTTTGATTCTTCTCTTGTAATTCAACTAACTCGGCAGTTTTCTGTAAAAGACTCTTAAGCGGAGACCCTGTTCTATGTGAAATTACTAAGGCGCTAGCCAGCAAATTAACACCTGGAGCATCCAACCTTTCTGCCAAGTCCTCAATAGCTTCTTCGATAGGAAAACCGCACTTGATTTGCATGTCAGCAATATAAAAATTTTCTGATACGACACCTTCTGTGTGTTTACTGACATATTCAATAGATTGTGAAAGTGTGAGACCTGATCCAAGAGCAACGGCGATTGTTCTAAAAATCGAAGGCATCATATGGGCGATTTCTAAAGCAGATTGATGCTTGGCATGTTCATATAGAAAATAAGGAACGAGAAATAACGAGAAAACACCGCAAAGCGTACCTATCACAGACTCAAATAGAACGCCAAGCAAGATGGATCCAGCTATGCCACTAATAAAAAACAGCACAAAAGCATCACTGACTAAGGTGATTCCGTATTTGTACAGAAAACGATTACGTAGCTGTGTTGATATATAAGAAAAAGGCTCCCATTTGAGCAAGCGCTGGACAAAAGTACTATTGCGTGCAAATTGAAAAAACTGAACTACATAACCTGTTATTCGTGCATTTATTTGAGAAACAGTTTTTTCTTCACCGTTGCATACAAGAAAATAAATAATTACTCCAAAAACACCTCCTGTGATTGAGGAAGTAAAGACATCCATGAAGTAACCTCCTTTTTATTGAGTATTCCTTCTTGTATTGCACGATTGATAAAAGAAGGAACTTTTACAAAAAGCCAACTTCTTTTCTGCACGTCAAACGACACTACCTCTTGCACTTCAATTGATCCTGACGAAGACAAGGAGATTTCTGAAACACTGGTCACATATCGTTTTCCATCAGGAAATCTTTGAGACATAACTATCAGATCAAGTGCAGTGGCAATCTGCTTTTCTATGATTTCTGCAGGTAAGTCCATTCCAAAACGAGCCATCAACACTAGGCGCAATATTGCCTCTTGAGCGGTTCCGGCGTGCAATGTAGTTAAAGAACCGTCGTGACCTGTATTCATAGCCTGCAGCATATCAATGCACTCCTCCCCTCTTACCTCTCCTACTACAATGCGATCTGGCCTCATTCGGAGTGCATTTCTCACCAATGATCTAATGGTTATTTCTCCTGTTCCTTCTATTGAGGCAGGTCGAGCCTCTAGCCTGACCACATTTGGATGTGAATCAAACTTAAGCTCCGCTGAGTCCTCAATAGTGACAATTCTTTCTGACTTTGAAATTTCGCATGAAAGTGCATTTAAAAGCGTAGTCTTACCAGACCCCGTTCCTCCAACAACCGCGATCCCCTGTCTGCACTTCACAGCCCAAGATAAAAATCTTGCAAGCCATTGAGGCAATGATTTCATTTCCACTAGCCGGTCCAAAGAAGTAATTTTTCCGGTGAATCTTCGAATAGTTACTGAGGTACCATTCACTGCAACAGGACTTGCAACCGCATTAACACGGTCACCGTTCTCAAGTCGTGCGTCAACAATAGGACTTACCCTATCCAGCCTTCTTCCTAATGGAGATAAGATACGATCCATAACAATCAAAATCTGCTCTTCAGAGTCAAAGACTGTTTTTGATTCAAATAGCTCGCCGTTTTTCTCGTAAAACAAATTGTTGCAGCCATTAATCATGATTTCCGTAACATCTTTATCATTCAGTAGTGGCTGAATTGGACCAAGACCACATACTTCATTGATTACCTGTTCGATTGTTTCCTCATAGTCAACTGAGCTAAAGAGCTCGTCCTTCTCTTCATTAACAATTGCTTCACAGGTAACTCTTAGTTCGTCTCTTACGCGATCGATATCACTGCCTGTTATAAGAGAAGAAACCGTAGAAAGTCCTAATCGAGAAACAAGTTTTTCTTTTAACTTCTTTCTAGCCTTCTGAAATAGTTCTTTTTGAAGTTGTGAGTCATTTTCTTCTTGTGTCTCAATTTGCTTAGCAACGCGTTCAAAGACAAGCATTAACCCACTTCCTTCTTCCTGTTAAACAAACTAAATGGCTTTTTCTCAGGAGTTGCTTGCAGGGCAATTTGAGCCTCGCGCAGCTGGGGCAAAATGCCTAACTCATTAAGAAAATGCGCAAGAACAAAAGAAACCGACTGTGCAAATGAAGTTTCCTCTTGTAACAGCACAGAAAGCTTTCCTTGCTGAATAAGCTCTTGAAACCCTGGTCCGCCTTCAAAAATCCTAAACATCTTTGCAGCTTCAAGACCAACCTCTGCTTTTCCAACAGAGAAGTCCTGTTTAACTCTTGGATTTGCTTTGTTCTCAAGTCGGATAATGCGAGTTCTTGCCACTCCAAGGCGCACTGCAAGTCCACTTACTTTTGCTAAAGAGTTAATGCACGTAAGAGGGTTCTCTGAAACAATAACCAGCCTATCTGCGCATTGTGCTGCCTGAGCATAGCAATCTGTTGATGCCGTCGTAGTGTCTACGAGCACCAAATCAACCAAACCAGAAACAGCTTGAAGAAAATGACTCACGCAAGGAAAGAGAAGCTCTGCCATTTCAGGTTTTACACAAGGACCAAAAAGATACAAATTTTTATGGATACAAGTTGCCTTTTCTAGAAGGTTCTCTTTTTCTGAAGGTACATCAGCAACAAGATCAGAGAAGTCTTTTGGCTGCCTAATTCCAAGCTTCTCAAAAGTATTTCCATAAGACAGGTCAAAATCAACCAATGCAACTTTTAAACCCCAAGAAGAAGCAAGCAGTGCCATTGAAGAGACAAGTGTGGTCTTTCCCACTCCTCCTCTTCCTGAAGTGAACGTCAAAATCGGAGCTTTTAAAGTCTTATCAAGAGGAATAAGGGATTGCAGATAGGTATTTAGCTCTTGGATACTGGCAACATAATCTGAAGCTTCTGGTAAAGGCTGAGAAAGCCTGTCAGCCCCATATGATTGATATCCTCTTCCAACCTTTACCAGATCCCCTAATTCCATAGGGTCAATAACTAAATCAACTCCTGCTTTAGCTGCTCTAGAACGAAGTGACCCAGAAGCGCCAGACCTTACTAGCACTACACAGCGTGCGTTTCCGTCTTTAACAATCGCAGCCGCAAGATTTATATCCGAAACATCGGAGCCGGTATTACCAATTAAGACTGAATAATCTTGAGGAGTTGAATGAGCAACAATTGATCTAAGAGATGCTGCCGAATCTGTAAACTCACACCTATTACTGATGCCTAAGTACGTAAGAATGGCTCCAATCTCAACGCGTGCGTCAAGACCTACGTATGAGATCCACTTTTCTAACATCACGCTTCACCTCCTGGATTAGTAGACGAATCTGCTTGTGACGCACTGTTGCTGTTTTGGTCGGCTGTTGGAGAAACAGGGTTCTCTGGCTGCACATCTTCACTTGCAGATGATGGGCTTGATTGATTTGTTGTGTCAGATAAATCTTTTGGGTTTTCTTCTTCAACGTAAGAATTGTTGTGTAGTAAGTCCTGAGCATTAATCTTTGATCCCGGAAGAGTAAAGCGGAGTGTTCCTCGAGCATATGCAGAAAGCACAGCAGGAACCTGTTCAGGAGTTAATCCAAGCGTTACAGAAGAAGAGGTGTAAAGAGTACCCTCGGTATCATCTGACAATACCGCAATATCCGAGGCAATACAGGTAATAAGAGAATCGGTGACCTCATACGCTGCAAGTTTTGTACCAGCACTAAGCCTCTCAGCTAATCCGTACTTCTCGCCATGGGAAATAGTGAGACCAACAAGATTTTCTGGAATAGAAATTTGAGAGGCAACTGATCGTAGATGAAGAGAAACAACAGGCATTCCAACTCCAATAACTGATGAAACCGTACGACCCATAACACTTTCTGGATTAGTAATTGCGCCTTCGGGAATCAAATCAGAAATCCAGCTTTTTATCTGGGTATTAGAAGATGAGAGAGTTTCTCCAGGTTCTATTTGTTTTGTGGCCACCAGAATTGACGTGAGTTCTCCACCGTATTTTTGTATTGCCTCTGCTCGTGACTTCTCAGCATCAGCACGGACACTTTGCACGTATGCAAAGAAACAAAAACTGGCCAAAAGTGCGCTTAACACAGAAATTAAAATTCTTGTTTTCTTAGTCACTGTTTGTCCTCCCTCCATTTGCGATATATCGATTGTGCGCTCGGATTGAGAGAGGGAGGACAAAAACAAAAGATTTACCTGCACAAATATGTCAGATAGCTGACGCGAATCTGACACAAAGTAATGTATCCACAGGCTGCAGCGACGCAATGTAAAATAGGTAATTTAAATTTTTATCTAATTTGAAATATAAAAATTTTTAGAACGTCATAACTGCTACATTTTTAGAGGGATTGTAATGAATGATTTTCTAAGTGATTTACCTGACTCATGAACGAGGGTTGACCCCCCCGATTAGCCGGGCAGGACCAACCCCTGTTAGTCTCAATATAGCATATTTCCTGCTGGTTTGACAAAAAAGCACCCTAGTCAAGCCAGGGTGCTTAAAGGATTTACGCTGTTAAAGCTTAAAGCACAACATCAGGGTCAAGCGATTGCTGACTTTCTCGCATTTCTTTTGCCAAAGACAAATATGCTTTTAGCTGCGGCTCTGTAATCTTGCCCTCATGCAGAGCATCCTGGACACTACATCCTGGCTCATGCGTATGAGTGCAATCCCTAAACTTACAGGTCTGAGCAGCTTCAGAGATATGCGGGAATATCTTCTGCAATCCCCTCTCATGGCCCACAATAGGCAGACTCCTAAGGCCAGGTTCGTCCACGATGACGCCAGCGTCAGGTAGCGCTACCATGCGGCGAGCAACCGTTGTATGACGGCCAGCTTTATCAGATTCGCGGACTTCTCCCGTTTCAAGCGCCTCATGTCCCAAAAGCGCATTCAGAAGCGTTGATTTACCAGCACCTGATTCACCAAGCACAATGGCCACGGAGCCGTAAGGAACAAGGCTACGAACAGCATCAATTCCCCACGCAGCCCCAAGCTTTTGAGCAGTCTGAGCAAGATCTGCAAGTGCATCGGTTTTCTCGCCCTCAAGCTTTGAAGCTGTTGCAACAATCTTTACTGTAGAGCTAAGAGCTGCGGTAATAGAAGAAATCTCTTGAGCCAAAAGCTCCGGACCCGCTACATCTGACTTAGTAAGCACCACGGCACAGGTAGCTCCGCAGTCTTTAGAAATAACTGCTGAACGCACAATACGATCTACCGAGACAGCCTCGCCGTCCAAGGCCTGTACCACAAGCACCAAATCAACGTTTGCGGCCAGAGTCTGCTTTTGACCACGGGCACCGCCCTTCCAGCGAGCAATATCGGTCTCTCGCGGCAGAACCGCCTCGATGATGCCCATATCGTGCGAGTCCGGAATGCGCGCGCATACCCAGTCTCCCACAGCCACCGTGGAGTTCTGGCCCTTGGTCACGCGCGCGGCAAACTCGGCGCGAAACACTCCCTGCTCCGAAACAACCGCAGGAAATCCCCTATCCAAGCGGACCACGCAGGCCACGGTCATCGTCTGGCGAGAAACCCCTTGAGCTTCAAGCTCAGATACGACGTCTGTATAAGCTTGCGTCTGATCCGACGATGGAGTCAGCTGCTCAAACGCCGGAACGTCCAGCAATGAAGAAAGGGCCGGCAGAGACCCTTGAGTCCTGCCGGCTCCTAGTTTTTTGGAACTTTTTGTACGCTTAGCGGACAAGAGTACTCCTCTACCTTATGCCTTGTTCTTTTGAACAGAACGCATAACAGCCTTATAAAGCTCCATCAGAGGAATAATCGATGCAGCTAAAAGCATTGCCATGGCGTACTCTTCAAAACCAATCTCAGCAAAGCCAAACGCCTGAGAAAGTGGTGTCTCAATTACCACAAAGGTAAGAATCAAAGACATAACAAAGGAACCCCACAGCCAAATGTTTTGGCTGGTTAGCTTGAAGATGGAACCACGCAGAGAACGCATATTGAAGGAGTGGAACATCTCAACCATAGAAAGCGTCAAGAACGCCATGGTCATACCCTCAACGCCAGCCTCTGGGTTAGTAATAACCTGTGAGATATCAAAGGTTCCATACTCAAAGTAGTGGCCAATAAAATAGCTGGCAAGGGTGAGAAGAGCAATGATAGAGCCCTGAACAAGGCAGTCAAAGCCAACGCCACCCGCAAAGATTCCATCCTTGGGATTGCGAGGCTTGCGCTTCATAATGCCTGGTTCAGCCTTCTCGGTGGCCATAGCAAGCGCAGGCAGAGAGTCGGTAATCAGGTTAATCCACAGAAGGTGGGTAGGCTGAAGAATAGTAAAGCCAACCAGGGATGCAATAAAGACGGAAATAACCTCTGCAAGGTTGGAGCTCAAGAGGAACTGGATACACTTACGAATGTTGTCGTAGATGCGTCTTCCCTCTTCACACGCGCTAATGATGGTGGCAAAGTTATCGTCAGCCAGAACCATATCTGCAACGCCCTTAGTAACATCGGTACCAGTAATGCCCATACCAATACCAATATCAGCGCGTTTAATGGAAGGAGCATCATTAACGCCGTCACCTGTCATGGCCGTAACCATGCCCTTCTTGCGCCAGGTATCAACAATGCGGACCTTGTGCTCAGGCTGAACACGTGCATAAACGCCAATTGTCTCAATACGCTGCTCAAACTCTTCGTCAGAAATCTTATCAAGCTGTGCGCCGGTAATTGCCTGAGAGCGATCGGTAATAATGCCCAGCTCAACCGCAATAGCAACGGCCGTATCAATGTGATCGCCCGTAATCATAACGGTGCGCATACCAGCTTCATGAGCCTCTGCAACAGCACCCTTAACCTCAGGACGAACTGGGTCAATCATGCCAGAGAGTCCAACAAAGACCATGTCATGCTCAAGGTTGGCTGGGTCATAGCTCTGAGGAGCTTCTGTTCCCCAATCTCGACGAGCAGATGCCATAACGCGAAGTGCTTGGTCAGCCATAGACTTGTTCTGAGCCAAAATCTCAGAGCGAGCCTCATCGGTGAGGTCAATAATGCCATCGCTTGTCATAATCTTGTTGCAGCGAGCTAGTACCTCATCAGGCGCACCCTTGGTGTGCTGTACAACCTTGCCAGAGCGGGTACGTACCACAACAGACATCATCTTACGAGAAGAATCAAAGGGCGCCTCGCCAATGCGAGGGCGAGAAGAAGCAAGGTCACTTGTGGTGTATCCAAGTTTTGCAGCGTCTGCAACAAGAGCAGCCTCAGTAGGCTCACCCTTTGCTACCTGTTCTGCATCATCCCAGGTAGCATCAGAGCACAGTGCCATGGTACGTACATGTGCGTCAAGGTTTTCTGTCTCATGACGGACAACAGTCATCTTGTTTTGGGTCAGAGTACCGGTCTTATCAGAGCAGATAACCTGAGTACAACCAAGGGTCTCAACTGCGGTAAGTCGACGAACAATAGCGTGACGCTCGCTCATTCTGGTAACGCCCATAGAAAGAACGATGGTAACAACAGCAACAAGACCCTCTGGAATTGCAGCTACTGCAAGAGAAACTGCAACCATAAACGTGCTTAGGACAAGGTCAAAATTGCCAAGCATCTCGGCGCCGTGCTTGATAAAGCCTGTTGCAAAAACAAGCAGTGAGATGACAACAACAAGGATGGTAAGTGTGTGAGAAAGCTTATCAAGGGCAATCTGAAGTGGAGTCTGTCCATCCTCTGCCTGGGAAATTGCATCTGCAATTTTACCCATCTCGGTATCCATACCGGTTGCAACAACAACCGCACGACCGCGTCCATAGACCACAATAGATCCGGAGTAGCACATATTCTTTCGGTCACCCAAAGGAATGTCATCGGTGTCTTCAGCAAGACTGAGGGTCTCAGCGTGTTTCTCGACAGGAACTGATTCACCCGTGAGCGCCGACTCCTCTACCTTCATGGAGGCGCTTTCAAGAATGCGGCAATCAGCTGGGACAGAGTCACCTGCCTCGAGCAAAATGATATCGCCCACAACAAGCTCGGTTGAAGCAACAGTCTCAAGGCGACCGTCTCTGATAACCTTGCTCTGAGCTGCACTCATCTCTTGCAGAGCAGCAAGAGCTTCTTCGGCTTTACCCTCCTGGACAACACCAAGAACGGAATTGATGACAACAACAAATAGAATAATGACAACGTCTGCAATTCCACCTTCTCCGGTATAAATGCCCTCAGCGGCAGAAATAGCAGCAGCAACAAGAAGCATGATGACCATAGGGTCAGCCATCTGTGCAAAAAACCTCTTAATGATTGATTCTTTTGGAGCCTCTTTGAGCTTGTTGAGACCATGAGCCTCAAGACGTGAAGCTGCTTCTGCATCAGACAGACCAACTTCAGCATCAGTTTTTTGCGCACTGATTACATCAGCCGCACTTGAAAGATACTCTTTCAAAGTTCCTCCTGGGTTTCTACCTGACAGATTGATGCCCGATCATAATTCCCCAGGAGAGGGGCAAGGGCTCACCAAGGTTGCCGTGTCAGGACCTTACAACGTCCTATCATAGGACCTTACAATGCTCTATCATTTTACCGTATTCTTTCTTTTTTCAAACCTTATAAATATTTCTTAAAACTCCTGTTATGTGCCAAATAATTGTTATCCAAGGGGTACAATAAGCGCAGAACATAACAACATAAGCCAAACATTAGTTTTGGCAAGGAGGCAGTTATGAAAATCCTGTTTTATGGTGCTCAAAGTTACGACAAAGATTCCTTTAACCTTGAGCTTCCAAAGTATCCAGACATCTCAATTGACTACATTGATTCCAATCTCACGCCTATGACTGCGGGCTATGCAAAGGGTTATGATGCTGTCTGTGCTTTTGTTAATGCAGATGCTTCAATTCTGACTCTTGAGATTCTTGCCGGCTTTGACGTTAAGCTTCTACTTATGCGCTGCGCTGGCTTTGATGCTGTTGATGTTAACGCTGCTAAAGACCTTGGTATTACGGTTACGCGCGTACCTGCTTACTCCCCTGAAGCAATCGCAGAGCACGCAATGGGTCTTGCGCTTGCTGCTAACCGTCGTATTCACCGTGGTTACATCAGAATTCGCGAGAATAACTTCTCACTTGCTGGCCTTGTTGGCGATACCCTTCACGGAAAAACTGCAGGTATTGTAGGCACTGGTCGCATTGGCGCTGCACTCTGCCGCATTTGTAAAGGCTTTGGTATGCACGTTCTTGGTGCAGATCTCTATCCAAACATGAGCCTTGTCAATGACGAGCACGTTGTTGATGAGTATGTCAGCTACGATGAGCTCTGGGAGCGTTCGGACTTTATTTCACTCCACGCTTTCTTGAATGATGAGAGCTATCACATGATTAACGATAAGACCATCGGAAAGATGAAAGATGGCGTCATTCTCGTTAATACTGGTCGCGGAGGACTTATTGACACCAAGGCTCTTATTCGCGGCATTCTTTCTGGCAAGATTGGTGCTTGTGGCCTTGACGTTTATGAAGAAGAAAATCCAAACGTTTATAAGGACCGTGGTGCTGAGGTCTTTGATTCAATTACCTCTACACTTTGCTCCTTCCCTAACGTAGTTATGACAAGTCATCAGGCATTCTTTACTCATGAGGCACTTGCTCAGATTGCTCAGGTTACGCTAGATAACGCAACTGCTTTTTCTGAGGGTACTGACTATGTTGATAAAAGTGTGGTTTGCTAAGTACCAGAGAAACAAACGCTCTGAAAACGGTTACTATTGATAACCGAATGTGATTTTAATTCCTATGAAAAGGAGAGATATGGCTCGCAAAAAGACCAAGATTGTTTGTACTATGGGTCCTGCTACAGAAAGTGATGAGGTCCTTCGTGAGCTCATTCTTGCTGGTATGAACGTTGCACGTTTTAACTTCTCGCACGGTAGCCATGAGTATCACCGCACTATGATTGGTCGCGTTCGTTCTATCTCTGATGAGCTTGGTATTCCTATTGCTATCATGCTTGATACCAAGGGTCCTGAGGTTCGCACCGGTCTTCTCGAGGATGGCAAGAAGGTCACCCTTACTACTGGTGATTCCGTTATTGTCACCACTGATGATGACGTCATCGGTAACGCTCAGCGCTTCTCACTTGACTACAAGAACCTTCCAAAAGAGGTCAAGAAGGGCTCCATCATCCTTATTGATGACGGTCTCATTGGTCTTGAGGTTGATTATGTTGAGGGCACTGACATGCACTGCAAGATCATCAACGGTGGTGAGCTTGGCGAGAAGAAGGGCGTAAACGTTCCTAACGTCAACATTGGCCTTCCTTCCGTCACTGAGCAGGACCGCGCAGACATCATGTTTGGTTGCGAGCTTGGTATTGACGCAATTGCTGCTTCCTTCATCCGTGATGGCGCTGCTGTTGAGGAGATTCGTAACATCTGCCGTGAGATGGGTACTCCTAACGTACAGATCTTCCCTAAGATTGAGTCTGCTCTTGGCGTAAAGAACTTCGACGAGATTCTTGCAGCTTCTAACGGCATCATGGTTGCCCGTGGTGACCTTGGCGTTGAGGTTCCTGCAGCTGAGGTTCCTCACATCCAGAAGACTATCATCAAGAAATGCAACGATGCTTACAAGCCTGTCATCACCGCAACTCAGATGCTTGACTCTATGATTCGCAACCCTCGCCCAACCCGTGCAGAGGTTACGGACGTTGCTAACGCAATCTACGACGGCACTGACTGCGTCATGCTTTCTGGTGAGTCTGCAGCTGGTAAGTACCCTGTTGAGGCAGTAAAGACCATGGCTTCCATCTGCAAGGAAACCGAGAAGTACCTGCCAGTCAAGGATGTCTATCACCAGCGTGAGGGTCTTAAGAACGTCAACGGTGCTACAGGCTTTGCTGCAGTTGATATGGCAATCCGTGTTGACGCTAAGTGCATCATCTGCCCAACACACTCTGGCCGCACTGCTCGCCTTGTTTCTAACTTCCGTCCAAAGCGTCCTCTGTATGCAATGTCTCCATCTGATGAGGCAGTTCGTCGTACCTGCTTCTATTGGGGTGTCTATGCATTCAAGACCTCTGAGCAGGGCACGCTTTCTAACACCATGTACAACGCACTGAACGTTGCTAAGGAAGTTGGCGTCGTTGAGACCGGCGACATTGTTGTTCTGACTGCTGGCGATCCTCATACCAGCCCACGTCTTGGTGACTACACCACTTCAACTAATGTTGCTATGATTTGCCAGGTTCAGTAAACCGCATTTCAGCTTTAACGTTATATGCACCCAAGCACAAGCTTGGGTGCATATTTTTTACGTGGGATATTTTTAGCGTCTTACCAGCAGTTAGGCAATTTTCCAGCCGACGGTTTTCTCGCGCATGTTAACAAAATCAGCGTAGATGCCGCCTTCTGCCATCAGTGACTCGTGAGTGCCTCTTTGAACAATACGGCCCTTATCCAGGACAAGTATCTGATTTGCTTTACGCACCGTCTTTAGGCGATGGGCAATCATAATAACGGTCTTAGAGTTTGTGAGCTCTGCGATTGCACGCTGAAGTTCAAGCTCGTTTTCTGGATCAACATTAGCCGTTGCCTCATCAAGTACTACGATTGGCGCATCTTTTAAGATAGCGCGCGCAATAGAAAGACGCTGGCGCTCGCCGCCAGAAAGCATTGAGCCACCTTCTCCTAAGCGTGTTTCGTATCCGTCAGGTAGTGCCTGGATAAACTCTTCACAGCAAGCACGCTTAGCTGCGTCAACTACTTGCTCATGAGTTGCGTCTGGATTGCCAAACTTGATGTTGTTCTCAATGGTGTCATCAAACAGGAAAACTCCCTGGAAAACAGTAGAGAAGTTTTGGAGCAGAGCGTCAACCTTATAGTCACGTACATCGCGTCCACCAAGCGTAACCTGGCCTGTATTCACATCCCAGAAGCGTTCAATCAAACGGACAAGCGTTGTCTTGCCCGAACCACTTGGACCTACAATGGCACAAGAAGTACCTGCAGGAATCGAGAGACTCACATCGTCAAGAATTTGCCTGTCGTCGTAGCCAAACGAGACATGAGAAAGCTCTATGTCGCAAGAATCCGCTTTCTCCAAACCTTCTCCCTCTTCCATTGCAGGAATGGCGAGAATAGCGTTTGTTTGCTCCATTGCAATTTCAATGTTACGCAGAATAGTTGAGAAACGACCAGCGGATTCAAGACGGCTAAACAACATAAACGACATAACCACTACGGTTAAGCACGTAGCTGTATCAAGTGTTCCAGAGAGCCATAAACCAACTGATACCAGGCACATGATAATACTGGTAGCCTTGGAGATGACCATTTGCAAAACTGAGAAATGAAGCGCCTTAAGCTCGAGGTTAAGCGCTTGAACGCGACAATCGTCAACTGCTTTGGCGTACTTTCCCTCAGCATCATCAATAAGGGAAAATGCCCTTACCACGCTAATGCCGCGAACATACTCAAGGACGGAGCTAATCAAAGTAGTATTTGCGGCCACATAATCATCTGATGTATTACGCACGTAGGCCTGCAAGACCTCCATTGTTATGCAGAAAAGTGCAAACGTAGCTGCAGTTATAAGGCCTAACTGCCAACAAAATACAAACAGGAATGCAACAATAATTGCTGTTAAGGCCAAACCACCAAAAACCATCATATAGAGCAAGCCACCAAGATTTTGCATTACATCTAGCTGGTTGGTCATAACAGCTGTTACTTCTCCAAGGCTATTCTCGTTAAAATAACCCATGGGCAAGCGGCGCAGTGTATCTCCAATTTCCGCACGCTTAGCGCCAGCCATACTGAAATTAGCGTCACAGAAATTCTCACTCTTAAAATGAGCGCAGACAAACGTTCCTATAATGCTCAGAAGCATAACTCCCAGTGCAGAAACTATCGTCTGAGTTGAAAGTGTATCCGTAGTAAGAGCAGTAAAAACTATCCAAAGCGCTGTTATTTGCACTCCTTCAAAGAGACAACCAAGAACGGTAAAGAAAAGGCCCTTGTGGAGTTTCTGGCGATAAAAACTTCCAAATTGAAAGTACATTTTTAGAACAGACAGCATTTTTACTCCCCCTTAAGCCTCGTCGAGTGCGCCAATGTGAGCACGGTACATGGTTGCATAGAGCGGGCATGTCTCCATAAGCTGATTATGCGTACCCTCAGCTTCAATAGAGCCATCGTTTACAACAACAATTTTGTCGGCATTTTGTACGGTAGAAAGACGGTGCGCGATAACCACTAGCGTTTTACCAGCTACCAGCTTTGCAACTGCAGATTCAACCTCTGCTTCAGATTCTGGATCCGCATAAGCTGTTGCCTCATCCAATATAATAATCGAAGCGTTTTTGAGCATTGCTCGAGCAATTGCTACACGCTGGCGCTCTCCGCCAGAAAGATGCCCACCTGAACCTCCTACAACCGTTTGATAGCCGTGAGGAAGTGATTGGATGAAGTTGTGGCATCCAGAAGCTTTTGCACAAGCAATTACCTCATCATCGGTGGCATCTTTTTTGCCCATCCTGATGTTTTCCATAATGGTTTCATCAAAAAGGTAACTATCTTGGTCAACATAAGCTACGAGGTTTGCAAGTTGAGATGGAGTGCAGGAGCGAATATCTTGTCCTCCAATAGACACAGATCCTTCATTTGGATCCCAGAAACCTGCGATAAGCCGAGCAACAGTAGATTTACCTGATCCACTTGGGCCAACAAGTGCTGTAACCTGTCCAGGCGCAATGTCTAAGGTAATCCCGTGAATCACTTCATTGCTTCCGTAGGAGAAACGGACATCGCTCAGCTTAATTTCAGTACCTTCAAGCGTGCAAGGAACATCAGCTCTCACCTGATCAGGGTAATTTAAGACCTCAGAAATTTCTTTAACAACAGAACCCACCTGTGCAAGAGAATCCATAAAGCTCATTGCTTCAAAGAGCGGCTGAAAAATACCTAGAGAAAGCACTGCGCACATGACAAACGTAGAAGGAGAAAGACTCCCCTGAAGTACAAACAAGCATCCCAGAGGCAATACCGTTACTAACGTTGCAGGAGCAATTGATAGCATGGCATCCTGCCAGATTTGGCAGTGGCTCATCCAATCAATAAAAGCATGGGCAGAAGCGTAAACAGCCTTTGAGAACTTCTCGTAAGAGCTAGCAGACTGTCCAAAAGCCTTAATTACCTCAATTCCAGACACGTACTCAACTGAGGCATTATTCATCTCTTTACCAGTTACGATAGTATTCTGATACCAATACTCATAGTCCTTCATCATGCCTGATAAACAAGCAAGTCCCACAATTATGGTCAGCAATGCAGCAAGAGCAAGACGCCAATCCAAAACAATGAGGTAAACAAAAACCGCAAAAGCAGCCGTAAGGTTTGAAGTAAGTTCAGGAACTGCATGGGCAAGTGTGGTTTCAATACTATCGATCTTCTCGACCAAGAGGCGTTTGAGAGAGCCGGATGGCGTATCAAGCACATATCCCATGGGGATAGTGGTCAGCTTCTTTGCCACTCGGGTGCGCATGTTTGCGATTGTCGCAAATGTTGCCTTATGAGAAACGATAGTTGAAAGATGGTGAAAAACTATTTTTACTAAATAGCTAAGACCCGCTATAAGTCCCCAATACAGGTAAAACGACCATTCTTGAATTCCATTAAAGATACCAACCACCATGTTGCCTGCGGCAACGTAGGGAACCATTCCTCCCAAAACGCCAATAATAGCAAGGATGACAGAGAGCGCGTACATACTTTTTCTGTCTGACCACTCGAGCAATACTGCAACAGGATTTACTTCAGATTGCTGAGGATCCTGTTTTGTATTTTGATTGGGCTCAGTAGCTTGAACACTTTGGTTTTGACGATTTGCCATACCCACACCGCCTCCTGCCACAAACTCACAATGTAGTGTCTGTTATTCAGGCTGGCTTTGACAGAGAAAGCAAGGCTTCAACTGTCATAAGTTAGCTATATATAACTATTTAATAGTTTCAAACTGCTCAACTGCTAAAACAAGATTATTTTCTAAATAATCGGTAAGTGGTAAGCGCGCTGCCTGTAATTGAGACGTGTAAACAATCCCATTAAAATACTTATGAAAGCTTAATCTAACCTCAATAATTGGTTAATCTTTATAAGAGACCATGTATCACGAAGACGAGAGGCGTCTTTAACATCTCGAAAGGAAGCTGATCATGGAAAAGCTAGAAAAGGTTGAGGTAATTCGCGAGAAGTGCGGCGTAAGCTACGAGGACGCAAAGGCAGCACTTGACGCTTGTGATGATAATGTTCTTGATGCAATTATTTGGCTCGAGAAGCAGGGCAAGTCCACTAAACAGACTGCAAACTATACTACTGAGTCAGCTGCACAGTCAGACGTTTCTCCAGAAATGGAAGCAGCTCAAATTGCCTACCAAGAATCAAGTAAGAAGTCTGATTTCTCAGAGAATATGTCTTCTCTTTGGGAAAAGTGCAAGGAACTCTTCCATAAGAGTGTAGAAGCAAAATTCATTGTTACTCGTCGTGGCGAGCAGTTCATGGCCATGCCAGTAATTATTCCGATTGTTGGTCTGTTCCTCTGGGGTGCTACGTTCTGGCTGCTCATCATTGGTCTCTTCTTTGAAATGCGCTATCACATCCAGGGAGCTTATCCTATTGTTGTTGATGTAAATGAGGCAATGGATAAGGCTGCAGATGCAGCGGGTTCCATCAAAAAAGATGTTATCGAAAAAAAATAAAATGAAATTGGTTCCAAACCTAAAATAGAAAACTTCGATATTTAGGCGAGAAAATGATTAAGGTTCTTATCGTTGAAGATGAAGAAAAAATTGCACGCTTTATAGAACTCGAACTTAAACATGAGGGATATGAGGTAGACAAAGCTCTTGACGGAAGAACCGGAGCTGAAAAAGCACTGTCAAATGACTACGACCTTATCTTGCTTGATGTACTTCTCCCCCAGCTTAATGGTCTAGAAGTTCTTAGAAGGATTCGTCGCGAGAAAAACACGCCAACTATCATGCTTACTGCTCGTGATTCGGTTATGGATAAAGTAGCTGGTCTCGATGCGGGTGCAGATGACTACCTCACCAAACCTTTTGCGATAGAGGAACTTCTCGCCCGCATTCGAGTGGCCCTTAAGCATCATGAGGTAGACAGTTTAAACTCCCCAACAATTTCTCAAACAGCTGCTACAAGCACCTTTACAATTAAGGATGTCGCACTTGATGTTGATCGTAGAGAAGTCTGTGTCAATAATAATTCGATTGAACTGACAACTAAAGAATTTGAAGTACTTCGGATGCTCATGGAACATGCTGGCGTTGTCATGAGCCGTGAGCGTATTGCATCAGAAGCTTTGGGTTATGAGTTTGCTGGAGAAACTAATAACGTGGATGTACATATTGCCCATCTACGTGCAAAAATTGACGACCGCTATAACATCAAGCTAATTACTACTGTTCGTGGAGTCGGATATGTCATCAGAGAAGCATAATCGTTCCACTATACAAGAGCATAAAAAGCCTTTCTTTACCCGTTCTGACTCATCGACAGCTGGAGTAATTACCTGGGGATTTTGGTGGCGTAAGTTGATGAATTACGTTGGCTTTAATCTCTTTTTACTGGTGAATATTGCACTCGTCTTTATTTATATGTATAACCAGCGTGTTCCACAGGGTACTTTTTACCTCGGGTTTTTTCCTACTGAGTCTCACTCCATTTCTCTTACTGGATTCACTTTCTTACACGGACTCTCAAGCCTTAAGTACCTGGTTCATGGCCCCACCTTTGGTGCCAAAATATTTGATTTGGGTGTAGATTTAGCGCACTTCTGGCCCATGTATATTGCAGTTCTTATCTGGGAAATCATTGATCTATTGTCATTCTTCGGTGATATGCGCCGCGTCAGAAGAGCTCTTCAGCCCCTTAATACACTTGCGCTTAAAGCTGACCAACTCGTTAATGCAGATGTACTTTCTGCTGATAAAGCTACAAGTGACATCCTGGTTAAAAGCGAGAAAATCAGAAGTCTTGAGCAGGCCATCGAAGAAGCTAATATTAACGCTCCTAAGATTCAAACAGGTGACCAAGACCTAGCAAGTATTGAGATCGCCTTGAATAAACTGCTCCGTCGTATGCAGGAAGCAAAGCTACAGCAGATGCGTTTTGTTAACGATGCTAGTCACGAGCTTCGTACGCCTATAGCTGTTATCCGAGGTTATACTGACATGCTGGATCGCTGGGGTAAGACAGATGAAGCGGTACTTGACGAGTCCATTGCTGCCCTCAAATCCGAGAGCGAGCACATGCATGACTTAGTTGAACAGCTCCTCTTCTTAGCACGCGGAGACGCAGGAAGAAATACCCTAACAAAGACTAAGCTCAATCTTGCACGGATAACTTCTGAGGTCTGTGAAGAGTCGGAAATGATTGATCCTACTCACCACTATGCGCTGAAATTTGATCAAGGTGTATTGAAGGATGACCGCTATCAGGTGCTTGCTGACACCGCAATGATTAAGCAGTCTATCCGTATCATCGTGCAAAATGCCGCTCGTTATTCCGCTGCTCAAACCACCATTTCCTTTAACGTCTCATATGACGAGAAAACCGTTCAAGTTTCAATCGAAGATGAGGGCATGGGTATGTCCGAGGCAGCAGCTACTCATATTTTTGAGAGATTCTGGAGAGCCGACAACGCTCGTATTGAAAGCAACGAGGGTTCTGGACTTGGACTATCCATCGCAAAATGGATTATCGATAACCATGACGGCTCTATTGAGGTACTTTCACGCGAAGGTGTAGGCACACGTTTTACCATCGTTTTGCCACACACTTCCTAGAATAATACATACAAAAAATTACATACTTTATGGCCATAAAACTAGACGTTGAACAATTTGAACGTTTATTCATTATATAACGCTTAGGAATATATTTGCTACCGCTCACATAAACGTTGATTAAAAGTTTCATGTTATCTGTAGTATTTAAATTGAACTTTGCATTCTTTGCAAAGTAAATAATTATCCGGTTTTTGAAAAGGAGTTCCTATGAAAACCTCAATGACTCGTCGTGGCTTTGTTTCTGGTGCGTGTGTAGCTGCAGCTGGGCTTGGTCTTGCTGGCTGTGATTCGGGAACTACCAAGAAGGAAGAGGGAGAGGGCACAAAGCAGGTTGGCGGAAGCATGACCATGTATACTCCAAACTCCGAAACTCTTGTAAATACTGTAATTCCAGCATTTGAGGAGGCAACTGGTATTAAGGTTGACCTCATTCAGGCTGGTACTGGTGAGCTCTTCAAGAAACTTCAGTCTGAGGCTTCAAAGCCAATTGCTGACGTCGTCTGGGGCGGTGCTTACAATATTTACCTTTCAAATGAGGATCTCTTTGAAAAATACACTTCTGCCGAGAACAACAACGTAATTGAGCAGTATCGCAACACCAATGGTTTCTGCACTTATTACTGCCTTGATGGCTCTGTTCTTCTTCTGAATAAGGACCTTACCAAGGGCATGAACATCACTGGATATGCAGATCTTCTCCGCGATGACCTAAAAGACAAAATCATCTCTGCAGACCCTTCTAACTCCTCTTCTGCATTTGCACAGCTCACCAACATGCTTATTGACATGGGCGGCTATGAGTCTGATCAGGCTTGGGATTATGTTAAGCAGGTATTTACCCTCGTAAACGGAAAGATTGCAACTGGTTCTTCCAACGTTTACAAGACTGTCGCTGACGGCGAAAACGCCGTTGGCCTCTCTTATGAGGATCCATGCGTCCGCCTTCTTATTGATGGCGCAAATGTTGACGTTGTTTACCCAACCGAAGGAACAGTCTTCCTACCTGCAAATACGGGCATCATTAAGGGTGCCAACAATATGGAGCAAGCAAAGGCTTGGATTGACTTTATCGTCTCTCAGCCGGCTCAGAACATCATTGCTCGCGAGACAACCGCTCGTCCAGTTCGTACTGATGTTGAGATGAACCCTAACATGAAGCCAATCGATAAGATCAACATCAAAGAAGAGGATATGAAGTACGTCGCTAGCCACAAGGACGAAATCATTTCTCGCTATACCAAGATTTTTACTGATATTCAGAACAACAAGTAAGTACTGTTTGTATTAGTTTATGGCGAGAAAATCTTAGAGCTCTAAGGTTTTCTCGCCTTGCATGTAAACACTGTTTGAGCAAGGCGGTTCTAATGAGCGAAATTCGTATTGAGCATGCCCGCAAAGTCTACAACGGAAAAACTGTTGTAATTGATGACCTTAATCTCACTATTGAAAACGGTGAGTTATTCACACTCCTCGGCCCTTCTGGCTGCGGCAAGACCACTCTTTTGCGCATGATTGCTGGATTTAACTCTATTGAAGGCGGAGATTTCTTCTTTGGAGAAACCCGTATTAACGACATGGAGCCTAGCAAGCGTAATATTGGTATGGTTTTCCAAAACTATGCAATTTTCCCTCATCTAACAGTTAGGGATAATGTTGCTTTTGGTCTTAAACAACGCAAGGTTGCTAAAGAAGAACTTGAGACCAGAACAGATGAGTATCTTAAGCTGATGCAGATTGATCAATTTGCAGATCGTAAACCTGATCAGCTTTCTGGTGGTCAGCAACAGCGCGTCGCTCTTGCTAGAGCACTTGTTATTAATCCAGACGTCCTTCTAATGGATGAGCCTCTTTCAAATCTAGATGCAAAGCTTCGCGTTGATATGCGTCAGGCTATCCGTGATATTCAGCGTCGTATTGGTATTACAACGGTATACGTTACTCATGACCAGGAAGAAGCAATGACAATTTCTGACCACATTGCCGTTATGAACCTGGGTGAGATTCAACAAGTGGGTTCTCCAAAGGAGCTTTATCACAAACCACACAATGAGTTTGTTGCAAACTTTATTGGTAAAACTAATCTCATTGATGCAAAGATAATTAAAGAAAACAATAAGACTTTCCTCCAGATTGGCGAGTATAAGCTTGAACTTCAGGAATATGACCATGTAGAACCACAGGACGTTCGTGTTTCTATTAGGCCTGAGGAATTCATTAAAGACGAGTCAGGTGTTATAGAAGCAACTGTTGATAATAGTGTCTACCTTGGCTCAAGCGTAAATTATCTGCTGAACACAAACTTTGCTGAACGCATTGAGGTAACTGAAGAGTCCACATTTGAGGAAAATCTAAAACCTGGCGACGTTATTCATCTGACTGTTAACACATCAAAGATTAACATCTTCACCGCAGACGGTACTCAAAACCTTTTAGAGCAGGTGAAGTAGTATGGCGAGTGTAGCAATAGAAAAAACCGCAAAGGCAAAAGGCTCTTCTTCCCTTAATTGGAATATGTGGACCACAATTACCATGGTAGTCTTTGTGATTTACCTTACCTTTTTGGTTTACCCTATCTTGACAGTTTTGAGTAAAGCAGTATTCGTAGATGGTTCATTTACTTTGAGCTCATTTACCGAGTTTTTTACCAACGAATACTACAGTCAAACACTTTTGAACAGTGTTGTAGTTTCCAGTCTTGGAACACTTCTATCACTTCTTCTTGGTTCTGTTATGGGCTACCTCTTTGCCATGTTTGACTTTAGAGGTAAGCCTCTTCTTCAAATCTTAATTGTTGTCGCTTCTATGTCCCCACCTTTTGTCGGTGCATATTCTTGGATCCTTCTTCTTGGTAGAAGCGGTGTTATTACAACATTTTTCGTAAATGTCTTACATCTTCCACAAATCAACATTTACGGAATTCCAGGAATTGTTCTGGTTTTTACGCTTCAGCTTTTCCCATTAGTATTCATGTATGTCTCGGGTGCTCTTAAAAAAGTTGACAGCTCTGTTCTTGAAGCAGCCGCGTCAATGGGCTGCACGGGTGTAAAACGTTTCTTTAGCGTCCTCTTGCCCCTAATGACACCGACCATTATTGCATCTGCGCTTTTGGTATTCATGAAATCATTCGCAGACTTTGGTACACCAATGCTTATTGGTGAAGGCTATAGAACCTTCCCTGTTACCATCTATCAAGAATTTATTTCCGAAGTTGGTGGCAATGATACCTTTGCGGCAGCTCTTGCAATTATCGCAATTGTTATTGCCATGCTGCTCTTCTTTATTCAGCAAGCAATAGCAAATAAATTCAGCTTTACCATGAATTCACTGCATCCGATTGAACCATCCCCTGTTCATGGCTGGAAAAAAATTCCACTACTGGGTTTTGTTTATTTCATTATCGCTATGGCAATTTTGCCTCAAGGCTATCTTGTTTACACTTCATTCCTCAAGACAAGCGGCATGATTTTTGTTCCAGGATATTCCTTCAACAGCTATATTCAGGTCTTTACACGACCGGGCTTCACCACAGCTATTTTCAATACTCTGCGCATTCCTCTGATTGCACTTGTTATTGTTTTGTTTATTGGTGTTACCCTCGCTTATGTTGCAGTTAGACATCGCAATGTCCTGACTAAGCTCACGGATACCTTAGGCATGATGCCTTATATCATTCCTGGCACTGTTTTGGGCATTGCCTTTATTACCGCATTTAATTCTGGTATTGGTGGAAGTGGATTTTTGGCGATCACTGGAACAGTAACTATCATGGCAGTTTCATTCGCTATGCGAAGACTTCCCTTTACTGTTAGATCTTCAGAAGCAATTTTGCGCCAAATTCCTATCACCATTGAAGAGGCAGCCGAAAGTCTAGGTTCATCAAGGTTCAATACCTTCCTAAAAATAACTGTTCCAATGATGGCTTCAGGAATTGTTTCAGGAGCAATCCTTACCTGGATTACTATGATTACCGAGCTTTCTACTTCAATTCTGCTTTACACCGTCAAGACTAAAACAATGACCGTTGCAATCTATACCGAGGTCCTTCGTGGAAACTACGGTACTGCAGCCGCACTTTCTACTATCTTGATTCTATTCACTGTTCTTTCTCTGATTCTGTTCATGAAAGTATCAGGAAGTAAAGACATCACCATGTCATAGTGGACTTATCAAAGCATCTGCATGTAAAAGGTCCTTCTCGTCTGACGAGAAGGACCTTTTGTTGTAACTAAAGTATGAAAGAAGCCTAACTTCTAAGCGTCGAGCTTACTCTGGTGCAGTTCAGCAAGCCTCTGCAGCTTTTGAACAACCTGTGGTGTGAGCACGTCCTTCTTAACCTGCCAAGACCAATTGCCTTCAGCCTTACCAGGAATGTTCATACGAGCATCGTCAGAAAGGCCCAAAACATCCTGAAGCGGCAGAATAACTACAGCATTAGAAGTTCCAACTACCTGCTCCATAAGGTGGTCAAAAATCTGGTGTGATTCATCAGTTGCCTGGCCACCGGTAAAACGAGCTTCTACAAAACCCATAAGCGTTTGCGTATCATGGGTACCGCTGTACACAATAGACTCCTGAGCTGGAGCAAAAGAATATCTGCAGTCTCCATCAGCAAACTGGATAACACTCATACCAGGGAAACCTGTCTGAGAAAGCAGCGCTCGGACCGCAGGAGTAACCGCTCCTAAATCCTCTGCAATAAAAGGAAGTGGGCCAAGCTGCTTATAAGCAACATCAAACAGCTCATTGCCAGGACCAAACTTGAATGATCCCTCAGCAGCAGTCTTTCCTTGCTCAATAGCATAGTAAGACGTAAAGCCAATAAAATGGTCCAGCCTGGTATAGTCATACAGATAGAAAGACCTGCGGAAACGTTCAATCCACCAACGGTATCCCTCGTCTTTATGAGCCTGCCAGTTATACGTTGGATTACCCCACAGCTGACCATCTTGAGAAAACGCGTCAGCAGGAGCGCCGGCCTGAAACTCTGTATGACCTGCATCATCTAGAGCAAAAAGCTCTGGATGTGCCCAAACATCAGCGGAATCCTCTGAAACAAACATAGGCATATCGCCAATAATCTGAATGCCTTTAGCACGAGCCTCCGCTAATGTCTGACTCCAAATAACGTCAAAAGCAAATTGCTGCTTTCGGTGAAGTTCGATTGCCTGAGCAAGCTCAGAACGTTCAAGAAGCTCTTGCGACCAGCTGCGATATTGCTTAGGCCACTCCTGCCATACTCCCTCACCCAACAGGTCTTTAATAGCACAAAATGTTGCATACGAATCAAGCCAATATGAGTTTCTCGCGCAGAATTCCTGGTATTCAGCGGCTCGCCTGCTCTGAGGATCATCGCACTCAGAGATGACTCTCTCCATTACAGTTTGGTCAAGCAGATTAATGTTTCCTGCAAAAGCGGAAATTCCCGCGTAAGGAGAGCCGTATTCATCGGTTGGGCTGACAGGTAAAATCTGCCAATACTTTTGGCTCGATTTGGCGAGAAAATCAATGAACTCGGAAGTCTCGCGACCAATAACACCGGGCTTCTGAACTGGTGTTATTGCGGAGTCCTCATTAGCAGGTAGAGAAGTTATATGAGCAAGCACTCCCATGCCGGGCTCAAGAGGCTTTTGTAACCTATAAGCTGGCTGCACGTTTAAGACAGTGCATCCAAGCTGCCACAAAAAGACCTCTGCTTTGCCGTCCTTAACGGGGACTGCTTGGCCGCTAATAACGTCAATAACCTGCATATTTTGAGGTAAAGAAACATATACTGTTTTAGCATCTGAGCGACTCTTATTTACCAGAACACAAATGCCAGAAGCGGCTTTGCCCTGCTGTTCTTGCTGCTCATCTTTTTGAAGAGGCTTACGCCAAAATGCCAGAACATCATCAGATCCACATTCTGGGACAAATGGCTCAAACGAACCATCTACCAGCAGTGGTAGCGTTTTTCTGAGCGCAATAGCATTACGATATATGTGCAAGTAATCCAAGTCCGCACGAGGACTGATTCCAGGCCATGGCATAGTTGCGCGATTTGTCGGATCGACAAATCCCTCAACACCCATTTCATCGCCGTAATAGATAGACGGAACACCCGGAAGCGTCATCTGAAGCACGGCTGCCTGCCACATACGAGCCTTAGAAAGACCTCGCTGATCAGCAGAAAGTCTATACATTACCTGCTCTTGAGCAGAAAGAGAATCTGGAGCAGGAGCTCCTGCAACTACGTTAATCAAACGCTCTTTATCGTGCGTTCCAAATACATTCAGGCAAGAATAAAACGCCTCGTGGGGATAGTTTTCCCACAGCTCCTCAAGAGCAGAAGCAGTTGTTTCAGCACCAACCTCATTCATCAAAAATGAAAGAATAGATTTACGCAGAGGGTAATTCATAGGACCGTCAAGCTCGGAGCCCTCAAGATACTGTCTGAGTTTTCCATACGCACGCTTATTACTTGCGTCCTCCCAGACCTCTCCGATAATAACTGCGTCGCTACGTTCGGCAAGCGCTGCTGCACGAATCTTCTGAATGAATGAGTCAGAAATCTCGTCAGCAACGTCTAAGCGCCAACCGCGGGCACCACGACGAAGCCACGTTCTAATAACGCCATCCTTACCACAAATAAACTCCTGATAATCGGGATTATCGGAGACAATAGTTGGAAGCGCATCGACACCCCACCAGCTCTCGTACGTTCCATCCTCATGGAAGGTAAACCAGTCGTCATAAGCTGATCCAGCCTGCTGAACTGCTCCTGGTTCAGAGTAGTTAGAAAATTTATTAAAGTATTTTGAATCAGCGCCACAGTGGTTGAAAACGCCATCCAAAATAATGGAAATACCGTGCTCAGCAGCTTTTGCGCAGAGGCGCTCAAAATCTTCTACAGTGCCCAAAACGGGATCTACTTCCAAATAATCCGCAATATCGTAGCGATGATTGCTGGAAGCAGCATAGATTGGATTCAAATAAAGCGCAGTTATTCCAAGGTTTTCCAAGTAGGAAAGCTTCTCTTCAATACCAGCCAAAGAACCGCCGTAGAAATCCCACTCAGTTATGCGGCCATTAGCATCTTTTTGATACTCAGGAGTCTTCTCCCAGTCTTCAACCAGCTGGCGAGAAACCCCATTTCTTGGAACAGCAAGTGCTTGCTTGGTGCGTTCGTGCCAGTTTGCATCTCGTGCAAACCTGTCGGGGAAAATCTGGTAGACAACTCCACCCTTGTACCAGCTAGGGTCTTCTACACCTGCAAAGCTGCCACGAGACTTATAGCAAGTAATCTGAAATGATGGTGGCTCGCCATAGGCAAAGCTACCAACACCAGTGCATCTATTTTCTTGAGCACCATATGACCAAACTGCTCCGTCAGAAGCCTGAAGCTCAAAGCGATACCAAATAAGGCCTGTAGCAGCTGGTTTAACAATTGCCTCAAAGCACTGCGCATAGTCAGGTACACCAGTCGGAAGCGCGCCAGCAAAATCACTCTTTTGCATCACAACGCGTTTCTCGCCAGACAGAGCTTGGGCCTCTGAAGACGATTCAGGGCCATACTCCTGCCAGAGACGAAGCGTTACTGATTGAACATCATCGTCCCAAGCAAATAGTCTGATTGTTGCTGAAGTACCTAGTTCTACCGCGCCTTTTGGATCTCTACAAACAATGTTTGAGGTGTTGTGAAAAGCCTGCATTCTTACCAATCTCGACGACGTACATACCTAATAATCTCAGGGTGTAGTAAATGATACACGTCAAGATATTCATTTGCAGCGTTATGCCAACTAAAGTCCTCTGCCATCGCCTGTTTTACAAGATTTGTCCACGCTTGTTTATCGTTTCTATAAACATCGGCGGCGTACAGAATAATATCTGCCATTTCATCTGCGTTTTGATTGGCAAAACTAAAGCCGGTTCCTTCTCCCGTAAACTGGTTGTACGGTTTGACAGAATCTGCCAGACCGCCCGTCTCGCGAACAACAGGAAGCGTGCCATAACGCATAGAAATCATCTGAGAAAGGCCGCAAGGCTCAAACTCTGATGGCATCAAGAACATATCCGCACCTGCATACATACGGTGAGAAAGCGCAATATCAAACTCAATACGTGCAGCCATACGGTTGCCATAGTGCTCATCAAAGAAGCGCATAGCATCTTCTTGTTCAGCGTCGCCAGTTCCTAGAACAGCAACCTCAATACCTGCACAAATAAGACGGTCCATCGCATAGCGAATCAGGCCTAAGCCCTTCTGGTTGGTCAAGCGCGTAACCATTACCGCAAGAGGTACATCTGGATTTACCTCAAGACCCAGCTCCTCTTGCAATTGACGCTTACACTCAGCTTTACCCTCCATATGACGTGCCGAGAAGTTCTGTGGAATGTAAGGATCGCTTGCAGGTGACCACGCACCAATATCAATACCATTCAGGATGCCGCGCAGTACACTTTGACGGCGACGGAAGATATCATCCATTCCCTCTCCGAAGTGCTCTGTCTGCAGCTCACGAGCATACGTTGGGCTAACGGTGAGCAGATAATCAGAGTAGCAAAGCGCACCCTTCATAAAGTTGATGGAGCTTGCGTCACACCTCAGTTGATCTACTGCAGCAGGAATATCAGCAAGACCAAGTACGTCGCTGAGCATCTTGTCAGTAAACTGGCCTTGGAACTTGACGTTATGAATGGAGAAGACCGTCTTAACGTTGTGGACCTCAGGGACGCCCTGATACTGCTCACGCAGAAATACGGGTGCCAGTGCCGTTTGCCAGTCATTGCAGTGCAGAACGTCGCAGGAGAGCTCTGGGACGTGTGCAATCAGCTCACACAGAGCCTTGGAGAAGAACGCATAGCGCTCTCCGTCATCAAAGTAGCCATAAAGGCCATCACGAGCAAAGTAAGACTCGTTATCTACAAAGTAAAAATCAACGCCTTCATGAACTAGATGCCACAGCCCACAATACTCAAAGCGCCACGAAAGAGGCACCTGAAGCTCGTAGACCTTCTTCATCTTTTGTTTCCACTCGGGCTTAATGGAGCTGTAGAGTGGCGAGATAACCGCCACTCTTGCTCCTACTTTTTTAAGTGCTTGTGGCAATGAACCCGAGACATCTCCAAGGCCGCCCGACTTGGAAAAAGGCGCCACCTCTGAACTTGCATAGACAACGCGAAGTTTGCGACGCTTGGAGACTTGGGACATTATTACGCCACCCTCTTATTGTTTTTACGCTGAAGAAGAATTTCTTCGCTGGTACCACGAAGCTCAGTACCTGCAGGAATAATATTAGAACGGTCTACAATAGCGTGCTCGACTACAGAACCTTCCTTAACAATGCAACCTTCCATCACAATAGAATCGCGTACTACTGCGCCACGCTCAATGATGACGTTACGACCAAGGATGGAACCGGTAACAGATCCACGGATACGGCAGCCTGCAGAAATAGTAGAGTTACTTACCTTTGAGCCAATCTCAAATTTTGCAGGAGCGGTATCGTGAGCCTTTGTCTTAATGGAACGCTCTGGGGTAAAGAGCTCATTTGCTGGCATGGGGTTCAAAAGCTCCATGTTAGCCTGATAATAAGAGTTCTTTGAGAAGATAGATGCTACATGGCCCTCAAAGTGGAAGGTACGGACCTTAACACGGTTGTAGTCAGCATGAAGCGCCTCAAAGAGGTCAAGATAATCAGTAGCTCTATACCAATCAAGCATATCAATAAGCAGGTCACGCTTGATAATAAAGCAGTCAAGGGAAGCTTCATCTCCGCGCTGGACACCATTATGTGTCTTGACTACGCGGTCACCTTCAAGCTCAACACCAACAACATCTCTATCGTTATAACGAGTGGTGTAGGTCATCATGGTAATGTCCGCGTCAGACTCTAGATGCTGATCAAGCAGCTCGGTAAGATCAGCGTTGTAAACAAAGTTTGAAGTGGACAACAGAACATACTCTGCGTCAGTTCTCTCAAGATAAGGTCTGTTGGAAATCAGATCTCTGAGCAGGAAACGAGCGCCTGTGTGAGAGGTACCAAAAGCGGATCCTGGCAAGATAAACATGCCACCGCTCTTGCGGTCCAAGTTCCAGTCTTTACCAGAGCCAAGGTGATCAATGAGTGAGCGATAGTTAAATGGCATGATGACACCAACGGTACTAATGTCCGAATTAACCATATTTGAAAGAGGAAAATCCACCAGGCGATATCTTCCCAAGAAAGGCATGGATGCAATTGGGCGTACATCATTGGCGATTTCCATGTTAGTAGACGCATAATTGCAGGTAATAAGACCAATTACTCTATTCATTATTGCTCACCTCTTTCGACTACTACATCATTTCCAACAACAGCAATCTCCTTGTTCAAATCAGAGCTGCCAATATGGACGTTCTTCTCGACCACAGCGTTCTCGCCAAGAATTGCACGAATAACCACCGCACCAGGTTTAACTTCTGCGCCAGGAAGAAGTACGGAGTCAATAACGCGCGCTCCCTCACCAATAACGGCATCGGTAGACAAAATTGAATGGCGAGAATAACCAAAGATCTGGCATCCGTTGCTTACCAGACAGTCGTCTACCTCTCCAAAAGCGCCAATGTACGCTGGTGGACGGGTGGAAGCATTAGACAAGATAGGGAACTTGTCCGAGAAGATGTCAAACTTAGGCTCAGAGCCAAGCAGATCCATGCTGGTCTCATGATAGCTTGCAATAGTACCTACATCACGCCAGAAGCCCTCAAAGCGATAAGCAAAAAGACGTTTACCATCATCAAGCAACGTCGGAATAATATCGCCGCCAAAGTCATGAGAAGATTCAGGGTTCTTTGCGTCCTCACGCAAGGTCTCAAGAAGCAGGTCTGTACTAAAGATATAGATTCCCATGGACGCCAGGTTGGACTCTGGCTCTTTGGGTTTCTCGGAAAACTTGGTGATCCTATCCTCATCATCAATGGACATGATTCCGAAGCGAGAGGCCTCTTCCCAAGGAACAGGCATGACGGCAATCGTAAGGTCTGCGTTGTTCTTCTTATGGCAGGCGAGCATCTCGCCGTAGTCCATACGGTAAAGCTGATCGCCAGAGAGAATTAGTACGTAATCAGGGTTATTCTGCTCAATGTAACCAATATTCTGGGTGACGGCATCTGCGGTTCCCGCATACCATGCACCACCAGACTGGGTAGCAAAGGGAGGCAGAATAGAAATTCCACCACCGCGCTCATCAAGGTCCCAAGCACTACCTGATCCCACGTAAGAGTGAAGCAAATACGGACGATACTGTGTCAAAACACCTACCGTAGAAATTCCTGAATTTGCGCAGTTGGATAATGCAAAGTCAATAATGCGGAACTTGCCACCAAACGAGACAGCAGGTTTAGCTACTTTTGAGGTCAGAGCACCTAAGCGGCTTCCCTGCCCTCCTGCAAGTAGCATTGCAAGACATTCCCTTTTGCTCATATCCAAATCTCCTCTCTCCCCAACAGAGGTTTATATTCTCAACGCCCTACGACGATTGAACCTAAACGCAGATCCTTACACGTGCCAAATATCTTCCATGTACTCCCTGATAGTTCTATCAGCCGAGAAGAAACCAGAGTTTGCAGTATTGTGAAGTGCGCGAGCATTCCAGCTACGACGATCTGCATAGGACTGAGTAAGCTCTTCCCATGCCTTCACATAGGCGTCAAAGTCAATAAGTACCAGGTCAGGATCATTGTTGATCAGCAGATAGTCGTGAATTGACTCAAAGTTGCCAGAGAGTCGGCTCAACGAACCATCGGTCAGCATATTTACAATGCGAGCCAGCGTTGGATTCTGGTTAAGCAGGTTTTGTGCAAAGTAGGTGCCGGAAGCATATACCTGTTGGACCTCGTCTGCACGGAGACCAAAAATCTTAATGTTCTCTGGTCCTGCAAGCTCAGAGATCTCAATATTTGAACCATCATAGGTACCAAGGGTCAGAGCCGCATTCATCATAAGCTTCATGTTTGAGGTACCAGAAGCCTCTGCACCAGCAACTGAAATCTGCTCTGAAATATCAGATGCAGCATAGATAAGCTGTGCATTTGAAACAGCAAAGTTTGGAATAAAGACAACCTTCAGACGACCCTCAATGCGCTCGTCGTTGTTAACCACGTCTGCAACGGAGTGAATAAGTCGAATGACTTCCTTTGCAAAGGTATAGCTCTGAGCAGCCTTGCCCGAGAAAATAAAGGTTGTTGGAGCTGGCTTATAGCTTGGATCATCAAGCATGCGGTTGTAGAGATACAAAATCTTAAAGACATTAAGCAGCTGACGCTTATATGCATGGAAGCGTTTTACCTGCGTATCAAAGATGGTATTGGTATCCATCTCAACACCGGCTGTCTTCTTGACGTATGCAGCAAGACGCTCTTTTTCTTCTCTCTTTGCAGCGTCCATCTTGTCCAAGAACTCAGTATTATTCTCATAGGCAGAAAGTTTCTTGAGCTCGTTGGCATCATCAAGCCAACCGGTACCAATAGTCTCAGAAATAAGCTTTGCATAAGCGGTATTTGCCTGTGCCAAGAAGCGACGGTGGCAGATGCCGTTAGTCTTGTTGTTAAATATTTCTGGACGAAGCTTGTAGAAATCCTTCAGAACACTCTGCTTCAAAATGTTTGTGTGCAGGTCAGAGACACCATTGACCGAGTGGCTAAACAGAATAGAGAGGTTAGCCATACGAACGGTGTTATCCCACAACACAGCTGTTGAAGCGAGAAGTTCGGTGTTGCCGTTAAAGTCAGCAAGCAGCTGCTCCTTATAGCGGCGATCAACCTCATCAATAAACATATACAGGCGAGGAAGCAGCTCACGGAAGGTGTTAATAGGCCACTTCTCAAGAGCCTCAGGCATAACGGTGTGGTTGGTATAAGAGATTGCGTTTCTCGCGATATCAAATGCCTCGTTAAAGTCAACGCCATGGTCATCGACAAGCAGACGCATAAGCTCTGGCCCGCACATTGCTGGGTGCGTATCGTTAGTGTGGATGCAGACGTGATCTGCAAAGTGATCCCAATCCTCACCGTACTTATCCTTGTAAGCACGGAGAATAGTTTGAAGACCAGCAGAAACAAACAGGTACTCCTGCTTCAAGCGAAGAATACGTCCGTGCTCACCAGAGTCATTTGGATACAAAATAGTTGAAATTGCCTCAACGTCAGAGCGGAACTTATTAGCACGTGCATAATCGCCTGCGTTAAAAGCATCAAGATCAAAGTCTTCCTCTGCTGGTTCTGCAGACCAAAGACGCAGCTTATTTACGGTCTTTGCGCCATAGCCAACAATAGGCACATCGTATGGAACAGCCCTTACTACCTGGCCGCCCTCTTGCGAGAACCAGAAGTTGCCATTCTCGTCCTCATGCCTTACAACTGTGCCACCAAAGCGCACCAGTACGCTGGAATCGTCTTTTCTGACTTCCCAAGGATATCCATTTGCCAGCCAGTTATCGGTACGCTCTACCTGGTGTCCATCCTTAATCTCCTGGCGGAAGAGGCCGTAGCGGTATCTCATGCCATTGCCAAAGCCAGCCATTCCCTCGTGTGCCATGGAGTCCAGGAAGCACGCGGCGAGCCTACCCAGACCACCATTGCCTAGGCCAGGGTCTACCTCTTGAGCAGCAAGCTCCTGAAGAGAGGTGCCCATCTCCTTAAGACCCTCTGCAACAACGTCGGTGATACCAAGATTGAGCAGGTAATTCTCAAGCAGTGGTCCTAGAAGGAACTCAAGAGAGAAGTAATAGACCTGCTTGTCAGCATGAATATAGGAGGTTGACTGAATTTCTCGCGCCTTTTCTGCAATGAGGTGGGCAAGAACGTTATAGCGCTCCTGATCAGTGCATTCTCCATAGTATTTGCCAAGAATCTTGATGAACTTATCGCGATACTGCTCTTCAAAGTCTTGTTTATCGTTAAAAATGTTTTGTCCGTTATTTACGGCCATGCTTCCCCCTCTTTGGAAGTTCTTTCTCAAACGCTAAAACAATGCCACCAAGCGGAGGAACAGACAGCTCTACCGAATAATCTCTTCCATTCCATGCCACTGGCTTGGTGGAAAGTTTCTTAGTATTCACAATACCCGAACCGCCAAACTCTTTTGCGTCGGAATTAAACACTTCTTTCCACACACCTGCAGAAGGCATGCCTAAACGGAAGTTCTGATGGGTTGCAACGTCAAAATTGATGAGAATAACCAGGTCCTCGGAAGGCTTTCTTCCGTGACGAACAAACGAGATGATTGATTGCTCATTATTGTCTGCGTCAATCCAATCAAATCCACGGTTGTCGTAGGCATACTGCCAAAGTCCTGGATGGTTCTTATAGAAATGATTAAGAGCCTTAATAAATGCCTGCTGATGAGCGTGAGTTGGATACTCCTCAGTCAAGTAATACTCAATACCCTCGTAGTAGCGCCACTCAATAAACTGCGCAATCTCGTTGCCCATAAAGTTGAGTTTAGCGCCCGGATGAGTCATCTGATGAAGCGCCAGAGCCCTCATGCCAGCAAACTGTCTCCACCAATCCCCTGGCATACGCTGAATAAGGCTACACTTACCATGAACAACCTCATCATGGCTGAATGGCAGCACAAAGTTCTCGTTGAACTGGTACATGCTAGAGAAGGTCAGAAGACGGTGGTTGCCTGGTCTATAAGGGAAATCAGTCTGACAATAGTGCAGAGTATCATTCATCCAGCCCAT
>CAUSVW010000009.1:0-45918 GCA_963535155.1 uncultured Atopobium sp.
ACGCAGATCAGCCTGAGTTTATCCAGGCAGCAAAAGAAGTTCTTACCACCATCCAACCTGCACTTGATGCTCATCCAGAGTTCGAGAAAGCCGCATTGCTAGAGCGTCTTGTTGAGCCAGAGCGCATTGTTATGTTCCGCGTCCCCTGGATTGACGACGCTGGCAACGTTCAGGTTAATCGCGGATACCGCATCGAGTTTAACTCTGCAATTGGACCTTACAAGGGCGGCCTTCGTCTCCACCCAACAGTTAACCTTTCTATCCTGAAGTTCCTCGGCTTTGAGCAAATCTTCAAGAACTCTCTGACCACGCTTCCAATGGGCGGCGGCAAAGGCGGCTCTGACTTCGATCCAAAGGGCAAGTCTGACCGCGAGATTATGGCGTTTTGCCAGTCCTTTATGACTGAGCTTGCTCGCCACATTGGTCCAAACACCGACGTGCCAGCTGGTGACATTGGCACTGGCGCGCGCGAGATTGGCTACATGTTTGGCCAGTACAAGCGCCTTCGCAACGAGTGGACCGGCGTCCTGACCGGCAAAGGCCTCTCCTTCGGCGGCTCCCTCGCTCGCACCGAAGCAACCGGCTACGGCGCAGTTTACTTCCTCACCCACATGCTTGCCGAGAAGAACGATTCGCTCGCGGGCAAAACGGTCTGCATCTCCGGCTCCGGAAACGTCGCTACCTACGCTGCCCAGAAGGCACAGCAGCTGGGAGCAACCGTTGTGACCGTATCTGACTCCTCAGGTTATGTCTATGACCCTGAGGGTATTGACGTTGAGCTGCTGAAAGACGTCAAGGAGGTTCGTCGCGCCCGCATCAAGGAGTACGCCGACGCACGTCCTTCTGCTACTTTCTTCCCAGGCGAGCGTCCTTGGAGTCAGAAGTGTGACATCGCCATGCCATGCGCAACTCAGAACGAGCTCGAGATTGCTGACGTGCAGAAACTTGTTGCTAACGGCACCAAGTACGTCGTTGAGGGCGCTAACATGCCAACCACCCTCGAGGCAACCAATTATCTCATCGAAAACGGCGTCTTCTTTGCACCTGGCAAGGCTGCAAACGCAGGTGGCGTAGCTGTTTCCGGTCTTGAGATGTCCCAGAACGCCGAGCATCTTTCCTGGACGTTTGAAGAGGTGGACTCCAAGCTGCAGGGTATTATGGAGAGCATTTACACTGCTGCTTCTGAGGCCGCAGCAACGTATGGCCACCCCGGTAACCTGGTCTTTGGCGCAAACATCGCCGGCTTCCTCAAGGTTGCAAATGCAATGATGGCGCAGGGTATCTGCTAATTCGTAAAACACATAGCGAGAAACCCGTTGTTGCAGCACGTATTTGAGCTAACTACATCGTTGGCTTTAACGTAAGATTTAAAAGGACCTTGGTCTCCCAAGGTCCTTTTTTGTGCTGCTCATTGATAGTATTTTGGTCCCGTCTTGCGCTCTTGAAATTACCTACGCTCGTGAAACAAACACGTTTCCTTCGATGAAAAAGCGCTTTGGAGCATCAATGTTTTTGCTAATACCTACGCGAGGTGAACTCCCAATTATTTCTCCTGGTAACAGGGGAGCAAAGTCCAATACAAGCGGCTCAACTGTTAGATCATGTCCGTAGAGCTCCTTGTCAATGCCAAGCGCCGCACACACTTTACCTGGCCCGTTGGTGAGGTCGCGCAGCTTGAGCGGATGCTTACGCGCACGTTCCGCTTGCTCTTTACCCGCGCGTCCAGCCTCACGGAGCTCGCGCATCACCTCTACACCCTCAAGAGGCTCAACCGCGCGCACCAAGCATCCGCTGCCAAAGCCCTCAGGACCACACACCACATTGCAGCAGTGATGCATACCGTACGAAACGTAAACGTAGAGGTGACCTGCAGGTCCAAACATAGCAGCATTGCGCTCGCTAGGACCGCCAAACGCATGACTTGCGGGATCGTCTTGGTCGTAAGCTTCGGTCTCCACAATTCTTGCAACTAGTTTGTGTTTCTCGCCATCAAGCGTAATTGTCCTTGTCAGAGTGCATCCCAGAAGAAGTGGGGCAGCAACATCTGAGGGATTCTCTAGAAATTCTGGAAACATGCCATCTCCTTTATTGGTTATGCGTTACAATACTACCAACCTTTAAGGACGGTGCGAGACACCGGCAAGGCCCATAGCGTTGAGTGCGCATGTTCGCTGTTGAGCCTCCACAAGGAGTGCTCTTTTTTTATGGCTCGGCATGCTCTTACGCAGATCGGAGAGTATATGAATCCACTGGCAAGTGCCACCTCGCAGCCTCGCGCGCTGCTTGTTCTCGAAGATGGAACAACCTTCGAGGGGAGGTGCTGTGGTGCTAGCGGAGAGACCTTCGGCGAGATTGTTTTCAACACGTCCATGACCGGCTACCAGGAGATTATCTCCGACCCAAGTTACGCCGGCCAGATTGTCACGCTGACCTATCCACAGGTAGGCAACTACGGCATTGATCCTGCGGTCATGCAGAGAGACACCCTGCACCTGCGTGGTTTTGTCGTGCACGACATGTGCTATGAGCCAAGTAACTGGACGTCCAAGCAGAGCCTGCCCGAGTTTCTGCAGGAGAACGGCGTTGTTGCCATCGAGGGTATCGATACCCGTGCGCTGACCATGCATCTGCGCGACTTTGGCGCACAGAAGGCGGCTATCTCCACCGAGGACCTGGATCCTGCTCATCTGCTCGCGCGCGTCCAGGCATCGCCCAGCATCTCCGAGCACAACTTTGTCCCTGACGTATCCGTCGAGGCGCCTCATGTGGTTCCTGCTACATCCAAGAAACGCTTCAATGTTGTCGCATACGACTGTGGCGAGAAGAACGGCATTCTCCAGGGTCTTGCAGCAAATGGCTGCGAGGTCACGGTTGTACCGTGGAACACACCTGCTGAGGACGCCTTGGCCTACAACCCAGACGGCATCTTCTTCTCCAACGGCCCTGGTGACCCAGAGCAGGTTGACGCTACGCAGGAGGCCGCTCGCGGCGTTCTGGGCAAGGTTCCCGTCTTTGGTATCTGCCTGGGCAACCAGATGCTCTCCATTGTTGCCGGTGCAGATATCGAGAAACTCAAATTTGGCCACCATGGCGGCAACGAACCAGTCATGAATCTTCTGACCGGCAAGGTAGAGATTACTGCTCAAAACCACAATTACGGTCTGGTTTTCCCAAGCTTGGGCAAGCTTATTGCAGAGGAGTCCGGTGGAATCTCCGAACACTTTGACAACCTCTGTGAGTGGTCCGCAAGGCGCATTGCTCCTGTTGTCCAGACAAAGGAGTTTGGCCGCGTCAGGCTCACACACGTCAACCTTAACGACGGAACTCCAGAGGGCATTCAGTTCCTGGATATTCCTGCGTTTTCTGTCCAGTATCACCCTGAGGCAAGCCCAGGACCTCACGATTCATCCTACTTGTTCAAGGCGTTTGCTCGTTTGATGGAGGGACAGTCTGACTATCTTGCCATCGACGTTCGTGAGGGGAGGCGCTTCTAATGCCAAAGCGCACTGATATTAAGAAGATCCTTGTCATTGGTTCTGGCCCAATTGTTATTGGCCAGGCCTGCGAGTTTGACTATTCCGGCACTCAAGCATGCCGTGCCCTTCGTAAAGAGGGCTTTGAGGTTGTTCTGGTTAACTCAAACCCAGCAACTATCATGACCGATCCAGAAACTGCAGATAGAACCTACGTTGAGCCAATCACCGTTGAGTCGGTGACCCGCGTCATTGAGCGCGAGCGTCCTGACGCGCTTCTGCCAAACATGGGCGGCCAGACAGCTCTGAACTGTACTATCAGTCTTGGCGAGGCTGGCGTTCTTGACAAGTACAACATTGAGGTCATCGGCTGCAACCTGGAGTCCATTCGTACCGGTGAGGACCGTGAGCTCTTCAGCGAGGCAGTTCAAGACATTGGCCTGGAGGTTGCTCGCGCAGATATCGCTCACTCCATGGAAGACGCTCAGCGCATTGTTGCTGAGCTGGGATATCCTGTGGTCATTCGCCCAAGCTTCACCCTTGGTGGCGCGGGCGGCGGCATTGCTCATACCCCAGAAGAGCTCGTAGAAATTGTTGAACAGGGCCTCTTGCTTTCCCCAGAGCACGAGGTGCTGGTAGAGGAGTCCATCGAGGGCTGGAAAGAGATTGAGATGGAGGTCATGCGCGATACCGCAGGTAACGGTATTGTTGTCTGCTCCATCGAGAACCTCGATCCAATGGGTGTCCACACCGGAGACTCCATCACCGTTGCACCAGCTCAGACGCTTACCGATGAAGAGCTCCAGAACCTCCGCGACTACTCCATTGCTATTCTCGAGCGTGTAGGTGTTGCCTGCGGTGGTTCTAACGTTCAGTTTGCGGTCAACCCAACTAACGGCCGCGTCATTGTCATTGAGATGAACCCTCGCGTCAGCCGCTCTTCCGCGTTGGCTTCCAAGGCAACTGGTTTCCCAATTGCAAAGATGGCGGCACTGCTCTCTGTTGGCTATACACTGGATGAAATTACCAATGACATCACCAAGGCAACTCCTGCTGCCTTTGAGCCTTCCATCGACTACTGCGTGGTCAAGGTTCCTCGCTTTGCCTTCGTCAAGTTCAAGGGCACCAGCCGCGTTCTGACCACCCGCATGAAGTCGGTTGGTGAGGCTATGGCTATGGGCAGAACCTTTGAGGAGGCCCTGCAGAAGGCACTTCGCTCCCTGGAGCAAGATCGCGCTGGTCTGGGCGCAGACGGCCACGATGTCTTTGATGAGAAGAACTTTGATGAGTTGGTCAGTAAGCCAACACCAGAGCGTATTTTCTACGTTGCTGAGGCACTGCGCAGAAATTGGAGCGTTGAGCGCATCCACGATATGACCGGTATTGATCCATGGTACCTGCATCGTATGGCAGGCATCATCAACGCCGAGAAACGCATCAAGGAGCTGGGACTTTCTGGCCTCACCACCGATAACATGCTTGCTGCCAAACAGCTGGGCTTCTCGGATGAGCAGCTCGCACACCTTACTGGTACCAAGACAGACGTTGTCCGTGCTGTGAGGGAAGTGCTGGGTGTTCGCCCACAGGTCAAGACAGTAGATACCTGCGCAGGTGAGTTTGGTGCAACCACGCAGTACCACTACGTCACGTACGAGAAGGGCAATGCCACAGAGTACGTTGAGGCAGAAAAGCCACGCGTCATGATTCTTTCCGCTGGTCCTAACCGTATTGGTCAGGGCATTGAGTTTGACTACTGCTGCGTACATGCTGCTTACGCTCTTCGCGAGCAGGGCTATGAGACGGTCATGGTCAACTGCAACCCAGAGACCGTCTCAACAGACTACGACACCTCTGATCGCCTATATTTCCAGCCTCTGACCTTTGAAGACGTCATGGATGTCATTGAGGTTGAGAAGCCAGAAGGCGTCATTGTTACCCTTGGTGGCCAGACGCCAATCAAGCTAGCACGCGCCTTGAAGGACGCTGGCGTTCCAATCATGGGCACTCAGCCAGAGGCAATTGACCTGGCAGAAGACCGCGACCGCTTCGCAGCCCTTCTTGACCGCCTGAACATTGCCTGCCCACCATCGGCAGTTGCTTCTACCATGGACGAGGCTCGCGACGCCGCTCGCCGCATTGGCTACCCACTGATTGTCCGCCCAAGCTACGTTCTTGGTGGTCGCGGCATGGCCATTGTCTACGATGACTCCGACCTGGTCACCTACATGGAGTCCGCGACGCACGTCACGCCAGATCGTCCTGTCTACCTGGACGCCTTCCTGGAGGACGCCATTGAGCTGGACGTTGACGCTCTCTGCGACACCGAGGAGTGCTACGTAGGCTCCGTCCTGGAGCACATCGAGGAGTGCGGTATTCACTCTGGCGACTCCGCCTGCTGCTGGCCGCCCTTCTCGCTCTCTGAAAAGATTGTTGATCAGATTAGAGATATCACCAAAAAGCTTGCACTTGCCTGTGGCATTCGAGGTCTCCTGAACATCCAGTACGCCGTTCGCGACGAGCACGTCTTTGTCATCGAGCTCAACCCTCGCGCTTCTAGAACCGTGCCATTCTCGTCTAAGGCAACAGGCGTCTCCCTGGCCAAATACGCATCTCGCATCATGGCTGGCGAGAAGATCAGCGAGCTCAGAGCACAGGGTCTGCTCCCTGATGAGAACCGTACCGTCGACTACTACGCAGTCAAAGAGGCGGTTATGCCTTGGTCTAGGTTCCCTGGTGCTGACTCAATCCTTGGTCCAGAGATGAAGTCCACTGGTGAGGTTATGGGTATTGCCCGCACCTTCCCGGCAGCATACGCAAAGACTCGCGAGGCAGTTGAGAACAAGCTTCCTGAGCAGGGCTCCGTCTTCATCAGTGTGTGTGACCGCGATAAACGCGCTATTGCTCCTGTTGCTATGGCTCTGGAGAACCTTGGCTACGGCATCTACACCACAGGCGGTACCGCAAAGACGCTGCGTGCGGCCGGAATTGACTGCACTACCGTCAATCGCATTTCCGATGGTCATCCAAACGTTGTTGACCTTATGCGCGATAAGACCGTCAGCTTCATCATCAATACGCCTCATGGTCACGAGGCTCACAGCGACGGTACCAAGATGCGCGCAGAAGCTGTCAGCCAGGGCATTACCTGCGTCACCGCAATGTCTGCAGCTACCGCTCTTATCCAGGCACTTGCGGCAGCAAGAAAGAGTGAGCCAGAGACCTTTGCACTACAAGATCTCTAAAACGTGCTTGGAGAATGAGCTTTCTACTTGAACAAGACCGGTCTTGAAAAAGGCCGGTCTTTTTTTCGTGAGGGAAGTGTTTAGAATGCGAAGTTCTCCTAGTGAAGAGCGCAAAAGTTTGTTATTATTGCAAGGCTGCATAAATATGCGGGCGTGGCGGAACTGGCAGACGCGCTAGATTTAGGTTCTAGTGGACTAAGTCCGTGGGGGTTCGATTCCCTCCGCCCGCACCATGCAGAAATTTGGTTAAGAGCTGGTACGCCAGCATTTTTTACGAGACACTGGAGGAACGTTGAACATCACCGTTACCGCAGATAAGCCAGTTGACGAGAAACTCACCGTCAAGGTTACAGTTCCTGCTGCAGAGGTAGACGCTGCCATTAAGCAGGCTTACAAGGACATTGCAAACAAGTATTCCTTCCAGGGTTTCCGCAAGGGCCGCGCACCTCGTCCTGTCATTGACGGCATTGTTGGCCGCGAGGCAGTCCTTGCTCAGGCAACCAACGATCTTCTCGGCGCAGCAGAGCCACAGCTTCTTGAGGAGCTTGACCTTGTTCCTGTCGGCCGTGGTGATTACAACCAGGATGCAGACCTTCCTGTTGAGGGCCAGGATTACTCCTATGAGGTAGTCTTCAACGTTCGTCCTGAGGCTAAGCTTGACTCTTACGATGCTCCTGCAATCAACATGCCTCCAAATGAGGCAACTGAGGCTGAGGTTGATCACCAGATTAAGCAGCTTCTGTCTTACCAGGCTAAGTTTGAGAACACCAAGGAAAAGCGCGCTGTCAAAGAGGGCGACACCATTGGTGTAGACATCAAGAACATTGAGGGCGCTGCTCACATGGAGGGCGAGGACCGCGTTCTTACCCTTAATGGCACTCAGGCTCCAAAGGAGCTTGAGGAGGCACTCATCGGCATGAAGCCAGGTGAGGAGAAAGAGGTCAAGTGGACTCACAGCCACACTCACGGCGATGAGGTTCACTCTCACGATTACGATATCAACGTCAAGGTTGTTGCTCACAAGAAGTCCGTCACTCCAGAGCTGACTGACGAGCTTGCAAAGAACACCTTTGGTTATGACACTGTCGAGAAACTCCGTGAGGCTGTTAAGTCTGAGATTGAGTCCGACAAGAAGAATTCTCTTCCAACTCTTAAAGAGGACCGCGTTGTTGAGGCTGTAGGCAAGCGTCTTCAGCTTGACGAGGTTCCAGAGGAGTACAAGAACGAGGTCTTCAACGAGATTGCTCAGGAGTTCCTGAATGGTCTTCAGCAGCAGGGTATGAGCCTTGATATGTTCCTGGCTGCACGCGGCATTAAGACCGATGACTTCATCTCCGATCTTCGCGTTCAGGCTGAGGAGCGTGCACGTCAGTCCCTGGCTCTTGACGCAGTAGCTGCAGAGCTTAAGCTTGAGGCAACTGAGGAGGACATCCGCGCAGAGTTTGAGCGCGCTGGTGTTCCTAACGTTGAGTCTGCAATTGAGGAGTGGCGCAAGGCTGGCCGTCTTCCTGCAATCCGTGAGTCTATCCGTCGCTCTAAGGCTCTTGATTGGCTGCGCGATAACGCAACCGTCACCGTTGTCGACGAGATTGCTGAGGCTGCTAAGGAAGAGCAGAAGGCAGAGAAGAAGCCTGCTAAGAAGGCTCCTGCTAAGAAGAAGGCAGCTAAGAAGGACGAGGACGCAGAGAAGGACGCTGAGTAGTCCGCAACTGGTTGGGTTTCTCGCCAGAAAGACTGCGCCAAAAGTTGCAGTTACTTTGAATTTTTCATACCCCGGGTTAGAGACATGCTTCCCGGGGTATGTTTCTAAGGAAAGACCTTTGAAGGAGGATTATGCATTATCCAACAAACATTCCAACTATTCCGTATGTTATTGAGCAGACTCCTCGTGGTGAGCGTAGCTATGACATCTACTCCAGACTGCTCAACGATCGTATTGTTTTCTTGGGTGAGCCGGTAACGCGCGATTCTGCAAATCTTGTTATTGCGCAGCTTTTGCATCTTGAGAGCCAGGACCCAGAAAAGGATATTTCTCTCTACATTGACTCTCCTGGTGGAGACGTTTATGCAGGTCTGGGCATTCTTGATACCATGAACTTCATCAAGCCAGATGTTTCTACCATCTGCGTTGGTATGGCAGCATCAATGGGCGCTGTTCTTCTTGCAGCCGGTGCAAAGGGTAAGCGTCTTGCGCTTCCTAATTCTATGGTTATGATTCACCAGCCATCCAGTGGCGTTCAGGGTCAGCAGACTGATATTCAGATTGTTGCAGATGAGACAAAGTGGATTCGCCAGCACCTCAACGAGCTACTTGCGGATTATACTGGACAGCCTATCGAGAAGGTCAATGTGGACACCGAGCGCGATAATTATCTTCGTGCACAGGAGGCCTGTGACTACGGTCTGGTAGACCGCGTTATTTCTTCTCGTAACGACCAATAATTGTTCTTGTATCGAGGGTTTAAGTTATGGCTAAAGACCAGGACTTCTCGCCTTTTGGCGGATTAGATGAGATGCACTGTTCTTTCTGCGGAAAGAGTAGGTCGCAGGTAAATAAGCTTATCCAGGGCCCTGGTGGCGTCTGCATTTGCGATGAATGTGTCTCTACCTGCTCAGATATGATTGATGAGTCTCTTGGCTTTGATGAAGAGTCAGAGATTGAAACTCACTCTGATGAGCCCGTTATCAAAGACCTGCCAACTCCGCATGAGATTTACGATGAGCTGTCCCAGTACGTAATGGGTCAGGAAGACGCTAAGCGTGCTATGTCGGTTGCGGTGTATAACCACTATCGTCGTATTCTTTCAGGCAACGATGAGCCTCAGGAGGGCCAGGAGGATGTAGAGATTGCAAAGTCCAACATCTTGCTACTGGGTCCAACTGGTACTGGTAAAACCTTACTTGCTCAGACGCTTGCTCGTTTTCTTGAGGTTCCGTTTGCTATTGCTGACGCAACAACCCTTACCGAAGCTGGTTACGTTGGTGAAGATGTCGAGAATATCCTGCTTAAGCTCATCACCGCTGCTGACGGAGATGTTGAGCGCGCTCAGGTAGGCATTGTCTACATCGATGAGATTGATAAGATTGCTCGCAAGGCCGAGAACCTCTCTATTACTCGTGACGTTTCTGGTGAGGGTGTTCAGCAGGCACTTCTGAAGATTCTTGAGGGTACCGTTGCTAGTGTTCCTCCTACAGGAGGCCGTAAGCATCCTCAGCAGGAGCTTATTCACATCGACACCACCAATATCTTGTTCATCTGTGGTGGCGCTTTTGTTGGTCTGGATAAGATTGTTGCTGATCGTATTGGTAAAAAGGGAATTGGCTTTAACTCTGATGTTGCTCAGAATGTCAAAGAAGGTGAGTCTGAGCTTATTGCCAAGGTAATGCCTCAGGACCTTCACAGATTTGGCATGATTCCAGAGCTTTTGGGCCGTATTCCAGTTATCACTTCTACTCGTGAGCTTGGTGAGGAAGATCTGATGAGTATCCTCACAGATCCAAAGAATGCTCTTACCAAGCAGTACAAGCGCATGTTTGAGCTTGAGGGCGTAGATTTGGAGTTTACTGAGGATTCGCTCAGAGAGATTGCCAAGAAGGCTCTAGCTCGCGGCACCGGTGCTCGTGGTCTTCGTGCAATTTGCGAGTCCACACTGCAAGAGACCATGTTTGATCTGCCATCAGATTTGGATATCACCAAGGTTGTGGTCACTCCAGAAAGTGTTGGCGGAGAAAACGCTCCAGAAATCATTAAGGGCAAAAAGGGTTAACAACTTAGTAAAAATCAATTGGTTGTTTATTTTGCGCACCGCTTTGGCGGTGCGTTTTTCTATTCCAAAATGTAATAACAAATATGAAAAATATGCTGATGAACTCGCGCTTATTAGTCTTTACACGTTACATACCACTTGCAGCTGAATAAATACCGTTTAGAGTACATGATGATAAGCATTGGAATATTCTTCCTATATTTTTTATCTTTTATTTCAAAATTGTTTTAAGGAGAGACCGAAGAATAGAGGAACAATGAAAGCCAAAAAGGTAGCTGCAGGAATTGTAGTGCTGGTACTTGTAATTGTTTCTGTTCTCTATGGTGTTGTGGAATATAACTACCACGGACATCTATATGAGTGGTGTATTCCTGCAATGAGGCGAAATGCTGCTCAGTATTTTATTGATAATTGGCGTTCTGAGCTAGAGCAGGAAGATTCAGTCTGGATAAGCCAGTCTGGATTAAATGATTTGAAAGTTGAAGACTTGCAAATCTCTGGCCCGGTTCAATTTGTCTATTCAAAAGACGGAGAGCTTTTTTGTAACTCCGTGTATTGGATGATTTCAACAAACGGAAAATTTATTGGCTATGTGATGCAAGACCTTGGACCGCACGCCATAAATTCGCTGCTAGGAAATGCAGAGGCATATCACATTCAATTTAAGAATGCCGATATTTTTAATGCTGCAACGCAAAATAGTCAGAGTAATACCTGTGTATGTCTAAAGATAATCAATACATCTGATACAAGAGCGACAACAGACAATATTGATTTGTGTATTGGTGATCAGGTGGCATACTCTCAATCCATGAGTGGGGAAATGCAAGAATATCAGCGTAATCAACTGTTTCAGGATAAAGATCCTGAGTGGATTAACAGAATTACCCAAATTGCTCAGAGTGCAAATCTCAATAGCCGAGAAAAACTTACTGACGTAGTAAATTAGTAATATGACAAGAAAGTCAAAATGAATTACCTCCCATTTCTTGGATACGAGAAATGGGAGGTTTTCTTTTACGTTACAAATTACCGCCACCAAGTTTGTTGTATGACGTAATAACTTTGGTGCGTGTTTTAGTGCCTGGTGGAAAAACGGTGTCAAACAACGGCATCAAGCCGCGGAAAAGAACACCACTTTGTACGCGGTGAGAAAGACCTCTTACCGTACGTCTTGACTCTTCAAGCTGTGAACGAAGCTCCTCAAGATAAGGGGAGCGACGAGCATAGAACCAGAAAAGGCCTGCAAGATCTGAGTTTGGATAGAGCCAAGGCCTGTTGTCTGGTCCTGCAAAATGCGCAATGCAGATATTCTTACGAGCCTCTTCGTATTCTTCTCGCACATCTTTTGGCGCCTGAGCAACAATGTGATCACGGCGAAGGAATTGCCAGTCTACCAGGTAATTCCATTTCATATTAATACGAAGATAATGGCCGTTCACAAACCTGTTAAGAACATCTTGGTCAAGCCATCGCCATGCACGCATGGTTGAGACCTTCAGAAACTCTTCAGGAGAAATTTGATTTCTAATCTCTTCAAGGTTCATCAAAATGACGCCCGCCTGGAAGTAATCGTGAGGATCATCCATACCCAGCTCATTTTTGAGGTAGGGACCAACTGTGGCGTCATAGCCATCAATCTGACCAATAGTATCAGCGTCGCGCGTAGCGCCTACCAAATACCCGGTGACATCAATATCGTAGAGCTCTGCGATATCGGTATTAACTACCAGGTCAGAGTCAAGATAGATGGCTTTATTGACGTTAGGAAGCAGCGAGGGAGCAAGCAGCCTGTAGTAAGTTTCTGGTCTAAAGTGACCATGATGAGGAAGCTCAATATCACCAAGGGCAGCATCAACATCTAAGAACCCAACATGGACGTTATCGACAAGCTGAGCTTGACGAGTAAGTGTAATCATGCTGGTAGGAGTGAGGTCACGAGTCAAAACAATGATGTCGTAGCGACGCTCTGGATTGACGTTCTCAATGATGGATTGAATTGCTACAGATAAATACGGCACAAAGTTATCGCTGCAGGCAAATACAAGCACAACGTCATTAAGAGCAAGTCCCAGTTCATCGGATGAGCTGGCAAGCATTGCTCCAGAAAGTTGCGCCCTGCCTGTTCCAACAAGGCGTTGTGTGGGTATTTTACGTAATCTTCTCATACGTAAGACTTTAACACTTAGACGCCAAAAACGCCTGCTGCGTTTGCCATTACTTCACTTTGCACAGAGTATCCACGGGCCTCACTGAGCCCGAGAAGAGCTCGCTTAAGGCTGTCCACAATGTCAAGTACGTCAATATCTGTGTGATCACTGGAGGGAAGGTCAGTCTCGGTAAGAAGCTTATCTTTTGGGTAGACCTTAGCGTATTCACGACCACGCTTAGTCTTTAGGCTCATCTCACCAACAGAGAACCAACAGCCAAGCTTAATAGCCCTTTGGAGCTCTTCTGAGCTACCGCTAAACCAATGGATGATAGGAATACACTCTTGAGCGGCTCCTGTCTGCTCAAGAATGTCTAGCACCGTATCAACGCTTCTCACGGTGTGCATCGAGAGCACTCGTGGCTGATTGTTGCGTGAAAGCTCTGCTGCGCGCTTGCAAATCTGCGTAAAAGCTCTAACTTGCAGCTCTTGCAACCCATCAACACAATAGCGAGAAGAAAAATCTAGTCCAATCTCGCCAATGTAAGGCGTCTGCTCCATAAGCTCTAGCAGGAGCTCTATATCTTTTTGAGTAACGCGCTCATCAGAGATGTACCAGGGATGTGCTCCAAGTCCCACACGGATGTTGTCTTGCGTAAGCTGAGGAGCAAGTTCTAGGTAGTCGTGAGGAGTAACACCACAGGTAAACAGTCCTAATCCAACCTCACTAGAACTTCTCGCTACATCGAGCGGGGAGTCCATAAGGTTGGCATGGACGTGTGCATCAAAGTATGTGAGGTTACTCATGATCAAGCCCCGAAAGATGCAGGATGACGTCTGAGGCAATCATCTGACCCATAATAGGAGGGTAGTAGGACATAGTTCCTAGCTTGGCAGATTTGCCGGTTGCACCCTCTGGTGCAAAAACTGGTCGCGCAGGCTCGGGAGAGTAGAGCACACGGAAGTCGGCAAGGCCGCGCTTCTTGGACTCTTTTCTCATTACCCTTGCAAGAGCATCGGTATGCGTTTTTGAAAGCGTAGTAATTTCCAGAAGTTCTGGGTGGATTTTATTGCCGCCACCCATGCTGGAGATAAGGTAGATATCGTTTTTCTGACACCATGCCACAACAGCTAATTTGGCAGAAATGGTATCGATAGCATCAACTACAACATCTGGTTTTGGAAGAGCAGAGAGCTGCTCGTCAACGTTGTCTTTAAGCAAAAAAGCGTCAAGAGTGGCCACGTAAGCGTCTGGATTAATGTCCAGAATCATCTCTTTGGTAACGTCAACTTTTCTTTTTCCAATGGTGCTCACATAGGCAATAGCCTGTCTATTAAGGTTGGATGCTTCTACTGCATCAGCATCCACTAAAACAAACGAGCCTACACCGCCTCTGGCCAGCGCCTGAACACAGTTTGAACCAACGCCACCAAGCCCTAAGACCATGACGCAGGAATTTTGAATCTGTCCAAGGCGGTCTTTTCCCAGAACAAGTTCAAGTCGAGCAGTGGCTTCAGGAATTGTGGCAGACATAGAGCTCCTCATAAAAAGTATCTGCAGATAGTATTTATTGTTCAAGAGTATAGAGGGCCTTGAAGTAATGATTTTGTTGCATAAGTTCCTCAAACGAACCCTTTTCGATAATACTACCTTCCTTCATTACAATAATTTCGTCAAATTTTTTCAGTTGAGCTTCCTCTAAGTTGTGTGTAATGACTAGACGTAGTGTGTCTGAGAGATTTGTTATTGAATTTATAATTTGGTCAGTAGTTGAATGGTCAAGTGCTGATGTGGCTTCATCAAAAAATAGAACTTTAGAACCCTTTAACAAACTTCTTGCAATACAAATTCTTTGACGTTCGCCACCAGAAAGGTTTGAACCTGCTTCACCACATTGATAACTCAGCTTATTTTGTTTAATGAACTCTGTAAGACCAGCTTTTTCACATACTTGAGAAATAGCATCTTTTGAGTGACTTTCGAACATAGTAATGTTGTCTTCAATTGATGCATTGAATAAGAAATTCTCTTGTTGTACGAGTGAAACATTTTGATAGAGACTCTTTTTATTAATAGTTCTTAACTCTAAGCTATCGTAAAATATATCTCCTTGATAACTTAAATTGCCACCCATGAGCAGATTAAATAAAGTAGACTTTCCAGATCCTGATATTCCAACAATTGCATAACTTTTATTAGGTTGAAGTTTGATTGATAAATTTTTCAGTACAGCTTTATTTTGTTCATATGCAAATGAAAGATTGTTGATGAATATTCCTTTTGTAACTTTATCTAATATCTGTTGTCCCTCTTCTTCTTCATTGTCAGCAAGAGTCTCAGAAAATTTTAAAATCAAATCATTTGAGGCCTTACGTGATGCGAGTACCGGTGGAATTGTTTGTAAAGGGAGACTGATATAATTCATAAGTAACGTAGCCATAAGAATTACACCAGGTGTTACTCCTTGATTTGAAATACAAAGATATGTACCAGCAATCAAAACAGCCCATTGAGATAAGCCAAAAGCACTCCAACTCAGAGTATTAATGAATCGAGTAGTTTTTCTACTTTCTCTTTTTGAGCTTTCAAGAGCGGTATTGTCTTTCTCAAAAAGTCTCACTGCAGCCTCTGTTGCTCCGTAAGCTTTTATCAAAGGAAAGCCTTTTACCAGATCGGTGATTTGGGCAATAAATTGACTAGTTTTTGCAGAAGATTCCTTTTGAATTTTACCGAGTGTTCCACCTAGCTTTACACCAATTATTAGAGGAAGAATTGAAGCAGCAATAGCTACAAAAGTTAATGGAACGCTTTGAACCATGAGCATTATGAGAGCAACAATGAAAGATATGCTATCGCTTACCAAAGAAAACATCTGTTCAAGATATGTTGTCTCTATAGTATTTAAATCATTAGTAAGCGCAGACACATAAACAGAACTACCACTTGTTTCAAACGAGTTTATACCTTTTTTCAGCATGTATTTAAATGCGGTGTTGCGATAAGAGTTAGCAGCATGATAGAGATAATTAGGAACAAAATAACGAACCACTAATTTATTTGTAATTGCTGAGATTGTTAATATGGCGGCAAATAGACAACCTTGTAGAAAATCATTAAATGATCCTGACACAGCGGAATTCATGAGAATTGAAGTTATATAGGGAGAACATACCGTAACTAGTTCTAGAGAAGTTGTAAAGAAAAAAGAGCCGAGTAACAACTTTTTGTTACTCCAAAAAAGACTCCGTTTAAGGTCATTTTGAATTTCTTTAACAGTGCTTTTCATGTCAAACCTTCTTTATCTGTAGAAAAAGTTGTTGACTATACTTTTGATTTAAATGTTATCGATATTTTTCAATCAGTTTTAATGTTTGATATGTTTGTTATCGCTTCTTTCAGCTAAAACTTTGAATTGAATGTTGTGACAAATCAATACTACTACTTTTTATACAAAGTGTAATTTTTTATATGTAATATTAAAATTACATTAATATATTCCCCTAAACCACATCTGTTTTAATGCATTATACTGTTCAAATGGTTAATAGGAATACTGCTAAAAGCATATGAAAGGCAAGATTACTGTGGAAGAAATGCCCAAGAATTATGATCCTCAGGCAGCTGAGCCTGAGCTCATTGAAAAGTGGATGAAGGCAGATTGCTATGGTCGTAGTAAGGGAACTGAAGACCGTACGGTAGTTATCCCTCCACCAAACGTTACCGGCATCCTTCACATGGGCCATGCCATGGATGACACCATCCAGGACACCTACATTCGTTATTCTCGCATGCGCGGTTATTCAACTCGTTGGATTCTTGGAACTGACCACGCAGGCATTGCAACTCAGACTAAGGTTGATAAGAAGCTTAAGTCAGAGGGTATTTCTCGCCTTGAGATTGGTCGCGAGAAGTTCCTGGAGGCTTGCTGGGATTGGACGCGCGAGTACGGCGGAACCATTGTTTCTCAGATTAAGCGCATGGGCTGCTCCATTGATTTTAATGACGAGAAGTTCACTATGTCTCCTGAGTACACTCAGGCTGTTCGTAAGGTCTTTGTAGACTGGTATCATGACCAGCTCATTTATCGCGGAAAGCGCATTGTAAACTGGTGCCCTCATTGCGAGACTTCTATCTCTGACGATGAGGCAGAGTACGCTGACGAGAAGGGCCATCTTTGGTACCTGCGTTACCCGCTCAAAGAGCCTGTTAATGGCGTTGAGTACATTACCGTAGCAACTACTCGTCCAGAGACTATGCTGGGTGATACCGGCGTGGCTGTTTCCCCGCAAGATCCAGAAAAGGCAGATCTTGTTGGAAAAACCGTTATTCTGCCAATTGTTGACAGAGAGATTCCAATTTTCTCTGACTGGCATGTTGACGCAGGTTTTGGTACCGGTTTTGTTAAGGTAACTCCAGCTCATGATCCTAATGACTTTGCTATGGGTCAGACTCACAATCTTGAGCAGATCAACATTTTTGATGAGCACGCTGTTGTTGTTGACGGTTACGGTGAGTTTTCTGGTCTTGATAGGGATCAGGCTCGCGAGGCTATTGTTGCTTGGTTTGAAGAGCATGGCCTGCTTGATCACGTTGAAGACCTTGATCACTCAGTTATGCATTGCTATCGCTGCGGCACAACTCTTGAGCCATGGCTCTCTGAGCAGTGGTTTGTTGCTGTCGATAGGCTCAAAGAGCCTGCAGCACAGGTAGTTAAAGACGGTCAAGTTACCTTCCACCCAGAGCGTTGGACTCAGACCTACCTCACTTGGATGGAGAATCTCCGCGACTGGAATATCTCCAGGCAGCTTTGGTGGGGACACCGCATTCCTGTGTTCTACTGTGATGATTGTGGCTGGCAGGATGCACTTATGGAAGATACTGATGTCTGTCCAAAGTGCGGCGGCCATCATGTTCATCAGGATGAGGACGTTCTGGATACCTGGTTCTCTTCTCAGCTGTGGACTTTTGCTACACAGGGTTGGCCAGATCATCCTGAGCAGCTTGAGGGTCACCACCCAACACAGGTTCTGGTAACCGCTCGAGACATCATTGCTCTTTGGGTTGCTCGCATGATTATGAGTTCGCTTTATTTCACCAAAGAGATTCCATTCCACGATGTCTATATCTACGCAACCATTTTGGCTAAGGACGGCAGCCGTATGTCCAAGTCAAAGGGTAATGGCGTAGATCCTATGGACCTGATTGCTAAGTACGGTGCAGACGCAATGCGTTATAACCTGCTTACGCTTATTACCAACAACCAAGATGTCAAGTTTGATGCTGTTCTTGATAAGAAGACTCGCGAGCTTATTGAGTCTCCAAGGACTGATCAGGCACGTTCATTTGTCACTAAGATTTGGAATGCAAGCCGTTTTGTTCAGATGAACCTTGATGGGTATTCTGCTGGCATGCCAAAGGCAGAAACACCAGAAGATGCATGGATGTTCTCGCGTCTTGCAAAGGTTGTCGCAGAAACAACTGAGCAGCTTGAGACCTATGGCTTTGGTGAGTATGCTCGCAACATACAGTCTTTCTTCTGGAATGATGTCTGCGACTGGTACATTGAGCTCTGCAAAGGTCGCCTTCTTGACGGAACTCCTGATCAGCGCCTGCAGGTTCAGCGCAACCTTGTCTTTGTCTTGGATGTCAGCATGAGGCTTCTGCACCCTGCTATGCCGTTTGTTACCGAGAGCGTCTGGGACGCCCTTCCTGCATCTGGTCTTTTGAGCCATGATGCAGAGTTCCTGATGATCTCTGAGTGGCCAGACCCACAGAAGCTTGCTAACTTTGTTGACGAGGCAGCTGAGCATAACTTCTCGCTTGCTAAGGCTGTTGTTTCTGCTGTTCGTTCTTCTCGCGCTCGTTACAGGCTGTCGCCAAAGACAGACCTTGCTGTTGTGGTTAAAGCTCCAGCACAGGATGTTGCAGCGCTGAAGGAGCAGGCAGCATTCATTCAGAACGTTGGCCGTGTAAGCTCACTTGAGGTTGCTGAAGCTCCTCAGAAGCCCGCTGGTTCTGTTTCTGTCACCGACGCTGGCCTTGAGATGTATGTTGTTCTTGGTGAGCTTGTTGACCTTGCTGCAGAGGCTAAGCGCCTTCAGAAGGACCTTGAGTCTGCACAGAAGGAGCTCTCTGGCGTAGAGCGCACCCTTGCTAATGAGGGCTTTGTTGCTAAGGCAGCGCCTGAAGTTATCGAGAAGAAACGTGCGCGCGCAGAAGAACTTAACAAGCTTGTTGCTCAGCTTGAGCAGCAGATTGCTGACTTCTCATAAGTAAAACTTGATGCGGTGTAACAGCCGCATCTTGTGTTTAGTACGTGCAAATCGTCCACTTTAGGTTAGGAACAACATGTCTGAGGTTACATCCGATATCGAGATTGCTCAATCATCCGAGATGCTTCCCATCTTTGAGGTGGCAAAGCGTGCGGGTATTCCAGAGGATCTTCTGGAACCTTATGGTCGCTATAAGGCAAAGCTTGATGCACGTGCTCTGGCAGATAAGCCTCTTCGCGGAAAGCTTGTGCTGGTTACCGCTATTAACCCAACGCCGGCGGGCGAGGGAAAGACTACTACCTCAGTTGGTCTGGCAGACGCTTTGACCAGCTTGGGACAGTCTGCCATGTTGGCCCTTAGAGAGCCTTCTTTGGGTCCCGTCTTTGGTGTCAAGGGTGGCGCTGCGGGCGGCGGATATGCCCAGGTAGTTCCTATGGAGGACATTAACCTTCACTTTACTGGTGACTTCCATGCTATTGGCGCTGCAAACAACCTCTGCGCAGCCATGCTGGATAACCATATCAAGCAGGGTAATAGCCTCAATATTGATCCACGTCGTGTTGTATGGAAGCGCTGCGTAGACATGAACGATCGCCAGCTCAGAAACGTTGTTGACGGCCTTGGCGGCATTGCAGACGGTATGCCAAGACAAGACGGCTTTGATATTACCGTTGCCTCCGAGGTTATGGCTGTATTCTGCCTTGCTTCCGGCATCAAAGACCTTAAAGAGCGCCTGGGCAGAATGGTTATTGCCTACACCTATGATCGCAAGCCTGTTACCGTCAGCGATATCCATGCCGAGGGCGCTATGACAGCGCTGCTCAAAGATGCTATTCAGCCTAACTTGGTTCAGACGCTTGAGCATACGCCTGCTCTAGTTCACGGTGGTCCTTTTGCCAATATTGCTCACGGTTGCAATACCGTCGAGGCAACAAAGACCGCTCTTCGTCTTGCCGATTATGTTGTTACCGAGGCTGGCTTTGGTGCAGACCTTGGTGCCGAGAAGTTCTTGGACATTAAGTGCAGAGCTACTGGCCTTGCTCCATCGGCTGTTGTTCTGGTAGCAACCGTTCGTGCTCTTAAGTACAACGGAGGCGTTGCCAAAGCAGACCTTAACCAGCAAAACGTTGAGGCGCTTAAAGAGGGCATTCCTAACCTGCTTCGCCACGTTGACAACATCCAGACGGTCTACGGTCTTCCTGTAGTTGTTGCCATCAATGCATTCCCAACCGATACCGCTGAAGAGCTTGCTCTGGTAGAGGAGGAGTGCAAGAAGCGTGGCGTAAATGTTGTCTTGTCTGAAGTTTGGGCAAAAGGTGGAAAGGGCGGCCAGGCTCTTGCAGAAGAGGTCATGCGCCTTTGCCAGACTGAGTCTAAGCTCACCTTTGCTTACGATGTCAAAGAGTCTTTGAAGCAGAAAATTACTGACATTGCTACCAAGATTTACCACGCCGATGGTGTTGAATTTGCTCCAAGTGCCGCCAAGCAGCTTCAGCAGCTTGAAGAGCTTGGCTTTGGCGAGCTTCCTATTTGTATGGCAAAAACTCAGTACTCTTTTACTGACAATCAGACTAAATTGGGTGCTCCAGAAAACTTTAAGATTACCGTTCGAGAAGTTCGTGTTTCTGCAGGTGCTGGCTTTGTGGTCTGCCTTACTGGCTCCATTATGACCATGCCAGGACTTCCAAAGGTTCCTGCTGCAGAGCACATTGATGTTCTTGATGATGGAAGAATTGTGGGTCTTTTCTAATGTCTTATCCCTCTTCACCTGAAGAAGTAGCGTTTACAACCTATAGTGCAGATGCTTATGCTCAACACCTTGCTGCTAAAGAGCCTATTCCTGGTGGCGGTAGTGCCGCTGCCTATGTAGGCGCCCTCGCAGTATCTTTGGCTTCAATGGCTGGTGTGTACGCACAAGGAAAACCTGCCTATGCTCAGCATGAAGATGATCTTGCAAAATACATCGCCCGAGCTGGAGCGCTCCGCCAAGACTTCATGGAGCTTATGGATGAGGACTCTCGCCAGTTTTTGCTGGTTTCCAGCGCGTTTAGTGTGTCTAAAGATGATCCAAAGCGCGTAGAGATTGTTGAGGATGCTCTTAAAGAAGCAGCTCAGCCTCCGCTGAAGGTTATGAGAAAAGTGTGCGAGTCCATTGAGCTTCTCGAAGAAATGCTTATCAAGGGATCTCGTATGCTTTTATCCGACGTAGGTTGCGGTGCTGCTCTTGCGCGCGGTGCTTTGATTGCAGCTTCTCACACGTTGTTTGTAAACACGCGCTCCATGCATGATACGGCCTATGCTCAAACATTGCTTGATGAGGCAGATAAGCTTCTAGACACCTATGTATCACGAGCTGACGCCGTAAGCGATGCAGTGAGCGCACAGCTGAGACAGGAGGCATAACATGAGCTCAGAGACTCTGTCGCAGGAGCTTCGTGGCGCTCCTGTTGCTAAAGAAATAACTGAAAAACTTGCTGCTCAGGTTCAGGAGCTTCGCACTCAAGGCGTAACTCCTAAGCTGGTTATTGTTCGCATTGGACAGAAAAGTGATGACCTTACCTATGAACGTGCAGCATATACGCGTGCAGAGAAGGTTGGCTTTGAAGTAGAGACCATTGAGCTTCCAGAAGACGCTACGCAAGAGCAGGTAAATGCTACGTTTGACCAGGTTTCCGCCGATGCAACCGTGCATGGTTGTCTGCCTATGCGTCCTTTTCCTGCTGGAATTGACGAGCATGAAGCGCTTCAGCATCTAGCCCCAGAAAAAGATGTTGATTGTGCAACTGATTCCATGCTGCTGGCAACACTTTGTGGAACTCCTGGTGCACTGGGGCCTTGCACCGCAGAAGCAGTTCTGGCGCTTCTCGATTTTTACCAGGTACCCCTTGAGGGAGCGCCTGTTGCAGTTGTTGGTCGCTCAAATGTCATTGGTCGTCCAGTTGCTGCGCTTTTAAGCGCAAGAAACGCCACAGTGACGGTGTGCCACAGCAAGACCAAAGACCTTGCTGCTACGCTTAAGCAGGCAGAGGTTGTGGTTGTGGCCGCAGGTCGTGCGCACCTTATTGGGGCTGACTTCGTAAGAGCTGGGCAAACCATCATTGACGTGGGTATTAACTGGGATGAAGCAACTCAAAAGCTTGTTGGTGACGTTAATACAGAGCAGGTAGCTCCTCGGGTAAGTGCTTATACTCCTGTTCCTGGCGGTGTAGGTAGCGTGACAACGGCAATTCTTGCTCGCCATGTTGTTGCCGCAGCTCAAAGAACGCTTGCATAAGAGTGAAAGGTAGGTTGCCTCATGGCAGCGGAAAATAACTATAAAGAGCTTGACCAAGAGCGCGTAAAAGCCGCGGTCAAGGAGTTTTTGCTTGCTATTGGTGAGGATCCAGAGCGAGAAGGTCTGCTTGATACACCAGACCGTGTTGCTCGTGCTTGCGTGGAGCTCTTTGGTGGCATGCAGGAAGACCCTGCAGCTCATCTGCGTAAACAGTTCCATGAAGAGGGCAATAAAGAGATGGTTATTGTCCGCGACATTCCTTTCTCATCTACCTGCGAGCATCACATTTTGCCTTTTGTGGGCAAGGCGCACGTTTGCTACATTCCACAAAATGGTCGCATTACCGGCCTTTCCAAGATTGCTCGTTGCGTCAGCGGATATTCTCGCCGTCTGCAGGTACAGGAGCGCCTTACAGGCCAGATTGCAGACGCCATGGTAGAAGAGCTTGATCCCTTGGGCGTTTTGGTGGTTATGGAGGCTGAGCATACGTGCATGAGCATGCGCGGTATTAGGGCATCGGGTGCTTTGACCACCACGTCTGCGGTTCGTGGTATTTTTAAAACTAACGAGAAAACCCGAGCAGAAGCTATGCGTCTGCTTGGTCTATAAGAGGTATGTGCGCTATGAGTTATTCTGTTCCTTTTTCTGTGTCCGAGCTGAGCTACGAGCAGTCTTTAAAAGTGCTTCACGATACAAAGAAGTTTGGTATTCAGCCCCTGCTGGAGAGCGTGGAAGACATGCTCAAAGAGCTGGGCAACCCTGATCTCTGCTTTAAGAGTGTCCAGATTGCAGGTACCAACGGCAAAACGTCTACCTCTAGATACACTGCAGCCCTGCTCAAGGGAGAAGGTCTCAAGACCGCCCTGTACACATCTCCCGAACTCATCAGCTATACCGAGCGCATGGAGATCAATGGCACACCTGTTTCTGAGGCAGCCTTTGCTCACGGCGTCTCTGCAGCTCAGGTAGCAGGGGAGCGCGTCAACGCTCAGCGAGCCGCCTTGGGCGAGCGTCCTTATGACATCACCGAGTTTGACCTGCTTACGGTCGCAGCTCTAGTGGTCTTTGCCGAGGCAGAGATTGACGTCTGTGTGCTTGAGTGTGGTATGGGTGGCAGATGGGACGCAACAAGTGCTGCGCAAAACATCACCTCCGTTGCCATTACAGGCGTCGGCCTAGACCACACGCGCATCCTAGGCGATACCCTTGAGGCTATTGCTGGCGAGAAGGCCGCCATCATCAAACCTGGTCGCACCTGTGTGCTTGGTGTGGGAACGACAACTCCTCAGAGCGTTCAGGGCGTATTCTTGTCCCAGGCAGCTTCTGCAGGCGTTGTCCCAACTCTTCTTGTAGCTGACAAGCCTGAAGACGTTGAGGGAGAGGTTTCTGCTGGTCAGACATTTGACCATCCAGAGTTGCCTCACGCTCACTTCTTCATTACCAAAAAGCCTAAGAGCATTGGATTCCCGCTTGAGCTTACGGTTGTCACGCCTCGTGCAACTTACGAAGATCTTGCCGCACTTAAACCAAGCTATCAGGCAGCAAACATTGCCCTGGCAACCTGCTTGGCTGAGGATTTTCTTGGTCGTCCGCTTGATGCAGAGAAAGCGTTTTTCTCCACAACCAGGTGTCCTACACCCGGTAGGTTCCAACTGCTTCAGCCAAAGCCTTTAGTCCTTATCGACGCGGCTCACAACCCCCAGTCAATCGAGACGTTCTTAACTGCTATCCGCTCAATTGAGCCAGAAGTTGCTAACCGTCCCATGCTTTTGACTGCGGTTTTTGCAGATAAAGACGTTAAGGGCATCGCAGAACTTCTCGCCAAAGAGTTCCCTGAGGTAGCGGTAACCCAGACAGATAACGATCGCGCCATGGATGCAGACGAGCTTGCTGAGCTGTACAAAGCCTGCGGCGCTAACGTGGTTGCTGTCTACAGAAGCGTTCCCGAAGCAGTGGACGCATTGCGCGAGAAGGGCTTTGTAGCATGTGGAACAATTTCACTTGCTGGCGAGGTTGCTGCACAATTTAGTGATGCTTTGGTAAAATAAATTTATCTGCGACATTACGCCCCATTTTGAGGCGGTTTGTCGTACGATTTAGGAGAGAACAAAAAGCCAGCAGAAGGGGCTGTCAGATGCAGGAGATTCTTGATCAGATTATTACACCTGAGGTACGTATGGTTATTTACCTCATGGTCATTTGCGTCGTAATGCTTTATATCCTTTCCATCATCTACGTTATTCGCGATGCTCAGCGCCGCGGCGCAGAGCCTTGGTGGATGTGGGCAGTCATTTCTGTTGTTCCTGTTGTTGGTCTGCTTGCATACGTTATTTTGCGTCCAAGCAGCTACCTCATTGACCGCGAGGAGCAGGACCTTGATATTGCCCTTCGTGAGCACCAGCTGTCTCACTACGGCATCTGCCCTAAGTGCTCCGCTCCAATCGACCGCGATTTTATCGTATGCCCAATCTGCAATACGCAGGTTAGAAACGTTTGCCCAACATGCCATCGTCCACTGAATGCAGACTGGAAGGTTTGCCCTTACTGCCGTACTCGCATTCAATAACGTTTGGTTTTGTTCTTTATGATGGCAATCTGGTGTTTTACAACAGAGACTATGTAGGCGTCTGCTCCTAAGCTCCTGTGTGAGCAGAGTAGGCGCCGTGCCTGTTTCTATGAGTAGCTACCTCTGAGGGGTTTTACATGAAGGTTTTATATAACGACGGCCATGTTGGCGAGATTAACGATGCAGCTGAAGAGCTTGAGGTTATTCGTCACGATGCAGCTCACCTGCTTGCTCAGGCTTTGAAGCGTCTGTATCCACACGCACAGTTTGCCTATGGTCCAGCAACCGAAAACGGTTTCTACTATGACGTTGATCTTGGAGACACTAAGGTTAACGAGGATGATTTCCCAGCTATCGAAGCTGAGATGAAGAAGATTGTCAAAGAGAACCTCAAGATTGAGACGTTTGAGCTTCCTCGTGATGAGGCTATTGCCTACATGAAGGAGCGTGGCGAGTCTTACAAGGTTGAGCACATTGGCGATCTTGCTCCTGACGCACACATCACCTTCTACAAGCAGGGTGAATACGTTGACATGTGCGTTGGCCCTCACATGCTCTACACCAAGGGTGTTAAGGCTTTTAAGCTGACCAGCATTTCCGGTGCGTATTGGAAGGCCGATAAGAACAACAAGATGCTCACCAGAATTTATGGTGTTGCGTTTGGTTCCAAAGATGAGCTTGCTCAGTATCTCAAGATGATTGAAGAGGCCGAGAAGCGCGACCACAGGAAGATTGGCCGCGAGATGGAACTCTTCATGATGTCCGACTTTGGTCCAGGTTCTCCATTCTGGCTTCCAAACGGTATGGCTCTGCGCAACGCTCTGACCGATTACTGGCATGAGATGCAGGCTCGCTTTGGTTACCAGGAGGTTCAGACTCCACTGATCCTCTCGCGTTCCCTTTGGGAGACTTCTGGTCACTGGGACCACTACAAAGAGAATATGTATACCACCACGGTAGATGAAGAGGACTTTGCCATTAAGCCTATGAACTGCCCTGGCGCTTGCTTAATTTACAAGTCCAAGCCACGTTCTTATAGGGATCTTCCTATGAAGCTGGCTGAGGCTGGTCTTGATCACCGTTACGAGATGAAGGGTGCCCTGCACGGTCTGTTCCGTGTTCGTGAGTTTACTCAGGACGACGCACACCTCTTTATCCGCCCTGATCAGATTACTGAGCAGGTCACGGATGCATCTCACCTCATCACTGCTTACTATGCACAGTTTGGCTTCCCATACCGCGTTGAGCTTTCTACGCGCCCAGAGGATTCCATGGGTTCTGATGAGGATTGGGAGCGCGCTGAGCAGGGCCTGCGTGACGCACTTGAGTCTATGGGCATTGAGTACGTTGTCAACGAGGGTGATGGTGCTTTCTACGGTCCTAAGATTGACTTCCATCTGACCGACTGCCTTGGTCGTTCTTGGCAGTGCGGTACCATCCAGCTTGACTTCCAGCTGCCTCACAACTTCCAGCTTGAGTACATTGACTCCGACGGTACCAAGAAGCAGCCAATCATGATTCACCGCGCTGGCTTTGGTTCTTTTGAGCGCTTCATTGGTATTCTGACCGAGAATTACGAAGGCAAGTTCCCGGTCTGGCTGAGCCCATGCCAGGTCAAGGTTCTTCCTGTCTCCGAGAAGTCTCGTCCTTATGCTCATGAGGTTGCCGATAAGCTTGCAGCCGCTGGTATCCGCGTTAAGGTTGACGACCGTGACGAGAAGATCGGCTATAAGATTCGTGAGGCTCGTTCCCTTGACCGCGTTCCTTATATGCTCATCCTTGGTGAGCAGGAGGTTGAGGCAGGAAATATTTCTGTTCGCGATCGCTCCAACGAGACTCACGTTGCAGAGCTTGACGAGTTTATTGCTCAGGTTGTCAAAGAGAATGCTGAGCGCGTTGGTTAATAGGGTTTCAGACAAAGTGCAGGTTACGGGCGGTGCCGCGCAGGATGGCGCAGGTGGCACGAAGAGTGTCGGCGCAATCGACGGCGTCACGCAAACCGCAACCGACGTTGTCACACAAACTGCAACCGACGTTGTCACGCAAACCGCAACCAATGTTGTAGCTGAATACGTAAAAATGACAGGGGCAGGCCGTGCGCGGCTTGTCCCTGTTTCCTATGTAGACGAACTTCTCGCCACACTGGTTTCGGGCGGTGTAACCGTCGTGGAGCCGCTTGCTGGCGTGCCCGTTGAGGTGTGCGACATCAAAGGCAGAGCTGCGGCAGGGGAGCTGCTTGTGGCGGATGTGCGTACGATTGGAGCCGAGTTCAGCCCGGCATGTCGTCTGGGAGCAGAGATCGCAGTAGCCGAGGACGCTCGGGTGCCGGGATATGTTGTCGTGTGCATGCGGAAGTGCTGCATACCGTGGGTAGCAGAGGCGGTTGAGGCCAAGGCGTGTCCTGCAGAGGACGTGACGGTTTCTGCTACGGGAGCGGAAGAGCAGGCGAGTACACGGGTTTCTCGCCACGCGGCAAGCGACGCGGCGCAGGTGATTGCCGCGTACCTGGCGTGCCATCCGCGCGTCGAGGCGGTGCACTATCCGGGTCTCAAGACGGACCCCAGCTTTGCGTGCGCGACATCGCAGCTGGTGGGTGGATTTGGTCCGTACGTGGATTACATGTGGAGAGAATCGCCAGGTGAATGGCATAGATTTACAGCAACTGATGAAGACGCCAGAACGCAGATTATAAATTTTGAGAGACTTGGTTAACGGTAAGCACTTGTTTAGCAGACCTTGGTATAATTTGAATTAATGTTCCTAAATAGAAGGGGATTTTATGGCAAAGAAGGCTACTCAAATTGAGGATGTTGATACTTTGCTCAAGCGCCTCGAAGAGATGCGCGAGGCACAGGCAGAGTTTGCAACATTCACTCAGGAGCAGGTCGATAAGATTTTCTATGAAGCTGCTCTTGCGGCCGAGAAAAATCGTATCCCTCTTGCTCGCATGGCAGTTGAAGAAACTGGCATGGGTGTAATGGAAGATAAGGTTATCAAGAACCATTACGCAGCAGAGTATATTTACAACAAGTACAAGAACATGAAGACTTGTGGCGTTGTAGAGGATGATCCAGCTGCAGGTTATCGAGTTGTAGCCGAGCCAATGGGTATCGTAGCTGCAGTTATTCCAACTACTAACCCAACTTCTACCGCAATCTTTAAGACACTTCTTGCTCTGAAGACAAGAAACGCCATTATCATTTCCCCACACCCACGCGCTAAAGAGTGCACCATTGCTGCCGCTCGTATTGTTCGCGATGCTGCCGAGAAGGCCGGCTGCCCCAAGGGTATTATCGACTGGGTACCAGCTCCTACCATTGATATGACCGCAGCAGTTATGAGCAACGCTGATATTATCCTGGCAACCGGTGGTCCAGGAATGGTTAACGCAGCTTACTCTTCTGGTAAGCCTGCTCTGGGCGTTGGTCCTGGTAACACCCCTGTTATCATTGACGACACTGCAGACATCAAGCTTGCAGTTAGCTCCATCATTCACTCCAAGACCTTCGATAACGGTATGATCTGCGCTTCCGAGCAGTCTGTTACCGTTCTTGATAGCGTTTATGACCAGGTCAAGAAGGAGTTTGCTGATCGCGGCTGCTACTTCCTGCAGGGTAAAGAGCTCGACGCTGTTCGTAAGACCGTCATTGTCAACGGCGCTGTTAATGCGGCTATTGTTGGTAAGTCTGCTCACTTCATCGCAAAGACTGCTGGCGTCGACGTCCCAGAGAAGACCAAGGTTCTTATTGGTGAGGTAACCTCTGTTGAGCCTTCAGAGGAGATGGCTCACGAAAAGCTTTCTCCAGTTCTTGGTATGTATCGTGCAAAGAACTTTGACGAGGCTATTGCTAAGGCTGAGCGTCTTGTTGCTGATGGCGGCTACGGTCACACCAGCTCTCTTTACGTCAACATCAACGAGAAAGAGAAGATTGCTAAGCATCAGGAGGCAATGAAGACCTGCCGTATCCTGATCAATACTCCTTCCTCTCAGGGTGGTATTGGAGACCTCTACAACTTCAAGATGGCTCCATCCCTAACCCTTGGCTGCGGCACCTGGGGCGGCAACTCCGTTTCCGGTAACGTTGGCCCACAGCACCTGCTTAACTACAAGTCTGTTGCAGAGAGGCAAGAGAATATGCTTTGGCTTCGTGTACCTGAGAAGGTCTACTTCAAGAGGGGCTGCATGCCTCTTGCTCTCCGTGAGCTCAAAGAGGTCTATAACAAGAAGCGCGTCTTCATTGTCACAGACCAGTTCCTTTACAAGAGTGGCTTCACCAAGACTATCGAGGAGACCCTGGATTCCCTGGGTATTGTTCACTCTTCATTCTGGGATGTTGCTCCAGATCCAACCCTTCAGTGCGCTCTTGAGGGCGTAGCTCGCATTCGCTCCTTCGAGCCAGACTGTATCATCGCAATCGGCGGCGGTTCTGCTATGGACGCAGGTAAGATTATGTGGTCCATGTACGAGAACCCAGAGGAGAAGTTTGAGGACATGGCAGCAGACTTCTTGGATATCCGCAAGCGTGTCTACAACTATCCTAAGATGGGCAACAAGGCATTCTTCGTTGCAATCCCAACCTCTTCTGGTACCGGTTCCGAGGTAACTCCATTTGCTATCATCACTGATGCTGACAATGGCGTTAAGTACCCACTTGCAGACTACGAGTTGCTGCCTAACATGGCAATCGTTGATACCGACAACATGATGAGCCAGCCTAAGGGTCTGACCTCTGCTTCTGGTATTGACGTCCTTACTCACTGCCTCGAGGCATTTGTCTCCATGATGGCATCTGACTACACAGACGGTATGGCTCTTCGTGGTATGAAGCTGGTCTTTGAGTACCTGCCACGTGCTTATGACAATCCAAACGATGTCGAGGCACGCGACCACATGGCAAACGCTTCCTGCCTGGGCGGCCTTGCATTTGCTAATGCATTCCTGGGTGTCAACCACTCCATGGCTCACAAGCTGGGCGCTTTCCACCACATTCCACACGGTTGGGCAAACGCAGTTATCCTTACTCGCGTTATGCGCTACAACGCAGCTGAGCGCCCAACAAAGATGGGTACCTTCCCACAGTACGATCACCCACACACTCTTGCACGTTATGCTGAGGCAGGTCGTTTCTGCGGTGTTACTGGTAAGGATGACCGTGAGGTCTTTGAGAACTTCGTCAAGAAGATCGAGGAGCTCAAGGCATACATCGGCGTCAAGGAGACCATCAAGGACTATGGCGTAGATGAGAAGTACTTCCTCGATACCCTTGACGAGATGTCTGAGCAGGCATTCGATGACCAGTGCACTGGCGCAAACCCACGCTACCCACTTGTCTCCGAGCTCCGCGAGCTCTACCTGGATGCTTACTACGGTCGCGAGCCAGGCTTCTACGAGGACTAATTCTCAAGTACGTTGTAGCCGCAACCACCGCGGCTGTTACAGGCGCTACGTAGCGCATCCATTGCGTCGCGTGTCTACTGCGTAGCGTTTGTCGCGCCCGCCACGGCGCGCGTAAAGCACAAAACAAGAGCCGGTTACCTAAACCCCAGGTAACCGGCTCTTTTTCTAGTCTTCTGAACTTTCTGCCTAATCGTCTGATGTGCAAGTTCGATTGAAACTGTTGCTACAGATTCACAAAACACATCTATGTCACTTAATCTGTCAAAAAAGGCTATACATTGCTCCAATAATGCGTGTTTATTGCAGAATATCGTCATTTGGTGTGCTATTCACATCGAATTTTGCAGATTATCCGACATTGCTGTGTTGTCGCATGGGGCAATTCAGGGATAGTTAAATTTTATATATTAGTTCATTCATAAATCTGTATATTGAATCAAGTTTATTCATCAAAATGAATTGCTCATGAGAATACTGATGTAACATCCGCCTAATCCGGTACAGATTGCTATCTCCCAAGTCCTTTTTAATGCTTAGGAACATATTTTGCATTGCGAGCTGGTTTCTGTAGATATCCGCATTCACAAAGTACTCCTTAATACTCACCGAATTCAGCTCATTTGTTCTTTGATTGTCTTTTCTTTGCTGATAGAAGTCATCATGATATGCACCGTTATATTCAATAGCTACTAAATTCAATCCAGACAAATTTGATTTGGACATCTTGCCATATAGTAAATCTAACCTTCGCTCTTTAGGTTGAACCTCTTGGTTTATTTGGTCTTTTATTACATACGATTTATTCAACGCAATCGGCATTTGATTGAAACCACCTTCACAATATGGCAGGGCAGATCTAATTGCCATTTTGACCTCCATGGGAGAGGCTGCATCGGAAAAGAAATAGCGCATGTTTCTTCGCGTAGTTCTCAAACCGGGAGAGTACGATTCAAGTGCATTCAATAGAGATGCAAGCTCGTTCGAAGTTACCAATGGCATATCAAATTCACAGAGTTCACCGTTTGCGAGATGACCATAACTGGCCATCAGTAGATTAGCCAGTACAATTTGATGGAGAGGACTCTTATTCCTTGACATCATACAAACAGCTAAAGCAGGCGAGATGCAATACACATTTTGTCCGAGCTCAATAAGCGAACCAACAGGTAAAAGGCATTTGAATTGATGAGATACTCGCGCATCGCAATTCCTTGTCCGCAAATTATCTCTGAGCATTTCATGAGTGGTTTTAGCCAAAACTATGCCATATTCTTTCTTCAGAAATTTAAGCTTTTCTTCATATGTCTCATCTGAACATGCAGCGTACGTTGCGCGGAAATCCCTTGATGAGCGTTGTGATAACACCTCATCATTTCCGTGAATCTTAAGTTGACCACAGATTTGAAGCGCAGTTTCATGCGAGAAAATAATATCCATTCGTTCCTCCTTAGATTGAGAAACGAATATATCAGCACGCTTTTTCAGCAATCTGACAGCTATTTGTCAGTTCCCTGACTCGGTTTTGCCATAATAAAAAGTCCTCTCATACCATCAGGTAAAAGAGGGACTTAGATGAAAATTAAACTAAAGAACCCATAAATTGTTTTGCCCAATCAACATAAAATTCATACTATTGGACGCATTGATGGATTGTGCGCAACAACAAAAACGCTCTTGGTAGGCCCCCACAACGCCTAAACGTGTCGATAGGTCACAAACTTGAAAGCGATACCTTCTGGAGTCACGCCGCCATCTTCCTCGTTGCAAACTTCCCAGGCAGGATCTTCGTCCAGGTTGGGGAAGTACGTATCCGCATCAACCACGGTGTCGTGCTTCGTGACGTACGCGTAAGAGCACTTGTCGAGAAGAGCGCGATAAATCGAAGCTCCACCAAGAAGCCAGACCTTCTCGGGAGCTTCATCCGCAACTAAACGAAGCGCTTCCTCTGCCGACGACACCACCTCAACGCCTTCGACCTGGTAATCGGTATTTCTAGAAATGACAATGTTGCGGCGACCTTTGAGCGGTCCACCAGGGAAGCTCTCCAGCGTCTTTCTGCCCATGACAACCGTGCAACCGCGCGTGTGCTCAACAAAATACTTCATGTCGGCCTTGTTGGGGATGAGAAGATCTCCGTCGCATCCGATGCCCCAATCGCGTGTTACAGAAACAATTGAGTTCATGTGGTTCTCCTGGCAAGTATCGTCTTAAATGAAATGATGGTCTTAGCTTGAGCATCCGTCCGGGCGCCTGCAGCGCCAGCCGCGTCTGCAGCAACTGCGCCTAAACCGCAATCGGAATGTTCTTGATCTGCGGACCGTGCTGATAATCCTCGACAATGAGGTCGTCAGTAGTGAAGTCGTAGAAGTTGGTGATGTTAGGGTTCAGGCTCACCTTTGGCGCATCAAAGGTGGGGCGAGAAATCAATTCTTTAACAATGTCAACGTGGCGATCATAAATGTGAGCGTCGGCAATCATGTGAACCAGCTCACCAGCCTCCATGCCGCTGACCTGCGCAACCATCATGAGCAAGATAGCGTACTGGCAAACATTCCAGTTGTTAGCTGCAAGAATGTCCTGGCTACGCTGAACAAGCAGCAGGTTGAGCGTAGGTTTATCCTTACCTGGCTCCTGAGTAACGTTGTAAATTGCGTTGAATGCGCAAGGGTAGAGGTTCATCTCAGAAAGATCGGCAAAGGTATACAGGTTAGTCATAATACGACGGCTGAACGGATTCTCTTTGAGGTCCTTGAGTACACGATCCATCTGGTCATAATCGCCATCGGAGTAGTGAGAAACCTGTCCAACCTGATAACCGTAGGCTTTGCCAATGGAGCCAGACTCGTCAGCCCATGAATCCCAGATGTGTGAGTTAAGATCGTTAACGTTGTTGGACTTCTTCTGGTAAATCCACAGAATCTCGTCCATAGCGCTCTTGAGCGCAGTGCGACGAAGCGTCAGCGCTGGAAACTCCTCGCGCAAATCATAGCGATTACAGACGCCAAACTTCTTGATTGTGTATGCGGAGGTACCATCTTCCCAGGTAGGACGGACCTTCTCGCCCTCGGTGGTGGTGCCGTTTTCAATAATGTCGGAGCACATATCAATAAAAATGCGATCTGCTTTGCTCATATTCAATCCTTCAAAATATCGTACAAAATGGAATAAACACCTGCTAGTTGTACGTATAGCAAGTCTTTTCCAAGTACATTACCAGTTGCTGTCAGTATAAGCGCTGTAGGGGTCTCCAAAAAGCGGACTTGAGGAAGTCTGATTGCTCGAAACACAAGAACGTCCCAGTCCCGAGAGCAGCATAATAACTATAAAAAATAGCAAGCCTGCAGGGAAAGGAGAGCCGTCAGGCATCTGCGACGGATCGTTTGGGTCAAAGTCAGGGCCCTCGCCGCCAAATTCATGCCTGTTGTCCCTGGTATCTTGGTTGTCGTCTTTCTTTGCCATCAATCCTCAATCAAGCGCTTACACTTTGATGATACCCGTCGTCGCCCAAGGATTTCATGGCGAGAAACCCCTCTTTTTGTCACTCCACATTCTCTGCAAAGTATTTTGAACACGACGACTTGTTCGCGCCTGCAGCTCGCTTACACCCGCAACATCCGCGCCCGTAGCACTCTCGTCCGCGGCTTACGCACCCGCGGCTCCTACAGGTGCTGCGACGCAAAGATGTCGTTCCAGAACGTGCCAAGCTGCTTAATGAGCTCAATGTCTGCAGAAAGCCACTGCACGTCAAGCAGTTCGTTTTGAGCAAGCCAACGAAGCTCCGAGTGAATCTCTGGATCCGCAACAGGCTCCTCAGACTCGCTCAGCGTGCAGATATAACAATCCATATGCAGGTCAAAGGTGGGGTAGGAGTAAGCTACCGTGTCATAGAAAAACGCTGCCTGCACGCTACAGTGCAGCTCTTCCTGAATTTCTCGACGCAGCGCCTGCTCAGAGGTTTCTCCAGCCTCAACTTTTCCGCCAGGAAACTCCCAGAAACCAGCATTATCCTCATCAGCTCTACAAGCGGCAAGAATTTTGTTGTCTTTATAGAAGATAGCTGCAGCTACATTGACTGTTTTGGCCTCGGTCATGTTATCCCTCCAGCCTGACTGTTGCAAAAATGGTGGAACTCTCGGCATCTTTGAGCACTACCGAGAAACCCGTCTCATCGGTGTATACCTGGGGAGTAATGGTGTCGCCCAAGTGCGCCTGGCTCCTGTACTGAACCACAATGCGGCGCAGCTTGTGAGAATAGCCAAGAGCCACAAGCGTGTCAACGGCCATGAGCACGTACTGAGCATTGTTGACGTGCTTGTTTGTATCCAGGTGCTGCTGAGAAACAAGAATGGCTGGACCATCAACAGCATTTCCATCAAGTGCAATTTTTCGAGGAGTTGGTGGCAAATCTACGCGAGGCTCGCCAGTAATGTAGACGTTTTCGCTTTCTGGAACACGAGCAGCCTTGCCTTCATTGATATCCATTAAATACCAGGTAGAGTCCGCTTTTACGATGGTTGCGCCGTCTGCATCATTAATAACAAACGACCTAGATGCTTGAAGGCCCTTCATCTGATACGACCAGGTACCTACGCAGATCTTCTCGCCAAACTGGGGAAGACGGTCAACTTGGATTTGCCACGTTGCCAGAACCCATGCGTATCCCTCGCTGGTCAGTTGCTTAAAGCCGCGGCCAATATCTTCTGAGTGGAACGTCGAGCAGTCCTGCAGATAGTTCATAACGCCTACCAGGGAAAGCTTTCCGGTCTCATCACACTCGCTATATCTAACTCTACTTTCAATGGTGTACATACAAATCCAAACTCGAAATCAGCGTTTGCTGAGGTATTACAATATGTCGAGAAACCCGTCTAGTTGTCCCATGGGAACGAACCCGGCAAGCGGTCTCTGACTTTTTGCGTGGTATCGTCAAGTTTCTTCTTAGTTACCTGGACTTTTTGCGAAACCTGTTGAGCCTTTTGGGTAGCAATATGAGTCGCATTCTGGGCCGCCGCATTTGCCTTTTGAGCTGCTGCGTTTGCTTTCTGCGATGCGTTTTGCGCTGCAGCGCTTACTTTCTGTGACGCATTCTGTGCGGCTTCTTCAACCTTCATTGATGCATCTTGAGCTGCGGCTTCAACTTTGTGATGAGTGGTTGGTCCGTTCCAAAGAAGGCTGGCAACCGTATCCAGAAAATAGAGGGTGACTACAATAAACGCCACAACCGAGACAGTATGCTTGGAGAAAATCATCAAAATATTAAGCATCGTTGGAACGAGCACAAAAACTGAGGTAACAGAAAACGCACCAAATACCGCGCTGGCCTGGGGACAAATTCGACCATGCAAGTTGAACTTAAACATAGAGTAGTCCCACCACTTCTTTTTAAAGCGACGCTCCAAAAAGAGGCCGGTCGAGTACTCAATAACTGTGGCTAAAACTGCACCAATGATAAAGACAATAATTGGATTAGAAATCTGGCCTAGTACCAGCCATTCCGCAAGCGCCCCAATGCCATAAATAGGGCAGGTAGGACCAAAAAGAAAACCGCGCTTGGTAAATTCTCCTTCAACAACGGAGCAATAAATGGTCTCGTACACCCAACCACCAAAAGAAATCAGCGCAAAAATTATGACCATCTGAGGCAGATACTGCACAAAGAGCTCAATATTCTTATCGAGTGCAAAGAGTGTACGTAGCGTCTCAGTCATAGTGCTCACGAGAGGTTTCCATAATCCATGTAGTTGTTAAACTCATCTGACTCACTGTTTGTTGTGCCCTGAAAATCGCTTTCAGGTGTCGAGAAACCCGTTGGGCGGAAACCATCCTTTTTGTATGGATTGCCTGTTAATGTTTCTGCAGTTGAACAAGCTTTATCGCAAGTTGTTACAATCCAAGCCTCTTTGGTATGAGGGGGAATAGGAACCAGAGGAAACATGTGATGCAAGATGATGTCTTCCTCAACAGGGGTTAAATCAGGGAAATCCTCGCGAGCATTATTAAGTGCATGGCGAGGGTGCGTAAATCCGTGCCAGTTGTCTGGCGCGGCCTCGTGATCGTGCCAATCATAGAGGTAGTAGTCATGCAGAAGCGCGCCACGTACAAGGGCTTGCTCGTCAACTTTGATACCAGTATTCATGGCAAAGGCAAGGCTGCTATAAGCAACCGCAATAACGTGGTCGAGAGTGCTGGTAGTTCCATGTTGTGTAAAAGTTGCAAGTTGGTAGAGTCTTCCGGACTTCAAAATAGGAGTCGAAAGCTCATCGAACCTCTCGCGAATTTTAGAAACGTCAATCAAAAAATATCCCATCAACTGTGCGCACACATCAGAATTTTGCGTGCGTACCTTAGCAATGTATCTATAAAAGATTAGTTAATCTGACGGTTACGTGCAATCTTTTTGGCTGAATGTTACGAAAACGAAAGAAAAGAAAACACGCTCCCTGAGAGTATAGAAAGTGCCTTTTACCTGCTCTTATACTTTCTCACTGTAGGGGCTCATGTGGTCCACCACAACGTTTACCACGCCAGGAAGACACCTAGCAGAATAGGCGTAAATGTCGTGGCAGGTGACCTCGCCATTTACTTCCAGTGGCATAGGCGCTGTTGATTCAACGGTAATTTCTTTGCCGCTAAAGCTATTGAGGTAGGGCCTACCAAGCGAGTCTCCCGTGCGATCAAAGAAGCCAGAAAGCAGTGGGCGTACCAGCTTTGCAGTCATGTGAGTCTCAATGACAATAACCTCAAGCAGACCGTCATTCATGCGATTACCAGGGGCTAGTTCAATTCCTGCTTGCATCATGGAGCTGTTTGCAATAAGGCAGCCAATGCCCTGAAGCTCATGTACTTTGCCGTCAACAGTAATTTTGAAGTCGTGAACTGGCGGCATAAGGTTGGCTAAGGCCGCAGTAAAGTACGCCGCCTCTCCAAAGGTTTGCTTATGGGGGATGGCTGAGCGCATAATTTCTGCGTCAAGGCCTGTACCGGCCATTAAAGGAACTCCAGCTACATGGGTTTCTCCCGATACTGTGGTCCAGGTAATCTCACCCAGGTCAAGCTGTGCGGTCTGAAGGTTTCTACAGGCCAGCGCCAGTGCGTTAGGTTCAGGGGCGTTTCCAATACTTGCTGCCAGAAGATTAGCGGTTCCAGAAGGGAAGACCAAAATAGGTGTCTGGCATCCTCTAAGGCCATAGAGCAGGCTAGATACGGTGCCATCTCCGCCCGAGAGCACCACTACGTCAAAATCTTCAGGCTGAACAGAACTCAGAACCTCATCTGTGTGCCAATGGCTTTCAACTAGCTTTACCAGGCATTCGTCGCCGCTTTTCAGAAGAGCGCGCTCAAATTCAAAGATTGCGTCAGAGCTAAAACCCGAGCAAGGATTGTGAATGATGAGGGTTCTCATATATCCTCCGAAGATTTGCGACAAGCTGGTATATCATTTTGATACGTATGAGTGTATCGCTTTACGTTAGGTACTTAATCGGCAATTGGATGGACGCATTGTATATAGCAACCTCAGAAGAACTTTCCGCATTTTGTGAGCGAGCAAAGACTTCGCATATCCTTGCAGTTGATACGGAGTTTCTTCGCGAGAAAACCTACTTCCCCAAGCTTTGCCTGGTGCAGGTTTCCACAGGTTCAGAGATTGCTGCGATTGATCCCTTGCTTATCGATGACCTAACTCCGCTTAAAGACCTCCTGGAAAATCCGCAGATTGTCAAGATTTTTCACGCGTGCTCACAAGACCTTGAAGTCTTGCTAGAAAAAATGGATTGCGCATGCGCCCCTGTATTTGATACGCAGGTAGCAGCTGCATTTTTGGGCATGCGTCAGCAGGTGAGCTACGCCGGCCTGGTAGAAAATTTTGCTAACGTTAAGCTTGCTAAGGCTGAGTCTTTAACAGACTGGTCAAAGCGACCTCTTGATAAAGAGCAGCTGGTATATGCCGAGGATGACGTGAGATATCTTCCCGCAATCTACAATCAAATGGTCGAGAAGCTCATCAAGCTTGATCGTCTGAGCTGGGTAAAGCCAGAGATGGACCAGCATACTAATATTGAGCAGTATCGTCGAGATCCCTATCAGGCATATCTTCGTTTAAAACGTTCTGGCTCGCTTACGCGCAGACAACTTGCTATTGCTCGAGAGGTGTGCGCCTGGCGAGAAGAAACTGCTGCTAAAAGAGATGTTCCACGTAAGTGGGTGCTTTCTGACGAACTCATTATTGAGATTTGTCGCCGTGTTCCTACAACACCAGATAGACTACGCAAAATCCGCGGCACTGAGCAAATCTCTCAAGGTGGGGTAGTGCATCTACTAGATGCAATTAAGCGTGGACAAAAGACACCCGCAGATCAGTGTCCAAAAATCGAGCATCATGCTCATCCTTCAGCTGGCTCTGAAGGTGTTGTTGAGCTTATGTATGCTCTTATCAGGATTGTTTCAGAAAAAGAGGGAATTGCATCTCCGTTAATTGCCAATAAAGATGATCTTACTGATCTGCTTTTGGATAGGTCTGACGCAAGACTTAAAACCGGATGGCGCTATCAATTAGTGGGCAAGCAGCTTGTTGGACTACTCAATGGCGAGGTTGGACTTACCGTCAAAAACGGTCGAGTAGAGCTGTTGTAATAGAGGCTCTTTAACCTAGGGCAAATGTGATTACTCATTCAAACCTGACTTTTTGTCCGGTGAGTTGGGTATACTCATCTTCATACATAGATAGGAGAAAAATATGTATTACTCTGGTTCGTTCATCCCATACGTTGTTCTCGTAGTTGCCTCGTTGGTGCTCGGATTGGGCACTCAGTGGTACATCAAGCATGAATTTAAAAAGTATTCTTTAGTTCCTTCAGGGTTTAATGCCACCGGCGCTTCTGTTGCTCGCGCCATGATGGACACTAACGGAGCGGCCAATGTCGGCATTAAGAGGATTTCTGGTGAGCTTACCGATAACTATGATCCACGTGATAATTGTCTACACCTTTCTGATGCAAACTTCTCAGAGGGAAGCGTAGCTTCCGTTGCTGTCTCTTGTCATGAAGCAGGTCATGCGGTTCAGACCGCTAAGATGTATATGCCATCTCGCGTTCGTTCCGCTCTTGTTCCTGTTGTTAATTTAGCATCTGCAGCATGGATTTATGTCTTTATTGCTGGTGTCTTGCTAAATATTTCAGGCATGACTGTGCTAGCAATTTGGCTGTATGCATTTACCTTCTTGTTCCATGTAGTTACGCTTCCTGTAGAGATTGATGCCTCAAGGCGTGGATTAGCCTTTTTGAAGGCAAATGCACCTGCAGGTTTTGACTACAATGGCGCTAAAAAGGTGCTGATTGCTGCTGCTCTTACTTACGTAGCTGCTGCAATGGTTTCTGCACTCCAGCTTCTATATCTACTTGGTTCTTCTAGAAGCAGGAACTAGTAATGGATCAGATTCAAGAGAAAGAAGATTCTGTTCTTTCAGTATCTGATGCGGTGCTCTTTGCAAAAAATGAAGTTGCCTCAATGCCATCTATGACGGTAGTGGGAGAGGTTTCTGGATTTAGAGGACCAAACTACAAATCTGGTCATTGCTACTTTGACGTAAAAGACCCTGTTAGCTCTATGGCGGTTATTGTCTGGTCAAAGATTTATGCTGCTAGCGGCATTACGCTGCAAGACGGCATGAAGATTCAGATGACAGGAAAGTTTGATATTTACGCTTCAAGCGGCAAGCTTTCTTTTCATGCGCGCACCATTCAGATTGCTGGAGAAGGAGACCTTCGCCAAAAGGTTGCTCAGCTTGCTAAAAAGCTAGAAAAAGAGGGTCTTACTGATATTTCCAGAAAGCGCTACATTCCAGAGTTTTGTACACGCATTGGCGTAGTTACGTCACTTTCTGGCAGCGTCATTGATGACGTTAAGCGCACACTTGCGCGCAGAAACCCTCTTGTAGAGCTTGAGGTGTCTGGTTGTGCTGTTCAGGGTACTCATGCACCTGCAACTATCATTAGGGCGCTTCAGGTGGCCGCAACTACACGTCCAGATGCAATCTTACTGGTGCGTGGTGGAGGCTCATTTGAAGACCTTATGTGCTTCAATGACGAGGGAGTGGCACGTGCTATCGCAGCGTGTCCTGTACCTGTTATTACAGGTATTGGCCATGAGCCAGATACCACTATTGCAGATATGGTTTCTGATAGAAGAACTTCAACGCCAACAGCTGCTGCAGAGTCTGTGGCACCCGCTATTAGTGAGCTACAAACTACGTTTAACAACAGAATTTCTCGCCTTGGAAATGCTACAAGAAAGATTTTGCAGTTCTATAAAACGGGACTTACAACTGTTGAGCAACGCTCTAACTTGGCAATAAAAAATGCTCTAGCAAGTAAACAGTACCAGATAGAGAAGCTATCAGATCGTCCTTGTTTGAAAGACCCTGCTTATATTATTTCAACAAGAACAGAAGACCTTAATCAGACTGAGCAAAGGCTTATGGACGCTCTGCCAGCGCTTCTTGCAAGAAAGAAAGAGACGCTTTCTGTTGAGTCACAAAGGCTAACCAGAGCTAGTGCTGCCATGCTCCATCCACATGAGGCTTTGCTGTCTTCGCTTGCAGGAAAATTAGATGCACTTTCTCCTCTAAAGGTTCTTACAAGGGGATATGCGTATGTCCAAGATGAAAAGGGGTCTGTCATTAAAACGGCCAAAGATGCCTCGGTTGGAGACTCTTTGCTTGTCAAAATGACGGATGGAACAATTAAGGCAACTGTTTCTGATATTGAGCTTTCATAGATAAGGGGAACAACATGGATACTAAGAAGACTGAAGAGCTGACTTTCAAAGATGCTTCTATTGAGCTTGAGCAGATTGTTCGTAAGCTTGAGGGCACAGATTTGGAGCTCGAGGAGTCTTTGGCTCTGTATGCTCGTGGCGTTGAGCTGGTAAAGGATCTTCGTGGAAGGCTTGATACTGCAGAGCAGAAGGTTAAGGTTCTGCTTGATGAGTCCCAGGCAGGAGCTGCAATTACTGATACAACCGCAGCGCCTTCTACTGCATATTTAGACGAGTAAAGGAGAGGTTATGTCTGATTGTATTTTTTGTAAGCTTGCTAACAAAGAAATCCCTACAGAGTTTCTCTATGAGGATGAAAACGTTGTAGCTTTTAATGACCTAAATCCTATTACTCCTGTTCACGTTCTTGTTGTACCAAAGAACCACTACGACAACATCATTGATGGTATTCCTGCTGCAACCCTTGAGAGTGTTACTAAGGCTATAGCTGCGGTAGTAGAAAAGACAGGAATTAAGGAGACTGGATTCCGCGTTGTTACCAATACCGGAAAGCATGGTGGCCAGTCAGTCAATCACGTCCACTTCCACGTTTTAGGTGGCAAGCAGTTGAATGATTCTATGGGCGGAAAATAAAAATATTCAAGTTTTTTGCTCGTCTATTTAACTCCGGGGTATCTTGGGGTTTATGATGTCATGCGGTTATGTTTATTTGAAGTAGGAGAGTAAGACCTAATAGTCTGCACTGCTTCACGGAAAGAGGAGTCACATGAACGTACTGGTTATCAACGCAGGTAGCTCATCTCTTAAGTATCAGCTTCTTGACGTTGACACCCGCGAGGTTTACGCAAAAGGAAACTGCGAGCGTATCGGTATCGAAGGTTCTTTTGTTGGTCACGAGGAGCTTGGTGGAGAGAAGCAGAAGCTTGAGGTTGCTCTTCCTGATCACAAGACTGCTATTAAGCATGTCTTTGACATCCTTAAGACTATTGATAAGCCAATCGATGGCATTGGTCACCGTGTTGTTCAGGGTGGTTGGTACTTCCCAGAGTCTGCTGTTGTAGACGATAAGGTCTTGGCTCAGGTCCGTGAGGTTGCTCCACTTGCTCCTCTTCATAACTATGCTGAGGCTGATGTTATTGAGATTTGCCGCGAACTCTTCCCAGAGGTCGGTAATGTAATCGTTTGCGATACTTCTTTCCACTTCAATATGCCAGAAAAGGCACATCGCTATGCTCTTCCTCGCGATGTTGTTGATAAGTACCACGTCCGTAAGTATGGCGCTCATGGTACTTCTCACCGCTACATTTGGCGTGCAACCAATGAGTTTACCAACGGTCAGACTCACAAGCTGGTTAGCTGCCACCTTGGTTCTGGTGCTTCTCTTTCCGCTATTGAGGATGGTCGCGATCTTGAGACCACCATGGGCCTTACTCCACTTGATGGCCTTATCATGGGCACTCGTTGCGGCACTATTGACCCAGCTACTGTCTTCTATCTTTCTCGCGTTGGTGGTTACTCCATCGATGAGATTGACACTATGATGAACAAGCAGTCTGGCCTTCTCGCTCTGTCTGGTCATTCCGATTCTCGTGATATTGAGGATGGCGCTCACGCTGGCGATAAGGACTGCCTGCTTGCACTTGATATGTTCTATTATCGTACGTCTCAGCTCATCATGGAGATGGCTCAGGCTATGCACGGCTTTGATACCATGGCATTCTCTGCTGGTATTGGTGAGAACTCCGACGAGATGCGTCTTGGCGTTGTCAGAGAGCTTGAGTGGATGGGTGTCAAGATTGATGAGGAGAAGAACAAGGTTCGCTCCGGTGAAATCCGTGACATCTCTGCTCCAGATTCAAAGGTACGCGTCCTGGTTGTACCTACCAACGAGGAATACATGATTGCTCTTGACGTTCAGGAGCTTCTGGGTAAGTAGGCTTTCCTTACAATCCAAAAAAAATATTAACTCCCGCACTTCGTGTGGGAGTTTTTTTATGGAGATATAGATAGTTCTTTGACATGAGTACTTTAGAACTTTATATTTTTAAATAATAAGTTAGAGTTTCAAAGAAATCTTATTGTTTTGTACAGCTATTTGTGTGCAGATAAATAAATCTTTGAACTAGCTGTGAGGAGCATCATGCAGTCTAAGGGTTTAGTTAGCAGGTCTTTGAGCTTTGCAGTTATGTTTGTGCTCACTGTATTTGCTGCGCTCACTGTATTCAACACAAAGGCACAAGCTGTTGAGTACACACCAACTATTTCAAATGCTAGCTATACAACATTAGTTGGTAGTAACGTGCGTGTAAATTTTGATTATGCGCTCAACAATGGTGCCCCTGCACAACCAGGTGATACCTTTACTATTATGCTTCCTCCAGAGCTAGAGAATAATACTCCAGCTCCTTTTGAGGTTATGGGTGTAGATGCAAACGGAAATAGTATTTCTGTTGGTACGGCAACTCCTACCAGTAACCCTAATACCATGACTGTTACCTTCAATAACAATATTGCGGGTCTTCTTAACGTTCATGGCCAGATGTCTTTCTCGCTCAATTGGTCAAGCGCAATTGCACAGAGAGGCAATGGCAGCACTACGCTCAATATTGGTAACACCAGTCTTAACATGACGTATGGCGGTTCTATTGCTGCAATGGATACTGCAATTACTAAGTACAACAGAACTGGTGCAACTGCAGAGACAACCTATACGCTTCCTTCTGGTGCAACTATTACAACTGGAAATGATTATTACGTTACCAGCTGGGTTGTCAACCTAACTCCATCTGATATTACCCAGGTTGGTCTGCTTAATGCCACTGTTAAGGATCAGATTGTAAATCCTTATACCGTTGATGCATCAAAGCTTACTGGTACTGGTGTTAATCCTTCAGATGAGCTTGCTGGTCCATATCTTAAGCACTCTTTTGTTCTCCACCTTGTTAACGGCGCTGTTCAGACTCTTTCTGCAGATCAGATTCTTCCTGCAATTACCTTTACTCCTAATGGTTACACTCTTGATTTTGCTCGACTCAATAATCAGGTTAACTTTGCTGGTTTCCAACCACTTATCCAGGATTGCTGGCTTGAGTACAAGACCATTGTTCCAGCCAACGTTACCCAGGTAGACAATAGAGCAACTCTTGATTTTGATGGCAACACTGATAACTTCACTCGTGAAGGTTGGTGGATTAATCCTCGCGGTGCCGGTACTGCAACTGGCGAGCAGCAGGTAAGCGTTTCTGTATCCAAGGTTTGGGAAGATCAAAATAACGCTGACGGTACTCGTCCTACTTCAGTTACCGTACACCTTTATGCAGACGGCGTAGATACTGGTAAGAGTGAGGTTCTCTCTGACGCAAATGGCTGGACTGCAACATTTAGCAACCTCGATAAGAATCAGGCTGGCACTACAACAGCTATTACGTACACCGTTGTTGAGGACGAGGTTGAAGGTTATACCGCTGAGGTAACAGGTGATGTTACCAGTGGCTTTACTATTACTAATACTCACATCCCTCCAACTCCAACCACTCCACCTTCAGAGACTCCTAAGAAGCCAAAGCAGCCAAAGAAGAAGGAGCCTAAGCTTCCTTCAACTGGTGATGCTTCCTTTGCTGCAGTATCTGTAGCAGCTGCATCTTCTGTTCTTATTGCAGCTGGTGTTCTTGGTAAGAAGCGCGCTCAGTAACGCACGTTACAACAACGTAAGTTAAACGTAAAAGAGCCTGTGAGAATTATTCACAGGCTCTTTCTTGTTGGAAGTTGTTTCTTGCGGCTTATTGAGCTACAAAATGAAATGCGCCACGAGGTGTTTTATCGTGTCCAACTAGTTTGCTAGAAGACCCTGATATTTATGGTTTTAGCAATACTTTGAGCTGGTTCAAGGCACATGATACCTGGCTTGTGTTCAAAGACGCCATCAGTGTCAACGGTATCGGCAATGCCACACCATGGCTCAAGAGCAACAAATGGACAACCAGGAGCAGCACTCCAAATGCCCAGATAATCAAAGCCCTCAAAATCCATTTGAATGCCATGAGCCTCAGAAGGAGCTTCTGTGCTAGCCGCAAGTGTAATGCGTCTATCAGGGACGTTTTCAAGTGTGATGGTCTTCTCGCGATCAATAAGCTCCCAAGACAGGGAAAGCGTATCAGAGTCCACGATAAGTCTCTGTGGAGTTGTGTAGTCGCAAAGACCCTCATCAGTAATAGAGGGGCCGTAGCTGGTCCAGGAACGCGTAAATAAGAGGTGATACTGGTCCAATGAGCTTGCCTCTACGCCGGGGATCGGAATGTTGAATGCCGGGTGTGCGCCAAGGGTAAACGGCAGTACAACGTTTGCAGGATTGGTGACCTCATACGTTTGTGTCAGCGTATCACCAGCTACCGAGAAAATCAGCTTCAGTTCAAAGTCATAGGGGTAGGCCTTGCGAGTCTCTTCGGTACTTTTTAGCTGAAGCGTTACAGAAGAGGCGCTCTGCTCGACAACCTCAAACTGATTGAGACGAGCAAGGCCGTGACGGGCAAGAGAGATGGTACCTTCTGCAGATTTTGCTTTACCGTCTTTGAGAACGCCAACAATGGGGAAGAGGATAGGGGCTCGTCTTGGCCACCAGTTGGAATCGCCTTGCCAGAGGTATTCTGACTCACCTTTGCGTAAGCTCATGAGCTGCGCGCCCATGGTGTCAATTGAAGCGGTAAGAGAGTTGCTAGAAATAGAAATAATTTCAGACATAAATGCCTCCAGCTAAAGAATAAGCCAGCCTCTTTTGAGACTGGCTTAGTATACCAAGTTAGAAGTGCAGAAAGACTAGTTGTTATCTGCCATCTGAGCCTGAACAGCAGTAATTGCAACAACACCAACAATGTCGTCAGCGGAGCAACCACGGGAGAGGTCGTTAACAGGACGAGCAATGCCCTGAAGGATTGGACCGTATGCCTCAGCACCACTGAAGCGCTGAACAAGCTTGTAGCCAATGTTTCCAGCCTCAAGGTTAGGGA
>CAUSVW010000010.1:0-45677 GCA_963535155.1 uncultured Atopobium sp.
TGATTTCCATGAGCCTTTCGGTGGTGACATTCTTCGTCCTCTCTTACGCTCTCTCACTTGTGAGCGTGATGTAAATGTCGCAAGAGAACGCAGAGGTAAAAGACGCGGTTGCAGAGCAGGACGCGGTTGCAATGCAGAGCGTCGCTGGCCAGCTTACCGCGGGCGATGGCAGCGTTGTCGAGCAGGGCAAACGCGCATCTAAAGAGAAGGCTCCGGTCAACAAAAACAGCCTCAAGTACATCTTGATGGCAATGGGCCCCGGTCTTCTCGCCGCATTTGCTGGCAACGACGCCGGTGGCATTGCAACCTACTCCAGCGCGGGCGCTACCTTTGGCTACTCACAGCTGTGGACCGTGCCGCTTATGTGCTTCCTGCTGATTGTGGTTCAAGAAACCGCAGCTCGAATGGGCTGTGTCACTGGTAAAGGCATTGCATCGCTGGTGCGCGAGCGCTTTGGTATCCGCCTGTCCACGCTGGCAATGGGTGCGTTGCTGCTCTCCAACATTGCTGTTACCTTCTCCGAATTCGCAGGTATTGCGTCCAGCATGGAGCTCTTTGGCATCCCAACGTACGTCTCGGTGCCTATCAGTGCGCTGATGGTGTGGCTTCTGACCGTTGGCGGATCGTACCGTCGTATCGAGAAGATTTTGCTGGCAATTAGCTGCATTTTTGTCACGTACGTGGTGGCCGGCGTGCTGGCTCAGCCTGACTGGGGCGAGGCCCTGCGCGTCACCATCATTCCGCAGCCTTCCGCCGATCCGTCCTACATTTCGCTGCTGGTCGCAAACATTGGTACCACCATCAGTCCGTACATGATCTTCTTGGTTGCATCAAATGTTGTCGAGAAAAACCTTGATACCAGCGACATTCCTGCACAGCGTGCAGACAATGTTGCCGGTGCAATCCTGGCCGAGGTCATTACCTGGTTCATCATGCTGACCACGGGTGCGGTGCTCTTCCCTCGCGGAATCTCTGTCGACTCCGCTGCCGATGCTGCCCGCGCACTTGAACCGCTTGCAGGTCAGTACGCAAGTACGCTCTTTGCGCTGGGCATGGTTGGCGCGTCCTTCCTGGCAGCATGCGTTCTACCAGGCATTACCGCAAGTGCTATCTGCGAAGCATTTGGTTGGGAGCGCGGAGCCGACCGTAGCTGGCAGGAAGCCCCTGTCTACCACGGCATTATTACTACCGTGCTGGTCATCTCTGCGCTGGTTGTTCTGATTCCAGGCATGAGCCTCTTTGGCATCATGATGGCCGCCCAGGTCATCAACGGTATTCTGCTGCCAATTCTGCTTGTCTTTATGGTTATCATCGCGGCCGACAAACACATCATGGGCAAGTACGCCAACGGCCGCATCTGGAACGCGCTGACCTGGTTTACCATCGTCACCGTTATCATCCTGACTATTGTGATGTTCATTCTACAGGCCATGGGCTTGTAGCTCGCGTCACGCAACTGCAGCACAAAAACAGGGCGAGAAGATCGGTCTTCTCGCCCTTTGCTTTATGCGATTATCTGCTGTTTGTTACTTGCTTGCCTTGTCAAACTCATCCTTGAAGTCAGAGAACATCTTGCCCATACGACCAAGCTGCATGCCAAAGCCCTTAGCCGCCTTGTTAGCGGTGGCCTGTGCCGACGACTTACTCGCTGCCTTAGCGTCGGACTTGCTAGCAGCGGCTTTGTCCGCGGCGGTCTTTTCTGCGGCGGCCTTGTCCGCGGTGACTTGCTCCTCTGGAGATGGCTTCTCGAGGCGAACATCCTCTGCGGCGACCGGCGCTGGTCGCTCGGAATCGTCTTCTGCATCGGGCTCGGTGGCATCTTCGATGGCACGTTTTGCCTTGGCCAACGTCTTACCCAGGGCAAATGCGCCCTTCTCGGTAGCCTCTGCAACAGCTTTACCAGCCTTAGCCGTGGCCTCAGAAGCTTTAGCGGCTGCCGCGGCGTAACCCTCGCCCGCCTTTGCTGCAAGACCGCCGGTGAGCTGGGCGTCCGCTGCCTCGTCTGAGAGGACCATGGCGCCGTTGGAGTAGCCTAACAGCCACTCTGGCTTGATGGCAAACGAGCCCACCAGCGCTTCTGATCCGGCACCGTCACCCACAAGAAATGCCGAAACCACGCCCGTAAACTGGTCAAACTCTGCGCCACTTACGTAGCCCAGACTTTTTCCGCTCTTAGTGCGAGCTTCCATACCGTGCCACAAAATGCAGGTATCAAAGTCCAAGTTCAGGCGTTTGATTGCTGCTTTATCGACGTTATTCTCGGGATCTTTTACGCAAAGCCCCTGCTCAATGGTCTCCAGAGACTCCAGTGTGACAAACGCGTCATCCTGCTTAATCATGCCAGCAATGTCGGGCTTCTGAACCATCACGCCCACTACCTGCGAGGACTGGCCCTGTTTGAAGGGGGCAAAAACCACGTTGTGGATTCTTCCTAACTTGGAAAAACGCTCTTCTCCCGCATGCTTGCCCTTTGTAGCAGGCTTTTTGGGGAGAAGGACCTTTGCGCCTAGGAGCTCGGTTGTTTTCACGTGAAACCTCTCTATAAAAAACGGGACGTCATAAGGCGTCCCGTCACATTGCTTGTAAGTGAGGCTTATGCCTCCTGGTAGCCCTCGCCAGCGTTCTCCTGCTCGTGGGACTCAACGTTCTCGATGCGAACAGCCTGAGCCTCAGCGGTTGTGGCGGTTGGCTCTGGAACAACAAAGGAGTCTGCAACAACATCAGCAGCATCTGCGACAGTGTTAGAAGCAGAGGTCACAGCATCAGAAAGTGACTCACGGAGCTGATCCATGCGCTCGCGAGCAAGGTCAACCTTAGCGCGGAGCTCGTCGGTCTTTGCGTCAACAGTAGGCTTGACCTCGTCAATCTTAGTGCTCACAACCTTAGATGTGCGCTCATAAGAATCAAGTGCGGAATCCCATGCGTCATTGACAGCATCTGCAGCCAAAGCGCGAGTCTCCTCGCCGGAACGTGGAGCCAGGAAAAGACCAGCTACAGCGCCAGCAGCAGCACCAAAAATAGCGCCTAGAAAGAAACCAGCAGACTTCTTGCTCATAAGTACCTCCTGTTAAACAGCAAAACGCTGTACGTAATCATACCGCAATACGGGCGTTTATCGAACGGGCTTTGGACGAGGAACGTTAATCATGTTCCAGTCGTCTGGGACGTCGGTGACCTCAGAGTCGTCAGTGGCGTCCTCGGCAGCTGTTGCCTCGGCGAGCTCAGTTGCGATGGAATCGGCGTCGGTAGCGGGCTCGGCGACGACTACGGGCTCGGCGTCGACTACGGGTGCGACCGCATCCTCGCCAGCTGCGTCGATTCCTGCGACCTCGGCGTCGTTCTCCTCAGCGTCTGCAACCTCAGCCTCGACTGCATCAGCAGCAGCTGCATCAGCAGCAGCTGCATCAGCAACGTCCTCGGAGGAGTTGTCGGCGGCGTAATCCTCTGCGTCTACGCTCTCTGCCTGGGGTGCAGCGTCCGTCTCAGGTTCCGCGGAGTCTGCGAGCTCATCGGTCTTCTCGCCGTCAAGGTCCTGAATGAGTGCAACGAGGCCGGAAACGATAGCGTTGATGTCTGGATCGGCCTCGTCCTGGTTGCCATATGCCCAGTTGAGGAGCCATACGGCGCTGGACAGCGAGGCTGCTACCAGCACGTCGTCTGGGCATGCGAGGATAATCTCGTAGAGGCCGCGGCGGGAATCCACCAGGGAAGTCTTGCCGGACGAAACATCTCCCGCAAGGTTGGTCAGAGCCAGGAGCTCCACGGTTACGTGCTCAAGCAGGTGCGCAACCTCGGTATCGTTGGCGACAAGTCCAAAACGAGCGTCGGCGTCGCCCAAGCACAGGTGCTCGGAGAGGCCAGGCAAAAGCTCAAGCACGCGCTCGGTTGCCTCAGCATTTTCCGAGGTCAAACGTGGCGCTTTAGCCGAAAACTCAACGGTAGCGGTTAAGTTTTTGGGTCCTACCACAACTTTTTTGATAGAAATCAACTGCGCCATTTCAACCTCTTTCTATTGGTTCACTCTATTGTAATCATTCTTTTAGTTATTCATTTTCTGATGTGTCAGAGTTTTCGCTGGCTGGCTCAGATTCACCGTCTACCTGTGGTTCTGGCGCAATTACGCGCAGCAGAGAAAGGCGACGGCGGCGCATCGACTGTACGCGAAACACGTAGCCATCCTTCTCAAACACCTCGCCCGGACGAGGCAGATGACCAGCCAAATCCAGCACAAAGCCCGCGATAGTCTCATACTCCTCGGACTCCCCAACCGGCCATCCAAGTTCATTCGCATCATTGAGCGAGAAACGACCGTCTACCAGCCACTCTCTATCAGAGAGCTGCGTCAGGTACTTGTTGTCCGGATCAAACTCGTCCTCAATCTCGCCGACAATCTCCTCGACAATGTCCTCGATGGTGATGACGCCGGCAGTTCCACCGTACTCGTCAACTGCGATAACCATCTGATCGCGGCTTGTCTGCATCTCGGTAAGCAGCGGAATGATGTCTTTGGTATCAGGCACATAGTCCGCGGAACGCACGAAGCGCGCGATCTTCTCGTCGCTAGCGTGCTGGTCAAGCGCCGGCTCCAGCAAATCTTTGATGTGAGCGATGCCCACGATGCGATCAATATTCTCGTGGTAGATAGGGATGCGCGAGAAGCCCGTCTGGCGCATGACGCGCAGGACCTCGGCGATAGTTGCGGTGTCCTCCATGGCGGTCATGTCAACGCGCGGGACCATTACCTCGCGGACAACAGTGTCGCCCATCTCGATGACCTCGTGGATCATGGATTTTTCTTCTTCAGAAAGGTCCTCGGAATCCTTGACGATGTAGCGGAGCTCTTCCTCGGTGACCTCTTGATGGTCGTTGGTAGTGTCAATGCCCATCAGCGTGGTAACCGCATCTGCCGAGGCAGACGTGATGAACACGAGTGGACGCACAATCTGCATGAACGCCTTCATAGGGCCGACGACTGCTTTGGCCACTGCCTCGGAGTTTGCTAGGCCGATGCTCTTTGGAACCAGTTCGCCGATGACCACGGAAAAGAACGAAACAATCAGCGTAATAGCCACGACAGCTAAAGGAAGCGCCAGGTCAGCGTGGACACCAATGCTAATAAGCCAAGTGCCAAATGGCGCGGAAAGGCTTGTTGCAGCAAATGCTGAGGACGCAAAACCTACCAGGGTAATTGCGACCTGGATTGTTGCGAGGAAATATCCGCGATCAGTGGCAATGTCAATGACAGCAAGGGCTCTTGGATCGCCCTCGTCCACGTCCGCCTCAAGTGCCGCGCGACGAGAGCTAACAATGGCCATCTCGGCCGCAGAAAAAAAGCCGTTTACCAGGGTAAGCAGCAGAGTTATTCCAATACTTAACGCAATGTCCATCGAGTGTATGGGCACCTACCTCTTCGAAGTTACTTTTTGTACAGACTATTGTACTCTAACGCGCTCTACCTTGTAGTCTGCAGGAATTTGACACAGTCTCGCCACGAAATGCCGGCCGTATATGTGAGCGCATGCTGGCTGTGCATCGACTGCCCCGTGTCGACCGCGTCAGCCGTGCGGCATGAGGGGTGACCACGCGGCGTCATTTTGATGGCGCGGCTCGCAATTTTCCGTATCAATTCCGTTTAACAAGCAGTTCTCAGTATTTGATGCAAGATTTTGAATATCTTGCCTGAATAATTCATCCACATGAATACGTAACTTTTATGTCTAAAATTATGTGCCCAAAACGGTAAAAAACGCGTTTAGTTGGAAATGAAAATTGAAAATTAGCCGATTTATCTCCAACTAAGACGATTTTTTACCGCACTGAAAATTTTTATCTGGGCAAACGCTATATGCAGAAACCTGTATTCCCCAACTAAACGCATTTTTTACCACTTTGGCATCGCTTCGGGGTCATTTGCATCATTCTTGCCCACTTAGCTCCTTTAACAGCAAAAGACCCTCACATTCCACTGAATGTGAGGGTCTTGGTCTTGCTCAATATACTGCTAGATTACAGCTGCTTGCCGGCCTCAACAAGGTCTTTGACCTGCGCGCGGACGGCGTCCAGGTCCTCGTCGGAAGGAAGCCAACCGATAGCGTGAACAGGCAGTGGCATGGTGAACTCCGCTGCCTCAAGCTCAGCCTGAACCATCTTTGGTCCAAGTGGGGCCCAGCCGTAAGAACCAAACGCAAAACCAATACGGTGGTCGTTCTTTGGAGACAGACCGCTCATATAGGTCAGGAACGAAGAAACGGTAGGCAGGAACTTAGAGTTCAACGTAGGCGAACCAACGCAGACATACTTGGAATCCAGGAAGTGGTACATGACGTTGGAGATGTGAGTCTCCTTGAGGTCGATGAGTTGGGCAGGAATGCCTTCGGCCAGAAAACCGTCCAGAAGGGCGTGAGCCATCTTGTCGGTTGAACCCCACATGGAGTCGTACACAACCAGGGCTTTCTCCTCAAGCTTGCCGGTAGTCCACTCCTCGTACTTGGAGATGATGTCGGCAATGTGGGAGCGCCATGCAACGCCGTGAGCTGGGGCGATAATATCGATGTTCTCCAGACCAATACCCTTAACTGCGGTAACAGCAGAGTCAGCCTGACGGCCGTAAGGGAGAACGATGTTTGCATAGTACTTGCGAGCCTGCTTCATAACCTCGCAGTAGTCGGACTCGTCCTCAAATCGGGTGCTTGAAGCGTAGTGCTGACCAAATGCGTCGTTGGAGAAGAGGATCTTATCGTAGTCGGAATACGTGACCATGTTGTCTGGCCAGTGGACCATTGGAGTCTGCACGAAGGTCAGGGTGCGCTTACCAATGTTGAGCGTATCGCCCGTCTTTACGCCGTTGACGTTGATGTTCTCGCCATAGAAAGCCTTGAGCTCCTTGACGCCCTGAGGTGCGCTTGCGTAGACCTCGGCGTTTGGTGCGAGCTCCAGAATGCGAGGAACACTGCCGGAGTGGTCCATCTCAATGTGGTTGCAGATCAGAACGTCAATCTTTGATGGATCGATGATGCTCTTGATGCGCTCGACCAGCTCCTCGGAGAATGGGCGCTTGACGGTGTCAATGAGCGTGACCTTCTCGTCCAGGATAAGGTATGCATTGTAGGTAATGCCCTGCTCAGTGGTGTAGCCGTGGAACTCGCGAGCGTTCCAGTCAAGGGCGCCTACAAAGTAGACATCGGGTTTGATTTCGACAGAACTAAGCATGTGTCCTCCAAAGACCACAGTGCGAAAATTTGACACTACAAGAATATCATTTGCCGGCTGGTGAGTGTATGTTCACGTAAACTTTCCAGAAGTTGTCCGAATCTAAATTCGCTCCTTGCTGGAATCTGGATTTTCACTTTGTCCGAATCTAAATATTTTCCTTGCTGTTATGTTCTTTTGACAGTGCTACCATACACTACATAGGTCTAAAACGTATCCGGAGAGGGGAACCTATGAAAATGCTACGCGCAATGCGTGAGCCACTGAAGTATGTTCAGGGCAAAAATGCTTGTCTCGAGTTCGAGAAAGAGATGGGCTACATGGGAAAGCGCTTCCTGTTTGTTTGCTCTAACAGCGGCTACAAAGCAACCCACGACATGATCGAGCAGAGCTTCGAGGGCAAGGGCGACTATTACCGTCGTTATGAGGTCTTCGGCGGCATTTCTTCCAACGGCGAGATTAACCGCATGAAGGCTATCGTCGAGGAGGACAACATTGACGTAGTCGTCGCTATCGGCGGCGGCAGCGCTGTTGACACTGCAAAGGCAACCGCATACTACGCTGGTAAGCGCATCGTTATTCTCCCTACCGTTGCAGCTACCGACGCTCCATGCACCGGCCTCTCCGTTATTTACAACGATGACGGTTCCTTTGACAAGTACCTCTTCTACCCACAGAACCCAGATGCAGTTATGGTCGACACCCAGATCATTGCTAACGCACCTGTTTCCTTCCTGGTAGCAGGCATGGGCGACGCACTGGGCACCTACTTTGAGGGCCGCGCATCCATCCGCACCGAGTCTCCTTCCCTTGAGGGAACCGGCATTACCCGCGTTGGTATGGCAATTGCTAAGGAGTGCTACCTCACTCTTCGCGATTACGGTTCACAGGCAATTAAGGCTTGCGAGAACAACGTTGTAACCCCAGCTCTTGAGGCTATCTGCGAGGCAACCGTCTACATGAGTGGTGTCGGCGCTGACAACGTTAACTGCGCAGCAGCTCACTCTTTCTACAACGGCCTCACCTCCCTTGGTGGCCACAGCGCACCTCACGGCAACTGCGTTGCTTTTGGTACCCTGGTCCAGCTTGTTCTTGAAGGCGTTCCTCAGGAGGAGTTCGACGAGGTCCAGGACTTCTGCCTTGAGGTTGGTCTTCCAACTACCCTCGAGGAGGTTGGCATCACCACTGACGAGCAGATCAAGAAGATCGCTGAGGCTGCTTGCGTTCCTGGCGAGACCATCCACAACCTCGCTGGCGACGTCACTCCTGACGAGCTCTATGCAGCTATCGTTCAGGCTGACGCTATGGGCCGCGCTCTTAAGGCTTAAGGTTTTAGCTGCAGGTTGCGACGCGTTGCGACAGCGCGTCTGGCGGCAGGTCGCAATAGCGCACCGCAACAGCGCATTCACTTGATACAGAAGAGGGACCGCAGATGCGGCCCCTCTTTTTTGTTGCAGTTTTGATGTGTTGCGAGAAGTGCAGATTATGCCGCAACGACGAAGCCGCAGCTCGCGCCAGGGCGATGACGCAGGCGCAGCTCGCGACGGAGCGTCGACGCAGCGCCTACAGGCCCAGCACCTGCTTAACGTCTGCGGCAATCAGCTCGGACTCCAGATGACTTTCTCGCATAAGATCCGCGATGTTGACGCGGTCGTAGAAAGCCTTCTTTACGCCGTAGTTCAACACGCGTGCAGAAGAAGTGCCCAGGTAGCTAGCTATATTTTGTCCCCATCCGCCCTCGATGATGCCGTCCTCAATGGTCACGATGACGTCATGGTCTTTTACCAGGTTGTCGAGCAGATTCTGATCAACGCCAGAGGCAAAGTATGGCTTAACCAGCGTAGCTTCAATTCCCAGGGTGGAGCTGAGGGCCTCAATGGTTTTCTCGCCAAGGTCGTAGAAATCGCCCAGGGCAAGAACGGCCACCTTGGAACCCTTGCGCGTGACCTCGTAGGTGTTGAGGGCGTCGAAGTTTGTGCGGACGGAGCCCTCGGCATGAACCACAGGACCGGAAGGAATTGCGATGTAGACAGGTTGTTTGTCCTGGTCAAGCGCCCAGTCGAGCATTGCGATGTACTCCTCGGCGTTGGACGGCGCGAGGTACACCATGTTAGGGATGTTTGCGATCATAGAAATGCTGCTGAGGCCCTGGTGGGTGGCGGCCATCAAGCCCCTAATGGAGCCGGATCCCACGATAACCGCAGGATTTTGGTTGAGCGCCAGGTCCTGAGTTAGTTGGTCGTAGGTGCGCTGGATGAAGGTTGCGCTTGAGCCCCAAACTACATGCGCGCCCGCGTGAGCCGCGCCGGAAGCCATCGCAACTGCAGTTTCTTCGGCGATGCCCACGTCAAGGTAGTGCTTACCCAGCTCTTCTCGACGTTCCTGCGTAAGGCCAAGCAGACCAGGAACAGCCGACATAAGCACCAAGAACTTTGGGTCAGTCTTTGCGCGCTTGAGGGCATACTCTGCAAAAATGCTGGCATACGACTCGGAAGATCCGGATGCAGGGCTCTGACCAGTCTGGATGTCAAACGGCATGTGCCAGTGCCACTTCTCCTTGTTTGCCTCCGCGGGAGCGTAGCCCTTACCTTTGAGCGTATTGATGTGGACCACGACCGGATGGGTCGTGTCTTTTACCTGCTCGAATGCGGCGATAAGAGCCTCGATGTCGTTACCGTCATTGACATACAGGTAGTCCAGGCCCATCGATTTGAAGAGGTTATTCTCGGCAGCTCCGTTGGTGCGGCGCAGCTCAGCGAACTGGTCGTACATGCCGCCGTGGTTCTCGGCGATGGACATCTGGTTGTCGTTGAAGACAATGATAAAGTTGCTGTTCAGCTCACCAGCAACGTTCAAACCCTCAAGAGCCTCGCCGCCGGACATGGATCCGTCGCCGATAACTGCGATGATGTTTTCCTTGCCGCCCATGATGTCGCGACCCTTTGCCAGGCCAAGCGCCAGGCTGATGGACGTGGAAGTGTGGCCGATTTTGAAGAGGTCGTGCGGGGTCTCGGCGGGATCAGTGTAAGGAGACACCGAGTCGTAAAGCGCAGGATCCATGTATGCCTGCTTGCGGCCGGTGAGCATCTTGTGGGGATACGTTTGGTGCGAGACATCGTAAACGATATGGTCAACGGGCGAATTGAACACGGTATGAAGTGCGATAGTTGCCTCGACGATGCCAAAGTTTGGACCAAAGTGGCCGCCGTGATTTGACTCCATGACCAGCAAGTTGTCGCGAATCTCCTGCGCAAGTACTGCACGAGCCTTCGCGTCCAACTTCTTTACGTCTTCTGGTCCATTGATATTCTCTAGGTACATGTGCGGCCTTTCTTTAATTGATTTGTGTGGAATACGTACCCACATGACTGGCATAGCATTCCATTGAAATCTAATTCGTAATCTTAGGTGTAGGAGAGCTCAGCTTCATATAAAATTACATTGCGGTTATTTCCTTTCTGAATTGGTTTGGTGACTATATTTTAGGAAATAACCGCACTTCTTTTAAACAGCTGAAATGCTTACTTACACCACTTTTTTAAGATACAAACCGATACAGCTCATTCGATGATAGGCAAACACACCTAAGTCGGATAATCTGTCAAAAAGACGTATACATGACGTTGAAAATACCTCAATCATGCAGATTATCTTCATTAGGTGTGTAATATGCCCGCAATTGAGCAGAATATCTGACTTAGGTGTGTTCCGTAGTTACAGAATTTATTGATAGTTAAATTTCTTATATAAGTCTATTCATGTTTAAGCATATTAGATGAAGTTTATGCATAGAAATGTATATCAAGTAGCGAGGGTCTCTAATTGTCAAACAGTGAGCCCCTAGTTACCTGGTTACCTTGATTCAGAGCTAGTCGATTCTTCAGTGAGGCATACCAAAACTACGCTATTTTGTACGCCAAGCCTAAGAAACCGACGCTAAACACATTGTGGAACGCAAAAGAACCCTCGTACCTGAAAGATGCGAGGGTTCTTACTAGGAACTCGTTATCTACCTGCGGGTCCACGCCTGTGGGTCCGCGCCTGCGGGTTTGCGTCTGCGGGTCCACGCCTGCGGGTCAGCGCCTGCGGCACCTGCGGCGCTTGCGGCAGAAGCCGCTCCTGACCTGCAGGTTAGCGCTCGCCGGCAGCGCGACGCTCAGCGTACTCGGCAGCAAGACGAGCCTGAATGTCGTGCGGGACCTGCTCGTATCCTGCCAGCTCAACGGTATATTCGCCCGTTCCGCGCGAGAGGGACCTCAGCCTTGTAGCGTAATCAGTAACCTCGGCGTATGGAATCGTGGCCTTAATGGTGGTCTCACCAGCAGAAACACCGGTGCCGGAAGACATTCCCTCAACGCGACCGCGAGAAGCGGAGACGTCGCCCATGACGGAACCTGCGTAGCTGTCTGGAACGGTAATCTCCAGATGAGCCATAGGCTCCAAGAGAACAGGTTCTGCCTGGTCAACAGCCTTCTGGAAACCAATACGAGCAGCGGTCTTGAAAGCCATCTCGTTGGAGTCAACTGGGTGGTAAGAGCCCTCGTAGACAGCAACTTTAACGTCAATCATAGGATAACCAGCCAAAACACCTTCGCGCATGGTCTCCTGGACACCCTTATCAATAGCGGGGATGAAGCCGCGTGGAATGTGGCCGCCAACAATCTCGTCCACAAACTCGTAGCCTGCGTCTGGGTTTGGCTCGATGCGCAGCCAGCAGTCGCCGTACTGGCCAGAACCGCCGGTCTGCTTCTTGTGCCTACCCTGAGCACTTGCAACTCGACGGATCGTCTCGCGATATGGGATGCGAAGCGCAACTTTATGTGCGGAAACGCCGGCTCGCTGCTCAAGACGCTCGAGAAGAACGGCTACTTGTGCCTCGCCGATTGCAGAAACAATGGTCTGGCCGGTGTCCTCGTCGCGCTCAACCTTGAGGGTTGGATCGGCGTCGGCGGCCTTCTCCAGGAACGCAAAGAGCTTGCCCTCGGTACCGCGCTCATCGGGCTCAATGGCCGTGCGGTACAGGGAGTTGGGGAACCTGAATGCGGCGGCCTCAACCTTGCCGGTAACGGAAAGCGTGTCGCCCGTCATGGCCTCGAGCTTTGGAACTACCACGATGTCGCCGGCTGCAGCGGTGCTGACGTCAGCCGTGTCTTTGCCGCACATACGATACAGGTGAGAAAGGCGCTCGGGCTTGCGTGTACGAGCGTTGATAAGCTCGGCACCTGCAGAAACAGTACCTGCCAGAATCTTCACAAACGTAAGCTTGCCGTTCTGTGGATCCTGCAGCGACTTGAAGGCAAACGCAACAGGGCGCTCGTCATCAGGTGAAATATCAAGCTGCTCGCCGTTTACCAGCGGAATACGGCCAAAGTCGGACATAGTTGGGAACCAGCCGTCAACAGCGTCAAGCAGGGAGATAACGCCCTCTTCGCGAACACAAGAGCCGGAAAATACTGGAACAAAAATGCGCTCCATAAGAGCCTTGCCCAGCAGGCCTTCAAGCTCTTCCTGCGTAATCTCTCCGCCCTCAAGATAGCGCATCATCAGCTCATCGTCAGCTTCAACAACCAGCTCGGTCAGAGCGGCGCGAGCAGCCTGCGCTTCTGCTTGGAACTCGGCAGGAATATCGGTGACCTCAGGCTTTCCGTCTACCAGCTTACGAGCCTTCTGATGGACAACGTCAATGATGCCAGAGAATGCCTCTCCGGAACCCATTGGAATGGTCACTGCACCAAGCGAGGAGCCAAATCGATCCTGAAGCATGGCCATTGCGGTCTCATAGTCTGCATCAGGACGGTCCAGGCGGTTGATGAACAGCGCACGGGACAGAGAAAGATTCTCAGCGGCAAACCAAAGCCTGGTGGTAATAGTGCCAGGTCCACTAGCTGCATCAACGACAAACAGCGCCGTCTCAACAGCGCTCATTGCCGCATAGGCGTCGCCCACAAAGTCAGGATAGCACGGTGCGTCAAGTACGTTAATTCGTGTATTTTCCCAGGTAATTGGTGCAATAGTGGTAGAGATAGAGAATCCGCGCTCTGACTCTTGTGAATCGTAATCAAGCGTGGGCTTTGTGCCTGCGTGGCCGCCTAAACGAGTGGTTGCACCCGTCAGATGCAGCATTGCCTCGGCAAGCATGGTTTTGCCCACGCCACCTTGGCCCACCAGGACCACATTCTTTACCTTAGATACATTCTTTTCGGCCATGATGCCTCCTCTGACTGCGGCAAGCAGCCGAGAAGGTCAGCCGATAGTACGCGCCCGAGTCTAGCGCGATATGCCTCGGCCCTTCCTGCTACTTACCGAACAAGAAAACCTCTAGCCACCCTACCGTACCGCAAAGCGTAAAAAGAGACACCCACCATTCGATAAACGACATGTGGTGGGTGCCTCAAAGTTTCTTCTCGACAGAAGAATTTGAACTGTTACCGCAGGTAGGTGGCGTGAAATTGCAGAACGCCACCCGCGTGCATCACAAAAGTTAGATTCTAACTCCTCGGTGAACGGTGTTGTTAAAGATCAGGTAGCCGATAATTGCGTTCACCAGTGACAGCGTGACAAAGATAATGTTTGGAAGCGTCTCGTTAATCACGCCTGTTGACGAGCTAAATGACTCGATAACCGGCAGAATCATCATCATGAACGTTCCGCCAATGACAAACATGGAGCCTAACGTGCCCGCAAGAGAAGACACCGTGACCGAAAGACTCCTCTTGGTAATATCAACAACAGAAGTCCAGTCAAAGTTTGGTCGGCGGATATCAATGGCCAGGCCAACGTTAGACACAAGGAACACAATGCAGAGTGGCAGAATGACGTTTCTCAGCGCCGTTTCAATGGTGATGTGACCAGGAATCAGGAAGAAAATCTGAGTCAACACGCTGAAGATGAGCACGTAAAGCATGTTAACAGCAATCTTTGCACCAAAAATCTGCTTTGGGGATACAGGCATGGTTGCCATCAACCAGTTTGAGCGGCCTTCCAGCGAGTATGAAATAGCGGCAGAGTTGGCTGCGCAGAACATCGAGGTGCCAAACCAGGTGGTTATCATGCCAAAAATGGTTCTTGCCAAAGGTAGATAGCGTGGAACCTCGGACGCAGGAACAAAATAGGCCACGATAGACGACGTGCTAAAGAACATAGAAATAAAGGCGAGAATAACCATCAGCAAGCAGCCAAAAAGCATGTTTATAAAGACTGCTGGATAACCCGTGATGGTCTGAATCTCTTTTCTGATCAGAGCAACAAATGGCGTCGCGGACTTGGTGGAAATCTGTTTGGTAGTGAACTTCTTCTGGACCTTATCCTCGCTTACCAGCGCATTAATGCGGTCGTTGCAGCGAGAAATGATTGCCACAATTGCTGCAGGAGCTCCAACAGAAACCAGGACAAACAGCAAGAAACTGACAAGGGAGCCAGAATTAAAGAAATCCGCAATCCACAGTGATGGAAGATAAACTACGCCAACTGAACTTGCAACGCTAAAGACGGTGTTCCGGAAGTTATCCACCACACCTGGAACAAACTTGTCTGCATTGAAAGATACCGTAAAGATAAAGAACAGATAGGCAACCATAAAGAAAAGGCCAAAAACGCCACCGATGACCATTCCCAAGTTCTTAAAGTGCAGCTTTGCAGCAAGGGCAGCAACCACAAAAGCCAAGAGAATTGCAGCAGAAACCGCAAGGTTAGGCCCAAGAAAAAGCGCGAACAAGGCACCAATCAAGCGTGGAAGTGTAACAGCCTCAAAGGTGAAGTAAGCCAAAAAGACTGGCAGCATAATGGTGAGAGACCAAATACCCTCAGCAGCATACAGGGCAGCTACACGAGAATAGATAATGGTGCTCTTTTTGATTGGAAGCGACATGATAAAGTCGTAATCCTTGTACGCAAAAAGCACGCCATTGGCCTTTACAAACGTCAAAATAACACCAGGTAGAGCGCCAACAAGAATTCCTGCCAGAGGAAGCAGCCTTGTGAAGCCGGCAATGGCTAGAGTTGTCGCAATGCCGTAAATGTAAACCATCATGAAGAGCGCGCCAACAACTGCAAAAATACCACCGACAATAGGCAGGGCATTTGCGCCAACCTTTTTCTCAAAATTCTTTCGAGCACCTATAACCTGCGTAGTCCAAATCATGGTGATTTGAACCTTAAGCAGCATCCAGAACACTTTGAGATTGGAAGGCAATTTGAGCTCAGAGCGATCGAGAACAGGAACTTGACCAGCACTTACTTGAGCTGGAATAAACACATCTCCTGAGAGTTGCAGGTTCTGCTCAGGCACATCGGGGCGCTGAGGAGCCTGTGGAACATTGTTTGCCATGACTAGTTCTCCTTAGGGAAGGAAGGAGGAACTGGAGCGCCGGGTACAGTTGGAGCTGCGGGCGCCGCAGGTGCTGCTGGAGCCGCAGGTGCTGCTGGAGCCGCAGGTGCTGCTGGGGCTGCTGGTGCGGCAGGCGCAGCAGGCGCTGCTGGCGCTGCAGGAGCGGCAGGTGCTGCAACTACGGGTGCGCCAGGGATGACTGACTGAACAGGTGCGCCTTCATTTGTAGTAATTATGTCCTGAGCAATATCAGCAGAAACGCCAGGAGCGCCAGCCTCAAGACCAAGGAATACTTCCTCAAGAGAAGCGTTGCCACGAATCTCGTCCGTTTTACCTGCGGCAAGAAGCTTGCCCTGACGAATAATTGCAATTTTATTGCAGAGTTTCTCGACAACTTCAAGAACGTGTGACGAGAAGAACACGGCAGATCCGCGGTCAGCAAGCTCATGCAGCATCTTCTTTAGCTCAAAGCTTGCTGCTGGATCCAGTCCAACAAACGGCTCGTCCAAAATGATGAGCTTTGGCTCGTGGAGCAGGGCGGAAATCAAAACCAGCTTCTGCTTCATACCGTGAGAGTAGCTACCGATAGCGTTTGCCAAAGAGTCCGTGATTCCCAGGCGGTTGGCCAACGTTGTAATACGCTCGACGCGATTCTCCGCAGGAACGCCAAAAATGTCACTGACGTAATTGAGGTACTTGATGCCGCTCATGAACTCGTAAATGTCTGGATTATCTGGAACGTAAGCGATAACCTGCTTTGTTCCAACAGGGTCAACCAGCACGTTCTTGGAATCCACAAAAATGACGCCGCCCTCAAATGGCTGAGCACCAACGATGGACTTGATAAGCGTGGTCTTACCTGCGCCATTGTGGCCGATAAAACCGTAGATGTCGCCAGGCATAACGTCGAGCGAAAGGTCAGAAACGGCTACCTTGGAGCCATACTTCTTGGTAAAGTGCTGGACGCTTAGGACAGGAACTACCTCGCCAGGAGCCGCTTGAGCTGGGGCTGGGGCTGGTGCTGCTGGGGCTGGTGCTGGGGCCGGTGCAGCAGAAGCTGCAGGCGCAGGCGTAGCGGCGGGAGCAGCTGGTGCGGGTGCCGCGGGTGCAGCAGGTGCGGCGGGAGGTACGGGAGCGTTAGGAACGGGTGGCTGTGGAATGTTGTCGGCCATGTTAGTTTCCTTCTTCCATCTTGTCTGTCTTATTCACACGAGTGTTATTAGCTTTTGGAGTGCGCTTTGCCCTTCTCAGAGCGTCGCGCAAAATCCATTCTACCTGAGCGTTAGTTGAACGCATGTCGTCTTGCGCCCAGCGTTCAACCGCCTCCCAGACTTCTGGAGCTACACGAAGTGGATATTGTTTGCGAGGTGCCATGGGTTTCTCGCCATGCTTTACTGCTGCAAGGAACCGGTGTTAAGCACAGGCTGAGCCTCGGACTCGCCGCAGAGAACAACCATAAGGTTGGAAGCCATGACGGCCTTGCGGTCCTCGTCGAACTCAACAACGCCATTCTCGGAAAGCTGAGTGAGGGCCATGTCAACCATGGAAACGGCGCCCTCGACAATCTTTTTACGTGCAGCGATGATTGCCTCTGCCTGCTGGCGGCGGAGCATTGCCTGCGCGATTTCTGGGGCGTAGGACAGGTGCGTGAGGCGAGCGTCGTCGACGGTGATACCAGCGACGGAAAGATTGCGGCTCAGCTCGGACTGAAGCGCCTCGGAGACTTCCTCGATGTTGGAGCGCAGGGTAATTGCGGTGTTGGACTCGGACTCGTCCTCCATGTGGTCGTAGCTGTAGATACTGGCGACGTGTCTGAGCGCGGTCTCTGCCTGCATGGCAACGTAGCTGTCGTAGTCGTCGACGTCAAAGAGAGCCTTTGCGGTATCGCTGACGCGCCAAACAACAACCTCGGCGATCTCAATTGGGTTACCCATACGGTCGTTGACCTTGAGGACGTCGCCGTTCAGCGTACGTGCACGAGTGGAAATGATGGAGGTGTGCACGTTTACACTGGGAGTAACGCCTGCAGCGAGAGAAGAGAGGTCACCCACGTTTGTAGAAAGAGTCTTGGCATAGTAAGGATTTGCCCAGCGCAGACCCTCGTCCTTAACGGTGCCGATGTACTTACCAAACAGCACGCACACCTTTGCCTGACCAGGCTGAAGACTGAACAGGCCACTTGAAACAAACAGGCCGGCAAAGAAAAATACCAGCGCGCCAATGATGCTTGGGAATGACGGATCCAGGCGAGGATTTCTGTCTGCAGCGATAGCGCTGAGTACAAAATTAGCCAAAAACAGGGCTGCAACTGCAAAAAGAGCAATGGTAATCAGCAGGAACAGCCAACCACTCTTGGATTTGATGATTTTCTCGGTGCTCATGGTATCTCCTTTGTGACAATGAGCCTTCTGTTGGCATCATTGTGATATCATATTGATTGCAAGTCAATAGAAATTTTTATTTAAATATTGTTCAAAAATTGCAGGTGAGGCGTGGGTTTTTGGCGAGCGGCATGGCGAGCGGCATGGCGAGAAGAACGCTGCACGTGGCGCGTGGCGAGAGGATCGCTGCACGTGGCGAGAAGATCGTCTCTTCGGGAAAAGCAACCGACCTGTAAGGCTTGGGCTAAGCGCGCCTGATTTCTACAAAGAATCTGTAACTTTTGCCTAAAAGCATCAAAGAATCTGTGGATTTGCCTGGTTTTGTTAAAGAATCGGTGGCTCAAATACAGATTCTTTGCACTTTTCAGGCGGGCCTTTCGTGACGTGACTTTTGGATCCAGTGTGGCGTCATGGGCGCTTTCATCGAGCCTGATTTTCTCGCCAAGTCTGAACGATTTGCCGGAAAAGTGCACCAAGTCTGAGTGGTTTTGCCGGTTTTTCTCGCCATATCTGAGTAAATTTACTCAGATATGATGCGCTTTTCAGGCTAGCAATCAGAAGGCAGTCAGAAGATGGTAGGAAGACGCTCAATCGACAAAAAACACACCTCGGGAGAAGCCCCAAGGTGTGTTCGGTGTGCAATATTACCTGGTCACAGGCGTGTTCGTCGCGCCCGTCGCAGCCCGACGGACGTTGTGGTCGCAGCCGGCGCGGCGCCCGTCGCAGCCGGTGCGGAACCCGCAGCTGGTACGGGCCGCAGCTCGCGGTCGCAGCCCATGTGACCGACGCGGTGTGCGGAGCCCGCAGCCCGGAATCACAGCCGGTGCGGAACCCGTGGCGCACTAGTCAATACGAGCGTCTACCTCAAGCCAACCGAGCTGCTCAATGTTGCCCTTGACATGCTCGCAAGACTTACGCCATGCCTCAATCTCGGAGTCGGAAAGCTCGGGCACAAAGACCTTCTCGACACCATTGGCACCGATAACTGCAGGAAGTGAAGAATAGAAGCCAGAAACGCCATACACGTCGGTGAGCAGCGTAGAGACTGGCGTGATCAGCTTGGTGTCGTGGACGATAGCCTTGATGACCTCGACGGCGCCGTTTGCAATGGAGTACTCGGTGCACTGCTTGCCGCTGTAGGTGACGTAACCGCCCATGCGTCCTGCCTGCTCAAGCTCTGGGAGGTCAAAGGTCTTGCCCGTCTGAGCTGCAACTTCGTCGAGGGTGAGGCAGCCAATGGAGACGTGCGACCAGCAAGCGAACATGCCGTTGCCGTGCTCGCCAAGCATCCAAGCGTTGATGCAAGATGCTGGATAGCCAGTTGCGCCAGAAAGAGCGTGGCGGAGTCGAGCGGAGTCCAGCGTGGTGCCGGAGCCGATAACCTTGTAAGGATCAGCGCCGGTCAGATACTGGAGCTCAGTGGTAACAACGTCGCAAGGGTTTGCGATGTTGACCCAAACACCATCGAAGCCGGCGTCTGCAATGCGCTTTGCGAACTTCTTGGCCTCGTCAGTGGTAACAAAGAGCTCGCCATCGCGATTGCCCGCAGCAGCAGCTACGTGACCTGCGGCGTTAACGATAATGTCGCAGCCAGCAAGCTCCTCGTAACGGTCGTCAAGCTCAAAAACACGAGCAGGGTGTGGATAAAATGGCATTGCGTCCAGCAGGTCGTTTACCTGAGCCTTGCAGAGGACCTCATTTGTGTCGCTAATGTAGAGCTCAGTAGCAAGTCCCTGGTAAAGCAGGGCGTTTGCAACGTGCGCACCTACGTGATTAGCGCCGATAATACCAATTTTGCTGATGAGAGCCATAGTCCACCTCTTTTGTCTCGCCAAAATACTGTGCCTGTTAGCTTAACGGTTTTTTAGGTAAACGGGAAACGATACAAAAAATGAAACATATTAGACACAACAATCCCCTCAACGTGCCATTTAAGCCCGCAAACGGTATAGTAGTAACCCAAGATTTGGAGAGGAACTATGGGATACAAGACACCAACATGCTCTATTGCGCGTAGCTGCGGAGGCTGTGAATGGCTTTCGGTCCCCTATCCTATCCAACTTAAGCGCAAGCAGGCGCAGGTAGAAGAACTTCTCGCCCCGCTGGCAAGCATCAATAACGTAACTATCGAGCCCATCCGCGGAATGGACAAGCCTCTGGCGTATCGTCACAAGGCAGCAACGCCATTTGCGCCGGGTAAAGGTCGCACGGTTCGTTCCGGTTTTTACGCAAGTGGTACACACAAAATTATTGCTTCAAAGGAATGCCTGGTAGAGGACGGTCAAGCTCGCGCCATTCTCAACGACGTGGCATATCTTGCTGGCCAGTTTAACATCCACGCCTACCAAGAGGATCGCGGCAAGGGAGCGCTTCGCCACGGCGTGGTGCGCTGCGGATATGCCACCGACGACGTCATGCTGGTGCTGGTGGTCAACGGTCAGCATCTGCCCCGCGAGCAGGAGTTTGTTGCCGCGCTTCGCAAAGCACACCCCGAGCTGACCAGCATTTTCTTGAACGTCAACCAGAAGCGCACCAACGCAATCTTAGGGCGAGAAACCCGTCTGCTTTGGGGCTCAACGTCTATGAGCGACAAGCTTCTGGACTGCACGTTTGAGATTGGTCCAACCAGTTTCTACCAGACAAATCCTCAGCAAACCGAGGTGCTCTATCAGCTGGCTATCGACGGAGCGCTTGCTGGCTCCAAGCTTGCTGGCTCCGAGTCCACCGACGCCGCGCAAACCAGCAACCTGCGAGTCCTCGACGCCTACTGCGGCGCAGGAACCATTGGACTTTGCTTGGCACACGCTGCCGAAGCTCAAGGCGTCAACCTCTTGCTCACTGGCGTTGACCAGGTTGAAAACAATATTCAAATGGCTCGCAGAAACGCTCGGAACAATAAACTTCAAGCTGAATTTATCTGCGACGATGCTACTCGCTACATGCAAGCTCTGGCAAAAGACGGTCAGAACTTTGATGTCATTATTCTTGACCCACCTCGCGCAGGATCAACGCCCACCTTCCTCAAGGCAACTGCTCAGCTAGCCCAGAAGAAAATCGTGTACGTGAGCTGCAACGTTGTGACGCAGGCCAGAGACCTCAAAGTTCTTCTCGACAGCGGTTTTACCATTGAGCGCGTGACACCTGTGGATATGTTCCCTCACACCAAGCACGTTGAGTGTGTAGTTTTGATGTCACGCACAGATGGGTGACGCGGCTGAAATCCGCATGTAACAGGGGCTTTCGGCGATAGCTGCTTCTTGTGGAGAAGGAATCGGTCTCGCGAGATTAGGAGAATAGGTACTTATCGAGGCGAAAACATGAGTAAACCTCGGGTAGGTACAGACGATAACATCAGCCCCTGCGCACCGATTTTTCAGCATATTGGGTGGCGCAGACGATGAGAACAATCCGCACAACAAGGCACTTAATGCCGTTATGGAGAATGCTGCGAAATACGCTGCAAGGTAGAGACAGCTCCCCGGGTCGTTTGCCGAATCGCTTGTCCAGTCCATGAGGGAGCAGAAGATGACGTTCAGCAGCCCATCTGCCGCAGCGGCATGCATCGTAGGCGGCGAATCAAACGGGCAAATCATGTGGATTACAGGCGAAGGCGTGAAACTTAAAGACTTATAGAGGGTGTTACATTCCGTTTCTACGGGACGTAGAATAGAGACACATATTGTTTGCATGGTGAGCTAACAGGAGGCATGTTGCAATGCTTGAAACGAAGAAAACGCTTATCGTAGTCTATAAGGACGAGCTTCTGATGAATCAGCTCAAGAAGATGATCGAGACACATGACGATGCTGAAGATAAGGTTGTCGGCACAAGGGACAACTCCATCAGCGCCGTGTCTTGGACGGAGAAGGTGTGGCTCGGTAATAAGAAAGCCGGAAACATACAAGGAAAGATCCTATTCCTCGGCGACATCAAGGGAACAGACAAGCTCATCCCCGTCATCGACGTGAAGTTCGATGACTGCGGCGTCAAATACGGATGGGCAGGCAATCAGGCTGTCCTCTATGTTGAGCCGGAAGCCTTGACCAGCCGAGAGGGCTACGACGAGTTTCTGAAGAAGTTGTCAGACCTCCCAGTTCCCAGTTTCCTGAAGACGATGAAGCAAGATATCGTTGAGAACGCCGGAGAGGAACCCGTCGTAGAGATCGCCAAGCAAGAAGAGACTGACGGCGAGAAGGAGGCTCCTGCCTTCTTGAATGCGGCGAAGAAGATTCTCGAAAGTGGAGCAGATGCCTTCGAGAAGGTCAGTGAGCAGGTCGCAGTCAAATCCGAAGAGATATTCAGGAACAAATCCCTCATGAAAAGGCAGATGCTCTTCTACGGAGCTATCCATCTTTACAGAGATGAGCTTGAGAGCTTCATGAACAAATAGGGTAACTATCGATGCAGACGAAAAGCGAAGTACAAAAAGGCTGGGAATTTGCCGCAGCGATAATGGGAGCGGACGTAGCCGCCCACATGGGCACGGAATACGTCAGTGCCGTTGAAGCGGCAATTAAGCAGCTTGAAGATAATATCAACAACCACCAGTACCGCAATCTTGGAATCGGGCAGCTGCAAGGCTACATGTTCGAGGAATGGGAAGCTGGCACATTTAACGTTGATGCGGTGGCGGCAGATTCGGCAGACCGCGCAGCGGTTCTTCACAGCACGGCGAAGGACTCCGTGGACATTCAGCTGAAATCCGGCACGGATTACAGTGCCAAGTCCTACGGAACCGCCGAGCAGACCGCCAGGGCGCAGGCTCGCTTCAATCCCGGCACCGGTCAGGCGAGCTATCAGGATCAGGGCAGGCTCGTTCCGTCAGATCAGCTCGATGCCGCAAAACAGACCGCACATCGGGAAGCACTCCGAAACGAACCTTTCCGTGAGGACGTGTCGAAAGCCTACGGCGAGACAGAGTCGAGACTGACCGACAGGCTTGCAAACGACGAGGGCGTGGAGTCCAGACCTGCCTCCAGAAAAGACCTCGAGAAGATGGCAAAGGAAAGCAAGAAGCAGGAGTTCAAAGCAGAGGAGCATGGCGTCACAGCTGAGAGCGCGATCAAGACAGAATACCTGCTGAAGCAGGCTCTGAAAGCCGGATACACTACGGCAGCCATAACGGTAGCCGTTCAACTTGCTCCGGAGATATATAAAGCCATCGATTTCCTCATCAAGAACGGAGAACTCGACCTTTCCACAGTCAAGCACATGGGTAAGAAAGGAATATCGGCAGGTGCAGAAGGGTTTCTTCGCGGTTCGATATCGTCTGCGCTTCTCATCATGTGCGAGAGCGGTGCGCTTGGCGAAGCCCTCAAGGTAATCAGCCCGACACTTCTCGGCACCGTTGTCGCTCTGGTTTTGCAGACCACAAAGAACAGCATTCTCGTCGCTGCAGGAAAGATGACCGCACAGCAGATGGGTGCGGCATTCGTGGATATGGTCGTTGTGTCCGGCGGATACCTCGTTGGAGCACATATTGGAGGCATCATAGGTCAGGCACTCGGATTCCAGCTTCCTGTTCTCGGATACCTGCTGGGCAGCCTGATAGGAACATCCTTCTGCGTCATCTACAACATCGGCAAGAAGAAGCTAATCTCGTTCTGCGTTGATACCGGCTTCACCTGTTTTGGACTGGTAGAGCAGAACTATGAGCTTCCAGAGGACGTACTCCATGAGATGGGAGTCGAAACGATAGAGATACCACGCACCAGAATCGAGACCACGGAGATACCGAGGATCGCCATCGGTGCGGCTGAAATAAAGAAAGCGGACTACGAGACAATCGACATCACCGTCCTGCGCCGAGGAGTAATAGGCGTAAACAAAGTCGGGTATGTCTTCTCGTAACGATGTCAACCGAGGAAGTTTATTTACGCCTGATTGAATGGTCGAAAAACAAGCAGAAGATGATTTGGGGATTTCTGGACTCTCAAGAAGAATCCAAGATGGCTGACAGGGGGCGAGACGGTATCAGATTATCCACGCACATCCAGTCATGAGGAACAAGTCATAGGGCGGATATCTTTACACAAACAGGCGAAAAACTGCCTTCATCTGTGCGCACACAACCCAAATCGTTTCTCAAGTCTCGTGCCATGTTGAGTGCGTTGTGACGCTTTCTCGGGTTTAGATTAACGACACAAATTGAATTGAGCGGTTATGAAAACGGTAGAATTTGGAAAACAAAATAACGACGTAATCATGCTACTTCATGGTGGCGGTTTGTCTTGGTGGAATTATAAAGCTGAGGCTGAACTGCTGAAGGATCAATATCACGTTGTGCTGCCGATTCTTGACGGACATGCAGGTAGTGACAATGATTTTATAAGTATTGAGAAAAACGCAAGTCGGCTCATTTCTTTTATTGATAAAGAATTTGGAGGCTCGGTTCTCCTTATTGGAGGTCTGTCCCTTGGTGCGCAGATTTTAGTAGAGATGCTGACGCAACGAAACTCAATTTGTCAAAACGCCATCATTGAAAGTGCGTCTGTCATTCCGTCCAAGCTGACAAATCTCCTGATCAAACCAACGTTCTCTCTAAGTTATGGCTTAGTAAAAAAGAAGAGCTTTGCTCAAATGCAATTTGACTATCTTCATATTCGTAAAGATTTATTTGAAGACTATTATCGGGACACGTCACAAATCTCAAAAGAGAACATGATTGCATTCTTGGAAGCAAATACATCCTATGAGATAAAACCCGGCCTTCAGAATGCTCACACTAAAGTCCGTATACTTGTTGGAGAAAAAGAACAGAAAAAGATGATCCGTTCAGCAGAGCAGTTGCATAAGGTTTTGCCTGGTAGCGTTCTTGAGATAAAGAAAGGCTTATATCATGGCGAGTATTCCATCAATTGCCCAGAGGAGTATGCAAAAGAACTCCTAGATATGATTTGCTACATATCTTCAAACAGCTCATCTGTTGTGTTGTAGGAGGTTGCTTGAATTTTACCTGACATGATATCGCGTGCTTCTTCCATAGCAGCCAGTGTCTCAGCATTAAACTTTGGGACTTCCACTTTAAAAGGAAGGCCGCGGTGCAAAACGCACTGGCGTAAGAAGATGTTTACGGCACTTGACATATCGATGCCGAGTTCTTTAAACAGTTCATTTGCTTCTGTTTTGACATTACTATCAATGCGAATTTGAGTAGGACTTGTTGCCATAGTATCAGCTCCTTTTTTAGGTGATTTTGATACAAATGGTATACGTTGTCAAGCAATAAACAGATGTATTATCGATTTGTTATGTTTGTCCGACGTTATTTTTTCCTTGAATTCTCAAAGCAAGTGCAATGTTTAATGATGGTAGACTTCTCAAAGGCATTTACAACCCAGGAGCTCTCCGTGATTATAAAAAACGAAATACCTCTTTTAGAATATGACGATGCCTCCCCAGAGGTTATTTCAGCAAATCACGAATGGACCGCAGGCCAGCTGCCAGAAAAGTGCCTCTTTGCATTTCTTGGAGACGTTGTCCATGATTACGCCAACGAGCACGGGGCAGAGGTCGTAGAAACAATCATGACCGTTTCTCGAGACATTAAAGTCTACGTTTTGGATTCATATGGCGAGAAAATCTGTTTAGTTCAATCCCCTACTGGATCTGCTTCATCCACACAGATAATGGACATACTGGTTACCTGTGGATGTAAGAAAATAATTGCAGTTGGTTCTTGCGGCGTTCTAAAAGAGATACAAGAAAATGCCTTTCTCGTCCCAACTAAAGCTCTTAGAGCGGAAGGGACGTCCTATCACTATCTTCCAGCATCAAGATATATAGAGCTTGATAAGGAGCCAATTTCTGTCATAGAAGAAACCTTCAAAAAAGACGGACTCCCTTTTGAGACGTGCACCACCTGGTCTACTGACGGTTTCTTTCGTGAGACAAAGGATATGGTTGAGTATCGCCTGCAGGAAGGATGCTCAGTTGTAGAAATGGAATGCTCGGCACTAGCCGCTTGCTGCAGAAAACGAGGGGCGCAGTTTGGACAGTTCCTTTTTACGGCAGACTCTTTGGCAAACGTTCATGAATATGACGAGAGGGACTTTGGCAAAGACTCACATGAAAAGGCACTGCTTCTTGGGCTGGAGATAGTAAAAAACTTTACCTAAACCATCGCTGGACATCCGCGCTTGCTGCGTTTCATAAAATTTGAGCGTACAATTGTTAGCATGTTCTAACTGGCTTTTCATTAGTGCATTTCTACAAATAGTGAGGCTCATATGAAAGTGCAGCAGCTCATTAAAGAGACGTGCGCGATAGCCGCCGAGGACATCGGCGCGGCAAGAGCAAATCAGATTGCACAGGCAGCTCAAACACGATTCGAGGCGCTCTGTGCAGAAAACTCATCAGATTCCAAGGAACTCCGCGCTCATTCTTTCAAACGCATTTACCCTGGAATTGCAGTATATGAAGCTTTACGAGCAGAGGGTATCTCGCAAGAAAAAGCTGTCTGGTATATTCGCGAATACTTCCAGCGCTTTGCCGCCAAGCGAGTTCCTCTGTTCCAATGGGCCATTAAAACGTTTGGCCTTGCGCGCAAGTTTCCTAGCCTCTTTAAATCAGGTATCGAGAAAAGCTGCACATCAAGCGCAGGATTTGCCTTTGAATATCCAGAGAGTCATGGTAACGAAGTTCGCCTCAATATTGTGAGCTGCCCCTACTATGAGATAACCAAAAAATACGGCTGCCCCGAAATAACCGCTGCATACTGTGACAGTGACGATGCGGGATATGGCAATCTGCATCCGCAGCTTATCTGGGGCCGCACAAAAACCATAGGCCATGGTGGCGATTGCTGCGATTTTCTTTTAGAGTATAAAGAAAACTAATCGCAGGTAAACGCCTTCTGCCTGCGCCGTCGCTAGAATCTTGTCATCTACATGACGTGCTTTGAGCGTGTCTGCTAGGAGTTTTTATGCAAGAAAATCGCATGTTTTCCGACGTCAAGCTGGCAAAAAGATTAACTCCAGCTTGGCTTAGTCCCTTTTTAGCCGTTTTCTTGTTGGTCGTTGGACAAATTATTGGTGCTATTGTAATGACCATTTCAGCAGCTCTTATTATTGCCCCTTACTACATGGCGCACCCAGATCTACCAGATCGTCTTTCTGATTCCCTCAATCTGAGAGAGATTTTTGGAGACTACTATCTTCTGATAACACTTCTTTCCTTTGTCTTTATCGCAGGCCTCTTTTTCCTGTGGGTAAAACTCTTTGAAAAACGTCCGATTGTCACTCTGGGATTTTACAAAGATAACTGGAAGAAAGAGCTACTCAAGGGCTTTGGTCTAGGAATTCTTCTCTTCTCTATTGTGATGTTGATTCTCATTTTGACCGGATCTTATCAATTGGTTGGCACTACTTTTACGCCTTATGCCTTCGGTTTTGTTCTTCTCACCTTTCCGTTTTGGCTGATTCAGGGAGGAACAGAAGAGCTTGTTACCAGAGGCTGGCTTCTTCCTGTCATGGCAGAAAAATCCAACAAAATTATTGCAATCGTGGTTTCAAGCAGCCTATTTGGTCTTCTGCACATGTTTAACAGCGGCTTTACTATGCAATCCCTGATCGACCTGATTCTTTTTGGCATCTTAGAGACGTTCTATATCATCAAAACAGACAATCTCTGGGGAGCTGCTGGCATTCACGGAGCCTGGAACTTTGCCCAAGGCAATATCTTTGGCGTTCTGGTAAGCGGTAGCACTACAGGCAGTTCTTTGCTGCAGTTTGCCCCTGGCAGTGGCCCGGATTGGCTTACCGGCGGTAGCTTTGGCGCAGAAGGTTCCATCGTTTGCACGCTTGTTATGCTGGTAACTATCCTGATTCTTGCCTATCAGCTCAAGAAATCTGGCAAACTCTTTGTAAAGAAATCTGCCGAGAAACCCGGTGAGCCCACAAACGCTTCTTCATAACTAACCAAATTTCATTAAATTCTAATTTCATAGATAGTTTGATTTTCTTGTCATCTCCTCCTTATAATTAAAATAACAAAGGAGGAGGTGTTTTATGTCAAAGAAACAAATCAATCTATTTGTAGGCTCTATCGGAGCTTTTATCGGAGTATTTGTTTTTATCGCTTATATTCCACAAATTATTGCAAATCTACAGGGCGTAAAGGCTCAACCTTTTCAGCCGCTATTTGCAGCAGTTTCTTGTCTCATTTGGGTCATCTATGGTTGGACTAAAGAGCCCAAAAAGGACTGGATTCTTATTATCCCAAATACTGCTGGTGTAATTTTAGGTGGATTAACATTCCTCACCGCTTTATAGTGATTAAGCAGCAAGTTTAATTTAGAAATCTGGTGACATGAAAAATGCCACCGGATTTCTATTTTTCTCCTGGCAGTGGCCAGGATTGGCTTACCGACGGTAGCTTTGGCGCAGAAGGTTCCATCATTTGCACGCTTGTTATGCTGGCAAGCATCCTGATTCTTGCCTATCATCTCAGGAAATCTGGCAAGCTCTTTGAAAAGAAATCTGCCGAGGTCGCAGGTGCAAATCTACAAATTTCATACTACGCTGAATTTCACGAGCGCATTGCATTCTGTTCACTTAGATCGATTGATTTTTCTCGTCCACTTCTCCTGCACCTTAAGGAGAAGTGGATTGTGTATATACGGTCAATTTGCAGCTTGAACAGCAAGTTCTTCTCGTCATTTATTATTATTTATCTATCTTGTTGCTGTTTGAGGAGAAATAATGCGCGCTAAGAAAGTTTTGAGCATTTTATTTGCTCTTGCTCTTGTGTTGAGCAGCCTACCTGCATCTGCAATTGCTGAATCTATTGAAGACGCAGGTAAATACTCTGTTGTAGTCTCGTACGTTAATGTATTAAACGACGAAGAGATTCACGCTCCTTCTAAACAAGTTGTAAATGAAGGAGAATCTTGGTCTGTTACAGCTCCAACAATTACTGGCTATGACTTGGTAGATCCTGCTCAGGCAACCGTTACTGGCGTTGCTTCTGGCTCAGATCACTACATCAAGCAGACTGTCTATTACATGCCTGGTTATGTTACCTACACCGTTAAGCGCATGAAGGAGATGACTACCGGCAATTATGTTGAGGCGTCCTCCGAAGAAAATTACGGTGTGCCCGATTCGATTATTACTGCTTCCGATGTTACCTATCCAGGTTTTGTGCGCACAACTACAGACCTTTCGCTCAAGGTTACCGCAGATGGCAAGGCTGTTAAGTACATCTATTACGACCGCAATCCTCGCAGCGCAATCTACTTCTCAACTTCTGGTAGCGAGCTTTCTCCTGTAATTGGAAATCCAGGAGATCCTGTTCCTGCCGTCCCTAATCCAACACGAACTGGCTATACCTTTGCTGGTTGGGACCTTGATGACGATGGTATTGCAGATTCTTTGCCTACCACCATGCCTCAAGAACCTGTTACTGCAAAGGCACTTTGGACTCCAGCAACAGCAACGTATCACTACGCCTATTTTATTCAGGATCCAAACAACCCTTCTAACTACAACTACGTCACAACTACTGCAGCCTCCGGAACCGTTGGAACAATGACTGCAACTGCTCCTGTTCAGCCAAATACAGGTGTTTTCCGCTTTGAAACGTACAGTCACGAAAGCGATCCAACCCCTATTGCAGCAGATGGCTCTACCACTATTAACGTTTACTACAACCTTGCAACAATCACCGTTAACGTGCGTCCAAAGAGAAATGGCTCCATTCTTGCAACGCTTACGCTTCGTTATGGCGAGGCGTTTAATCCTTACGCAATTAATCCCAATACCGGCAACAAGTACAGCGACGACATGCTTGCCGCCATGCGTGCCGATGACCCTTCTGGAACCTACTATTGGTACGGCATAATTCCAGGCGTTGGCGGCACTGCAACCACCTTCCAAGCAAAAACAACCGATCCAGGATCCAAAATCACTGCAGACAATGTGCTTGAAATTTATGGTCGCTATACCAATTCCACTGCCCTTGGTCCACGTTACCGCTTCTACTACTACCAGAACCTTGATGGCACCTACGACATGGGCGGAGACCACACGCTTTCACGACCTGGCATGATTACAGAAATTGCAAGAAACAATGGTGACGGCTATCTTGAGAGCGAGAATAGACATCCTGGTTTCTCGTATGATGGCTACCGCATGAGCGCTGGTCATTTTGATGGAACCAATTACGATGCACTTGGTTGGACCAGCTGGCAGCCATATAACTACGACTACCTCATCACTGATTACAATTCCAACTTGATTGAGCACCGCTATAAGCGCAATACCTATACCGTTACCTACGTAAGCTCCGGCACAACTGTTGCTACGCACTCTCACCTCTTCGGAGAGCCGTTTAATGCTAGCACTGATGTTCCTGGCGCCTCTTTAACTTCTCCACGTCCTGGTTATGTTTTCAAGGGCTGGTACGACAACTCAGAGACCGTGGGCACCCCTGTTACCGACACCACTATGCCAGCAACTAATACGGTGCTGTATGCCAAGTGGGCGCCTCTGACTGCTACCGTTACCTTTGACTCTGAGGGTGGCTCGCCAGTCAACTCGCAGGAGCTTACCTATGGAGACGCAGCTACAAAGCCCGCTGATCCAGTACGAGAGGGCTACACCTTTGCCGGCTGGATTCTCTACACCAATGGAAACCCCTCTGTATACAGCTTCTCCGCAGCAGTTACGGGCGACATTACTCTGCACGCACTGTGGAAGAAGAATGATTCTTCCGTCTCCTACACGGTCATTCATCAGACAGATGACGGCCAGATTCTCTCAACCATAACTGAGACTGCTCCAATCGGTTCTCTTGTCAGCAAGTGGGCTCTCGACGCCGCTGACCGCGGAGACTATGCCTATGTAGATGTGTCTTCTCGCTCTATGGTCCTTGACGAGAATGCCGAGAATAACGTCTTGACCTTCACGTATAGCAAGGAAGCTCGCTACAGCTATACCGTCCATTACGTTGACGCGCAAACCGGCGAGCAGATCCATTCCGACGATGTTATTGGCAGCCAGACGCTCAACCTGCAAAATGTTTCTGCTCGTGAGATTGACGGTTACACACTTCAGGGTGATAGCACCGGTTATGTTTCTGCAGACCAGCTTGAGTACACGTTCTACTACACAAAGAACCCCGAAGCTCCTGCTGCGCCTCAGACACCAGCAAAGCGTAAGAGCGCCCTGCCCGAGACTGGAGACGCTTCAAGCGTGATTCTTGTTAGCACAGCTCTAACCTCTGTGGCTTCCCTGAGAACTTCTCTTGTTTTGCGTCGTAGGAAAAGAACCGAAGCATAATAGAAAGATCTAATGCAACTACAAAACCCGGGTGCCTCGCACTCGGGTTTTTTGTTTACGTATTCTTGAGGAAGTCGGAGACAGACACCGCTCTAGCCAGAAAACTACTCCCCAGCGTTCATTCCCGGGAAGCCAATCTGTCGCAGTGCTTCGTACAGCACAATGGCAGCCGCGTTTGAAACGTTAAGTGCACTGACCGAGAACTCGTTGGGGTCAATAAAGTTTCCGCAGATATCCTGCTGTAAAAGCGCTGGATGAGCGTATTGGTCATCGCCATCAAGCGCGTCGTGCTTCTGGCTCCAGTCCTCGCGGTTGACCAGGCTGGCAGAATCTTGCAACATTGGGATTCTCTCGCACTCGTCAGCATGCTGTGCCAGGAGTTCCTCGGACAATCCTAGGCTTTCCTTGCCAAAGATGAGGTAATCCCCATCGCAATACGTTGCCTGCGTGTAGGTTTTCTTGGCCTTCTTGGTAAGGAAGTGTAGTGGGGACCTGCCGATAGTAAAAGTGCAGTTGGAAGCGCTACCAGCCGCGGCAACAGCGTCGTGTGCAGTGTCCACAGCAGGCGCACCAGATACTTGGGCTAGACCGTTCTTCTCCAGAAATTGATCCCAGTTATCGTAGACAGAAACGTTAAGACTTTGCCAATAGGCCATACCAGCTCGTTTGAGGCTTTTGTCATCAAGCGAGAAGCCCAATGGGCCCACTAAGTGCAAGTGAGTTCCGCTCACTACGCAGGTGCGGCCAATGTTTCCCGTGTTTGCGGGAATCTCGGGCTCTACCAGTACAACGTTGAGCATAGGTTATGCCAGAACAAAACTGGTCAAGAAGGCAATAAGTCCGCCAAGTGCCATGGTGGCCGGCAGCGTCACAAACCAAGCGGCAATAATCTTGCGCGCAACGCCCCAGCGTACGGAGCTGCGACGGCGAGCAGATCCTGCACCCATGATGGACGTGGTGATGACCTGCGTAGTAGAGACCGGAGCGCCAAGAGCGGTCATGATCTCGATTGCAACGGTAGAACTTGTTTCGGCGACAAAGCCAATAACTGGCGTGAGCTTAGTAACGCCGTCGCCAACGGTACGCATGATGCGGCCGCCGCCAATAGAGGTGCCCAGCGCCATAGTAGTTGCGCAAAGCAGCTTGACCCACAGAGGGATGCCGGTAGAAGGGTCGTGAAGACCGGCGGTAACCAGCGCCAACGTGATGATTCCCATAGTCTTCTGAGCATCGTTGTTGCCGTGACTGTATGCCATAAACGCAGCTGAGAGCACCTGAAGACGGTGGAAGAGACCGTTTGCCTTTTTAGGTGGCCAATCAGCAAAGATCTCAAATACCAGCTTCATAATGAGGTAGCCCAGAGCCATGCCAATAAGTGGCGAGGTAAAGAGAGGGATAACAACCTTCTCGATAACGCCCGCCCACAAAATATGGCCTGTGCTGCCTGTAAATACAATGGTTGCGCCAATAAGGCTGCCGATAAGCGCATGCGAAGACGAACTTGGAATTGAGAACCACCAGGTAAAGAGGTCCCAAATGATAGCGCCCATCAACGCGGCAAAAATTACGTAGAGCTGGAGCTGAATATCAACCAGACCAGACGCAATGGTCATAGCGACCTTCTCGCTCATAAGTGCACCGATAAAGTTCATGATTGCGGACATGGCAATTGCCGTACGCAAAGGCAGTGCCTTGGTATACACCGTGGTTGCAATAGCGTTTGCGGTGTCGTGGAAGCCATTGATGAACTCAAATATCAAAGCGGAAACAAGTACCGCAATAAGCAAGATGCTAGCCATTTTTCACGATGACATTCTGAACAGCGTTTGCAACATGCTTGCAAGCGTCAAGGGTTGACTCAAGTCTATCCAGAAGGCTCTTCCACTTAAGAACCTCAATTGGATCATCGACGTTTCTAAAGATAGAGCTCAGAGCGTTACGATACACAACATCGCCCTGGTCCTCATACTCATTTGCAGAGCGTGTGTGACGAATGACAGAATCATCCTTGTGATAGTCAGGGAGACGATCAAAGGCCTTTTGCAGCTCCTCTGAAGCAAACAGAATCAGATGTGCTACCTGAACTGCCTCTGGACGCATCTCTTTAATGTCATACATACTGAGGTGTGCAGAGACACTTTCAATGCCGTCTGCAATCTCGTCCATAAGCAGAGCAAGGCGCGAGATATCCTCACGATCAAATGGCGTGATAAACGACGTGTTAAGGGTAGAAATAATCTTTCCTACCTGGTCATCGCAGAGCGTCTCATAGTTCTTAATCTGGACTTCATAATCTTCTGAGCTCGGAAATGACTCCATGTAGGAGACAAACAGTTTTGCCGTAGAAACAATCAGTGCAGAAAACTCAGAGAACATGCTATAGAACTCATCTTCTCTACGAGAAACTCGGCTCATATGACGCCCTTCACTTGGACTTTTTATTACATACACAGACACATTTAGTATAGCTGTTTAGGGCGTATATACTGAGGATAATAGCAATTTCCGACTCACTATAAAGAACGTCTTGTACGTAATAAAATATGGACTAGGGAGGCCAGATTATGCGAGAAAAGCTGTTTGATTACGTTGCAAATCAGTACGGCATAAACCCCGACTATCCCTTCTCGACATCTCCAACGTATGCTGTTTTACGCCACCCACACAATAATAAGTGGTTTGCGCTTGTTGCTGATGTACCTGGTCAAAAGCTAGGCTTGAAAGAATCCAAACACTACGATCTGGTTAATGTAAAAATAGACGATCCATTTCTTCTGGAAATGCTTCTACATCAAGATGGTTATTTGCCTGCGTACCACATGAATAAAGAGCATTGGATTTCCATACTTTTGGATGGCTTCATTGACTTTGATGAGCTCTGCCAATGGATTGATGCGAGTTATTTGGCAACAAACTAACGAATATCTTCTTAAGTGATGGGGTAAGAATCAGCAATCCGTCAACCAACCATTGGAGGTTGCTTTACATGACAGAAAAGCGCGCTATTACGTTTGACGAGAACTTCTTCAACAGGATGGGACAGATTGGCAGCATACTATCAGTCATGATGTATGTTTCTTATATCCCTCAGATTACCAATAACCTTGCTGGAAACAAAGGTAGTTTTATCCAGCCGCTGGTTGCTATGATTAACTGCACCGTGTGGTTTATTTACGGCGCTTTCAAGAAAGAGCGCGATGTTCCTATTATGATTGCTAACGCCCCAGGCATTATCTTTGGACTTGTTACTGCAATAACTGCGCTACTATAAGCGAAGAAACACACAACAAGCTAACTCAGCAAATAAGGCGGTCATATGGCACTTATGGATGTCTATAAGGTTATCTGTATTCCTATGGCTGCCTTTTATTTTCTTACGGTGTATCTGCTTCTTGGAAAGAAGAACTTGAGCAAAGTTTTTAAGCACACAAACTTTGATCTACTCCGTTTTGGAATGCTCATGCTCTTCTATATCTTTGTGGGCACCGCATTTTTTATCGCCATAATGTTTCTTACGACAGAAGCTGCGCTGAAACAGCAATTTCTTGTTCCAGCCTTTATGGGCATTGGCGTCCTTATTATTGTTTGTGGCATCTTCACACAAATAGCCAAACGCTCTACTCACGAGACCCTGCAGACTATTAGGGACATAACTGTGCCTCTTATCTGGGGCATTACATCGTTTGCGTATATGCAAACCGTGTTCTACTTAGTGGGCCTGGCAAAATAATCGCACGATGTTGCCACGTCATTCAGTTTAATCGGGGCACCATGCCTTTAAGCGCCCCGCTGTTCTTCGGAAGGCTTCTATGCTTCAGAAGACTTTTGACCTTCAAGAGCCTTCTGACGACGCTCTTTGAGGTATCTTCCAAGTGGAGCAGTAACAACAAAGTGATTCACAAATGCTCCGCAAGTTGCTAGCAAAGCTGCAACCAGTGCATTTACATAAGGATGCCATGCTGGGAAATACTGTGCCAGTGCTTGCTGAATAGGAAAAGCCCAAAGGTAAATCCCGTAGGACAGCTCAAATTTAGTGCCAAACGTACTAAAGTGGTTACCCATTCCGTATGCAAGGCAGAAGCACGCAATAGGAAAAACCGTCAGCATTGCCAGATTGTCGATTCCGCTAAAGACCATAACAAACCACAGAACAATCGAAGCAAGGCCTAAAACAGACGAGATAGTGACGTGATCTCTCAATACCCAGATTAAAACGCCCAGATAAAATAGAAGAACCGCACGCACAACGCTCAGCTGAAGCGGAGAAAACTTCACGTAATACACTGCCGCTAACGCAAAAACAGGTACCGAGAGCAACAAAAATTTCTTTTTGTCAAACTTGGTAAGTTTGTAGCTGATAAAACACAGAATGTAGCAGATAAACTCAACGGGAAGTGTCCACAACGCAGCATTTACCACGTCGCCCGAAGGATTGTTGGTAAACACTCCTGGCAACTGATGCACCATAATTAAGGCGCCATTGAGCAGGTACTTATACGTCTGTGGATTAGTAAAATATTCCGCAGGCGAAAGCGTTGAGAGTATTGGACCAAGCACAAAAGCGGTCAAAATCACAACAAACAAAAGCTCGGGAAAAAGCCTCAAAACGCGTGCCGAGAAGAACTTCTTTGGTTCAGGATAATGCTCGCAACTACGAGCAATCAAAAACCCGCCAAACAAAAAGAAGATGCCAACAGAAACCCCGCCAGGACTCAAGCGATCCCCCGTTACCTTCAGCAAATAGCTGCCGGCATCACCGCCCAAAACCACTGAGTAGCAGTGAGAAACAATAACCATTAACGCAGCAATAAACCTCATAAAGTTCAGGTTATTAACACGCGATGTTGCTACGTCGCTCAGTTTGATCTGGGCACTTCTCGCCATTTACTTACCTGCCTCTATGCGAACCTTTTGGCCCTCAACGTGAACCTTGTCCTGCGCAAAAAGCTGTAACACCTCAGGATACAGCTGATGCTCTACCTGGTGAATTGCCTCTTCAAGCTGGTCAACAGTCCAGCCCTCCTCAACCACAACAGGTCGCTGGGCAATAATGGGACCGCGGTCGTAATCAGCGTTTGCCAGGTGAACGGTAACGCCTGTCACCTTGACCCCGTATTCATACGCATCCTGAATAGCGTGCGCGCCACGGAAGCTTGGCAGCAGCGCTGGGTGCAGGTTGAGCACGCGATTAGGGAAGGTGTTCAGAATAGGAACGCCAACTTTACGCATGTAACCAGCCATAACAACGTAGTCGACGTTATAGCGCTTGAGCTCGGTAGCAATCACCATATCCGCAACAAACGGATCCTCATACGTCTCTTTTGAGAGCGTCAGCGTTTGCAGGCCAGCCGCCTCTGCCCTCTTCAAGCCGTAGGCACTAGGGCGAGAAGAAACAACCAGTTCAATGGTTGCATCCAACGTACCAGCCTGGATGGCATCAATAATAGCCTGGAGGTTGGTACCTGAACCAGAAAGAAGAACGCCAAGCTTAATTGGCATCGTTGTAGACCACCTTTCCGGTGCCTGGGATAATCTGACCCATAACAAATGGCTCAAATCCCTGGTTGGAGAGGGCCTCTGCTACGTCGTCAACATCGTCCATGTCCACAATCAGAGCCATGCCAACACCCATGTTGAAGGTGCGATACTGCTCATCAAGGGACAGATTTGCAGCGTTAGAAACGTAAGAAATAACAGGTGGAATGGACCATGCAGGACCAGCTTCTCCACCACGATCAACCTCTGCATCAAGGTGAGATGGAAGCGCGCGGTTAAGGTTCTCGGTGATTCCACCGCCGGTGATGTGTGCCATTGCCTTGATAGGTGCACCTGCGCGAAGAGCAGCAAGCAATCCACCTGCATAAATGGTGGTTGGACGCAAAACAGCATCTGCGAGCGACTCACCGTCGAGCTCCTCCAGCGGCTGGTTAAGCTCCTCGACCGTCTTACCCTCAATGGCCACCTTGCGTACAAGCGAATATCCGTTGGAGTGAATGCCTGAAGAAGGAAGTCCCAGGATGATATCACCCTCACTGACCTTCTCGGGACCTAAGATCTTTGGCTTGTCCACAACACCTACAACAAAGCCGGCCAGATCGTAGTCATCGGGGTTCATAACGCCTGGGTGCTCGGCCATCTCGCCACCAACCAGAGCGCAACCACTCTTGCGGCAACCCTCTGCGATACCGCCAACAATCTCGGCAACAGCCTCGGCCTTGAGCTTGCCCACGGCAACGTAATCCAGGAAGAACAGAGGCTCAGCGCCCATAGGGACAATGTCATCAACGCACATTGCAACCAGGTCCTCGCCCACTGTGTTGTGGCGGTTGAGCAGCTGCGCGATGGCAAGCTTGGTGCCAACGCCGTCGGTGCCGCTGACCAGCACGGGCTCTTCCATGTCCTTCAGAGCTGCAGCCGAGAAGCAGGAGCCAAAGCCACCCAGGCCACCAATGACCTCGGGGCGAGTAGTTGTAGCAACAGCAGCCTTGATGGCGTCAACCGCGCGAGCGCCCTCATCAACGTCAACACCTGCGTCGGCGTAGGTAATCTGCTTGGTTGGATCAGCGGAAGTGGTCATTGTTTCTCCCCTTACTGCTCTGAGGGCATAAGGCCCTGATCAATTAACTGCTGTTCTACCTGGTCAAACTTTAGTGCATACGACGGGTGCAAGTTATCGGGCTTGTTCTCTGGCAAAAACCTCTGGTGGAAGTCCTCGGGAATTGCCACGGGATATTTGCCGCTAAAACAGGACTCGCAATAGCCTCTTGAGGGTACGCACGCCAGCAGGCCCTCGAGGCTCAAGAAGCCCAAAGAATCCGCGCCGATATACTCGCAAATTTCTTCTGTACTCATTTTTGCTGCCACAAGCTGGTGCTGGTCAGCGGTATCAATGCCATAGAAGCAGGGCCACGCTACCTTAGGAGATGCGCTTCTGACGTGCACTTCTGTAGCTCCCGCGTCTCTGAGCAGCTGAACAATCTGCTTTGACGTGGTACCGCGAACAACAGAATCGTCCACCATCACAATGCGTTTATCTGCGACAACGTCTGAAAGCGCGTTGAGCTTCAAGCGAACGCCCAGCTCACGAAGTTGTTGCGTAGGCTGAATGAATGTCCTGGCAACGTAGCGATTCTTGATGAGACCGGTGCCAAATGGCACGTCCAGCTCTTGTGCAAAGCCCTCAGCTGCAGGAACACCGGAATCTGGTACACCAATTACCAGGTCAACGTCTGCCGGCGTCTCTTTTGCCAGCTGACGGCCCATCTGGTGACGGACGGAATATACCGAGCGACCGCTGATAATAGAGTCAGGGCGCGAGAAATACACCTGCTCAAAGATGCAGTCTGCCTGCTGACGAGGAGCAAGTCCCATCTCAGAAGACAGACCGTTGTCTGAGATACGAATAATCTCTCCGGGAGCAACTTCACGCACATACGTGGCGCCCACAATATCCAGCGCGCACGTCTCGGATGCAACCACCCAGTTATTCTCGTCCTCCTCGCCAATATGGCCAAGTACCAGCGGACGAATGCCGTTTGGATCCCTAAACGCATACAGCGCGTTCTCGCGGATGAGCACCATGGCGTAGCCGCCCTCGATGAGGTTCATGGTTGCGGCGATGCCAGTGCGCAGTCGGTGCGTTTGACGCGTGAAGTAGCCAATGAGCTGGGCTGCTACCTCGGAATCCGTGTTGGATCTAAAGGAAATCTGGCGAGAAGACAGTTCTTCTCGCAAGGAGTCAAAGTTAACGAGGGTGCCGTTGTGAGCCAGAGCAATGAGGGTCTCGTCGATGGACGACATGTGTGGCTGGGCCGACTCCCAGCCCTTGGCGCCCGCAGTGCCGTAGCGGCAGTGACCGATAGCCACTTTGCCTGGCATTGCGTTGAGATCGTCGTTGTTAAAAACTTCAGTTACGAGGCCCGTGTCTTTTCTGATAAGCACGGTCTGGCCGTCGCCGACGGCTATACCTGCGGAATCTTGCCCGCGATGCTGCAGCGCGTGCAGCGCAAAATAAGTGAGTCGAGCAACGTCACGGTCAGGCGCCCATACTCCAAAGACGCCACATTCCTCGTGAAGTTCCATTGGATCCCCTCCGGATGCCTCAGCCTGAGCCACCCTTAATCAAACGTCTCTCACGTTTGGCAACAGTACATACAGTGTACCTGGAAATTTGCAAGAAAGAACGCTCCGAACAAATATGTTCAGAGCGTGTAACAATTTTTTAAGAAAGTGTCATTTTGTTGAGCTTAACGGACCGCTCTTGCAAGAGTTCTGACGGCCTTCTTAGAGTTCCGCTTAACTCCGCTGGAGCCCCTGCCACCTGTGCACCAGCTACTGAGCCTTTGGCTGAGCCTCAGTCTTTGGGACGCAAATGAGCATGGTCCTGCCGTACTGGTCGGTGTAATTGCAGGTAAAGAGTGTAAGAACATGATCTGCGCGAGAAATAACATCTGCTGCATCAGAGCGAGAACTTACTGCCCTAGAAAGTCTATCTTTTAGGTAAGACCTGAACGCATCGACAGAGTCGAAGTTAAACTGCCTGACTTCCTCGTCGTCTTCATCAGTGTGATAGGTAAACACAGGCTCAAGCTCATATGTCTGAGTAGGCGTGACATACCAGATGGTCTCGACCTTATCAAAGGTAGACTGGTCGTTCATTGCTCCGATGTACTGGAACATGGAGCCGTTTCTCATATGATGACCATAGAGAATAGTCTGCTGGTCAGTAAGGCCGTTTGGGTTGTTCTGGTAGTCCATGAAAATCTGACCGCCGATTGACCACTCGCCTTTTGCGTTTGTGTGCAGGTAGTGATCGTTATCTGTGGTTTGATAAACAGGGTAGTTGACCTGTGTATCTGGAATCTGAATCCAGCCGACTACCTGGTTATTTACTGCCTGAAGGCCAGCCCAATCAATAACTGGAGCCTCATCTTTTTTCTCGGAAACTGTTGCGTATGTTGCAAGCTCTTCGTTGATGACGTCTTGCTCGTGGTATTCAAGCTGGGTCTTGCCAAACATAACGCCGGCAACAACCAAGAGGCCAATGCCAACTACCAGCAAGAGTGTAGAAAGAATATAGGCAAAACCTTTCTTCTTAGCGGGTTTCTCGCCAGACTTTTTAGGAGAGGTTTTTTTGTTGCCCTCTTTTTTTGAGGACGCGGAATTTTTCATAGAAACCATCTCGACGGATGTTTTTGAGATGTGAGTATTTCCAGCCGTCTGATCGTCAGCGGCGAATGAAGCAAAATGCTTGCCGTTTTTTGATTCCATGCACTTCCCTTCTGAAGGTACTCTTTGTCATACCTTTGTCATACCCCTTAAAAGTTTAGCTATGCACGAAACAAAAGTCTCTGTACATCTTATGAAGTCATCGCATAATCACATTTTGCGGTATGCAAAACCCGCGCCTCAGGTCTCCTAAAGCGCGGGTCTCGTGTGCGGTCGCAGACGTGCAGACGCGTGTGGATACGCGTGCGGACTAGGCTGCGTGCGTGCGGGTACGAGCTAGCTTATGCGTCAGCCATCTCGGCTTTAAGCTGGACGATCTTCTCGCGATACTCTGGAAGAGAAGCGCCCAAAATTTGAGTGGCGTAAATAGCTGCGTTTTTGGCACCGTTGATGGCAACGCAGGCAACGGGCACGCCGGATGGCATCTGAACCATGGAAAGCAGGGAGTCCATGCCGCCGAGGTCGGAGGTCTTCATTGGAACGCCAACGACAGGCAGTGGGGTGAATGCGGCAACAACTCCGCCCAGGTGAGCAGCCTTTCCTGCAGCTGCGATGATTACCTTGAGGCCACGGTCAGCAGCGGTCTCGGCCCACTGGTGAACCTTGTCTGGAGTGCGGTGTGCGGATGCGATGACCAGCTCATATGGAACGCCCAAGCGCTCAAGTTCAGCGGTGCATCCCTCCATAGTTGCAAGGTCGCTCTTTGATCCCATGATAATGCCGACAACAGGCTGATCTGCCATCTCTGCTCCTTTGTTACGTCTCATAAAATAGGCGGATACGTCAAATATCCATCTCACAGTATAGAGTATGATTTTCTAGAACGTTGGTCCATCAGTCCACGTGAAAGGAAACTGTAATGAATGAAACCAACTCTGTTCTGTACCAGCGAGAAGGCTCGTACATCCCTCGCATCGCCGCAGTGCATGACCTCTGCGGATACGGAAAGTGCTCGCTTGGCGTAGCTATTCCGGTTCTGTCGGCAGCGGGATGTGACGTTTGCCCAGTACCTACGTCGCTTTTCTCGGCACACACCAAGTTCCCTACGTTCTACATGCACGACACCACCAACATGCTTGAGGATTACCTTGATGCATGGCAGGAAGAGGGCATTGACCTGGACGCCATTTATTCTGGCTTCCTCGGCGCTGCTGAGCAGGTTGCGAGCATTCAGCGTTTGTACCAGGAGCATCCAAAGGCGCTTCGTGTTGTCGATCCAGTTATGGGCGATGGCGGCAAGATGTATCCAACCTATACACAAGAGCTTTGTGATGCAATGAAGTCCCTGGTAAATGGCGCAGATATTTTGACTCCAAATCTTACTGAGGCTTCAATTCTGACGGGTATTCCATACGCTGGTCAGGATTTGACTGATGAGCAGGTAGATGAGCTGCTTGATGCACTGCTTGCGATGGGCGCCAAGTGCGTTGTTCTTAAGGGTATTGTTCGCGGCGATGACCTTATCCGCAATTTTGTTGCCACCGAGTCTGAGCGTGGCGAGATTGTCTCCGAGCTTCTCCCCTACATGCTGCACGGCACCGGCGATCTGTTTGCTTCTGCGCTTTTAGCTGCAGTTATGTGTGGTCAGGAAATCGCCGACGCGGTTGAGTTCGCTGGTGAGTTTGTCTGCGAGTCCATGGAAATTACTCGCGATCAGCCAAACTTTGAGCTTCGTGGCGTTTCGTTTGAGACAAAGCTTGGCCTAATTGCCCAGCTTCTGCAGGAGTAAGAGCTCGCGCAAGCAAACTGCTCGCACAGGCCTTTGCGCTGCAGAGAAGTATTCTTTTTCTTTGTCGTAGGTGCTCACTCGCGTAGAGTGGGCGCCTATTTTTATGCAAGCAATCGCCGTTATGCATGAAAATGCATTTTCCTAGTCCTTTATTCGTTTCATTTTTTATCAAACAAAAATTGAGCTTCAAAATAGGGCGAAAAAGGTAAAAAATCCGTTTAGTTGGAAATCGAAGAAATTGATTACATATTTGATATTACTAAAAGCCCAGTTGGCGTTAATCAAGCGACACATTGCTAAATCAAAATCACTCAAAATCGTCATGCATAAAGATTAAAACTTCCAACTAAACGGCTTTTTTACCTTTTTGGGACCAAAATCGTCTTAGAAACACCGATTCCATAACTTTCAGTCAAATTAACGTGCAAATCATTCGCCGCGCCACCATTTTGAGGCGAGCCGACCTCTCGATAAGTCACTTCCAGCAGCACAAGCAAAAGAGCCGCTGACTTCAGCGGCTCTTTTGCTCTTTTGCTCTTTTGCTTTGCTGCTTGCAGGTACGTAGACTACTTAGTGCCTGAAGAACTGTCGCTTGTACCTGTGGTGTTAGTGGTACCAGTGGTTCCGGTGGTGCTCGTAGTGGTGTTCTTCTTTGTTGTAGAGTCTCCACCAACAATACCGCCAAGCACGCGGACCGGCGTAAATGACGTGGCAATCTGGTCTCGTAGCTCTTTCTGAATGGTGTCGTTTGCACCAGTAATGACCATGGTGATATTTACTCCATCAGAAGACTGCGTCTTTGAGAACGTAAAGGTAAAGATAGGTGTTGCATCTCCGCCAGGTTTAAGGAATCCAAAGAGCTGAGACTTTTGCAACTCACCTTGGTCGTTTCTATGAACACTGACGTGATAGACAACGGTATTAATTCGTGGGTTGAGCAGCGCGTTAATAGCAAATGCCTGAGCCTGGACACTGGATCCCGCATAGCATTCAAGCACGTCTTTTGAGGTCGTATCGGTAACTGTTACCTCAACGCGACCAGTGTTCTCGTCAGCTTCCTGAACCGAGAAATCCTCGGGGAACTGCGTAAATCCATTACCCCACTCGACACCGCCACGCAATGCAGATGCAACAGATCGTACCGTAACAGATTCAGTTAGATTTGCTGTGTTGGCTCGACGAATAACACCACAAGAAACCTGCATCAGAACTACGATTACCAGGAAAACCAAAACAAAAAGGACTGCCGTCTTTGTAATGACCTTCTCGATATTTGAGCCCGAAGGGTCAGATCCCGAAAGTGGATCAACGTCCACTGCCACAGCTCCACCCTGCCTGCGAGCACGCTCTAGAGCTGCGCGTTCCTCGTTAGGATGACCCGTCTCGTCTACCTTGGTAAACAATTCTTCAGCTGCGTCAGCATCAAGCGCACCCTTCTGTCGGCGCGCAAAGCGTGAACGTTCTGCATCATCTTTAGCCATGTAGCTCTCTCATTCAACCTGCATAAACACACTTTAAAGCGTGCGATGCGTTGACTCTTGCTCTTTAGTTCCACCCGTCGGTTTACAAGCTGCAAGTCGCAGACCGCAAGTTGCAAGCCGCAAGTTGCAAACCGCAAACCTGCGGTTAAGCGCATCGCGAGAAGAACGATTGCTGTCGCTAGCCGCAGTTCGCAAAGCACTTAATGCTCTATTTTACCGCCTTGCGATGTTTGGTGCACCACCAAACTGCATTTGATAGTAATGAGCGTAGATTCCGCCTTTTTCTAGCAGTTCATCGTGAGTTCCACGCTCAACTGCACGGCCTTGGTTGATGGTAATAATCTCATCGGCGCCCATAATCGTGGAAAGACGGTGAGCAATGACCAGCGTGGTTCTGTTCTTTGCCAGCTCGGAAAGGGACTCCTGGACCGCACGCTCGGACTCGTTATCCAGAGCGGAAGTAGCCTCATCCAAAATGAGTAGCGGCGGGTTCTTCAGGAATACACGCGCAATAGAAATGCGCTGCTTCTGTCCACCAGAAAGTCTGGTTCCACGCTGTCCTACCTGCGTGTCATATCCATCTGGCAGCGATTCAATGAACTCGGCGATGTTTGCACGCTTTGCTGCCAGCGCAATGTCTTCTGAAGAAGCTTCAGGGCAGCCGTATGCAATGTTCTCCGCGATAGTACCATCAAAGAGGTACACGTCTTGCTGGACCATGCCAATTGCCGAGCGCAAACTATGCTGCGTAACGGAGCGAATATCCTGCCCATCAATGGTGATACTGCCACTTGTCACATCGTAGAATCGTGGCAATAAAGCGCAGGTAGTAGACTTACCTCCACCAGAAGGTCCAACCAGTGCAACGGTTTTTCCACTCTCAATATGAAGGTTCAAGCCGTCGATAACCTCTTCAGCATTGTTGTAAGCAAAATGAACATCCTGGTAGATAATCTCACCCGCGGTAATTTGAATGTCCCGGGCATCAGATGCATCTTGAATGTCAGGCTGCGTTTCAAGAATCTCTGTGAATCGCTTAAAACCAGCAAGACCCTTCTGGAATGTCTCAGTAAAGTTCAGAATGTTCATAATTGGCGTGGTAAACAGCGAGATATAGAGTGCATACGTAGCCAGGTCAATGGCTTGCATCTGACCCTGAGCAATCATCCAGCCGCCCAAAACCAACACAACAGTGTTCAAAACACCCATCATGCCTGAAATTGCCGCTTGGTACCTGCCCATAGCCTGGTACATATTGGCCTTGGAGTCTAAGTATGCCGAGTTACTTGCTCTAAATTTCTTACGCTCGTGATCTTCCGCCGCAAAGCCCTTAACCACGCGAATACCAGAAAGTGAGTCCTCTAGCTGGGTATTTACGTCGGAAATACGCATGCGGTTCTCTTTAAAAATGCCGCGCATGTGCATGTTGGCAAAGAAATTGAACACTACCAACACTGCAGCGATTCCAGCAAGCACCAGCGTAAGGGGTACGTTAATAAAAGCCAGAATGACAAAAGAGCCGGCAATCTCAAGCAAGCCAATAATCAGGTACTCAGGACCATGATGCGCCGTCTCTGAAATGTCAAACAAGTCGGATACCAGGCGACTCATCAGATCGCCCGTCTTGTGACGGTCGTAATACGAGAAGCTCATGCGCTCGTAGGCGTCAAACAGGTCTTCTCGCATCTTGCTTTCCATGCGCGCGCCCATGATGTGTCCCCAGCTAATAACAAAGTAGCGACACAGAAAGTGGACAAAGTACATGACCACAAGCCCAACGGCAATGAATACTAAGCTGCCGAGAATGGCGTCTTTACCCTGCACAAACAGTCCCTTGGTGAGCGAGCGCAAAATCTGGGGAAACGCGAGCTCGATACAAGCCAAAATGATGGCGCAGATAGTGTCCAGAATAAACAGATGCTTTTGCGGAGCGTAATAAGAAAGAAAACTGGCAAACAGCGATTTTCGATGTTTGCCAGAAACGTTGTTACCAGGTACAGGGCGAGAAGAACGATCAAGCATGCGTAATTACTCCATAGGCAA
>CAUSVW010000011.1:0-37997 GCA_963535155.1 uncultured Atopobium sp.
GCTTCGTACCCTCTGCCAGATTTTAAGAGCGATAACGGCGTTGACTACGAATCCCTCAACCTCAAGCTCGTCTCAAGTATCTATGAGCCTGGCTCGGTATTTAAGGTAATTACCACCTCAATTGGTATAGACAATAACCTCTTTGGTCCAAATTCAACCTTCAACATTCCAACTGAGCTCAAGGTTGGCGATAACAAGGTTACCGACGACGACTGGCGTACCAGCGCCATGGACATGAGTGTAAGAGAGATGCTCAGGCGTTCCTCCAACGTTGGTATGGCCTTCCTCGAGACACAGCTCATAGGTGATGAGCGCTTTGCAGCAGGAATTGATAAGTTTGGCATAGGCCACACCACGGGCATTGACTTCCCTGGTGAAGCTACAGGAATTGTCCGCTCTCTGGACGAATATGAAGGCCCAACGGGCGGAAACATGGCGTTTGGTCAGGGTCTTGCAATCCCATTTATCCAGGTCATTCGCGCATATACCGCTGTTGCTAATAAGGGAACTATGGTGACTCCACACTTTATGGTTTCTAAGGGCGGTCAAGAGGTTACCTGGCCTACTAAAGACGTTATTTCCGCTTCCACAGCTTCGGCCGAGCTTGACATGATGACTACCGTTGTCAAAGAGGGTACCGGTGTTCGTGCAGGTATCTATGGCTATACCGTTGCTGGTAAAACGGGTACGGGCCAGCAGGTTGTGGAAGAAACCGGCTCGTATGGCGAGAATTCCGGTTTTGTTGATTCCTTCTGCGGTATCGTGAATCCATCAGAATCTGATTTGATGGTTTACGTTGGACTTAACGATACCCACCATCTTGCATCGCAGTCTGCCGCTGTGGTCTTCTCGCAATTTGCAAAAGACGCAGCTACACGCCTTAATATTCAACCAATCAATAACTAGGAGAGCTCATGGTAAAGCTTTCGGTTGAACAGATAGTCGCAGCTACAAATGCACGACTGCTCCACCGTGGAACCCGCGAGGTTGCGGGCGCGGCCGTCATTGACTCTCGTGAGGTCCAGGAAGGCTCGCTCTTCGTGGCCTTCGCTGGCGAGAAGGTCAATGGAAACTCCTATCTCTTATCTGCTGCCCAGGCGGGCGCTGCTGTTGTTGTGGCATCTGAGCCTGTAGCAGACAATCTGCTCGACAACCTGGCCGCCACAGGAGTCAGCGTTCTTGAAGCCGCTGACGATGACTGTGAGGCGTTTCTGCTGGCTCTTGCCGCTGCTTGGCGAGAAGCCCATCCAAACTGGCTGGTTGTGGGTGTAACCGGATCAGTTGGTAAAACTACTACCAAAGAAATGCTTCGTCGTGGCATTGGCGCTACCCGCCGTGTGCATGCTACTGCTGGCAACCACAATAACCTCATTGGCCTGCCTCTCACGGTGCTTTCTACTCCAGAAGACACTGAGGTACTTGTGCTTGAGCTGGGCATGAATCATGCCGGTGAGATTACCAGGCTTACCTCTGTTGCCCGTCCAACAGTGGCGGTCATTACCAACGTTGGCACCAGCCACATCGGTCTTCTCGGCAGTCGAGAAAACATTGCGCGCGCCAAGGCAGAGATTGTTTCTGGCATGCGCGCATTTGGCTCAATTGAGCCTACGCTTATTCAGGCTTCGGCAGGGGACTACACCAAGTTCATTGCAGATGAGTTTGCTCGACCTGCTCACGTTGTTTGCAAGACAGTAGGCGCAACAGAGGCTGACGTCATGAGTGCGCAGCAGGTCACGCTTGACGAGGAGGGCCTTCCAACTGCCACTATTAGTGCTGCTTCTGGCTGGTCGCGCACGGTAACCCTTGAGGTGCCTGGTCGCGTTGTTGTCGACGACCTTCTTTTGGCGCTTGAGGCTATAGAGACGCTTGGTCTTGACCTTGATGCTGCAGCAGAAGCTATTGAGCAGATGTCAGCCACTCGTATGCGTCTTTCGGTACTTGATGCAACCTGCGGTGCCAAAATTATTGATGACTCTTACAATGCAAGTCCTAACTCTACAGCTGCAGCCCTTGACGTTTTGATGCAGATGCCTGCAGAGGGCCGTCGCATTGCTCTTATCGGAGAGATTGGCGAGCTTGGACCAGAGGAGAAGCGCCTCCACGGTTATGTGGGCGCTTACATTGCCGCTAAGAACCCAGACCTTGTTGCCTTTGTTGGCACGGGAGCCGCGCGTGAAATGGTTGAAGCCGCACGTGTCATGGGTTTCTCGGAAGATAAAATTGAACAGTTCAGCGATGTCAACGAAGCACTTACCGTGCTCGGACCAGTACTGAAGCGAGGAGACGTTCTTCTCGCCAAGGCATCGAGGTCTGCTCAGCTTGATATTTTTGTAAAAGGAGTTACCGAGTAATGTTTTACCAGACTATTTACCCAACATACCAGGTGTTTGTTGCGCTTGGTGTCTCCTGCATCATCACGTTGATTTTAATGCCGCTCTTTATCAAACTGATGAAGAAAGAGGGAGTGGGTCAGCAGGTTCGCGCTGACGGTCCTCAGCAGCACCTGGTTAAGCAGGGTACTCCTACTATGGGTGGCGTTGTTATGCTAGTAAGCATTGTGCTGACCTGTATTGCGCTTGCCCAGTGGAACACCGATCTTATTCTTGCTATGGCTGCTATGCTGCTTACGGGCTCGCTGGGCCTTCTGGACGATATTGAGTCCGTTGCCCATGGAAGAAGCCTTGGCCTCACCGCATCTCAGAAGATGGCTGGACTCATTACTATCTCTGTGGCATTTTGTCTGGCAGCAGTCAATATTTGGGGCATTACTCCTATTATTGCGTTCCCTGGTGGCCTTGAAATCAACCTGGGCATCCTCACTACTACCGTCAATTTAGGTGGAAGCGTAATTTCTATTCCTTGGTTGTACCTGTTCTTTGTCTTTTTGCTCATGGCAGGCCTTTCCAACGCTGTCAATCTGACCGACGGTCTTGATGGCCTCGCTGGTGGCTGCGTTATGGTCGTCATGATTTTTATGGCTGCGGTAGCTTTCCGCTATGGCGAGAGTAGCCTTGCTGTTTTTGCCGCATCTATCGCAGGCGCTTGTATTGGTTTTTTGTGGTTTAACAGCTATCCTGCAAGCATTTTTATGGGAGACACCGGCTCTCTTGCCTGGGGCGCTGCCTTTGCAGCTCTGGCTGTCCTTACCAAGACTGAGGTAGTTTCCCTGGTCATGGGCGGCCTTTTTATCATCGAGGCACTGTCCGTTATCATTCAGGTTGTAAGCTACAAGGCAACTAAAAAGCGCGTATTCTTGATGGCTCCACTGCATCATCACTTTGAGAAACTTGGCTGGAACGAGACAAAAGTAGTCTTTAGATTCTGGATTATTTCTGGCGCATTTGCTGCTCTGGGCTTTGCTCTGTACTTCCAGCTTCACTAAAGATATTGCTCTTAGAAAGGACCGTTTGCGTGTCGCTTCTAGAAACACTTGGAAATGTATGTGTTCTTGGTTTTGGTAAGACCGGCGTCTCTGTCTGCACGTATTTGCTGCAGCAGCCAGAGGGTCGTGTGTCTTCCGTAACTCTTGTGGGCGGCGCAGATGCTACTGTTGGCGAGAAGATCCAAGAGCTTGCAGACTCAGGCGTACAGGTACAATGCGGCTCCGATCAGGTTAAGGGTACCTTTGACCTGACTATTGCATCTCCTGGTATTCCAGACACCTCTGAGCTGTTCTTAAGTGCAAAGGCAGCTTCTCAGCAGATTATGGGTGAGCCAGAGTTTGCTTATCAAGAGAGCCCTTCACAGTGGATTGGCATTACCGGCACAAACGGTAAAACTACTACCACAAGTTTGACCACGTCAATCCTGCAGTATGCAGGCCTTGATGCAAGCGCTGTTGGCAATATCGGATTAACTATTACGGACCAACTTGCAGAGAGAAAACCTAAGAGCTGGTTTGTAGCAGAGCTTTCAAGCTTCCAGCTTGCTACTACTCAAAAATTGCATCCTCACGTTGCGATGCTTTTAAACATCACACCTGATCACCTTGAGTGGCATGGTTCGCTCGAGGCGTATGCAGCAGCTAAAGAGAAGATTTTTGCCAACCTTGATGCAAATGACCTGGCAATTGTTTCTGACTTGGATGAGTTTTGCCAAGACGTGTCTTCTCGCCTTGAGGCTCGAGGCATTGCCGTATGCCATCTTGCTCAGACAGATCCCGGTACACAAAACGCCGCCTTTGTACGCACTGGTGCGCTGGTAGTCAGGCTATCTGGTAAAGAGATGGAGCTTGTAGCAGCTGATGCACTCCACATTAGGGGAGCGCACAATGCACTCAACGCTCTTGCTGCAGCTGCATGTGGCCTATTCCTGGGACTTGATATTGTTTCTATTAGGCATGCCCTGTTGGACTTTATGCCGCTTGAGCACAGAATTGAGCCAGTTGATACGGTTAATGGTGTTTTGTACGTTAACGATTCCAAAGCAACAAACACTGATTCAGTTGAAAAATCATTAACTTCGTTCCCAGGCAAAGACATTATTTTGCTACTTGGCGGTCACGATAAGGGCACAGAGCTTGATGAGTTTGCTCAGAAGGTGTCCACTACCTGTGCATACGCAATCTGCTTTGGAGAGGCAGGTCCTCGCTTTGCAGAGGCGCTTCGCCGCGTTTCTGGCGGCCATGCAGAAGTGGTAGAAGAGCCTCATATGCATGAAGCTTTTGACCGTGCGGTAGAGCTTGCTCGTCCAGGTTCTGTAGTGCTTCTCTCACCAGCATGTTCCTCATTTGACGAGTTCACAGGCATGGCTCAGCGTGGTCGTGTCTTTAAACAGCTGGTGGCAGATCTTGCTCAAAAAGAGAGCGGTCGATAATGGCTACCAGCAGAAACAGAACAGGGGAGCGCGCGCAGCAACCACGTACTTCTCGCCAGAAATCTTCCGAGGGCTCACAGGCTAAAGGCCGCTTTGGTGCTATTCCAGAGCGTTTTATGCAGCCTCGTCTGGTGCTTCTAGTGTCAACGGCTATTCTGGTTTGCTTTGGCCTGGTAATGATTTATTCTGCATCCTCGATTTCTGCAATGACTTCTGAGGACATGGGCTACAACCCCTTCTACTACGTGCAGCGTCAGCTTGGCTTTGCTGCGGCGGGAGTTGCGTTAGCGTTTATTGTTTCTCGCATTGACTACCGCGCAGTAGTAAGAAACTTCCAGGTACCTATCTGGATTGTGACCATTGGAATGCTAGCAATTATTTTTACTCCTATTGCTGGCGCTGATGCATATGGTGCAACCCGTTGGATTTCAATTGGACCGTTTTCTTTCCAGCCGTCTGAGTTTGCAAAGATTACCATCTTAATTTCTGTCTCGTACTTGGCTCAGCAGTACTTTATCGATCAGACCATAGATCAGATGGAGTTCTTTAAAAAGTTTGCTATTGCCGCAGTTGTTCCGCTTGCTTTAATTTTGGCTCAGCCAGATAAGGGTTCCACGCTGATTATTGTGGGAACGCTTCTGGTCATTGGCTATCTTTCTGACTTTGATCGAAGAGTTCTGGTAACTATTGCTGTTGTGGGTTTTATTGGCTTTGCCTTCTTATCTCTTAAAGATGATTATTCTCGTGCTCGCGTTGTGACTATGCTCAACCCTTGGGCTGATTATTACGGTGCAGGTTATCAGCTTGCACAGGGCTTTTATGCTTTTGGCTCTGGCGGTATTTTTGGTGTTGGCTTTGGTTTTTCTCGCCAGAAATATTCCTATCTGCCTATGGCTCACAATGACTTTATTTTTGCGGTTATTGGAGAAGAGCTGGGCTTTATTGGCGTTTTGGGTCTTTTGGTTGTATTTGGCGCCCTGGTATGGGCAGGCTTTAAGATTGCTCGCTATGCACCAGATTTGACCGGCAGGCTTATTGCTGCAGGTTGTACCTCTATGTTTATCATCCAGGCCTTTGTTAACATCGGTGGTGTTTTGGGCCTTTTGCCTCTTTCTGGTAAGCCACTGCCGTTTATCTCATACGGCGGTTCAACCATCATGTCTAGTATCTTGATGGTTGGTCTTTTGATGTCTGTTTCAAGGCAGTCAAGGCTTCCAGAAACCGAGTACGATAGGCAGCGCGCTTCTTGGAGCATAGCTGAAGAGCAGGATACCTTTGATGCTCCAGGTTTTGCTGGTCTTACCATGGTTGACGGTGGGGTAGGAGTAGGCACGCCACTCCCACGTTCTTCTCGCCCTAAGAGCAGTGCACAAAGCTCCGCGCGCCCATCACGAGGCGTTTTGCGCTCAAGAGATGACGACGCCCCTCAAGGCCGCATTACGACAGATGCCTCCGGAAGGCGCAGGATTGATTTGGGACCTTCTGCATCGGACAGGCTTCGTGGAAACAACAGGGCTCGCCGATAGCTGATTTCTAGGAGATGGATTGCATGACAGAACAGAAGAAACTCTCTGTTGCAATTGCTGCAGGTGGAACCGCTGGTCACATTAACCCAGCTCTGGCTCTAGCTGAGGAGCTTCGTGAGCGCGGCCATCAGGTTACGTTTTACGGTCAGCCCAACAAGCTTGAAGGTACGCTGGTACCTGAGGCGGGTTTTGAGCTTGTGCCTATCCATGTAAATGGCTTTGATCGCAGACGTCCTTGGACGCTCATCAGTGCGGCATACAATCTTGAGCGCGCAAAGATGCAGCTGCACAAGCGCTTCAAAGAGCAGGGTGCTCCTGATGTTGCTATTGGTTTTGGCGCCTACGTTGAGCTGCCTTTGCTTCAACTTTGCGCTAAGCTGCACATCCCGTATTTGATTCACGAGCAGAACTCGGTAACAGGTCTTGCTAACCGTGTATCTGCTGGTAAAGCCGCCAAGGTATGCATTGCCTTCCCAGAGGCTCGCAAGGCTTTTGAGGGACGCGTTAAAGCCCAAGACACCATTGTGGTCACCGGAAATCCCGTGCGAAAGAGTGTTCTTTCTGCTGATAGAGCCACCTCGAGGCAAGAACTGGGTATTGCAGACAATCAAACATTGCTGCTTATCTTTGGTGGCAGTCTGGGTGCACGTAGCATCAACGAGACTTTTGCTGCACTTAAGCAGGAGCTTCTTTCCCGTCCTAACCTTCGTATCATCCAGTCAACAGGCCAAAAGCTCTACGACGAGGTTGTCTCGCTTATGAAGCTTTCTGACGAGGAGGCTGCTCGCTGGGAGATTAAGCCTTACATTTCCAACATGGGTTCCACCCTTGCAGCAGCTGACCTGGTGGTTTCTCGCTCTGGAGCATCCTCTGTGGCCGAGATTGCAGCGCTCGAGCTCCCTAGCATTTTGGTGCCGTATCCTTTGGCAACAGCAGATCATCAGACTACTAACGCACACCTGTTGTCGGATGCGGGAGCAGCCATTCTGGTGCCAGATAACCAGGTGGGCACCACGACCTTCTCGACAGCTCTCTTTGATCTGGTAGACAACGCAGATCAGCGCAAAAGGCTTTCTGAGGCTGCTGCCACACTTGACCAGCGCAGCGCCGCATCTCTTGTGGCTGACGCTGTGGAAAGTGCCGTTTGTGGCGCATAAAACATTCGGTTTTGCGTTAGAGTAAACATGTCTTGGTATGTCCAAGACTCAAACGATAACAATACTTGGAAAGGCTCTCTTATGGCAGATTCCATGGGCGAGAAGACCATCTCGCGTGCACATTTTATTGGAATTGGTGGCGCAGGTATGAGCGGAATTGCGCTTGTTCTGCACGAGCGCGGCTGCACCGTTACCGGCTCAGATTTAAAGAGCTCGCATTATGTTAGAGAGCTTGAAGACGCAGGTATTCAGGTAAGCATCGGCCACACCGCAGCCACTATTGACGCTGTGATGCCTGATGTCATTGTTACCTCAACCGCAATCCCAGAGACAAACCCAGAGGTCATTCGCGCACGTGAACTTTCCATTCCTATTTGGCCTCGCGCTAAGATGCTCTCGTATTTGTCGCGCGGCCGCAAGACCATTGCTGTTGCAGGCACTCATGGCAAGACCACCACGTCTTCTATGGTTGCTACCATGTTGGACAAACTTGGCGCTGATCCATCATTTTTGATTGGTGGCGTTGTTGAGGGCTACGATACCAACGGTAAAAACGGCAACGGCCAGTACTTTGTCTGCGAAGCGGACGAGTCTGACGGTTCGTTTATGTTCCTTAACCCTAACGTGGTTGTTGTCACCAATATTGAGGCAGATCACCTTGACCACTACGGCTCTCTCGAGAATATCGAGAAGACCTTCTGTGAGTTTATGAGCTTGCTTGATAAGGAAGAAACTGTTGTTATCAACGGCGATAATCCCCATTACGTTGAGCTTGCTCAGTCAACCGGTAGGCACGTGGTCACGTACGGCTTTGACCCAAGCTGTGACTTTGTTTGCACGCAGGAGGAGAGAAAAGCTGGAATTGAGAATCCTTTGACTATCAAGACGCCATCTGGTCAAACCATCTCTGTGGTGCTTCCTGCGAACCCAGGTAAGCACAATGTTGCTAACGCAACCGCGGCAATTGCTGTTGCTGATGCTCTTGGTTTTGATCTTGAGGAGGCCGCAGCGGCGCTTTCGCAGTTCAAGGGCGCACGCCGTCGCTTTACACACGTAGGCGACATCAACGGTATTACCGTTGTAGACGATTACGGCCACCATCCAACTGAGATTGCAGCAACCATGTCTGCAGCTCTTCCACTTGGCTTCAAGCGCGTTGTTGTTGTTTTCCAGCCACATCGCTACAGCAGAACGCAGGATTTGGCGGATTCGTTTGCCCATGCATTTGATGGCATTGACGTTTTGCGCGTCATGGATGTCTTCTCAGCAGGTGAGCTGCCTATTCCAGGTGTCTCGGGCAAGACTGTCTCTTCAAGGGTTGAGGCTGCTCATACTGTTTCTGACGTGCGCTACATTCCTTCTCGCCGCGATCTTATCGCAGACCTTCTTGATACGGTTAAACCAGGAGATCTGCTGATTACTCAAGGCGCAGGTGACGTCACTCAGATTGGACCAATGTTTATCCGCGCACTCAAAGAGCGTCTTCAGAACCACTAGGACCTCTGTCGTGAGCTTGTTTAACGCCTATGTAAGCCTTTCTGGGGCCCTTGATGCAACAATCAAGCAAGATGAGCCGCTGAGCCACCATACCTCCTTTAGGATTGGTGGTAAGGCGTCGCTTTTTGCTGCTGTTCACAGTCATGCGGCGTTGGTGCGTGTGCTTGAGGTGCTTGCAGCTAATCGAGTTGATTGGGTGCTTTTGGGCAAGGGTTCAAACATTCTTGTCTCTGATAAGGGCTACAACGGCTGCGTTATTGTGCTCGACGATGAGCTTTCTACCATTTCAGTTGGCGAGAATAACCTCATTACTGCAGGTGCAGGTGCGCTTACGGCACGCGTTTGCAATGAGGCCATGAAAGCAGGTCTTTCTGGCCTTGAGATGTGTGCTGGTATCCCCGGAACTATCGGCGGTGCTCTTTCGATGAATGCAGGTACCAGGCATGATTGGATTGGTAAAGCCGTCCGTGATTGCGTGGTGCTAAAGCCTGGCAAGGGTCTTGTACGCTACGATGCCTTCGAGATTGAATGGGGTTATCGCTACACTACGTTTGCACCAGATGAGATCATTCTTGAGGCAACGTTTGCGCTGACAGCATCTAATCGTCCTAAAGTTGCTCTTGGCATGGATACACTCTTGCAGCGTAGAAGAAATACTCAGCCAACTGGTCAGCTTTGCTGCGGTTCTGTTTTTAAGAATCCAGGTAGTAGGTCTGCGGGAGCACTTATTGAAGAGTGTGGTCTTAAGGGAGTTACTGAAGGCGGCGCACAGATTTCTGATGTTCATGCCAACTTTATTGTGAATACCGGCAACGCCACCGCCTCAGATGTCATTGCACTTATGCGCAGAGCACACGATGCGGTACAAGAAAAGTTTGACATTGATCTTCAGCCAGAGGTTAAACTTCTGGGTTTTGGGGCATAGGGAAGATATGGCAGAAGATACTTCAAAGCAAACAACGCGCCGTAAGGGCACAAAAAGGGAGCCTTTATCGTCTGGTGCTGCTCAGACGGCAGGGGCTACTAAGCCTTCTTTTATGAGTAAGGCCTTTAAGCCTAAGCCAAAGGTTGAGGCTACAGCTTCTAATGCCAAGCCTTCTGCTAAAAAGATTTCTGCCAAAAAGCCAAATAACGCTACAAAAACTGCAGCTCAAGCTCGTGCTGAGCGCATTAAACACAGCAGAAAGGTATCGTTTAAGGCAGTACGCACGGCCTTTATCGTTTTGCTTAGCCTCGCCCTTCTCGCTGGCATTGCTTTTCTCGTCCTACGCTCTTCCTCAGTCTTTGCTATTACCAACATTCAGGTTGAGCCGACAGAGCACGTCTCTAACGAGCAAATTCAAAAGCTCATTGCAGTAGAAGAGGGAACAACGCTGCTCAATATGGATGAGTCCCTTATTACCCAAGAACTTCAGAAGGACCCTTGGGTAGCTTCTGCAACGTACGAGAGGCAGTTCCCCAATACGCTGCGCATTACTATCACAGAGCGTAAGGTTACAGCCATAGTGGCGCTTTCTTCTGGTCCGGTTGCATGGTATTTGGGCGAGAATAACGTCTGGCTTGAGGCAGATCAGCTCAACGTACCAGAAGGAAAAACTACCGCTACTGTTGCGCTTGAGAAGGCAACCTCAGAAGGTGAGCTGCTTATCACAGATGTTCCTGCAACAGTTTCTCCTGTAGCAGGCACCACAGCAACAGACGCAGAAATTCAAGCGGTTATGCAGTATCAGTCTACGTTCTCATCAGAGCTTACTTCGCAAATTGTGAGTTACTCAGCAAGTAGCGTTGATGCAATCTCTGTCACCCTAACCAACGGTGTACAGGTTGCTTTGGGCTCTCCAACACAGATTGCTGACAAAGAAAAAGTGATTCTGGCAATGCTTAAGCAGTTCCCAGGAGAGCTTACGTACTTGAACGTAAGAACACCTGCAAGCCCAACCTATAGGCGCGTTTCTACCGGAAATGTTCAGTCTGGTTCTGGTGTTTCGTAGGTAAACGCGCAGACAATGCGCGCCGTTAGGGAATAGTTTCCTACCGTTTACCAGGTTTCTTCACAATTTCTACATATTATTTGACTTGTATGGGTCAGTTGTGCAAATATACCCCGCTTTGCATGAAGCGTAAGCCTTAACTTGAGGTTTAGGGTTTTATACAGCGGTTCTGCGAGCGCATAAACGTAGCCTAAGCGCAGTCGCGCTCCGGGACAAACGGGCACAAGCGTGCCTCAAGGAGGAAGACATGATTAAGGACACCGATACCCTTAACAACTATCTTGCTGTTATCAAGGTTGTTGGCGTTGGTGGCGGCGGAACTAACGCTGTCAACCGCATGATTGAAGAAGGCATCCGTGGCGTTGAGTTCGTTGCTGTAAACACCGATGCACAGGCACTTGCAATCTCCGATGCTGACATTAAGGTTCACATCGGTACTGACATCACCAAGGGTCTTGGTGCTGGCGCTAACCCTGAGGTTGGTAAAGAAGCAGCAGAGGATAGCCGCGACGAGATCAAGGCTGCACTTGCTGGCGCTGATATGGTCTTCATTACTGCTGGTGAGGGTGGCGGTACTGGTACCGGTGCTGCTCCAGTTGTTGCTGATATTGCAAAGAATGACGTTGGCGCACTGACCGTTGGCGTTGTTACTAAGCCATTCTCCTTCGAGGGCCGTCGTCGTTATGGTTCTGCAGCTGACGGTATCAAGACTCTTTCCGAGAATGTTGATACTCTCATTGTTATTCCAAACGATCGTCTGCTTGATCTTTCTGAGAAGAAAACCACCATGCTTGAGGCATTCCGCATGGCTGACGATGTTCTATGCCAGGGCACCCAGGGTATTACCGACCTCATCACTGTTCCTGGCCTGATCAACCTCGACTTTGCAGACGTCTGCACCATCATGAAGGGCGCAGGTAGCGCAATGATGGGCATTGGTATTGCTGCTGGTGATAACCGCGCTGCTGATGCTGCAACTGAGGCAATCTCTAGCCGCCTGCTTGAGAGCTCTATTGAGGGCGCAACCCGCGTTCTTCTCTCTATTGCTGGTAACAAAGATCTTGGTATTCAGGAGATTAACGAGGCAGCTGACCTGGTTGCTAAGAACGTTGATCCTGACGCAAACATCATCTTTGGTACTGTTGTTGATGAGTCCCTGGGCGATCAGGTTCGCGTAACCGTTATCGCAACCGGCTTCAATGACTCTAACGTTCAGCAGCAGCTTCCAACCCTGAACACCCAGAGCGCAAGCCGTCCAAGCCGTCCTGCTCAGCCACAGCCAACTCGTCCTGTAGCTGCTCAGCCACAGCCTGCTCGCACCAACAACTCTTCTAATGAGAAAGAGTTTGATATTCCAGACTTCCTTAAGCGTAGCCGCATCTAAATATGTGCGCGCTGAATAGACAGTGCTTACACGGCGTGACCCTGCTCATGGATCCTGAGGTTCCATGCGGGGTCACGCTCGCATTTACTGAGCGTACTGGCGGTTTTTCAGAAGGGGAGTTTGCTTCCCTCAATCTGGGCAGTAGGTGTGGAGACAATCTGCAACAGGTGCAAAAGAACCGCCAGCTGGTCTTAGAGGCTCTTGGAGCTGGCGAGCTTTTCTCGCAACTCCTTATTCCTCATCAGGTACACGGAAGCAAGGTAGTTTGCCTGACTTCCAATACATCAGAGGCTTTTGAACTGACTAAAGCTGAGGCGGAAGCTGGTGCAGACGCCATAGTATGTACGGTTCAAAATACGCCTGTGATGTTGGCTTTTGCCGATTGTGTGCCCGTAATTCTTGTGGCTCCCGGTGGATTTGCGGTGGCGCATTCTGGCTGGAAAGGCACAATTGCCCGCATTTCTGCACGCGCAACCGAGGCGCTTTGCCAGGTAACTGGCGCTGAGCCTTCCGAGGTCAAGGCCTACATTGGTCCGCACATTGGCGGCGCTGACTACGAGGTTTCTCCGGAGCTCATTCAGATGTTCTCACAAGAGTTTGGTCCCGGAGTTGTAGACCGTGCATCTGGCGAGAGGTACTTAGATCTTGGATATGCCGTCAGAGCCGCACTGGTAGATGCTGGTGTACGCGCGTCTTCTATTGAAGAGGTTACTGACTCGACCGCCTCTACAACTGAGCGGTTCTTCTCGTACCGAGCGGAGCATGGCAAGTGTGGAAGACATGCAGCTGTTGCTTACATGGCTGAAAGTTGGGTAGAAGACGTTTAGCGCTATCGGAGAAGGCGTTTAGGTCTATAAAAAAGTCGTTAAACGTTTACGTAAGATGTTGATGTATTCACCGCAAGAGATGATGGCTATGACGTACGATTCAGACGAATATCTTGAGTTTATAAAGGCTCGTAGAGCTCAGATTGAATCACTTGTGGCGGATGCTGCAAAAAAGTCCGGCAGAAGCGCCTCTGAGATTGAAATTGTAGCTGTCTCCAAAACCGTACCTGTTGAGGCCGTCCTTGCAGCTTATAAGGCAGGCTATAGGGTTTTTGGCGAGAATCGCCCACAAGAGCTGACACATAAACTGACGTGTTTATCTGAAACTCCTTTTGCGTCTGAGATATCTTTTGACATGATTGGTAATCTTCAGAAGAACAAGATTAACCAGGTAGTTGGTAAGGTTCGCTACATTCATTCAATTTCTTCCGAACATCTTGCAGAGGCGGTTTCAAAGCGTGCTGAGGTAAAGGGTACTGAGGAATCTGTTTTACTTGAGGTAAACGTCTCCGCTGAAGCCTCAAAATCGGGTTTCTCGCCAGAAGAAGTGTCTGAGTCTATTCAAAAGATTGTTGAGCTTCCGCACATTTCTGTTGTGGGTCTGATGACTATGGCACCAAAAGATGATCCAGAGCGCGCCAAGAGAACATTCTCAGGACTTCGAGAATTGCGTGATCGCTTGAGCCAACAAGTTGGTTTGAAGTTAGATGTTCTTTCATGTGGTATGAGTGATGACTTTACGTATGCCATTGAAGAGGGTTCTACGACTATTCGCCTGGGTCGAGTATTGTTTGACTCAGCCTATACGTTGAGTAGGCACTAAAATAGTTGCAAGTTTTTGATACAGTAGTAAGAAGTTACGTGCGTTACAGAAAGGCACAATGATGAGCATTCTTGATACGCTAAGAGCAAAGCTTCGTGGTGGTCAGGACGATGAGTACTACGACGATGAGTATTATGGCGACGAAGGCTATGACGAGGTAGACGAAGCTTCTCCACGTTCGTACGATGATCGTGCACAGCAAGGCTCTTCCAATAGACTGCTGGGTAATCCATCCAGACCAGAGGCAGAGAGTGTTTCTGTGTATACGCGCTCTGGCAAGCCAATCAGCACCAATCCAGCCGCTTCTTACAATCCTCAGCAGGATATGCGCTCCCGTGCTTCTGCGTATGCATCTCGTCAGGAGCCTTCTGGATACACTCCTTCTTACGAGCATACTGTGAGTCCAAATCTGCCAACTCCTGGTGATATTGGTCTTCGTCCTGTGAGCCGTACAAGCTATTCCGGACAGCTGCCACCATACGTTCTTCGTCCTGTTTCTTATGACGATGTTCAGTCGGTAGTTCGTCGTGTTCGTACTGGTCAGCCAGTTGTCCTTATCTTTAAGAACACCAACATTGAGGTTGCTAAAAGAATTTTGGACTTCAGTTTTGGTCTTTCTTATGGACTTGACGGCGCTGTTGAAGAAGTTGCTGACCGCGTTTTTGCTGTACTTCCTCATGGCATTTCTTTATCTCAGTCTGATCTGGATAAGCTTGCTGATGAGGGCGAGATTACCAGGTAACTGGAGGTTTTTGTGTTTTCGTATTATGTCATAAATGCGCTTTATACTTTGCTGAGGATTTACAGCTTCTGCATTGTGGTATGGTGCCTGTCCTCTTGGATTACCGTTTCTAACGACCAGTTCAATCACGTCCTTGAGGGAATTGGCAAAATTGTTGAGCCATACCTCAGTGTGTTTAGGAACGTAATTCCTCCAATTTCTGGCGTTGACCTCTCACCGATTATTGCGCTTTTTGTGCTTAATCTTGTGGAACGTTTTGCCATTTCGACGCTGGGTCTTATACTAATATAGGAAACTAGTTTGTCTTTAATTACAAACTGAGTAGTTATGATGTGTGGTACGTCTACTCGCAGACTGAAAGGGAACAAAGATGGCAATCACACCAGCAGACATCGAGCAGCAGACATTCTCTCCTGCTGAGACCGGCTACAATCCAGAGGAAGTTGACGCATTTCTTGAGCAGCTCTCTTCTGAGGTTGATGCAATGCTTCAAAAGATCGCTGACCTTAAGGGCCGTCTGACCAGCACTGAGCAGCAGCTCGCTGCAGCACAGGCTCAGGTTGCAAACCTTGAGGAGAACGCAAGCGTTCCTTCTGTTGAGGAGACAAACGCAGCCGCTATCGCTGCATCCGAGCACCAGATTTCTCAGGTCCTCATTGTTGCTCAGCAGAGCGCAGATAAGCTTGTTGCAGACGCTCGTGCAAATGCTGAGCGCATCCGCAACGAGGCAGACCAGAAGGCTCGTGAGGTTATCCGTCAGGCTCTTGCAGAGAAGCAGACTGAGCTTGATGAGATTGATCGCCTCAAGCAGTCCCGTGAGGACTTCCGCGCTGAGTACCGTAAGCTCCTCCAGCACTTCCTGGATGACGCAGACTCTGTCTTCCCAGAGACTGTTCTTACCAACAATGCTCCAACTGGTTCCCAGAATGCTGCTCAGCCTGCAGCTCAGCAGACTCAGATTTCTGCACCTGCACCTGCAGCTGGTGACTTCAACGATCTTGATTAAGTCTTAGGTCATTACCTTTGTACTGATAAGCGCTCAGCTCTGCTGGGCGCTTTTTTGTTATAAGTCTTCTTGAGCAGCAACCTTACAGCCCAGAGGTAAGCTCTTGGTTAAACGCCTGCTTTTGTTCTATATGATGCACATCCTTTCTGTTTTCTCGCCCCTGATAGCGAGCGGGTACGCCTTGGCTACGCGCAGCTTCTGCACTTGTGGTTGCGGTAAGCTCAGGAAGCCCTTGCCAAACACGCTTTGGCATCCAATGAGCGCGCAAATCGTAACCCCTCTCTGCAGGTCCGCGACCTTCTAGACCAACTCCTTCGTAGAAGCGTCTCCACATGGCTTGCACGTATTTCTCATCAGTTGCAAGGTCTGTTCTAGAGAGCAGCTCTTCTAAAGAAGTGTCATCAAGCTGAATGGTTCCAAAGGTCTTCATTTCTGGGGCATAAAAACTGACTATATGGTGAGCTGGATCAACAATAAAAAATCGTTCCGTGCTCATCCGTTTGACAAAGTAATTGCAGGTTAGTGGTACTACGTTTGCATTAGGCTGAAACACAGACATGAAAGAGCCGTCTGACATGCGAGAAAATCGAACAAATTGACGCGTGTGCTCTCGCTCAGTTTCTACTTGCCTGGCTAATGCGTTAAATTCTGCTACGGTTGGGTCCGCAATATCTTCAAGGGCTCCTACACCATAGGAGAATGCAAGACGGATGTACCTATGCACAATCTCCGGCATCGTATGAGCATCTGAAGCACATGCCAAAACAATGCGACGTGTGATTTCTTTTGTTCCTACCTTCTTCTCTAGGCCTATAAGAACTCGTCTAGCTAAGGCAACTACTGAGTCATCAGAGGGGTCTGGTCCACAGAGAACATGCTCCCCAAGACTAGGCTGACAAAAGCTTTCTCTAACAAGACGTACGTGTGCTGGGTTAGCATGCGAGAGATAGGTGAGCCCTACAGCCCCTACAACGCCTTCTAAGCTTGGATTGCAGGAGATAACAACCTTCTGAGGCTTGGAGAGTCTTGTAAGCCTCTGAACAAGCGAGATAAGCTCTACACTTTGATCAGAAGAGCCTGAGTTGAGAGGACTCAATACGACGTCTTGTTTTGTTGTACGAACTTGCTTTGGCATCAGCAATTACCCTCTGTTTAATCAGTTCTTGGTCAAGTGGGGCTGAGGCATCTCTTACGCCACAGCAGGTGAGAAAATGGTGTGATCGTTTGAGCTGTATTCCTAGCCGTTTAAGATCATCAAAGGTGAGACAAGACCGTCTTCTTGCAGCAATAATTCTTCGTGCACCGGTAGGGCCAATACCGGGCACCCGTAAAAGTATTTCTAGGGGAGCATCCATAATCTCTACAGGAAATTGATTAAGATGTGCCAGTGCCCAACCAAGCTTTGGATCAATTTCTAAATCAAGCCAAGGCGCTTCCGGAGAAACAAGCTCATCAGGAGAAAACGCATAGTAGCGCATAAGCCAATCAGCCTGGTAAAGCCGGTGCTCTCTGCGGAGGGGGACAGGAGTATCCAGCTCAGGAAGACGATTGTCTTCTATAACAGGAATATAGGCAGAAAAGAATACTCGTTTTAACTCAAATTGCTGGTAAAGCGCTTGAGACAAGTGCAATATTTGATTATCCGATTCTGGAGAGGCTCCAATGATAATTTGAGTTGATTGCCCAGCAGGCGAGAAGGACCTCTTGCCCGAAGATACCCTTGATGAGCGCATAAACGTGTTCTTTAAACAGTTGGAACGTAGAGCTAAACCTTCTTTTATGATTTTCTTCTGACTGGGAATAATAATGCCCTTAGACTTACCGACAGACTTCACAATGCCCTTTGATGCATTTTTAGCCTCAAGCAATTGACGTTCTTCGGAGACGCGCAGGCGGTGAATGAAGGACATGGGTTTAGTAATTGTTTCAGCATTTTTGTGAGGGCAAAGTTTAGTAAGTGAGGTTGAGCTAGGTAATTCCAAGTTGACGGAGAGCCTATCTGCCAACCGACCAATAGTGTCAATAAGGTCTGGGTCTGTTCCAGGAATTACTTTTGCATGAACATAGCCGTTGAACAGCAACTCATTTCTGAGGTAGGAGAGACATTCAATCATGAGTTCTGTGGTGTGGTCTGGTGACCCTATAACACCTGAGGAAAGAAAAAGTCCTTCTATGTAATTTCTTTTGTAGAAATCTACGGTAAGCTCGGCTAATTCCTGTGGTGTAAAGGTAGCTCGCTTGGTTTGTGCAGAAGATCTATTGACGCAGTAAGCGCAGTCATAACAACAAGCATTAGAAAGTAAAACTTTTAGCAGCGTAATACAGCGACCATCAGGGGTAAATGAGTGGCAGCAACCTGCTGCTGAGGCCATTCCTACCTTTCCTGCCTGCGGATCTCTGTCTACACCAGAAGAAGTGCACGCCGCGTCAAATTTGGCTGCATCTGCAAGTATGGTGAGTTTATCAAGAGTATCCATGGCAGCAACTTTCTACTTGAAAATAGAACGTCTGTTCGTATACTTAGACTATCACGAATGGGGAAGAAGTAAAGAAAAATCTAGAACAAATGTTTGTCATTTTAAAACCGCAGGAAGGATGTGAATGACGTGTGAAGGATGTATACTTTTCCCATCAACAACTGCGGAAGGAATGGCCATGAGCATACAGAAAAACAGCTCTTCACCATGCCTTTCTCGTCCTGTGAATTTACAGATTCCCACCTACGCGTTGCGTGCATTAGAAGCTCTTGAAGATGCCGGATTTGAGGCGTGGATTGTAGGGGGCTGGGTACGAGACGCCCTACGCGGCTCATTTGCCCATGATATTGACATCACAACATCGGCAACGTGGCAGCAGAGCAAAGCGGCTTTTGAGGCTGCAGACATTCCTGTGCATGAAACAGGTATTGCATATGGAACCGTTACTGCTGTTGTCGAAAAGCACCCTATTGAGGTCACAACGTATCGCTGTGACGGAGAATATCTTGATGGTCGTCGTCCTGATTCTGTGCAGTTTGTCTCTTGTATAGAGGAAGATCTTGCTCGTAGAGACTTCACTATTAATGCAATGGCATATCACCCAAAGAGGGGATTGCTTGATCTTTATGGCGGTCAAGAAGATTTATCTGCACGTGTAATTCGCGCTGTTGGGAAGCCTAAGGTTCGCTTTACAGAGGATGCTCTTCGCATGCTGCGTGCCTTGCGGTTTGCGTGCAGGCTCTCGTTTTCAATTGAGGAGAAAACACATCAGGCACTTACTGAGTGTGCGCCGCTACTCTCTCAGGTTGCATCTGAGCGCATTGGCTCGGAAGTGGCTCAAATTGTTGAGGCTGGCCATATTGCCCATGCTATCAAGCTGGGATTTCCTGTTCTAGCGATAGCAATTCCAGAGCTCTTGCCACTTCAAAACTTTGATCAAAGAAGTCCGTATCATGCTTATGACGTGCTGGAGCATACTGCTCGGGTATGCTCTGCAACAGAGGCTCTTACAGCAGGGTGTGCTACTCCCGCTCTTAGGTGGGCTGCTCTTCTACATGATATTGCAAAGCCAGAAATGTTTAGCGTTGACGCAGATGGTAGAGGACATTTTTACGGTCATCCAGAAAAAGGTGCAATCGTAGCAAAAGCCTTGCTTAAACGTTTGGCTTTATCGCAGCATTTGAGCAATGAAGTTTGTGCTCTTGTAGCATTACATGACTATGATGTGGATATTACAACAACGTCTCTCAGGCATATGATTGCCCTGTTAGCTGAGGCAAGTAAATCGGATGGCATTGCCCTTGCGTATGACCTTTTGACGTTGAAGCAGGCTGATGCCTTGGCAAAAGCAAATCCGTATCGCAGCTACGCAGTAACGCTTGAAGCTATGAGAGAGCTCCTCTTACACGAGGCAAAACAAGAAATTGCTCAGCATCCGCAAGAGCTGTGCGTTTCGGGCGCAGAAATTATGGAAGCACTTTCTCTTCAGCCAGGACCTGCTGTCGGTGTGTGCCAACGTAGGCTTTTTGAGCTTTATTTAGCAGGTCAAGTGGAGAATAGACAAGAAGATCTTCTCGCCATTCTCTCTAAGGGTAATTGGTAAAAATAATAAAGAGTGCCAGATAAAAACAATAAAAAAGTCAGGCCTTTGTATTTTTCTAGATTCGGCAAAACGGTATAGTAAGCATAAAAAATTATCAGAGAGGCGTCATTTTATATGACGGATAGTGTCTTATGGGGGAGTTCATGGGCGAGAAGCGCGATTATATTACGTTAGAAGTCATACACCATAATGCTTATGAACAGCAGCCTGCAGAAGAACCTGAAGCTCCAGCGCCTTCCATTTCTCATATTCGTGCCGAGGCTCGTACTAAGAAAAGTGCAGCTACACGTAAGCGTATTATGCATGAGACAACTAAGCTCATGCTTGCTCGTGGGAATACCAATTTCAAAATGAGTGAGATTTCTGATAGAGCTCGTCTTTCAAAAGGTGCGCTGTATTACTACTTTTCTGATAGAGAAGCTCTTTTGCAGGCAATCTTTGATGAGAGTGTTGATGAGTTAGCAAAAGATATTGCACGCACTATTGGCAATAAACCTGCTTCAAAAGAGACCCTCCATGCAATCATTGCTCAGCTGGCTTCACATATTCTTCCTGACTCGCCACTTGTTTTGGCTTTGATTAATAAGCTTGCAAGTTCTGAGCAGGCGCTTATTACCAACATTGAGGGACCGCTTTCCCGCGTGGTCGTTCTCCTTGCTAACCAGCTAGAGATGGGAAAATTGCAGGGATTTATTCGCCAAAGCGTTGATTCAAGACTTGCTGCCTGTTCTATTACAGGAGCTTTGGTTCTCTCGGCTATTGGTTTAATGGGAGAGCGACGTGGTGTTGAGGGTTCTGATGAGCTTGCACAGAAGCTTCTTGATTTGACGCTTGCTGGTATTGGAATAGATGGATAATCATACGTATTTTTGCATAATTCCAGGTTAACTATGCTATTTAAAGAGTGCCCTTGTGGTGCTCTTTTTTCAAATTTTCTTAAGAGCTACTGCTCAAAAGAGTTAACCATGGGTATAGTAAGAGTAGTTGCGCGTAGAAGAACGCAAACATTCTGCATAAGCAGAGAAGCCATGCGTGAAAGGATAGTTCATGGCACACAAAAACTATTTGTTTACCTCGGAAAGTGTTACTGAGGGACATCCAGACAAGGTTTGCGATCAGATTTCTGACGCAATTCTTGATGCAATCCTGGCAAAAGAGGCGGAGCTTGAAGAGCGTGGATACGTTTCTCCAAGTGGTGTTCCAGCTTGCTTGGATAACGTTCGTTGTGCATGTGAGACCTTTGCTACTACAGGAACTATTGTGGTAGCTGGAGAGATCCGCACTCAATCTTACGTTGATGTCCAGGAGATTGTTCGTAATACCCTCAGAAATATTGGCTACGACCGCGCTAAGTATGGTTTTGACTGCGAGACCTGCGGCGTTTTGAGCCTTATCCATGAGCAGAGTCCAGATATTGCCCAAGGTGTTGACCAGTCCTATGACACGCAGGCAGGACGTACCACCGATCCACTTGATCTTATCGGCGCAGGCGATCAGGGCATGATGTTTGGCTTTGCCTCTGATGAGACCGATGTTCTTATGCCAATGCCTGCATACCTGGCTCAGCGTCTGGCTCAGCGCCTTTCAGAGGTGCGTAAGTCTGGTGAGGTTGAGTACTTGCGTCCAGATGGTAAAACTCAGGTTACCGTTCGTTATGAGGACGAGAAGCCCGTTGAGGTCACGGCCATTGTTGTTTCCACGCAGCATGCTCCAGAGATTGAGGACATGTCCGTTATCAAGCAGGATATGATCGACCACGTTATTGCACCTGTTATGGGTGAGGTCAATATTGCTTGGGATAACGCAGACATTTACGTCAACCCAACTGGCCGCTTTGTTGTTGGTGGACCTATGGGAGACACAGGACTTACCGGTAGAAAGATTATTGTTGATACCTATGGTGGTATGGGTCGTCATGGTGGCGGCGCTTTCTCCGGAAAGGATTGCACCAAGGTTGACCGTTCAGCAGCATATGCCGCGCGCTGGGTTGCCAAAAACGTCGTAGCAGCAGGCCTTGCAAAGAAGTGTGAAGTTCAGCTTGCCTACGCCATTGGTGTTTCTCATCCACTGTCTATTATGGTTGATACCTTTGGCACTGGCATCGTTGACGATGCTGTTATTGAGCAGGCTATCGAGAAGGTCTTTGATCTTCGTCCTGGTGCTATTATCAGAGATCTTAAGCTGCGCCGTCCTATCTTCTCTAAGACAGCAGCATACGGACACTTTGGCCGCAAAGACCCAGACTTCACATGGGAAGCAACTGATCGTGTTCAGGAGCTTAAGGACGCAGTTTCTGCAATTCAGGCATAACGTTCTTACAAGGTAATTTTGTATAACCTCATAGAGCCTTCTTCCAGCACCACCTCAAAACCTGGGGTGGTGTCTGTTATTTGTGTGATACCTCTGAAGGTTCCAGGTTTGTAAGTACTGGTAACAGCGTTGGAGTAATCAACAACGTTGTTCAGAATAAGAACGTACTGCACGTTAAGGTCGTGTGCCGTCTGAAGCACCTCAGGATCGCTTGCAATGCGATTAAGGCGTTTACGAAGAATTGCACTTGCAGGACGTTCTGAAGCGTCATAGCCGTTAGGGAAGCGCCAGAGCACATGTAAGTCGTTAGTGCCATACGCCCAGAGACTGCCATCTTGAGGTAGGTTTGCAATAACAGCACCTGCAGGAACAGTAAGCTCCACGCGGCGTAAAAACTCCAATTCTTCCGATGTCAAAATGTAGTGATCACCATAGGCCTTCTCGGAAGCCTGTTTAAAGGCAGTAGCGGCAGGAATTGGCTCTTCCGATTTAAGGTTTGGCATGGGGACTACATAGTTGAGCACAACCACACACGCAATGACCGCTCCCACAATCAGAGGTTTAGCCCAAACAGTACAAAAGACGCAGGTCTGAGCTTTGGTCTGAGCCTGAGAAGCTTTTTCTCTCCAGGAGACAAACGTTTCCAGCGCAGCTTCGGCAAGAGTTGCCAGACCAAGCGCTGCCAGCGGAATTGCCATAATGATGCAGCTTGCCGCAATGCGGAACGGATCGGTATACCAAAATCCCGAGAGATATCCCTTCAGAGGAACGTCAAACGTAATAATAAAAATGCAGAGTATAGACAGGTACATAAAGGCAGATACCATCCATCGAGCCTGCTTGTGCTTAAACGTCCATACAGCGCCTACAAGCACGCAGATTGAAAGTATCGGTTGTGGAGAAACAAGCTCTCCACCTGCGTACGACTGTCCAATAAAGTCCATGCCAAGGGCGTGCAAAATAGCATCTTGCAGGCTAGAGTAGGCGCTCCACCAGAAATTGAGAGCCACGCCTCGAACAATCAAAACGTAGTAGAAAACAGACCAAATAACCAGCGCAAAGATAAAGAATGCGTATGCCAGCGTGACAGGCTTGATTTGTTTTCCAAAGAGAACAACTCTGCGCTTTGATTCTCCTATGCGTGCAAAACTCCAAGGTAAAAGCACAACAATTGACGAGAAAATCGTGGAAGGATGCAAGATAAAGAGGGTAATCAAGCCAAGAACAAATATGACAATAAGCCAGATGAGGTCGTGTTTTGGTGTTTTTGAGCGAGTCATCTGCATAAAAATCCACCAAATAGAAGGCATTACACAGAAGGCTACGGTGTTAGGAAAGATTGGTCCGTAGATGAGAAGAGACCAAGGGAAAACAAAAAATGCTAGGCAAACAAAAGCTCCACTGATAAGCGCAATGCGATGCTTAGGAAGAACTTTTGCAATAAGTGAGCAGATTGAGAGCGGAAAGATAATTGCTGCACTGACAAAGTTGAGTGCATTACCTGCAATAGGAACGGTTGTAGAAACAAGCTGCGTTGTTAGTGCAACAATGATGTTCCAGCCTGAAGGATAAAATCCCGAAGTCCCCGGCTCCCAAGGTGTAATTGAAGCTTCTACGGTGCTGTAGAAGTCATAGTGAATTGATGAGTACTTTTGAGACTCAATCATTGCCTGCGTGACATCTAAGTGATGCACAATGTCCCAGCCCTGTACAAAGGAGCTGGCAGACGGCAGGGTAGGTAAGAAGAGGAGTCCTACGGTAAGAAGACCAACTGCAACGTACAGAAGAGGCATCCAGAAGGGGAGTTCTTCGCAGATGAATGCTGGCACAGGGCTAGTTGATTGCTTGCCAGCGCGTATTGCTTCGGATTTGACGGGTTTCTCGCCTCTGCGGTGTACTTTGTGTTTGGGAGCAACATAATAAACGTAGCCATTGACTAGAACTGCAATAAGTAGAGGAACAAGAACCATTACAGCCAAGGGGATAGGGATGTTCAGTGCGCTAAAGATTTCTCCCTCAATAAAATAGAGTGCGCAGCTGACCAAAGGAGCACCAACAAGGGCCCAGGGCTTTGGCATGCCGGAGGCATGCAGCAAAATGACGCCCGGCACGTAGAGTAGGGCAATAATGACAACTACACTTTGGAAGAACTCAAGCCACATCCTGATCCAATCAAGGTGTTAGTAAAAATTCTTATACTTCTGGGTCACACGACTGGGCGTGACTGTTATTTCAAACAGACTGGTCTATTTTACGATAGAAGCAAAAGTGGCGTTGAGATAAACAAAAAGGACTTCCGAAGAAGTCCTTGAACATTTGGTAGCCCGTACCAGATTCGAACTGGTGATCTCCGCCTTGAGAGGGCGGCGTCCTGAACCGCTAGACGAACGGGCCATGTATGACTGGGAGGACATGGCTGGGATAGAGAGAGTCGAACTCCCGTTGACGGAACCAGAATCCGCTGTCCTACCACTAGACGATATCCCAAGATGTCATCCGTGCGCATCAGCGCGAGAAATAACTATAAAGGAGACTCGTCAGAGATGCAAGCAATAATTTCAAGAAATTCTGTTTGCAGCAAAAAATATTATACAAAACGCATCTCTAAGCGCAAGGAACGTCTCTAGTATTTGAGCCGAGCATGCGTTCTGCATCAATAAGCGCCTGGTCAAGAGGGGCACAGCCGGTGCAACTTGCGCATGCGGTAGGAGCGCTTGGAGTTGCGGCAAGACCACCTTTAGCTGTTTCTCTGAGAGAAACAGGGAGCGCAGCACCTACTTCCGCCATAGCGTGTGCAACCTCATCAAACGGGATAGGGTTACCAACGCCCGCAAGAGCAAGCTGAGAAGAGCTTACGGCAGCAGCTACGCCAATAGCGTTTCTATCTTGGCAAGGATACTCAACCAGACCTCTCACGGGGTCACAGACTAGTCCTAGAAGGTTAGAGATGGCAATAGAAGCAGCGTCCAAGCACTGTTGAGGAGTGCCACCCAAGAGTTCAGTCAGTGCAGATGCGCTCATGGCAGCAGCAGATCCAACCTCTGCCTGGCAGCCGCCCTCAGCGCCAGAAACACTTGCGTTGGTGGTTAGGATGGCTCCAATAGCACTTGCATTCCAAAGCGCAGAAATAACTTGCTCGTCGGTGGCACCAATCTCTTCTGCTACCGAGATAAGCGATCCTGGTACAACGCCAGAAGCGCCTGCAGTAGGAGCGGCGACAATAACACCCATGGTTGCTGAGCGCTCAAGCACAGCCATAGCGTAGGCTACGGCTCGTGTTTGCGTGGTGCCCATAAGTGCACTTGAGATTGCTGTTGGGGTGTTTGCTACGGTTTTGGCCTGGCCGTTGAGCAGACCACCAATGGACTGACGAGGTGTCTTTATGGTGTCGTGAACCTCATCGCGCATAATCTCAAGAACATGAGCCATCTCAGCGTCTACGTTAGCATCTGGTCGCAGGTCCTTCTCGCGCTGGCGCATAATCTGGCCAATAGAGGCTCCCGTCTTGGAGCACCTGGCGAGAAGATCTGCGCCGTTGTCAAAGGCTCCTGAAAGCACGTCGTTTGTGACCTGTGGAGCTGCTCCTGGAATGGAAACCTGAGCGGCATACGAAACGTGAGGTGCCAGCTGGAAGAGATCGAGGACCTTCTGCTCAATAGGCTCGTCAATCTCAAAGACAGTGTGGGCAAAGCCGCCACGCTCTGAGCGGAAGGTGCGCATAGTTGCAACATTGATGTTTTGCGTGGCCAAAATAGTAGTGAGAGCTGCAAGAACACCGGGCTTATCGCGATGTGAAACAAAAATGGTGGGCATATCGCCAGACATGCGAATGCGCACGCCGTTAACGCCAGAAATACGAATACGGCCGCCACCAACAGACTCGCCCATAACAGAAACGTGAACGTTATCTGCGCCGTAGAGATGAATTTCTACGGTGTTTGGGTGCAGAGTCTCGTCGTCGCCCTTTTCAATAACGCTGTAGTTGAGGTGGGCTTCTTCTGCCAGGGTAAGTGCTTCACGGACGCGTGTATCGTCTGGAGCAAGGCCCAAGATACCTGCAATCAGAGCGTAATCGGTGCCGTGACCAAGGTGGGTATGAGAGAAGGAGTTGTAGAGCCAAAACTCAACGCGCTCCAGCTGCTTTGGTGCAAGCGAGCGTGCAACCAGGGCAATGCGCAGGGCTCCTGCTGTGTGCGAGGAAGAAGGACCCACCATAATGGGGCCTAGGACCTCAAACGCAGACATAGAAATCATAGCTACTCCAAAACTAAACAAACGGTAACGATAAAAGAGCTGCAAAACCATCTGTTTTACAGCTCTTGTGTGGTTTTACTTTTGATACCCACTTACGCTTGGAAGAATACGCGGCAACCGCGCATTCAACGCGCTATTTGCAAAGCTCCAGAGCGCGGTCAAGGCGAGCAAGGCAAACCTCACGACCAAGAAGCTCCATAGACTCTCCAAGAGGAGGGGAGACCATGTTGCCACACTCAGCAACGCGAATGGACTGGAAAACAATGCGTTTTTTAAGGTCAAGCTGCTCTGGAAGCACCTCAAGGGCAGCGTCAATTGCTGCAGCCTTCCACTCGTCCTCAGAAACGCCCTCAAGAGCGGTCTTTGCAGCTGCAAGGACGGTAGCACTCTGAGCAGCGTCTTTGGTAAGACCCTTCTCAACGCTCTTCTGATCAAGGGTGACGTTTGCGCCTTCATACAGGAAGCGGGACTTCTCAATGACGTCTGGACTTACTGTGGTACGAGGACGAAGAATCTCGGAGAGCAGGTCATACCAGCTTGGACGAGTTGCGTAAATCTCACCTGCGTCAGTTGCATTGCCCTGAACAGGTTCAAGACCTGCGCCCACAAGCTCTGGAATCAGAACAGTCTTTGCAAAGGTCTGGTTGTCCATAGTGGCAAGGTAGGTTGCATTAATCCAGTTCAGACGCTCTGGATCGGACTTAGCAGGGTTCTTGGAAACGTGGTCCAGGGAGAACTGAGATGCCAAAACGTCACGAGGAACAATGGTTGTCTCGCCATCAAGTGACCAGCCGAGAAGGGCCAGGTAGTTGACAAAGGCGTCCGCAAGATAGCCCTGGTCACGATACTCCTCAACAGAAGTTGCACCATGGCGTTTGGAGAGCTTTTTGCCGTCAGGACCCAAAATCATGGAAATGTGAGCGAAGGTTGGAACAGGTGCGCCCAGAGCCTCGTACACCATAATCTGGCGAGGAGTGTTGGACAGGTGGTCATCGCCACGAATGATGTGGGTAATGCCCATGCCAGCGTCATCAACAACGGTAGCAAAGTTGTAGGTTGGGGTGCCATCGGAGCGGAAGATGATAAAGTCATCAAGCTCGCGAGCGTTAAAGGTTACGTCACCGTGAACAGCGTCGTGGACAATGACGTCACCGCGATCCAGTGGAACCTTGATACGGATGGTATAAGGCTCGCCGGCATCAATGCGGCGCTGTGCCTCTGCAGGATCAATGTTTCTGCAGGTACGCTGATAGCCCTGGAAGGGGTCGTGGCGCTCCTCAGCAGCCTTTTTGTCTTCAGCAAGCTTTTCTGGCGTGCAGAAGCAAGGGTAAGCCTTGCCCTCTGCCAGCAGTTTATTTGCTGCCTCACGATACAAGTCAAGGCGCTCGGTCTGGCTATAAGGACCGCAATCGCCGCCCTTATCGGGACCCTCGTCCCAATCAAGGCCAAGCCACTTCATAGCGCGCAGGATAATCTGAGTATTCTCTTCAGTTGAGCGCGTAGGATCTGTGTCATCAATACGAAGAATAAACTTGCCACCATTTGCACGAGCAAAAGCCCAGTTATAGATAGCAGTACGCGCACCTCCGATGTGCAACTTACCTGTTGGGGATGGCGCAAAACGTACTCTAACCTGCTTCTCTGACAAAACTCCTCCTTGGCAGTTATTTTCTAGCGAGAAAATCTAGTTTGTGCACTCTTTAGTATAACGCTTGAACACAGGTAACCGACAACGTTGCCTAGTCTTCAAACATATTGTGGTCTGCGAACTCCGCTTGAACGGTGCGAATCATAAGGTCTACGTCTTCAAGTCCCAAGTGACGTTCCTTCTCGTCCGCCGCAAGGGTATGCCTACGACGCGCCCAGTTCTCAAGTGCGGCAGGGGAAGACTCACGGGGAAGAGACCTAATTTCTGGATCCAAGCGACGGCAGATGTCGCGGGAGTCAATAACAATAATCTTGCCCGCTTTTCTAGCTTCTGCGTAGCCATCAATGTTGAACATGAACCAAGAATCCTCAAAGGCAGCGTTATGTGCCATAAAAGGAATCTTTTTCATAGTTGCCAGCAGGGCCTCTTGGGCTTTCTTATCGTCTCTAAAGGATTTCTTGCCCTCAACATCTTTCCAGGTAATCTGGTGAATATCGGCAAGAGGGACGCCCTTTTCTTTGTACATCTCTGGGATGCCAAAGTAGGCGGTGTGAGGCTCTACCGGAACGGTGTTGCGACCAAGATTCCAGAACTCAAAGCCTACGTTAACAATGTAGCCCAGCTCAGGGAAGCGCGACGTAGTCTCAATATCAATGCCCAGCACCGTGCCAGAAACGCTCTTCTCGACATAGGCAATTTGCAAGTCATTAAGAAGTGGACCTGCGGTTTTAAAGACAGCCTTAGGGCGACGACGCTGCATCTTTGCAACGGCTGCTGCAAGATCGTCATTTGAAAGACCGCGAGAAAGTCCAACGCCTCGATGGTTTCTGAGTCTCTCCACACCGTAGGTATCGCAGAGCGAGCGCGTTCTATCAGCAAGCTGCTGAATGACAGAAAACTCTACAGGCTCTTGGCCAAGTGGCGCTTCCTTCCAGGCATCAAGCAGCGTTTTAATGGCATCACAGTTTTTGTTGACCTCGCCGATGATGGACTGATCATCAACAAGAAGGCCAGGTATGACAAACGCATTAGCGTGCTCAATAGCTTGATTGATATCCATAGACTCTCGCTTTGGTGGGTGAGAATTAGTTCAACATATAAGTATCTACCCTGAAGCGCGTATTCTTTGCGTCATTTTCTAGAAAGTGCGCGCCTCACCAAAAATGCGTGCTAGGCTGTTGAGGCAACACAGTTCTATGAAAGGTTTTACGCATGTCTGATTTGAATGAGTCACTTGCTCTTTCTGAGGAGCTCCTTGCTTTTATTAAGCAGAGCCCTTCTATGTTTCATACCACACAAACCATCAAAGAGTACCTGTTAGAGAATGGTTTTACCTATCTCTCCGAAGGTTCTTCTTGGGATGTTCTGCCAGGTGGCGCTTACTTTACCACGCGCAATAATTCTTCAATTGTTGCCTGGAAAGTTGGCGAGAAGTACCGTGAGGCCCAAACCTCAAGCGTTGATGCTCCTTATCACTTCCAGCTTGCTGTTGCCCATGGCGATTCTCCAACCTACAAGGTAAAAGCTCAGCCAGAGCTTACTGGTGAGGGCAACTCGCTTCGTCTGAACACCGAGGCATACGGCGGCATGCTTGATCACACGTGGTTTGACCGCCCTTTGGGTATTGCCGGTCGTGTGCTGGTCAAGGTAGGAAACAAGGTAGAGTCCAGGCTGGTCAACATTGAAGACGACGTTGTCATGATTCCAAGCTTGGCTATTCATCTTGAGCACAAAAATGGTCTCTCGCCAGAGTTTAATCGCGCTAAAGATTTGATGCCACTCTTTAGTGCTGGAGAGCTTAATCCCGGCGCCTTTAACGCCCTGGTAGCAGACGCAGCAGGCGTGTCTCAAGAGGACATTCTTTCTCGTGATTTGTTCTTAGTTGATCACACGGGCGGCCGCATTTGGGGTGCTAAGAAAGAATTTGTTTCCGCTGGTCATCTGGATGACCTTCAGTGTGCATTCGTAGCACTTAAGGCCTTCCTTGCTTCCTCAAATGAGCAGGACATCTCTGTGTACACCTGCTTTGATAATGAAGAAGTTGGTTCAAATACCAAGCAGGGCGCTCAGTCCACATTTCTAAAAGACACTTTGCAACGCGTAAACGCCACGCTTGGCTTTACACAGGAAGATTACTACCGAGCGCTCTCGGCATCTTTGCTGGTAAGCTGCGACAATGCGCATGCCGTCCACCCCAATTATCCCGAGAAGCACGATGCAGTCAACAAGCCTTATCTCAATGGCGGCATGGTTATTAAGGAAGCAGCACGTCAGTCGTACTGCACCGATGCGTTTAGCCGTGCCATTGTCGAGGCTATTTGGAAGCAGCAAAACATTCCTTACCAGGTTTTTGCCAATAGAAGCGATATGCCAGGCGGATCAACGCTGGGCAACCTCTCCAACATTCAGGCCAGCATGCATGCCGTTGACGTGGGTCTGCCACAGCTTGCTATGCACTCCGTGTACGAGACCGCGGGCACCAAAGACACGCTTCTTGGATACCAGGCACTCAAGGCGTTCTATGACACCTGCGTTTGCATCACCGATGCCGATTCGTTTGAGTTGAGGTAGTACCTGGCGAGAAACCCCGTGTACTAGCTATACTTACGTACATCGCATACAACACATCACTTGAAGGAGCTCCATGTCAGAAAAACAGCTTACTGCTCATGATATGGAGCTCCTAACTTGTGCAGGTATTTACGTTGAACCTCAGACACTGAATGGCCCTGCGTTGGTATTTCCCATTTCAGATGGTGAAGGTGGAGAAATACGTGTGCTGTGGCAGGGAGGCGCCTATGAAAGTGCAACGTACACAGATTCTAGAAAGAATCAGCTGGTATTTCCTTATCTTGAGTTGTATGACTTGTTGTTTGAAGCTGCCTGCCCTGTGCGCTCAGTTTTGATGCTGGGTGCTGGTGGTTGCTCGTATCCTCGATATTTAGTAGCTCATTATCCAGAGGTTTCTTGCGACGCACTGGAGATTGATCCTAAAATTGCAGCTCTAGCTCATAGCTACTTCTTTGTGGATGAAGCTATTAGAGAGAGCAAAGGTAGGCTTCGGGTACAAGTAGCTGATGGCGTAGAGTATATAAAGAGCCTAGCTACCTCTGATAATAGGCGCTATGACGCTATCTTAAATGATTGCTTTAGCGGAGAAGTTCCACCTGCAGCTATGATGACTGTTGAGTGGATGAGACAGGTGGCACACTGCCTTACTCCTGGCGGTAGATATCTTACAAATGTAGTTTCTGCACAGGTAGGAGAGGACGCATATCAACTTGAAGTACTCATGGATGTTGCTCGCACGGTGTTTGAACAGGTAGAGGTTGTACCTTTGGATCCAGAAGTTGCTCCAACAGAGCCAGATAACCTTATGCTCGTTTGTCAGCGCGCTTAAGTGCAGCGAGCGCAAGCTTTTGGCTATTTATTAGTTAAAAGTTTTTGTGATGTCAATGAATTAACATCGATGAAGAAATTAAAAAAATGAAGTGTAAAATAGAAGCTGCTGATTTTAGTTTTTGAATGATTCTCGTTTGGACACAACATAAATCGAATTCTTTAGTCTAGTTCAGCGCACTTGATTGGAGATATGAATATATGAAAGAATCGTTTTTATCAATAAAAGAAATCTTTCATATTGGTAATGGAAAAATCAATGCACTAGTTTTTCTTGCCGTTTTAGCGGTTTTATCATCATTTCTTGAGATTTATTCGATTCAATATATGCAGTCACTTTCTGAAGTTTTTAGCACATCGGTTACAAATGATCTTTTTCAAATTGGTTTTATCTGCGCTAAGTTTTTGATGTTAATTGTGCTTTCAACAATAGTTAGAAATTACTTTTGCTTTAGAGTTTCTATTTTTTCAAATGACATCATTAAAAACGTAAGAGATAAAGCGTATTCAAAACTTATTGATATGAAATATGAATTAGCGACAATTCATGACAATGCGTATTATATTAATTTGATAGACAATAACGTAAATAGATTAAGCTTAATCTTTTCAACAAGCTTTTTTACTTTGTGCTCAGATATATTCGATACAGTGTGGATTTGTTTTTTTATGACACAAATAAATATCACTTCGTTATTTATTTTAATAATCGGCATATTACCATTAGTTTTAATCGGCAATATATCGGCATTTGAGCAAAAAAAGTTTGCAGAAAATACAATCAAACTCAATGAGGATTTGATTGAAAAGATTAATGAAACTAATGACAATTTTGCATATATTAAAATATTTAAAGGCAAGGAGAGAGAGGACAATCGTTTTAACCGTATAAATATTGATATTTTGGAGAACGATAATTTATCAAGTGCGGCACTTAGTATCTTCTTTGTTATAGAAAAAAGCGTTCGATATTTATTTGTTGCGATTTCATTATTCTTTTTATGTAAAGATGTGTTAATGCAGGATGGAAATTGGATGCTTCTTATCCCGTTTTTGCTTTACGTACAAAGATTTTATAATCCATTTTCAAATTTGAATAAGTATTCTCAGTTAATTCAAAAATCCGTTTCAAGTGCAGATAAGCTTATAGATTTTATAATCTCGAAGCCAGCTGAAGAGATCTCAACTATCCATTTTATTTCTGATTCATCTGAATCAGAAATAGTTTTGACCGGCATATCAAAAAATTATGAATCTGAAGCAATTCTTGAAGATGTCACTTTTAGATTTAAAGAAGGAGTCAACTTAATCGACGGAAAAAGCGGTGTAGGTAAATCCACTTTGATAAAAATACTTTTAGGCTTAATCAAATCTTCGAGTGGAGAAGTGACTATTTATTCTCGAGAAGACGACTTGAATTTGTACTCATATTCAGGACAATCGAATAAACTGTTTAATTTATCTGTGATAGAAAATTTAATATATCCTAAAACCGTAGACCATCTCTCATCATCGGAAAGAATGAAATTAGAGAGTCTACTAGATGAATTTGGATTCAGAAAAAGCCTATTGAATAAAGATATTGCTAAAGAAGGTGAAAATCTTTCTGGAGGTGAAGGAAAGAGACTGTCTATTCTTAGAGCACTGATTCGTCCGTCAAAAGTTGTGATACTTGATGAACCATTTGCAAACTTAGACCCGAACAATATTGAAATTATTGCTCAGAAATTACAGGATCTTTCTAAGAATAGAATCGTTATTATTGTTTCTCACGAAACCTCTTTTCCCGCTTCTTTAAAATTTAATACGCACTTGACTATTAGTGGTACCTAAAGGTTTCTTTGGTTTAAATCATTCTCAAGATTCAGAGGTAGATCCAACAGAGTCAGATAACCTTATGCTCGTTTGTCAGCGCGCTTAAGTGCAGCGAGCGCAAGCGCAAGACAACTGCTCATCAGTACAATACCAATACCAAAGAGCACCAAGAAACCGTGGGCCGAGCCATCAACAATTAGGCTCCAAATAATGAGCGCGCATGCAGAGACAAAGCTGCTTACGCCTGCAATTCTTGAGTAAATAAGAGTGGAATCTTTTTTACCAAAGACCGCACGTACCAAAAGTGGCGAGCCAACCGTTGTAAGGGCATAGGCAATTCCAAAAAGGAAGGTTCCTGCCAGCAAGAGTGGCAATACTGGAAGCTTAATCCCCAACATAAGTAAGCCAACAATGCCCGAGAAAATTCCTACAAAGCAAGCAAGCTTCACGGAGATATCGCTTAAAGCACCTAGAAGCACTTTTCCAATTGCTTGACCCAGCATAGTTGTTCCAGCAAGAAGGCCTGTGGCAGCGGCAATGGCAGGAGCAGTTTCTGCAAAGGTTGCTGCATAGCTTGGGAAGTACTGAGAGATTTGCTGGTTAAAGGTAATGAGTGCATAAAACGCAGCAACCATAAAAAACTCTGGATATTTTATTGCGTCATCGGCAGAGATATCGGTAGAAGAAGTCTCTGCAACCTCAACGTTTTTCTCGTCAGTAGAGGAGAAGGTAAGGGGAGTAAGGCCAAGGTCTTGGGGTTTCTCGCGCACCACAAAAAGGGTGAAGGGGAGTGTTCCTACAAGCATGACCAGAGCAAAAATCAGATAGCAAGCGCGCCAACCTTCAGGGCCAGACGAGATGATGGCGGATCCAATGGGGTTAAAGACAGTGCCACCAATGCCGGTGAATGCAAAGCAGAGGCCCATAAAGGTACCAACGCGCTGGTCAAACCAATCGTTAATGAGGGCGGGGACGCACAAGAACATGAGTGCAGGTACGCCAATACCAAGTCCCACTGCACAGAGATAGAAATGCCACATTTCTTGAGCTGCTGACATAGCTCCGTATGAAATTGCGCAAATGATAACGCTTGCAGAAAGCACTAGGCGCGTGTCGTGTGTTTTATAGAACTTGCCCATGAATGGCAGAACTACCGTCATGGCAATACAGAGTACCGAGAAGACCGCAGAGAAGGCAACGCGGGGAACGCCAAAATATTGTGAAACTGGTGTGATAAAGATGCCAAAGCACGTAAGGATAATGGCGCACGGCAAAAACATGATGACAATACAAGTTGCAACGATGGCGTATGCATATTTAGTGCCGAGTAAACGATGTAGCACTGAGGCTCCTCTCTTTTGGCCAGAAATAGTGTAGGCGATGTGCCTTAAAAAGGACACATCGCCTACCAAGTCGCACAAATTTTTTTGAAAGGTAACTCAGGATTTTACGTGCGTAAGATCTTAGCTGTCAGAACCTCTGCGGTTCTCGCCCTCAAGAGCGCGGATTGGTCCGATGTCCTGAGTGGTCTCAAGAGCGCCCAGGTAGTTACCCTCTTCATCGCGAACAGCAAAGTAACGGACATAGAGGAACTTATCCCTGACCTCAAACCAGAACTCGGAGGAGTCACTACGACCGCTTCTGAACTCGGTGAGGATGCGACGAACAGCCTCTTGGCTCTTTGGTGGATGGCAGTCATATACGTCGCGGCCAAGGCAGCTCTTAGGACGAGGGAAAGCACGGGTGTCGCCGTGGCTGAAGTAACGTGTCTTGTCATCTGCATCAACAAAGGTAATGTCAAGCGGAATGGTTGCAAAGACAGCCTCAAGCTGCGGAATGGTGAACTCACCGGTAGAGAGTTTGACCTTACCGTCAGCAGAAATTGCTTCCTCTTCTGCTTCAGCGTTATTCTCGTCCATAGCGGCTGCGGCTTCCATCTCTTTAAGCTTGTCGTTTGCAAGCTCAAGAGGATCTGCGTGCCATGAAGGAGGATTGACGCCAAATGCGTGACCAAACTCGTTCTCCTCAGCGGCAATCTGGGTCCACTGGGTAGCGGTTAGGTGCTCAAGGGAAAGCGGAATGAGGACGTTCTCTTCCTTGGAAGCCATGGACTCAGCACCCTCAATAGCCTCATCCAGATAGTCAGCAACGGCTGCCATAAGGCCTGCATCATACTGGCCGTATGCAGTCTCGAGCAGAGCCTCTGCACCGTTAACAGCGTTTCTTACCTCGTCGTCCTTACCCCACATAACCTTTGAAGGACCAGTGATATCGTGGCGCTCAAGATGAGGGAAGAGCAGTTCTTCCTTGCGCTTGTAGTGAACAAAGACCTCGTCAAAGGCGTCCATATCAGCCTTTAGAATTGCTGCAACACCAGCGCACTCTTCGTTGCTGGAAGACTCGGTAAGCGTACGAGCACGCTTCACATCTGGAGCAACGCGGTCGTGGATAAAGGCAAGAATGCGGTCGTTCTCTTGGCGCATGGTCCAAACAGGATGGCCAGGGGTCTCTTCAACAGCACCTGTTGGTGCGCAAGAGACCTTGCCTTCAAAGAGAGCGGCATGAACGTCACAGAGCTTGAGGACCTTCTCCATAGGAACGCCGCCAGCAATGAGCTCCTGTTCAGCGTTAGAAATCTCTGAGCCAGAGACGTCCTTGAAGTTACGGGTAAAGTCCTCGCGAACAGCCTCGATATCCTCGCCGTCATTGAGGCGCTCAAGGTACTGGGCGATAAGAGCTTTGCGCTCCTCAGGAGTCTGCGCGATAGGTGCGTTCTCTGCCTCTGCGGGTTTCTCGTCAGCTGGGGTTTCTACTGCTGCAGGCTCCTCATCACCAAGAATGGTAAAGCCGTGAGAGCGGAAGATTGCTTTGAGCTCTTCAAGGTCTACGCCTTTGTGGTCGCAACCTTTTGGAATGGTCATAAAGCGTCCCATGGTCTGAAGACGGCCTGGCTCGGTAATCTCGGCAAAGCCATTTTCTGCCATGAGGCCTTTAATAACGGGATACTTAGTGCAAATCTCATAAACGGATTTGCTTAAATCAAGAACCTGTGCCATACGGGCTCCTCTCGGATGGGTTTAGAAAGTCCACTTTGGCTTACTTTATACCCAAAGTGTGACAGGAGTTCCATATGGCTTTTGTTGTGGTTACAACAAAACAGAAATTATTCTTTAGTTTTAAAAGAGATCAGAATGAGAACCGGTTCTAAAAGATTTCAAGCATCTAGGACCTCCGACATTGCGTCGGAGAATGAGGCATAGTGCTTGTAATTTTCTGGATGCTCTTTCATGTTGGTGTATTCATTAAGAGCCTCTATAGTTTGAGCATTAGGAATTTCTCGCTTGATTTCAAAAGGGATTCCCTGCTCACGAACAGTCTGACGAAGAAAAATGGTAATAGCAGTAGTAAGATCCATGCCTAAATCTCTGAGAAGCTCCTGAGCATTCTTTTTAAGGGTTGGATCCAAATTTATATTTGTGCTTACTTTTGCCATGATTACCCGCCTTTCTTGTAGTTTTGTTATACAAGATAAAGACTGTGGAGTCAATAATTATGTGCGTATTATAGGTACAACACGCACATAATATGAATATATCGAAGGGCAGATAACCCTATTCTTTACTCTTTAGGGTGAAAGACAACAGAACCGGGTTGTGGTCCGAGTAAGCAAATTGCGTGTCAATGTTTCTGGCGGTTGCAACAACGTTATCCGAGACAATCCAGCCATCAACTGTGGTGGTGTATGTCTTGTCCTTCTCGTATGGAATGTCATCTCCGCGGCAGGTAGGAACGTCGGTAAGGTTGTCTGGAGCTACAACGCTAAAACCTTCTGGCAAATCAGAATCTTTGAGTTCTGCTACCCAATCTGGTATCTGCTGAACAGAAGGATAGAGTGTAAGCGAGCCCAAAATGGCATGGTTCCAGTCGCCACCCGCAATAACGTAATTGCCCTTAGCGCGCTCCTCAGACATTATTTTGGTCAGAAGTGCAAGCTGCTGCGCGCGACTGGTGCCACCTTTGTCATAAGCAGACATGTGGCTGTTAATAAGTACCAGCTCATGACCATCGCTGGTAGGGTAGCGTGTAATCATAAAGCAACGGTCTAGGTCAAAGAATTTTGTTGGGAACGACTCGTCAATGGGGTAGGTACGACGAGTTGCGCTTGAAGCAAGTACGTTTGAAAGCGTCAGAATTCCAGAGTTAGAGGTTCCGTGGAACTCTGTGAGTGGATAGGCGAGAAATGCGGTGTGGAAGTTCTGAGCAAAATATGATGCGTAGGATCCAAAGCGGCTCTCTGCTTCAGAAACTTGATTCACATGCCAACTTCTGTCAGATGAAGTATCAATCTCTTGGAAAAGAATAAAGTCAGGAGCTGTACCACCATTCAGAGAAGAAACGGTGTTCAGGGCACCGTTTGTGGTGTAAAGCACGGAGTTTCTGCTGACAGCACGGCCGTGAGTTCCTACGGTGCGCGTGCCATCCTGCATGATGCCTTCATCCATAAAGAAGGTGTAATCAGGGGTGTAAGCACCAAAGCCAATGTTGTAGGTTGAAGCTGTGTAGGTTTGGCCTACCTGTACGGTTGTAGTTTCAGGAGAGGCACCTTGATTGGATACGGGAGTATTGTCAGGAATGCGATAGTAATTAAGCTGCAGGTAGAGGGCATATCCACCAAGAACCAGTAAAGCTAAAACAAAAAGCCCGCCTACAAATTTGAAAAGTG
>CAUSVW010000012.1:0-33075 GCA_963535155.1 uncultured Atopobium sp.
CAACTCATGTGTTCCTCCTGCAGCTTGAAGGAGAGCCTCTGCGTGTTCAAACCGAGGAAGTTGCTCTTCTAGATCTTCTAACTCCCCTTCTTTAGGAGAGACTTCATCAATTCTTTGGACAAGAAATGCCGCTTCATCAATCTTTGCATTGCTAGACTGGCTTACTTCAATAACTCGTTGAAGTTCAGCGACTGCAGCATGGTAAGCATGAAGAGCGTCTACATACTCTGTCTGGCAAGATTGAATATCTGATCCAATCCATGCGTCTATCATGCTGACATGGTTCTTTACGTCAAGCAGCCTTTGATGTTCATGTTGACCACACAGATCAATTGATGTTCCAATGCCTCCAGCCAGCTCTTTAACTGATGCCATGTGGCCATCAATCTCTACCCTGCCTCTACCATCAGCAGAGACTTTTCTAGAGACAACAATGCCCTCTTGATCTTCTGGTGAGGTAAAAAAGCGTGCCTCAACCCTAAGAGCGTCTGTTCCTTCTCTTACCGCAGAAGCATCCGCACGCTCTCCTACTAAGAGCTTAATGGAAGATAAAAGAGCGGTTTTACCAGCACCTGTCTCTCCTGTTAAAACAGTTAAACCTGAGGCGGGTGCAAGAGAAGCGTCTTCAATAAGTGCAACATTTTGCACGCGAAGTTCATCAAGCATATATGACCTGCTTACTGACCAGTTTTACCGTAAAATACGCGAGAAACTGAACGATAGAAACTATCAGCGCTTCTATCAAGTAGAATGATATCTCCTGGTCCGCGACTAATACGAGCTTTGGTAGCCACACCCTCTTCAGGATGCTTAATGTTTTGCCCGTCAGAGAAGAAGTGACATGGTGCAGGCCTATCTTTTGACATAGTGATTTCAACCACGTCAGAAGGAGAAGTAAGGAATGCACGAGCCAAAATAGTATGAGGCGCAATTGGCACGCAAACCATTCCCGAGAACTCTGGTGTAACAATAGGACCACCAGCGGCTAGTGCGTAGCCGGTGGATCCAGTTGCCGTACTAACAACAAAACCATCACCGCGAAGCTTATCAATATGGTTGCCTGATACAGAAACCGTAAACTCAACCATATCGCCTGCTCCACCTCTGGAAACTGCAAAATCATTGAGCGAGAAGGTCTTCTCGACGTAAGTTTCTCCAGATGGAAGCTCATATTCTGTTTCTATTGCAAGTGTTGCTCTTCTAGATACGTGGAGCTCTCCAGCAAGAGCATCCGCCACCATCCCAATCATTTGATGAGGAGTTGCACTGGTTAAAAAGCCAAGGTGACCATAAGAAATACCCAAAATAGGAATTTCTGAATACTCAACAATTTTGGCAGCCCTCAGAAGCGTTCCATCTCCACCAAGAGAAATAACAAGCTGGCAATCAGAACAGTCTATAACTTTATCTGGGAACAGCTTTTTATCGTGTGCCCACTGGACATCACATCCCTGTTCAAAGAGCCATTTTTCAAGTTCACGTGCACCAGAAACAGCAACTTCTCTTGAATAATTTGGAACAAGAAGCACCTTCACGCAAACCACTCTCCCGATTTTGCTTGATTGCACAACTGAAACAGGTAACACGTCTGATTCGATGTACTTAGTATACCTGAAAAACTACGAACAATACTACAAAATAGAACATTAGTTCTATTTCACTATTTCTACAGAATGACTCGACACCACTGAAACAAGATCTAACTTATGCGAACCTGCTCCAAGCTGTCCAAACAGTAAATATTCCACGTTGCCCTTAGCGCCGTGAATAGGACTTTCACACGCGCTCAAAGGACCCATATGAGCTTCCTTAAACGCATCGGAAACCTTTTGCAGCGTTTGCAGACGCACGGAGGCATCAGTCACAATACCGCCCTCGCCCACTTCTTCCCTCTTAGCTTCAAACTGCGGTTTGACCAGCGTAACAAAAACTCCTTCAGGAGCTAGAACATCTAAAACAGAAGGAAGAATTGACAAGATTGATGTAAACGATACGTCACACACAGCAACATCAAAAGCGTGCAAGTAGCCCATTTCTGGTAAGGACGTAATATTTGTACGTTCAAGCAGTTCAACTCTGCTGTCATTTCTCAGCGACCAATCAAACTGCGCATAGCCAACATCAACCGAGGTAACCGAAGCAGCCCCATTTTGAAGCAGGCAATCGGTAAAACCACCAGTTGAACAGCCAATATCTAAACATTTTTTCTGTTGAACCGTAAAGTCAAAAACTTCAAAGGCACGCTCGAGCTTAAGTCCACCTCGGCTCACATACGGAATAGCGCCTTTTACGTGCAGAAATAATCCCTCAGGAACAAGCTCTCCTGCTGAAGTTAATCTTCTGTCGCGCGTAGAAACATCACCCGCAAGAATTGCACGTAATGCAGCTTGAGTGTCCTTGAAAAATCCTTGCCTAACCAGCTCTTTATCGAGCCTTTGGCGAGAAATGCGTTGAGACACTAGTGCTCATCGCTTTCTGAAACCACGTCATCAGACGACGTTTCATCTGCGGCTGAGGCCTCAACCTGCTCAGAAGAAGCTTGTTCATCAGTGGCTGCCGCTGTGCCGCTTGCATCAGCTGCGCCCCCTGCTGACTGAGCCTGAACCAGACGTTCTTCCTCTTCTGGCGTAAACTCTGTGGTGTCAACCATGTTGACAGCCTTTGAGCCTAGAGCAATTGCCTCGTCAAAGAGGTCAAGAGAATGCTCAAGCGAGACGTTCTTATCGCGAACTTGATCAACAATCGAATCAAGTCTTGCGGTTATCTGGTCAAAGCTCTGATATTCAGACGTATCGATTTTTGCCATGGCTACTCTGCATCTTCCACAGAGCTCTCTGGCTCTTCTTCAGAAACGTCTTGCTCAGCAGACTGCTTATGGCACAGAGAATAAATGTCTTCTCCAGCCTCAATGTCATCAACAATACGACCAAGAACGCCGTTAATAAAGCGAGGAGAATCATCGCCGCAGTAAGCGCGAGCAAGGTCAACTACCTCGTTAATAGCAACAGCTACATCAACCTCAGGAACCTCAAGAATCTCGTAAAGAGAAATTCTTAAGAGATTTCGGTCTACGGAAGGCATGCGATCAATTGCCCAGTCTTTTGAGTAAGCAGCAATGATGTCATCAAGGTCATCTCTAATGCCATCTGCTCCCACTGCCAGCGACTGCGCATACTCATCAAGAGGTCCCTCGGAGAGCGTATAGTCTCCGTCGAGGACCTCAAGAACGTTGCGATTAGTGGCTTCAGCCTGGAATAAAAGCTGTAGTGCTTGGCTACGGGCGCGGGTACGTCCAAAAAACTTAACGCTCAAGCCTACTCCTTAGGAAAAACAAGGCTGTCAATGTAAACATCAACGGAAGCGATACTGACGCCAATCTGCTCATTTACAGCAGTTGCAACAGCAAGTCTTACCTCAGAAGCAAGCTTTGTGAAAGGATAGCCATAGAAAACGGTAAGGTGAACTCCAAGATGGAGCTGACCGTTCTCTACGCCTGCCTCAACAGCCTTCTCTGGTGCAAGGCTTCTGCTGGTAAAGACGTTAATAAGGTTGGATGCCAGGGTATCGTTTCCGCCAACGGAGGCAACACCTTCAACACTTCCAGCTGCGCCGGAGACAACCGTTGAAATTACATCTTTTGAGATGCCGATGCCTGCTATACGAAGCTCTGTTTCAGCCATGTCTACCCCCTAAAAAAGACAAACTGTCTTTGAAATAATTACTCAATACTGTTGGGTGCCAATGCACCCAAAGAGAATGCACTAAACGCGAGAAACAAACTTGCCGTCGCGGGTGTCAACCTTAATGCGCTCACCCTGGTTCAGATACATTGGAACCTGAAGCGTTGCACCAGTCTCAATAGTTGCTGGCTTGGTGCCGCCCTGAACGGTGTCACCCTTGAAGCCTGGGTCAGTCTCAGTGATCTCTGCCTCAATAAACATTGGAGGCTCAACACCAAGAAGCTCAGTGTCTGCATAGAGAAGCTGTGCGTTATCGTTCTCCTTGAACCAGACGCTCTTCTCGCCAATGAAATCAGCAGGGACAGCTACCTGATCGTAAGTCTCGTTGTCCATGAAGTAGAAGGACTCACCGTCGTTGTAGAGGTACTGCATCTCTTTGGTGAGCAGAAGAACGTTCTCAAACTTGGTGCCAGCGTTGCAGGTCTGATCAATAACGCGGCCAGAACGAAGGTCACGAATCTTATAGCGGACAAAAGCGCCGCCCTTACCTGGCTTTACATGCTGGAACTCAACGATGGTGTAGTACTTATCGTTAATCTTAAGGCCAAGGCCGTTCTTAAAATCTGCGGTGCTGATAGTTGCCACGTCTAACTCTTTTCACTCGATAAAGTCGCGAGAAGAACGTGAATTTTCAAACTACCCGCGACACGTATATGCATGTTGGATTTTATCAGTTTCACGCCTTCCGTGCTGGCGGCTCTTGTGAAAATGCAAAATTTGCTTACTTCTTTTTAATAAAACTCTCTTTAATAAGGCGAGGAAGCTGTGGAATTGCCATAAGTCCGTGCTTAAAAACAAACCAGAAGTTTGGAGAACGCACGAGTTTCTCCTCCCCTATATAGGCGCGAATTGCCCTCAGTGTTGCCTTGTTGTCTCGCGTAGAAAACGAATAATTACCATTGCTTTTAGTAAAAATGGCAAAGCGAGAAATGCTTTTGGTGCGTCCCATAACTGAGGCAGCCACATGATCTATCTGATCCCAGGGAATCTGAATGTAATCTTCGGGATTTTTTTGGTTGTAGAACTCAAAGGCCTTGTTGCCAATAAGGATATCGCCATACGTAGCTAGCCCATGAAATGACGTTGCCTTTGCGGTGAAGTCAACCGTACTGTTTTGAGACTGAGCCATACAATCCTTTCAAAAAATGGGTCGCACCCATTATAGAGCGCGACCCATATTCGTGCGACTTTAAGTACTAGAGCGTACGCTTACTCATTACATAAAGCCAAGGAGTCGACCAATAATACCAACGGCAAAGAGAGCCAGGATGATAGCAATTGGAGAGACCTTCTTCTTAAGCAGTGAGCAGCAGAGCAGTGTCAGACCAACAGCTGCCAGTCCAGGAACAAGGGAATCAAGGTTGGACTGAAGTGTGGTTACCTTCACTGGATCAAGACCGTTTGGTCCAAGTGCAGCGTAAAGCTTTAATGCCTGGTGCATTCCCTCTACTCCTGAAGGAATGCTTGTCCAATCAATGTAGGCACCTGCCTGCTGAGGAATGGTAGAAACAACTGGGGTAAATGAAATTGAAACCCAGCGCTGTACCAGGGCGCCAATGATAAACATACCAAGAATAGAAGCACCCTCGGTAATCTTGCCCAGCATGCCGCCAGAAAGATCGGAAGAGATTGAGGCACCTGCCTTGTAGCCAAACTCCTGGGTGTACCACAGGAAGGAAAGGCGGATGACGTTCCACAGAACAAAGAAGAGAATAGGGCCAAGTGCAGAACCACCAGCGGCAATAGATGCGCCGAGTGCTCCAAGAATTGGACGGACAGTAAACCAGAAGACTGGGTCACCAACACCGGCCAGAGGGCCCATCATGCCTACCTTAACGCCCTGAATTGCAACATCGTCAATAGGCTCACCGTTAGCACGTCCCTCTTCCAGTGCAAGGGTAACGCCCATGACTGGTGCAGAAACATAAGGGTGAGTGTTGTAGAACTCAAGGTGGCGCTTAAGAGCTGCTACCTGATCTTCTTTGTTTGGATAAAGCTTTTTGATGGCTGGAATCATTGAGAATGCCCAACCACCGTTCTGCATACGCTCGTAGTTCCAAGAACCCTGAAGGAACTGATGACGAAGAGCAACAGACATGCGGTCTTTCTTAGAAAGCTGAATCTTATTCTCCATTAGTTTCACGCTCCTTCAGAATTAGTAGTTGTCAATAATATCGCCGAGCGGATCACCAGATCCGCCACCTGCGCCGCCACCCTGCTTAGCAAGGTCTTTAAGACCAATGTAGAGAATAGCAAGGCAAACACCAATAACACCAAGAGCAATAAGAGTGAGCTGGTTAATAGCAGCAAAGACAAAGCCAAGAGCAAAGAACGGCCAAACCTCACGAGTAGCCATCATGTTAATGACCATTGCGTAACCAACAGCAGCAACCATGCCGCCGCCAACTGCCATACCGCCAGTGAGCCACTTAGGCATTGCATTTAGAGCATCAGTGACAATAGCTGGGTCAATGAAGCAAAGAGCAGCTGCAGGAACAGCAATACGTGCGCCCTGCATGAGGATAGCTACAATGTGCCAACGCTCGATTGCAGCAAAATCGCCCTTCTCGGCAGCTGCGTCCATTGCGTGGACAATACCAGTTGCAATAGTACGAGCAATCATGGTGAGGAACAGGCCTGCTACGGACAAAGGAATTGCAAGTGCAATAGAGGTGTTAATAGCAGCGGTGGTGTCAGTGTCTCCGCCGTTAAGTGCCAAAACCATAATGATTGCAGATGCGACAGATGCCAAAGCTGCGTCTGGTGCAACTGCAGCTCCGATGTTTGCCCAACCAAGAGCAATCATCTGAAGAGAACCGCCGAGGATAATTCCCTCAGCAGGGTGACCAGTCACAAGGCCAATCAGTGAGCAAGCAACCAGGGGCTGATGGAACTCCCACTGGTCAAGAATACCTTCCATGCCAGCGAGAAGAGCAACAATTACGACAAGCAGTATTGTGATAGGTGTCATTTCTACCTCCTTCTAGTTACTTACGGGCGCCAAGCTCAGACTTAGCTTTTTTAAGCATTGCCTCAAAGTTCTCTGCGCTGTCTGCAGGAACCTTACGAACATCAAACGTTGTACCGCACTCGCGGATAGCTTCAAGAGTCTTTACATCGTCCTCATCCATAGCAACTGCGTTGGTAACAACAACTTTGCCAACAGAATGAGCCATAGAACCAAGGTTTGCTTCCTTGATTTCTACGCCACCCTCAATAGCACGAAGCATATCTTGAGGAGTCTCAAACAGAAGCATTGCCTTGGTATTGCCAAAACGAGTGTCGTGAGCAATCTCAATAATCTTCTTAATAGGAACAACGTGGACATGTACTCCTGGAGGAGCTGCCTGAATAATCATGGTCTTGCGGAGCTCATCTTGAGCAACACCGTCAGAGCAGACAATAATGCGATCTGGCTTGGTCATCTTTGTCCACGTAGTTGCAACCTGACCATGCAGAAGACGGGTATCAATACGAGCAAGAACAATCTTAAGCTTGCCATCACCAATAACAGTACCCGCAGGAATTGCACCCTGAGGTGCTGCAGGAGCGGCAGGAACATCAGTAGGTGTTGCCTCTTGTGGCTCAAGCTCTTCTGGCTTAATCTTTACGCCCATACGAGCTTCAGAGTAAATCTCTTTTGCTACCTCAGCTGCAGTATCTACCCCAAGACGAGAGCCATAAGCTGCAATAAGCATTGGGAGGTTAAGGCCAGTAACGGCAACCCAATCCTCTTTACCCTCTTCCTCAAGAACGCGAGAAATCTGGTTAAAGGGGGTGCCACCCCATAGGTCAACCAAGAACAAGACATGCTCTTGATCTTCAAGCGTGGCAATTGCGTCGAGAATCTTCTGATGCAGGTCATCTGGGCCCATATCAGGAGTAAGCGTTACAGCTACAACGCCTTCCTGTGGTCCAAAAATCATGCCGCCAGAATCTTTGATGCCCTCGGCAAATTTGCCATGGCTGGCTAGAACGATACTAACCACTTCTACCTCCTTCTTTTCTACCTAATAAAACAAATGAAACTGTAAACATAACAATGAAAATAACATTTACTTTTCTGATTTTATTACATATATCTGAAGCGTGTCTTCACTAACCTAACTCTTTTTAGATTTTTTAGGTTGTATAAGCCAATTTTAGGGCGAAAAGATCTTCTCGCCCTAAAGGTGAACAAAAAAATGCGGCCAGAAACATAGAGCTTCTGACCGCAAAAATTCTGTATATCGTAGCTAGTTAGCAGCCAACGGACACAAGATCGTGTGTGGACTGAGTAAAGACGTCATAGCCATCCTCAGTAACAACACCAAAGTCCTCAAGGCGGATACCAAACTTGCCAGGCAGGTAAATGCCAGGCTCATCGGTAACAACAGAACCTGCTGCAATTACCTTGTTCCAACGAGGATTGAAGAATGGGCGTTCGTGAATCTCAACGCCAACACCGTGACCAAGGCCGTGACCAAAGTACTCGCCGTAACCAGCCTCAGAGATAACCTTAACTGCAAGATTATGAATATCAGAACCAGTTACACCTGCATGAATAGCTGCTGCGCAAGTTTCGTTTGCCTTGCGGACAACGTCAAAGACGTGCTGCTGCTCCTCGGATGGCGCACCAACAACAACAGTACGAGTCATATCTGAGTGGTAATCCAGGTAGCCTGCACCGTAGTCCATAACAATCATATCGCCTGTCTGAACCACGCGCTCGCCTGGCTGTGCGTGAGGATTAGCGCCGTTAGGGCCAGAAGCAATGATGGAATCAAAGGACAGAGCGTCTGCGCCGTTGGAGAGCATGTAGTTCTCAAGCTCTGCGCGGATCTGCTGCTCAGTGAGGCCTGGCTTGATGTACTCGCAGATGTGGAGGAATGCCTTGTCAGTGATTGACTGAGCATGCTTCATAAGCTCAATCTCAGCTGGGTCTTTAACAATACGCAGCTCAGCAATATCACCATGCATACGTGGAAGTAGAGCAGCAATAGAGTGATCACGCAAAGCCTGCTCAAGGCCATCAAAGAAAGCAAGGTCAACAGTGTCCTCAATAGCAACTACGCGAGCACGAGCCTCAGCGATATGAGCGGCAACCCACTCGGTAGGAGTAGTGGCTTCCTGGTCAAACTTCCATGGAGAGTCAGCGCCAAGGCGCTCCAGGAATGTATTGTAGTAACGAGAGTCAGTGTGCATGAAGAGCTCATCCTGCGTAATAAATGCAGTATGTGCCTGCTCAAAGTCAAAGACACGCTCAGCGTCAGTCAACCAACGAAGGTCTGGGTTGTGACGTAGAACAACAGCGTCATAACCTCTCTGAGCCATTACCTCGCGAAAGCGCGCGACGCGCTTTGCAGCTGCCTGTAAATCTGCCATTTCAAATCCCTTCTCGAGATGTTTACAACAAAGAGTTGCACCTAATGGAGCTGTCAAACCAAACGAAGCTTCTTGGTGCAAGATGCGGCACATTAATGCGAAGCGTGAGCCTCACACCACGCGCGGGCGTGTTCGGCGAGAAGTTCCTCGTCGACCGATGCTAATCTTACCCTTCCAATAGACATTGGAATCGGCAACATAAAACGATTAGTAGAATGGAAACATTCTTGTTTGAGCGCTTCGATAAGCTGCTCAGAAGTAATGTCACAGGTAACAAAACCAATATTCAAGCGCTCAAGAATCTCGTCTTGGGCAAGCATATCGTCAAAAGAAAGTGCCTCTTTAGCTACTGCAATTCTTGCCGAAAAACGCAGTGCGTCTGCATAAAGTGCAGAAAGAGGCTGATCAGCTGGGATGAGCGGGCGAAGTGCCTCCACAAAAACCCAACCGTAAGGAACAGACTGCTGAATAGCAATAGCGGAAGAATCAGAGAGACGGCCACGGGTCTTAGTAGACTCTGCCAGCTGCTCTGCAACTATATCGGCAACTCCAGAGGAGAGGTTATCTGCTCTATCCCAAATGCGGCCAAACTCCGCCTCGTTATCAGACATAGCCGTTGCAACCATGCATACCTGGGCAACCTTAGCACTGTCATCGCAAAGGTCCATAACCTCAAGATCTGCAAAGCAGAAACGAGCACAAGGCTTAGTGGTAACAAGGCGCTGATGTTCAGCGTCAGTATCAAGTGCTCGAGGAGTAATGGACGAGACAATAACTGCTGCTAAATCAAGTGGAACAGTAGCAAGGGAAACTCCCCCACACCACTTGTTTGCCACGTGGTTAGCAAGAGAAATGACGCCCTCGTGGCCCACGGCAACTACTAAATCATCAGCTGTCAGGTGCATTTCTGCCAAAGCAGACAATACCTGTGCCTCAGTTGCCACGGTAGTTGCTGCCTTGCCATCTTCCACATCTACACGTGTGACGAGAAAACCAATGGTGGTGAGGTCTCTACGCAGAAGCTCAGCAAGGTCTTCATCTGCCTGATTGCTGACAAGAAAAGCACAGCGATGAGGTCTTCCCACTGCGGTTCTGAGCTCAGTACCAAAGTTTGAAAGAACGCCTGCGCCAGAACGAAGTGCAATAGAGCCACCAGGAATAGAAACCCACTGTTTGATCTGAACAGGTGGCAATTCCTCTTCAAGTTCAGTCTGGACGTTGTCACTCATAGAAGACCTCTTTCCCAAAGCAGCTTGCCAGAATCAATGGCTACCTGCTCAAATGTTTTCTCACGAATATCAATAGTAATATCAGCAGCGGCCTCATAACGCGGGCGCAGGCGTCTATAGAGCTGAGTAGCGTTTTCAAAGCTTCCCAGATCGGGACGCCTATCCGTGCGCTGAATTTGGCGAAGCGAGTCAGAAAGATCGCCGTCGAGAAACACAATGACTCCCATCTCACGCATAAGCGCAAGATTGACGTCCTTCTCGACAATTCCACCGCCACAGCTTACGAGCAGTGACTTCTTAGACTTAAGCGTGTGCAAAACCTCAGTTTCTGCCTGCCTAAAAAGCTCTTCACCGTCATCTTCGTAGATTTCTGCCAGTGATTTACCTGCTATACGCTCTGCTAGGCGATCGGTGTCAACATAACGGCGGTGAAACAGCTCGCCCAAATTACGTGCGAGCGTAGACTTTCCGGCACCCAGAAAGCCTACAAAAAAGATATGATCACAGCCCTCATGTACAACGTATCTTGAATCGCGAAGCTCCATACTCCTCCAGCCTTTCAAGATGATTCTATCATCGAGTTGGAGCAAGTAAACTAAAGCCGTCTTGTTATGACGTAAAAGTTACATTTTTTAAAATGCGGCGCTCGACGTGACGAATGATATTGGTGTACCAAAGATCCTCATTGGACTGCGGCTTTACTAAAATAGTTGAAACACCAGCCAAATTACCTGCAATAACATCGGTAAAAATCTGGTCTCCCACCATCACGGTTTGCTTTTTAGTTGCCGAGAAACGCTTCATAGCAGCAGTTAGCGCGCGAGGAAGCGGCTTGCATGCAAAGCCTTCTCCTTCAATTCCCAGCTCGTGAGCGCTATGCTGGACCTCATTGAGGTGAATGTTATTGGAGATGAGACAGAGCGTTAATCCAGCTGCATGAGCCTTCTCAAACCAAGCAGAAACCTCTGGCGGCACCATCTTGGTGTCTCGGGGCACACAGGTATTATCGCGATCTAAGAGCACAAGCTTAATCCCCTGCTGAACCAAATCCTCTATTGAGATGTATTCAACAGCAGAAACGTATTGCGTTGCTTTAATTAAACTCATGCCACACCAGCTATTGCTTACTTGCGGCTTCACGCTCGCGTGCGTTTTCAATAGCCTGCTGATGCTCGTCGTACGTCTCTGAGAAGACGTGCTCATCCGAGGTAATCCAGAAGTAGTAATAATTGGTTGCTGCTGGATCCATAGCCGCCTTAATAGAGGCATAACCTGGGGAGCAAATAGGTGTAGGAGTCAAACCCTTAAACGCATATGTGTTGTATGGGTCGCTTGTCATTGAGCTGAGCTCTTCTGCAGTAGCTTCCCTACCCAGGGAATAAGCAAGAGTAGCGTCACTTTGCAGATACATATCATCGTACAGGCGGTTGTAGAAGACAGATGCAACCTTAGGACGGTCATCATCAGTCAGTGCTTCTCGCTCAATAATCGATGCCATGATAATGATTTGCTCGTTAGTAAGATTCAAGTTGTAACGCTTATTGAGCGTAATGCGGGCGGCATCCAGGTTAAGATCAGCTGTCTCCGTCTCAAACTGATCAAGCATGGCACGGATGACCGTATCGGCAGTTACATTGCTTTCTGTAAAGGTATAGGTCTTGGGGAACAAGTAGCCTTCAAGAGAATCATTAGCATCTACCGCACCAGCAAGGAACGGATAGTCAGCAACATAATTGGATGCTTTTGCCTGATTCAAGAAATCATCGCGAGAAATACCAAAGTAGTCCTGAACCAAATCAGCAACCTGAGAAACGGTATAACCTTCTGGTACAACAAAGCCACTACCAGGAGCATTAGGGCCAGAAATAAGCAGATGAACGATGTCTGCTGGCTTGGTACCAGTAGTAATAACATAGATACCGCTCTTGATTTTCTGCTCAGCATCCTGACGCTTTACCTGGTTTAAAAACTCGCTCTTAGTTGCAATAATCTTGTTCTCAAAAAGAATCTTTGCGACTTCCTGCGCACCAGCACCATCTGGAATAGTAACGGTAACTTGCTGACCTGCGGTAATTTCTTGTGTATCGGAATTAGCGCGAGAAAGCTCTGGAAGCGCTACTTTCCATACAAAGATGCCAAGGGCCGCAACCATAATAAAAGCGATAAGTGCCGCAAAAATACGAGAACGCTTTGAAGCCTTCTTATCTCTATGCTTTACCTGCTTGTTCTTTGCCATATGAGTGACTTGAGCGCTTCTTGAAGAAAGCTTGCCACCGGTAAGTGCAGGTAGCGATCCTGTAGCCTCAACTGAAGGCTGCGTGATCTGTTCCTGCTGAGCCTGCTCTTCCTGAGCCTGTCCTTCTGGTACAGGAGAAGAAAAATGTGCGCCCTGACGACGCGGAGAAGAACCATTTGATAGGGTGGGCATTTAGTCTCCCTTATTCATCTGTGCATCAAGCCATGATTGCAAAAAGAGCGAGGCAGCAACCATGTCAACTTTTCCACGCATGGCTTTTTCAGATAAACCTTGCGCTCGAAGAATCTTCTTTGCTTCCGCAGAAGAAAGTCTTTCGTCAGTAAATTCTAATGGAAGTTGGCAGTTCTTCGCAATTTGCTCAGCTTGAGCGGTAATTTTTTGGGCCTGTGGTCCATCTTCGCCGGCGAGCGTTTTAGGACGACCACATAAAAGCAGCTCTGGCTCCCAATCTTCAAGCACAGCTTTAAACGTGCGTGCATGTGAGAGTACCTCTTGCGCAGGTAGCACGCAAACAGGTGACGCAATAGCACCATCGGGGTCACTTACAGCAACCCCGATGCGAACTTCACCAATATCTAAAGCTAAAACGCGCAAACGTTACGCACCAAGCTTTGTTCTTGCAGCCTCAAGCGCTGCGTCAATTCCTGCAGCATTTAAACCGCCTGCCTGCGCCATTGCTGGCTTACCGCCACCACGGCCACCAACAAGCTCTGCAATCTCTTTGACAATGTTTCCTGCCGAGAAGCCCGCTGCAACTGCAGAATCAGTGGCACCTGCAAGCAGGGAAACCTTACCGTCAGCAGTTGCGGATGCAATGACGCAAGCAACAGGCTGGCCGTCAGATGCATCGCGGATGCCGTCCCATGCGGAGCGAAGTTCTTTGCCAGAAAGGCCCTCAAGCTTAGCAATTACACAGCTATAGCCATTAAGCTGAACAGCGGACTTAAGTGCTTCTGCTACCTGGTTGCTGCCTGCTCCGGTAAGAGCGGCCTCAAGCTTATGGTTTGCAGTGCGAAGATCTTGCTGCAGCTGCTCAACGCGGTCTGCAACAGCAGAAGGACGAACCTTCAGAGCTGCGGCAACCTCATCAAGCTGAGCCAAGCGCTCATCAACGTACTCGATAGCGCCCATAGAAGTTACCGCCTCAATACGCCTTGAGTTAGAACCAACGGAGCTCTCAGAAATAATCTTAAAGAGGCCAAGGTCTGCTGTGTTGCGTGCGTGAGTACCACCACAGAGCTCACGAGAGAATGGAGCGTCTTCTGCACCAGCAGAGACAACGCGTACGACATCACCGTACTTCTCGCCAAAGAGTGCAACAGCACCAGCGGCCTTTGCATCCTCAATGCTCATAATCTGGGTAACAACAGGCTTAGCGGCAAAAATCTCTGCGTTTACCATGCCCTCAATGCGATCAAGCTCATCTTTGGTAAGAGCCTCAAAGTGCGTAAAGTCAAAGCGCATACGATCTGGAGCAACAAGAGAACCAGCCTGGTTAACGTGATCTCCCAGAACCTTCTTGAGTGCAGCGTCAAGCAGGTGAGTTGCGGTGTGGTTGCGACGGATAAGCTCACGACGACCAGCGTCGATAGTTGCGGTGACAGAGTCACCAACAGAGATGATGCCCTCCTCTACCACGCCAACGTGGGACTCAAGGCCGCCGTCACGGTGCTTAGTATCAGTGACGTGAACGTAGAGACCAGGAGCTGTCAGCTTGCCGGTGTCCCCTACCTGGCCACCCATCTCTGCATAGAAAGGCGTGCGGTCAAGTACAACCTCAACCTCAGAGCCAGCAGAAGCGGACTCAGCCTCCTGTCCGTCCTGAACAAGAGCAACAACACGAACGCCGGAGAGCTCATTGTTGTCGTAGCCGTCAAAGACGGTCTCATCAAGGCGGTCAGAGAGTGCAACCCAAATGCTCTGAGCATTACCCCAGGCATCACGGTTAGCAGACTTACGAGCACGCTCACGCTGCTCAGTCATTGCAGCATCAAAGGCGTCCATGTCAACAACGTGACCTGCATTTGCAGCAATCTCACGAGTAAGATCAATAGGGAATCCGTAGGTATCGTGCAGAAGGAATGCAACCTCACCGGAAAGCTGTGCGCCATCCTCTAGCTGCTCAAGCTCTGCAGTGAGCTTGGACTCACCTGCGTCGAGTGTAGCGCCAAAGCGCTCCTCTTCTGCGGTCAGAATGCCGTCGATAAGAGCGCTCTTCTCGACAAGCTCTGGATATTCTGCGCCAAGCAGAACAGCAACCTCATGAGCGTACTCTGCCATGAAGGTGCCCTGGATGCCCAGTAAGCGGCCGTGGTAGACAGCGCGACGGAGCAGGCGGCGAAGAATGTAGCTTCTACCCTCGTTACCAGGGAGAATGCCGTCACCAATCATAAAGGTAACTGCACGAGAGTGGTCTGCAAGGATACGCAGGCTGCGGTCAATCTCGTCAGTTGAGTGATACTTCTTACCAGAGAGTTTCTCGCCCAAAGAGATGAGGGTACGCATGATGTCACCCTCGTAGTTGGTGCCCTCATGCTGCATGATAGCTGCAATACGCTCAAGACCCATGCCAGTATCGATGTTGCGGTGAGGAAGCTCAGGTAGAGAACCATCTTCCTGGCGATCAAACTGAGTAAAGACGAGGTTCCAGAACTCAAGGTAACGGTCACCGTCGTCTCCAGGAGCTTCTCCCTCAAACTCAGGACCCTGGTCAAAGTAAATCTCAGAGCAAGGACCACAAGGACCAGTTGGACCAGCTGCCCAGAAGTTGTCCTCCTCGCCCAGACGGGTGATGTGATCTTCTGCTACGCCAAGAGACTTCCAGATCTCAATTGCCTCATCGTCGTCAGTAAAGACGGTAAAGTACAGACGATCAAGAGGCAGGCCAAGGTGCTCTGGAGAAGAAATAAACTCCATTGCCCAGGTACATGCGTCGCGCTTGGTGTAACCACCAAAGGAGAAGTTACCCAGCATCTCAAAGAATGAGAGGTGGCGGGAGTCGCCAATGTTGTCAATATCGTTAGTACGAAGGCACTTCTGGCAGGAAGTTGCGCCAATCTCCTTCATAGTCTTGATGCCCTGGTAATACTCCTTGAACTGGTTCATGCCAGCATTAGCAAGAAGCAACGAAGGGTCAGAAGGCACCAGAGATGAAGAAGGATAGCGCTTGCAACCCTTGCTCTCAAAGAAACTTAGGAAGTCCTCGCGAATCTCTGCTGTTGTCATTGTTTTATAGTCAGCCATAAAGTACTTCTCCGTATTCAAATAACTACTCTTTTGTACTGTCTGAGTCTACCGCATCTGACGATGGTTTATCTGGTTCCTTAGTAACTTCTTGAGTATTCCTAAAAAGTAACTGAGAAAAATCATGTCCAAGAATCTTGGGCGCGGGAGCTGAAGACTTGCTGCGCACATGAGCTGTAGTGTCTTGATCAACAAGACGCGACTCCTCAAAGAACTTTGGGTCATCTAGAGCATCATACTCTGGCAGAATAGCGCCAGACTCATCCACATACTGCGTCGAGTTAAAAAGTGCGCCATTTGGCGAGACGATCTGTCTGCCCGAATACTTCTCAAAGAAGTACACGAAGATGCCCCTCAGTGCCGCTGTCAAAGGTATGGCAAGAATAGTTCCAACTACTCCGCCAAGAGCGCTGCCAATGACAATACCAACGAGCGAAAGACCCGGGTGAACTTTAACGCTCGTTGCCATAACCAAAGGTGAAAGCACGTTATCAACAACGTTTTGTGCAACCATCAAGATAACGATAGTCCATACGGTCATGACAGGGTCTACCAAGATGCTCAAAATAAGAGCAATACCTGCCGAGAAAACCGGTCCAACTACAGGAATAATATGGAAGATTCCTGTAACCATGCCAATAAGAGCGGCATAAGGGTTGCCTAAAATCAGACACCCAAAGTACACAAGAATGCCATTAATCGCAGAGGTAATGATAGTGCCTCGCATATATCCACTGGTAGATCTACTTAAGATTGCAAGAATAAGTCTGAACTCATTCTCTTTTTGAGGACCAGCAATAATAGCCATCTCACGGACAATAACTGGATAATCTTTAGCCAACCAATAGGCAAGCACTAGGCCTAAGAAGAAGACCATGAGTTGGTTTGCCATAGAAGAGATGTTGCCTAAAGCAGATGTGGAAAGCCAACTCAAAATACCAGAAGCAACTGATATTCCAATACTTGATGCCTGTTCAATTGCAAGTTCTACTGTCTGTCTAACAGCAGGGTTACTTTGAGTGTCAAAGTTCTGCCAAAACTCCCTTGCCATTGCTCCTATCTGACTTGCATACGAAGGGGCATTTCTGAGTAGCGTAGTAAGCTCAAATACCAATGGCTGCGCAATCAAAATCAAAAATCCTACCAGCACAATGAGCGTAAGAACAAGCGCGATAAGAGCGGAAATGCCACGAGGCACTCCCCTGTCTTCAAGCCAATTGGTAACAGGGCTGCAGACAAACGCAACAATTGCGCCAATGGCGAGCAGCTCAACAGCCTGTCCCAGGATGCCAAGAACATACAATGCAAGTGCAAACAATGCGGCCAGACCAATGACTGTCCACACCATTAAGCCACGTTGTTTCCATTTTTGAGATGAATCGGAGAAGTTTTGATGCTTTTGATCCATTAACGATTCACGCTTTCTGGGTCAATCTTTTCTTGGATACGCTTTAAGGTGCGACGAAGCAGCCTTGAAACCTGTACCTGAGAGATATTAAGTTTCTCCGCAATCTCTACCTGAGTAAGACCTTCAACAAAACGCATACGAATAATCTCTTGCTCTCGTGGCGAGAAGTCTCTAATGGCCTCTTCAAGAACAATGCGGTCATCAGAACCAGCAAGATCCTCATCTTCGGTCACATACTGATCAATGATTGAAGGAGTCTCGTCGCCATCAGCACCAGAGCCGCCTCCCTCAAGAGGAACAGAGCTATAAGCGCTAGAAGACTCCATAGCCTCAAGAACCTCTTCAACGTTAGTATCAAGGCGCTGGGCGATCTCTTCAATTGAAGGGCTTCTTTGCAGCTCTTTAGTCAAATCATCAGTGACCTGATTAATCTTGGACGAAAGCTCCTGCAAACGACGAGGAACACGTACTGACCAGCCTTTATCGCGGAAGTGACGCTTGATTTCTCCCATGATGGTTGGCGTTGCATATGTTGTAAATTCAAGACCACGATCAGGCTCAAACCTATCAATTGCCTTGATAAGTCCAATGGTTCCCACCTGAATCAAATCATCAAGAGGTTCTCCACGGTTTTTAAACTTGGAGGCCAAAAAGCGCACGAGGTTTAAGTGACTCACGATAAGCTGGTCTCTTACCTCAGGGTCTTTTGTTTCTTTATATTGGGCAAAGAGCTTTCGTGTTCTATCTTTATCCCAGGCCGGGGTACCTTTAGAAGCACGGCGAGCAGCTCTTCTTGCGGCTTTCTGCTCTTCTGCAGATGCCTGTACTGCCTCGTTAGCTTCAGGTTTAGGCATGTGCACCGCCAGAAATCTTTACAAGATGAAGCGTATAACCGTCATCACAAAGCGCAAACTCATCACAAATAGCGGAGAGTAGTAACTCTACAAGTTCTAGTGGCTGAGAATTATCTGCCTCAGACTCAACTGGATCCTCATCACCCAAGTCAAAATCAATAGCCATAGTATTGTCTTCGAGGGTAAACGTAATATCTACAGAGTCTTTCTGAGTGCCACAAGCAAAGACAAAGCCTTCTTCTGCGGCCATTTTGACATCTTCAAGCTCATCAACATTCATCTTGCACAAAACGGCAAGATTAGCAGCCATCATTCTGACGGAACGAGCAAATGTTGGATCTGCAGGAGCGGAAAGTTCAACAATTTTTTGTGCCATTACAATCTACTCCTCAGTCTTCTGAGAAGACTCAGAACCGTACTCGATATAGAACTGCTCAGTGCGAGCTGGTTTAGAATGCTTTGTCTTGTCCTGAGAAAGCAGAGGAAGCTCCTCAAGATACTCTTGAGCACGCTGTGCACTCTGTTGTGCGGAAGCTGTCGCACCGCTCAGGCGAGCCTGAGCTACCTCAGCAAGCTTGGAAGGATTCAAAGATCCGCCAAGACCAGTTCCTAGCTTTGAAACAGACTCAACAACGCCTGTTACCGCATCGCTTGCAGCCTTGCTGACTGTTGCAGTTACCGCAGAAGCAGCACCAGAAACGGTTGCTACATCACCAAGAACCACATTGAGGCTCTCAAGAGAGGTATTAGCGTTCTCTGCAGCCTCATCAACCTTCTGCATGAGTGCAGGTAGCTGCTTAATGGTTGGATCAAGCTCATCAACCATGCCATCAATTTTTGAAATAACAGGTTGAATCTGCTCAATAGTGTTGTTAGCTGAGAGTGTAATCTCAGTAATTGACTTTCTTGTTGTTCTTAGGGTCAGAGCGACCTCGACAATAGCCCAAACACCAGCTACGGCTAAGACTACAAGGGCAATCTGTAGGTAATCCATTTATGCCATCCCTCAAAGCTAACGGTTACAGTTCTTTTTATTCTACCCGAGGAGCGCCTTCTTAATGCTCCCAGTTAACTAATTCAAAATCCTAAGCTTCCTCATGACGATCACGCTCTGTAGCTGCAATTCTCCACGCTTCCCAACCTCTTGGAGATGGCGAGAAGAACGCACCACGTTCAAGTCCCTCTGGAAGATAACGCTGCTCAATCCACCCGCCAGGATAATTGTGAGGATAGAGGTAGTTGCCGTACTCTTCAGAACCGGGGCGTGTGCGGTCTCTTAAGTAACTTGGAACTTCTCGCCTTGGACCTGTTCTGACCTCATGAAGGGCGGCATCAATACCTGCTTCTGCAGCGTTGGATTTTGGAGCAAGCGCCATATAAATAACTGCTTGGGCAAGGTTAATTCTGCACTCCGGATATCCAATAACCTCGGCTGACCTGAACGCTGCATGTGCAATAAGCAGCGCCTGCGGGTCAGCGTTGCCAATGTCCTCTGAAGCCAAAATCATAATGCGACGAGCAATAAATTTAGGATCTTCACCTGCATCAATCATGCGCGCAAGCCAATACAGCGCTGCGTCAGGGTCTGAGCCTCGCATGGACTTAATAAACGCAGAGATGATGTCATAGTGCATATCCCCAGCTTTATCGTAGGGAAGTCCGCGACGAGGATTTGCCTCAAGAACGTTCTGCTTGGTGATCATAAGCGGCTCAGACGCCTTACCATCAGCAGATTCTGGAACGTCAACCATCTGAGAAGCAAGCTCAAGAGAGGTTAAAGCCGCACGACCATCTCCGCCCGCAAGTGTCACAATCTCTTTACGAGCATCTTCATCCAAAACAAATGCGCCTGCTAGGCCATCCTCTGATTCAAGTGCTCGCTGAATGAGCTCATCGATTGCTGCATCTGACAATGCATGCAGTTCCACTACACGAGAGCGAGAAATCAGAGCACTGTTAACCTCAAAGTAGGGGTTTTCTGTAGTAGCCCCAATAAGTACAACTATTCTGTCTTCTACTGCGTGAAGCAAGGCATCTTGCTGAGAGCGCGTAAAACGATGAATCTCATCAATGAACAAAATAGTTCTTCTACCTGCTGTTAAAAGCCTTGATTCTGCGGCCTCAATCTCTCTACGAAGATCTTTAACAGTTCCCGTAATTGCCGATACTTCTACAAATTCTGCGTGCGTTGTATGAGCAATAATGCGCGCAAGCGTGGTCTTTCCGGTGCCTGCTGGACCGTACAGCAAAACGGACGAAAGCGTATCGTGCTCAATAGCTTTACGCAGCCAGGAGCCCTGACCAACCGCATCTTCCTGACCCACGTATCCATCAAGCGTGGTAGGACGCATGCGGGCAGCAAGTGGTGCATTAGCTTTTTTAGCGGCACGTTCCATGCCAGAAAATAAAGTATCCATGCAGATATTTTACCCCGTCTCAAACATAAAAGCTTGGCGAGAAGCCCGCTCAGCACAAATGCTCTTTACGTGCCCGTTTGCCACACCGTGACTGAGTGGTAAACCTTACGCACGTACCCCTTCTGCAAAGTAGCTCCTCTTTGGAAAGAGCTCCTGAGCTTCTGGGAAAAGTGCTTCACAGGTAGCCACAAAGTAGTCATCGGTCATTGCGGAAATAAAATCAACAACAGTACGATGCACGTCACTCTTCCAGTCATACGTATGGCCGTACCTAGAAAGGTGCCTGCTTACTGGCTCAATATGATGCTTAAAGATTGCAAGACTCTGATCACCAGATTTAAGCGAGGACAACTCGTATTCGTACAACTTCTCAAACAGGTGCTTAATGTCTTCAGAGAAATCACCATTGGCTTCTGATGCACCATAAACCTTCTTGTAATTCTCGCGCTTTGCTCGTTTCATCTCTTTAAACGCCTCTTCTGAGAGAGAAATCTGAGGCTTACCAAAGCTATTCTGAACAATGTCTGCAACAAAAGCAGAAGTAGCCCATGCGTTATAAGCACCACCAAGACCGTCGTCAAATGTTTCTTCTGTAGCAGCGCCTGCACGAAGCGCATCCTGTCTGTCTTTTCCAACATAGGCAATAATGTCAGAGATGCGCATGACGCAACCTTCAAGCGTCATAGGACGCAGGTGTGCAATAGCCTGAGGACCTCTCTCCCAGCAATCTTCTACCACCTTATCAAACTCATCAAAAGTTGAAAGATCACTCATTTGAAGTATCTGCTGTTCAAACTCGCCGTTGTGGCAAATTACTCCATCAAGTGTCTGCAAAGAAAGGTTTCTTGCATAGAGGCCGTCAAGCACGCGCACGCTCTGTACGTTGTGGAAAAACCAACGTCCCGTTTGCTCGTGATAAATATCATTGAGGAAATACTCTCCTGCATGACCAAAAGGAGTATGTCCTACGTCATGACCAAGAGCAATTGCCTCGATCAAATCAAGGTTAAGGCCAAGGGCACGTCCAATATCTTTAGCAACCCTACAAACAAGCTGCTCATGAAGGCCGCGGCGCGTAATGTCATCGTGCGCACGGAACGAAAAAACCTGTGTTTTGCCGTTTAGCCTGTTATACGCAGGGGTATGCATGATCTTCTCGACATCTCGCATAAAAGCGGGACGCAAAAGTGATGCCTGATCATGGGTGGAATCTCGGCGAATGATATCTTCATTTTTGCACGCGTAAGGACTTAAGGTGCCCTTAGCAATTTGCTCAGCTACAAGGGCTTGAGTTTCTTCTGTAAGTTGCCCGGTCAAATGAGGTGCAAAAGGATTAGTAATATTCATGTGTATCCTCTCTAGATGTTTTTCACCTCTAGTGTAAAAGTTTCACCGGACAAAAACTCATGATGAATTTTGAAAGAGCTTTTATGAAAGCCTGGTATCTAAAAAAGGCTATCTTGAGCTGGTTGTTTTAAGGCTTCAAACAGATTTTTTGCCAACAGTGCGGCTCCCTTTGAATTTGGATGTACATCGTCAGCAAAATATTTCTTCTCCTGCGGCAATAGTTTTTCTCCAGAAATACACTGCAAACCAAACTTACCGGCAACTTCTCCAATTATTTGAGGAACCTCAGCATAACAAGAATAAGGGTGTGTGGGATACGCATCCTCAAAATAAGGCGTAGGTGTCAGAACCACCACGCGCGTATCTGCATACATCTGAGAAATCTGCCAGAGTGAATTTTGAATATCGTATGTTACCTGCGACTTTGCACATTTCTCGTATCGATAATTTGCTCCAAGTGCAACAACCACTAAAGAAGCATCCTCAATAAACGTATAAGTACCTGGTTGATAAACTTGTCCACCAATTCCCTGGTTAACTACCTCAAGCTTCATGCGCTTAGCAAGGCAGTGCGGCCAAGTTTTGTCTGGGCGCTCCACAACAAAACCCTGCGCAATAGAATCGCCAAACACCACTAGTTTTTTCTTAGGCTCATCGGGCAAGAAAAACGTGCCATTGCCACGGAGATTTTTAACGGAAGCGCTCTGCAAACAGGGCAAGTAAACACTCACGTGATGCGTGTCATTAAAGCCTGGAAGCCTAGCAAGGTCATCCTGAGAGGTTTCTGTTTCTAGATGAATAGAAAGTGTCTGTTCACCTGCATCATCCAGCGAAAAGTTCTTGTAAGGTTTGCCATCAACTGTCACAAATACAGAGCTGAGTTTTTTAAGATACGTGGCTTTAAGTAACTGTAAAACAGAAGCGGCTCCCTTAGGAACTTTGTCAATTTTTAGATCAAGCACCACTTCTGAGCTGTCCGTGGTAAAAGAAACTAGAATATCTGAAGTACAAGCAGCCATCTGTTTAAAAAGACCGGGGTGCCAAGAAGAACAAGAGCCAATGACTCTAAGTTGATTGGGAGAAATACGCAGCGGATGAACCCATCCGTGAGCAAGTTTCTCTGACCATGATGCACCAAGTAAAAACTTAGATGCTGGAGAACTAATGCTCCACTCTCCCACTTCCATAGGCACCTCCAATCACAAGTTAAATTACTATAGTTATATACTACGAGGTTAATAGACAGTATTACAATCTTTAGCAACAAATAAACTGCTCTTGTTGTCCATAGGGAGGCAACAGATATGTTTGGCGAGAAGATATTTAATTTTTCAGAACCGATTTCTAGAAAAACATTTCGCACGGTATTACTTATTAGTTTTCTTGTCTATCAGGGCGCGCGACTACTGTGGAAACAGGGACTTATTCCGCCATTACTATTTTTTCTAGTATCAATTCTGCTCGAGATTATTAATTGCTATCTCGTTTTTAGAAGCGAAAATAAAAAATGGGTAAAGATTTCACTTTTAGTTTTTCTTGCCTTTGCTCTCGTATTTGAGATTAGCCATGTTATTTATTTTCTTTAACCGGTGAATAAAACCCTCTTCTGTGAACTGCCTCCCATTTCTTAGACACGAGAAATAGAAAGCAGTTCAAAACACACCTAAGTCGGATAATCTGTTAAAAAGACGTATACATGACGCTGAAAATACCTCAATCATGCAGATTATCGTCATTAGATGTGTAAAATGCCCGCATCTGAGCAGAATATCCGACTTAGGTGTGTTCCGTAGATACAGAATTTATCGATAGTTAAATTTCTTATATAAGTCTATTCATGTTTAAGCATATTAGATAAGGTTTATGCATAGAGATGCATATCGGATAGTGCGACCGCCTAGCTGCCTGGCTATCTTGATTAGAAACATGTCGATTCTTCGGCAGAACCTACCAAAGCTGCGCTATTTTGTGCGCCAAGCCTAAAAGACGACGCTAACACGCTGCAGAATCATAATCACCCGCATATGAACTGCCTGCACAGAAGAGGGTTTTATTCATTTTATGTAGCCTACGTAATTACTCAGTAGCAGCTACTTCTTCTGAAGTCTGTACCGCACTGGCGTCATTTTTCTTAGCCAGCTTCTTATCAAGCCAACCAGTAAATGCTGGAGCTACCAGTGCAGTAATAACTACCGCGGCAGCAAGCTGGGCGTTTGCGTTTGCAACAACCTGAGCTGTATACGTTGGATCAACAGAAGCAACTGCAGCAGGAGTGGTTGTTGCGGTACCAGCAATAGTTGCGCTTGCAAGACTTGCCTTACCAGAGCCACCAAGAAGACGCTCAACAAGCATGGTAAGAATACCCGTGATGATGCAAAGTACTGCTAAGAGAATACCTGATGGACCGCCAGTAATAAGATTCTCAACACTCATGCCACAACCAAGAGCAAAGCCAACAACAGCAATACAGGGGTTAATACCAGGAACCAAAAGCCCCCTGATAAAAGGACTAAGGTTACCAAGAACAACACCAAGGACCAGAGGAAGAAGGGTACCCGCAAGTGCGGTAGGAGAAATTGCTGCAACGCCTGCTGCACCTAGAGCAATCATGGTAACTGCAGGACCTGCAACAAGAGACAAAACTGCAGCCGCGCCCTGCTCATCAGGAGTCCCGTACTCAGCAGTAATACCAATGTACAGGGCAACATTACAGAAGGTAATGCCACCAATGATAGAAAGTGCATTAAGACCAAAGAAGTTGTCGCCCATAAATTTAGCAACAAAGAGACCAAAGGCAATAGCAATAGCAAGTTTTGGAATAAGGATGGTCAAGCCAGTCTTCAGAACCTTTGGAACAGTCTTAAGGTCAATAGAGGCACCAACAAACAGCAGAACAATACCAACAATCGCAGGAGCTCCCTTAGCAACAGCAGTGGTGAAACTGCCAATTTCTAGAACCTGAGGAACAAATGAGTGAAGAAGTAGACCTACAGAAAGCGGATACAGCATAATATCGCCAGGAAACCTGGGAACGCCAATTTTACGAGTTGCTTTTTGCTGTTCAGCTGCCATTATCAGCTCCTTTGCCCTGGTTGGTCAAAAAATAGTTGACCTACTTTATCAGCACAAAGAATCTTTTTTAAAAAGTACTGTACAAATTAACAATTTAGCTACAAACGCGAGAAGACCTTACAAGCTGCAAGGTCTTCTCGCGAAATGGGCGTATATGAGTGTTGAGGACGACGCGGCGCGTAAAACTGAGGGCTATAACTTAGATTTTGCCGCCCTCGACGACCATGGTATTTGGATCTACCTCGTCGCCGTAAATTGGAGCAAGTGTCTCTTCATAAGCCTTGTGGAAGAAGTTCTCCTCTGCAAGAGGGCCGGTAATCTCGTTGTTGATAAACTCCAACACCGAGGAGTTACCCTTGTGAACTGCAGCGGCAATAGTATCGGAGTCGCCCAGGTCATCAATGCCAACAACAAAGCCAGGGTTAGACTTGATCCATGCAAGTACCTCGGTGTTGTCGGTTGAGAAAGCATCGCCGCGGCCGTCGAGCAGCGCGTTATACGCATCGGCATAGCTATCAAATTTGACCAGCTCAACCTTAGGTGCGTTCTTAGCAAACCAAACCTCAGCTGTGGTTCCCTTGGAAACAATAAGCTTCTTGTCGTCAAGCTGGGAAACGTCTGTGATTGGCGCAGAGGATGGAGAAACAACGCCCAGCTTAATCTTCATGTATGGCAGAGAGAAATCAACCTTCTCTTTACGGTCATCAGTTACCGTAAAGTTTGCCAGCATGATATCTGCCTTATTGGACTGCAAGAAAGGCACGCGGTTCTGTCCGTCAGTGGCAATGTAGTTAATCTTAACGCCCATATCCTTTGCGAGGCGCTCAGCAAAAACAATGTCGTAACCAGCGTAATTGCCATTTGCATCAACATAACCAAAAGGAGCCTTGTCGCTGAAGACGCCGATATTTACTGTGCCTGCCTTCTTGATGTCATCAAGAGTTCTAAACTTTGAGTCTGTATCAGAAGATCCGCCCTGAGCTCCATCGGAATCCTTTTTCTTGCAAGCGGCCAAAAGAGCTGCAGCAGAAAGTGCGCTTGCACCAAGGAAAGCACGGCGAGAAAGAGAAGCGGAAGTATTTTCAAAGAAGTTCATTTTAAATCCTAACAAGTTGAATCAATTACTACATCATCTACGTGCAAAAACACGTTGTTTACTTATGTACACGTTCAAATTCAAAGGTGCGCAAAAACTCTTGTGCCCTTTCTGTTTTAGGTGCCGAGAAAAACTCTTGTGCGTCGGACGACTCTTCTACGATGTGTCCCTGATCAATCAAAATGACACGATCAGCAACTGCTTGAGCGAAGCGCATCTCGTGAGTTACCACCAGCATGGTCATTCCCTGCTCTGCTAGCTCCATAACTACCTGTAAAACCTCGTGAACCATCTCAGGGTCAAGAGCTGCAGTAATCTCGTCCAGCAAAAGAACTTCAGGGTTAGTCATAAGAGCACGAACAATTGCCACGCGCTGCTTTTGACCACCGGAAAGAGCTGATGGGTAGGAGTCTTTCTTCTCCCACAGTCCCACACGACGCAGCAGTTCTTCTGCCTGTGCCAAAACCTCATCCTCTGAGCGCTTCTGCACTACCAGAGGAGCCAGAGTTACGTTTTTCAAAACCGTCATGTTGGGGAACAAGTCATAGCTTTGAAAAACCATACCAATGCCTGCTGCGGCGCTTTCCCTCTTCTGACCAGAAATAACCTGATCGTGGAGAAGCACTTCTCCCCCTTGGATATCTTCCAAGCCAACAATGGCGCGAAGCAGCGTAGACTTACCGCAACCGGAAGGTCCCAACACTACCACTACCTCACCTTTATTGATGGAGAGCGAGATCTTATCAAGCACGGGTTTCTGGCTTGAGGGATATACCTTAGTGAGGTCCTTAACTGCTAAAACGGTGTTACTCATGTGAGGCGCTCCTCTCAAGCCTGCGTGAAAGATACGAAAGTGGGAAGCAGGCAGCAAAATACAGGAAGAAAATAGCTCCGTAAATCCAAAGTGCTCCGTCGGTTGGGAACTTAAAGCGATAAAAATCGGTGATCTGACTTCCAACTCTGAGCAGTTCAACCACGCCAATCAGATTACACAGTGACGTTGTCTTAATCATGCGCGTAATCAGATTAATGGCTGGTGGTAAAAGACGCTTGAAAGCCTGAGGCAGGATGACCTTAAAAAACGTCTGTTGGCGAGAAAGACCAAGTACAAACGCACCGTCATACTGAGATGCTGGAATTGACTCTAATGACCCTCGTACCAGGTCTCCAAGCTCAGCTGCTCCCCAGAAGGTAAAGACCACAATTGAAGCTTCAATACCATCAAAGTTGACATCAAACCATTCAGAAGTACCAAAAAACACCACAAAGAGCAGCACTAGCTGAGGCATAACACGAACAATCTCAAGGTAAACGCGAAGAATTGCACGAACAACCTTGTTGTTGGATGTCATAAAAAGTCCAACGAGAACACCAAGAGGAATAGAAAGCGCCACGGAGATAAGGCCAATATGCACCGTTGTTGCGAGACCTCCAAGAAGGCGCGTTATCACTCCGTCCTGCAGCAAAATGTTATCGACGGGCATAGTCAAGCCTCCTCTCCAGCCAGCTGCCAAGCAAAGAAATAGGAACAAGGATAATCACATAGGCAACTACCAGCATAAAGAGAGCTTCTGTAGTGTCGTATTGCATGCCAATAATGTCCTTGGTTACATACATCAAGTCTGCCAAGGCAATGCCGGAAACAACGGAAGATTCCTTAATCAAGAAAATGATGTTAGCAACAAGGCCTGGAATTGCTACAGAAAGTGCCTGTGGAAGAATTACATGCTGGAGCGCTTGAATCTTTGAGAGGCCCAAAACCTGTGCAGATTCAAACTGAATGGCTGCAACTGATTCAAAACCTGCACGAAACACTTCTGCCATATAGGAGCCACCAAGAAACGTTAGACCCACAATAGCAGCTACTTCTGCATCCATTTTGAGACCAACTTTAGTCAGACCAAAGTAGATAAGAAACAGCTGAATAAGCAGGGGTGTTCCTCTGGAAAGCTCAACATAAACAGCATTAAGCTGACTTAAAACAGGAATTTTTGTCAGCGAAATCTGAGCACTTATCAAACCAACGATAAGCGAGAAGAGAACTCCAAAGAAAGAGATAGTAAGCGTTATTTTTGCAGCTTCTGCATACAGTGGGAGGTGTTCCCCTATGAAGCTCCAGTCCATGCGAATAAATCCTCTCGGGATGTGCGAATACTCACACAAGAGTTACAAAATAGCTTTACGCCCGAGTCTGTACCAGGAAAATTTTGCTCAGCGACAATTACACCCTGGTCGTATGTGACCCGGGCACCAGACACATCGCGGTGCATGCACAAAGTGCAGTGTATGTCGTAGCCATAATTCGCATGCGTATAATCCTAGCCGCAACTAGGATATTGTCAACTCACAATTGGTAAATTTTTTGATAATGGAAAATTCCTCCACCAAATCCTCAACTGACATACGTGCGTTAGCAGGACTTGTAGAAGGTAGTTGACGTGCAGAAATACCAGTTTGTTGCTCAGTATAACGCCTGTAAAATTTTGTTGCGGTGCCGCCTAGCGTAAAAATAGCACAGATTGATGAATCTTGAATAAGAGCGCCAATATTGTGTGGAATCGGATTTGCAATAGAAGCGTCACTAGCACCCTTAATATCACAAGCCTTAAGAACATCACAAAGAGCAAGATGATGTCTTTTACAGAAGTCAATTTTTTCAGGTATGGACGTGAGGAGTTTCTCGCCATATAACGCGGCAACTACGCGCCAGAATCTATTCTGAGGATTACCAAAGTAAAAGCCAATTTCTCGAGACTTGGGACTAGGCATGGATCCCAAAAGCAGCACGCGAGAATCGGGAAAGATGATGGGGTCAAGCGTGTTCTCAACATGCGTAAGCGCAGTTTTGGCAGCATCGCCAGCAGGCTGCGGCGTCTTTGCAGCCACAGCTACTCGCCTTCTTGCAGCGGCTCAACAAACTCCTGCAAATCATCAAGGCGCAGTACAGTTACTTGGCCGTAGCCGGCTCCACCTGTAGTGCCTGTGTCAATTCCCCACTTATCGCCATCTGACTGGACCCATTGCGCAAGACCATCAGGAGTAGTGGCGCTGCGATTCAAGTTTTTTGCACCAAAACTTGCTAACAAAGGTGTGGGTGTATGGCCACAAATTACAACGGGATACGCTGCTTCTGACGTGCGGAAATCCGTTGGATATTGCCAAAACTCTTCACGAATCCACAAAAGATCGTTTTCAGACTGCTTACTTAAGTACTGCTCCAAAGAAGCCTTATCCCAGGCGGTTGGCAAGGGAACACCGTTAGACCTTACGCCCGCATGAACCAGAACAAAATCTCTGCCTTGGACCTCAACGGTGGCGTACAAAGGAAGCGCCTGCAACCAGTCAATCAGCTCACTATATTCTTCTTCAGAAAGCGTCTTGAGCTCAGCAAGCGTTGCGTCTCCCCCGTTAATCTGCCACATAAACTGAGCTTCAATATCGGCTTCTGGATCCAACGCTTGCAGGGCAAGTTGCTCATGATTGCCCATTAAAACCGTACAGTTAGGAAGCTCGCGAATTGTCTTAATAGTGGCAAGCGAGCTAGGACCACGATCAATCATGTCACCAAGACAATAGAACACGTCTGACTCGGTTGGATTAATACGCTGTAGAGCACGCCTAAGCGGCTCCACATGACCGTGAATATCAGAAAAAACGTACGTTGCCACAAAAACCTATTCTGTCGAACCTTCATCTGCAAGCGTCTGACCATCAAAGTTCAGATTTTGCGTAAGCTCTTTTGCAGTATCAAGATTAAAGTCTGGCGAGAAGAAAACGTCAAGTGCATAAGGCACATTTGCCAGCGCATGGTCATACAAATCCCAGAAGCTCTCTTTGCGCACCTCTCCCGTAAAAGGATCAATCCACTCATTTCCCGCTCTGTTATCAAAATCAGAATCAGAAGATTCCCTTGCCCCGTGCGAGAGTGCCTCAATCAAAGAGAACCTATTTGTACCAAAGGTACGCTCAAGATGACCAAGTAGCTTTCTCTTCTTACCTGTCGGCGAATATGCTAGATGTTGGATAATCCTAAAATCAACAGCAGCTGACGAGAAAATCCTGGTATCGGTAGGTTTTTCATACGTCCATAGCAACGCAAAGAAAAACACTCTATCCAAAACGTAAAGCGTATGCAGCGATGCCTTCAAAACCTCGCTATAAGGCCTATAGGTAGCTACCGTTTTACCAAGATGGGCGTAAAGAATTGCCTCATCAAGGTCCTTCTCGATCTCTGCATGCACTTGATTTTTGGCAGATTCATCCAAGCCCTCTACGCCTTGAGAGGTAAGCATGTTTTGCCAGTAATAGACAAAAGGATGAGCAGTGGAATCAAGCATATAGTGGCAGAGGAATCCCGCAATATAGGCGCGAGCAACCGCAACGTCTTTAAGTGGCAGAGGTGCAATTGCATCTCGCATAGAAAGAAGAAGTTCGGGCGTTTTTTCTTTATGCATGATCGACGCATATTTAGCGTAGCGATGCAGCAGCGGATCTGCTGCTAAATAAAACAGCGGATCTGGACCTTGGTTGCCCAACAGAAAAGCTTCTCGCTCTTCCATCGTAGAAAAACCAAGTTTGCCTGCAGCTATATCAAAGGCATCCTTACCAAAGAAGTCATGAGTCAAAATTGCGGGCATGTCCATTCCTTTCAGATTGCTACAAACCATTTTACCCAGCAATGGCTCAGTGCGTTAGAGAGAATATAAGACAGCATGTAGTCACTATTGTGAACAAGTTGCCTCTAAGCTCTCTTCAGCTACCGTCTGCCGATTAATACGCCTTACCCCCTGTAGTAATACTTAAATATTTGATATCTTTAAACATACTTGGGGGAGATATTTTCTGTCTGAGCCATCTAGCTTGTATTGCGACTACAAGCTGGGAAAGTAAGGATCTAAGGAGTGAGGCATTCCTTACGGCACAGTAAAGAAAAACCTGCAAAGACAGAGAATATCTAATTGAGGGGAGCAATCATGGCATGCTGCTATGAGAAGCTTATCTCTGCAGGTAACAAGAGTCTCTGCAGAGCCAAAACATCACGTTCTTCTGACATAAAGAAGCGTGAGTAACATGAACACGGCAAGAAAAATTAAACTCTATAGGATGCTTACGGCCCTTGCCTATGGCGACGCCTATGGCATGCCAACAGAGATGATGTCACCACACCAAATTGATTTTGCATTTCCTGATGGAGTTCAAAGTCTTTCAAATCCACCTAAAAATGACTTTTTTGGAAGACCTTTTACCGCAGGTCAGACTACAGATGACACCGCAAACGCAATCATTTTGACTAAAAACATCATTGATAATCAGGGGATTTTTAACCAGTCGAGCTACTTTGACGCACTAGAAAATTATGTGGCAACAGAGCCAAACGCTGCCCAGGTAGTTGGCCCTTCTACAAGAGCTGCGTTAGCCAATCGACTTTCTGGCCACTCGCTTAAAACATGCGGTCGCCTTGGAACCACTAACGGATGCGCCATGAAATGTGCGCCAATGGCTTCAATTGTGAGCTGGAAAGACAAACATGCGCTCATTAACAGCGTTACTGAGCTTGCACTTCCTACGCACGGAACCAACGTAGCCATTATGGGTGCAGCAATGATTGTGGCCGCCATAAGCAGAGGTCTTTCTGAAAACTCGTTTACGGTTGAGGACGCTCTTGAAACTGCTTTAAGTTACGGACACCGAGCTCTCTATACAAAAATTGGTACACAAATGCCTATGCCTAGCATGTACCAAAAGTGCATCATGGCGCTGGAGTTTTGCGAGGGTGCCAAAAACCTTGAGGCTCCCCTAGCAGCATCAAGAGACATCTACGACTACTGTGGCTGTGGTTACGAAACCATAGAGACCATCCCTGCAGTTCTTGCAGTGGTAAAGCTCTCACAAGGAAAAGTCTCTAAAGCGGCGAGAATAGCCGCGGAGATGGGTGGAGACACGGATACCATTGGATCTATTGCCTGCGCTATTTGCTCTCAGATTCACTATGATGTTTTGCCTGATGAAGTGCATCTGCTTGAGCGCGTCAATGGATACCAGTTTGAAAAACTTGCAAACGATTTGGAAAACGCCACTTCCCTACCGTATGATGTAGCTATCTAGTTTGCGCTCTTTGCGCCATAGCATACGTTTCTTGTAGGAGGCGCCATGAGCTCCTGTGCTCTTATCGATTTGCATGTCCACCTTGATGGATCAATCCCACTTCCTGCCGCAGCTCAACTTGCAGCAGATGCGGGACTTGATTTCTCTTTGGCTGAACTCCAAAAAAAGATGCAAGTCCCAGCTCATTGCCAGGATCTTAACCAGTATCTTGCTACATTTGAGCTGCCGCTCAAGCTTATGCAGTCAGCACAGGGCATTCGTACGGTTGCAAAGGCATTTCACGAGCAACTTGACGCAGAGGGCATTCTCTATGCTGAACCTCGCTTTGCACCAGGAAGTCTTACTGCAGGAGGTCTTTCTCAGCAAGAAGTTCTTGAGGCTGCTCTTGCTGGTAGAGCTGACTTCTATGCAGAGCATCCACAGTCAGCGCTCCACACGGCATACATTATTTGCGCTATGCGTGGCACAGGTGAAGCGCTTAAGCACAAAAATGAAGAGTCAATTGATCTGGCTGCAGCGTACCTTGGAAATGGCGTCGTAGCAGCAGACTTAGCAGGAGCAGAAGCGCTCTTTGCCACAGAGAATTTCTCGTCACTTTTTGCTGAAGCACAAAGAAAAGACGTTCCTTTTACTATCCACGCGGGAGAAGCAGCTGGCCCAGAAAGCATCAAGGCTGCACTTCGACTTGGCGCACAACGTATTGGCCACGGTGTTCGCTCTTTGGAGGACACAGGCGTTATCCAGGACCTCAAGGCTGCAAAGGTTGCTCTTGAGATTTGCCCTACCAGCAACCTTCAGACGCACATCTTTGAGTCAATAGAGCGCTTCCCTCTTGAGCAACTGCTTGATGCTGGTCTGACGGTCACTATCAACACGGACAACATGACTGTCTCCAACACTACCCTCTCGCGCGAGTTTGAGCTTTTGCAGCAGCACTGCGGTC
>CAUSVW010000013.1:0-32018 GCA_963535155.1 uncultured Atopobium sp.
GTGGGCATCTTGAACAAAGAGGGTGTTGAGGTAGTTAACCCTGTGGGTGAGGCCTTTGATCCTCTATCTCACCAGGCAGTGAGCCAGATTGAGGACACCGAGGCATATGATGAAACCGTTGCTCAGGTGTACCAAAAGGGTTATCGCATGGGAGGCAAGGATATTCGCACTGCGATGGTTGTTGTTACCCACGGCGGTCCAAGGCGTCCAGCTGAGCCTGAGGGCGCTGACGGTGCGGGCGCAGACGGCGCCGAGGCTGCAAACGGTGCAGCCGAGTAAACAGAGTAGTTTAGAGAGGAGGCCGTGCTGAATGGCAGGTAGTAAGACTTTTTATGACGTTCTTGGCGTGAAGCGCGACGCCTCGAAGTCTGATATTCAAAAAGCGTTTAGGAAACTTGCAGCTAAATACCACCCTGATAGGGGCGGCGATGAGGCCAAGTTCAAAGAGATCTCGGAAGCGTACAATACGCTCTCTGATGATAAGAAGCGCCAGGAGTATGACCAGATGCTTGCATTTGGAGGCATTCCTGGAGGTGGATTTGGTGGTCGCCAGGGCGGCTACACCTATACCACCAACGTAAACGGCGCCAACTTTGCCGATTTCTTTAGCGGCTTTGGCGGCGGCGCGGGCGCGGGAGCTGGCGGCTTTGACTTTGCCGACATTTTTGGTGGGCGAGCAAACCGTCCCGTTGCGGGCAGCGACCTTACTATGTCTGTAAACGTATCGTTTGACGAGGCGTTTAAGGGAACTTCTCGCAAGGCAACATATCGCGTGCCTTCAACTGGTGAGGAGCAGTCACTGACCATCAAAGTACCAGCTGGTGCTTACGATGGCATGAAGTTGCGTTACAAGAAGCACGGCGAGTATGGCGTTAACGGCGGTCCACGAGGCAACCTTGTGGTTACCATCAACGTTGCAGCTCATCCGGTCTTCTCGCGAGATGGCGCTGACGTGCGCATGAAGCTGCCAGTAAGCATCTACGAGGCAGCTTTGGGCACCTCGGTTGACGTGCCAACGCCTGACGGAACTACGGTGCGACTCAAGGTTCCCGCAGGTACACAGAGCGGAAAGACGTTCAGGTTCAAGAACTTGGGCGCTCCTCGCGTAAAGGATCCTGCAACTCGCGGCGCGCTGTATGTTTCGGTGGACGTCAAGGTTCCAACAAAACTTTCCAAGAAGGAGCGAGACGCTCTTCAGGCGCTGCTTGACGCCGATGAGCGCAGCTACCGAGAGGAGCGGTAATGGCTCGAAAGAAGGATGACGGTCGTAACAAGCCGCTCTACATGATTAGCGTTGCGGCCGAGCTCACGGGCATGCATCCGCAGACGCTTCGTGTGTACGAGCAGAAGGGCCTGATCAACCCCGGCCGTTCCAGGGGCAACACGCGCCTGTATTCTCGCGCGGACATTGACCGCCTTAATCTTGTCTCAAAGCTGACGGACGAGGGCATCAACCTTGCTGGCGTTGTGCGCATTTTGGACATGCGTGAACGAGCTCTCGAGAAGGACGATCTTATCGATGAGTTGCGTGAACGCATTCGCGTGCTAGAGGATGAGCTCCACGAGTACCACATGCGCGAGCGCATCACCTCGCTTGTTCGTTATAGCGAGACCAGCCCAGAGATGGTGATGCAGCGTCTGCTTGGTATGCCAAGCTCCGCTCCTTCTGACACTAACGCTGCCGAGGACGACCCGACGCAGCCAAAGGAATCGTAAGACAACGAGGCAAATGCTACTAGTAAGATGACCAGCTTCCTGCGTGTGCACGGGGAGCTGGTTTTTTGTTTGGTTACCATTTACCGAATACCGAATACCGAATACCGAATACCGAATACCGAATACCGAATACCGAATACCGAATACCGAATATCACATGCAGTCATAACCTTTTTAAAACGAAATCTCTTTTAAGGGAGATGGCATGCTTAAATACCTTTACGCTCAACAAAAGAGCAAACTAATATTCTTTGTAGTCTTCTCTCTTTTAAGTAGCTTGTTTGAAATTGCGCTTTCATTTGTAATGCTTCAATCTGTTAACCTTGCCATGGATGGTAATTTGTCGGACGCATTGAATGATGGGCTCTGGTTTGGCCTCTATATATTCTGCTATTTTATTGTCGACTTGATTTGCAGGCGTTTGCGCTGGTCAGTTATACAGGGCTGTCAAACGCATCTGCGTGATGAGCTGATAAAAAAGATATTTAATCGCTCAATTCCTGAGTTCCACTCATTCAATACAAGTCATTGGCTCTCAATCCTTACTAACGACCTTGATTTACTTGAGGAAACATATTTCCGCGTCTTTATTGATCTCTTGATAGATGTCTTCTCTGGCGTAGTAAGCCTAATACTCTTGCTGTTTATTTCACCGTGGCTCGTGCTGTTCATTTTATGCATGATAGCTGTTCAGATGTTTGTTCCTAATACAATGTCTGGAATCATTTCTAATAAACGAAAAGCACAGTCTGAGTCAGCTGAACATTTTATTGCTACAGCAAATGAGCACCTTGAAGGGTTTGATCTGCTCAGAAGCTTTCACCTAACAGAGGCTTCGCGGGTTGCCATGAGCAGCGCGAATCAGGCTTGGGAGAAACAGAAATTTGGAGCTCGATACTTTAGTTCCTTGGCACGTTTGCTTTCATTTACTGTGGGACAAATTATTTACATTGGAATTTATTTCATTGGCGCCATTCTCACTCTTAACGGTTTAATGACAGTAGGAATGATGGTTGCGGCATCTCAGCTTGTTGTCTACATAGCAAATCCTATTCAAAACATAAGTGATTCAATTACTGATATGAGAAGCGCAAAAGAGATAATTACTAAAATACAAACGCTTCTTAATGAAGCCCCAGCTACAGAAAGTGGGGCAGAAAATACCCCTGAGCACTTTACAAATCTAACGGTCAATCATGTTTCGTATGGCTACGACGAGGACAAATTAGTTTTATCGGATATTAGTTTTACTTTGGAACGTGGCAGAAAATATCTTCTTGAAGGAAGTTCGGGAAGTGGAAAAACAACACTCATCAAACTATTAACGGATGCTCTGAGCCCAGATAACGGAGACATTTGTTTGGATGGCGTGCCAATCAAGCAATTCAAAAGTGAGCAATATGCTCGATTCATAATCCCTTGCTCTCAGCAAACGTTTATTTTTAACGCAACTATCAGGGATAACGTAACGTTGTTTTGCCATGACTTTACTGATGAAGAAATTATTGACGCTATTACGAAATCGGGCTTTTCTGAGATTCTTACCAGATACCCAGACGGAATTAATCATGTGATTGATCAAGCCGGAAGCAGTCTTTCTGGTGGAGAACGACAGAGGCTTGCTCTTGCGCGAATCTTTTTGTTTAAGCCACAAATTGTGATTTATGACGAGAGCTTTGCTCATTTGGATGCCAACTCAGTTCAGAGCCTCATTGATTTGATCTTAAAAGATGAAGAAAGAACCGTTATTATGACGTCTCATCAAGTGACCCCGGAAATAAGAGAGCGCTTCCACTCTCTTGTTTTAAAAGACGGGAATATTCAGTCAGAATCCGTTTAGCTTTTTGCTTCTTGACCTAGTTGTAATACGTGAATACAATGATATAACTAGGTAAAGGAGTGGCTATGGACAGCATTGTAACTGCTCGTATTCCCGTTGAAGTTAAAAATCAGGTTTCCGAGGTTCTTGAATCGCTTGGATCAAACACCACCCAGCTGATTAATGCAGCCTTTGAATATGTGCTGGTAACAGGCAAACTTCCTGATGCGCACGAAAGTACTACGTTAGAATCATCTGCTAAAGGATCTTCTCGCCAATTGAGCGAGAAGGACAAAGAGGAGCTCTCGGCGCTCTTTGGGAAGATTTCAGTTCCCGCGCCAGCGTCATTTTGGAATGATTTGGGAAGCAGCACCTACAAAGAGGCAATCAGTGAGTGGAGGTCAAATGACTATGAAGCTCTTGATTGACACTAACGTTTTGCTGGATGTCTTTTTGTGCAGAGAGCAGTTTGTTGCTGACGCTAAAAAGCTTTTTATAATGAAGCAGTTTAGAGACGCTGAGCTGTGGATTGCGGCTCAGTCATATACAGATCTCTACTATGTGGGCGCTAAGGCTCATGGCTCTGCTCGTATGCAGGAAATCCTGAAAGAAGTATCTCCGCTGCTTAAAGTATGTTCTATTGATGGAGCAGATATTTCAAATGCACTTTCTGAGCAGTGGGAAGACTTTGAAGACTGTCTTATTTGGCGCGCGGCTAAGAAGATAAAGGCAGATTATATCGTCACAAGAAATACGGCAGATTTTGTTCGCTCGGATATACCAGTGCTTACGCCTGCCAAGTTTTCTCGACATTGGAAGCTGAACAAAATCTGGTCTATGAAGAGGCAGAATTTTAGGGGAAATAAGACGCAGGATAAGGCTGCGGAAAAGCTCAGTACAGTGCGATAAGAAAATCTACTACAAACACACTTAGATATGTATTAAATGTCGTGCTTGCGGGTATATAGAATCTGATGAAGATTTAGTCCCCGGCACGATTTTGTTTGGGGTAGGAGGGTGATTACATGAGATTAGATAAATGGGCCGTAACCGCCCAGGAAGCACTGCAGGCAGCTCTTGGCATTGCTGGAGATACAGAGGCTTCCGAGGTTGCACCAACACACCTGCTCAAGGCACTGCTGGACAGCAATGAGCGTAACCTGCGTTCTATCTTGGAGAAGATTGGTGCAGATCCTGAGACCATTGCCACGCAGGTAGACCAGGCAATCTCTAAGGCTCCAAAGGTAAGCGGAGCACAGATTGGTATTGGCAATGACCTTCTCAAGGTTATCAACGAGGCCGAGAAGCTTGCCACTAAGTTGGGAGATTCCTACGTTACCTCCGAGCATCTGCTCACTGCGCTGGCAAACGACAACACTGATGCAGGTAGGATTCTTCGCGACGCCGGCGTTACCGCTAAGCGCGTGGAAGAGGTCTACAACGAGCTTCGTGGCGATGAACGCGTAACCTCTCAGGACGCAAAGCCGCAGTTTGAAGCCTTGGAGCAGTACGGTCGCAACGTGACCGACCTTGCTCGCCAGGGAAAGCTTGATCCAGTTATTGGCCGCGTCGAAGAGATTCGCCGTACCATTCAGGTTCTGAGCCGCCGCACCAAGAACAATCCTGTTCTTATCGGCGAACCTGGTGTTGGTAAGACCGCAATCGTGGAAGGCCTGGCAGAGCGTATTGTTTCTGGCGACGTTCCAAGTACCCTGCGCGACAAAGAGCTTGTTGAGCTTGACATGTCTGCCCTAGTAGCAGGCGCAAAGTATCGCGGTGAGTTTGAGGACCGCTTGAAGAGCGTGGTAAAAGAGGTGGCCAAGTCTAACGGCCAGATTATCCTCTTCATCGACGAGCTTCACACCATCGTAGGCGCTGGCGCTTCCGAGGGATCCATGGACGCTGGTAACATCTTGAAGCCAGCACTTGCCCGTGGCGAACTCCGCGCAATTGGCGCTACTACGCTGGATGAATACCGCAAGTACATCGAGAAGGATGCTGCTCTTGCACGTCGTTTCCAGACCGTACTTGTCTCTGAGCCTTCTGTTGAAGATACCATTTCTATCCTGCGTGGCCTCAAGGAGAAGTACGAGCAGCACCATCGCGTTCGTATTACGGACTCTGCTCTGGTTGCAGCAGCGGACCTCTCTAACCGCTACATTTCTGACCGATTCTTGCCAGATAAGGCAATTGACCTGGTGGATGAGGCAGCATCAAGGCTTCGCATGGAGCTTGATTCTATGCCAGCAGAAATTGATGCGGTTGATCGTCAGCTCACTCAGATGCAGATCGAAGAGCAGGCTCTGATGAAGGAGGAGGACGCTGCTTCTCAGGAGCGCCTGGAGAACCTTCGCGCAGAGATTGCTACGACGCAGGAGAAGCTTGATGGTATGAAGGCCAACTGGCAGAATGAGCGCGGGGCAATTGACCTGGTACAGGACTTGAAGTCCCAGATTGAGGATGCAAAGACGCAGATGGAGCGCGTAACCCGCGAGGGTGATTTGGCGCAGGCATCTGAGCTTCGTTACAGCACTATTCCAGAGCTTGAGCGTAAATATGATGAGGCAGAAAAAGCCCTTCTCGCCAAGCAGGAAGACGGCGGAATCCTCAAGGAAGAGGTCACCACAGACGAGATTGCCGAGGTAGTTTCTTCGTGGACCGGCGTTCCTGTATCCAAGATGATGCAGGGCGAGATGGACAAGCTCAAGAACCTTGAGGACCAGCTTCACCTGCGCGTTATTGGTCAGGACGACGCTGTTTCCGCAGTTGCTGCAGCAGTCCGCCGTTCTCGCGCAGGTCTGGCAGATCCAAACAAGCCTCTGGGCAGCTTCTTCTTCCTGGGCCCAACCGGCGTGGGTAAGACCGAGCTGGCAAAAGCGCTGGCAGAGCTGCTATTTGACGATGAGCGTTCGCTGATCCGCATTGATATGTCTGAGTACATGGAGAAGTTCTCGGTCCAGCGTCTCATTGGCGCGCCTCCAGGATACGTAGGCTATGACGAGGGCGGCCAGCTTACCGAGGCAGTTCGTAGGCATCCATACTCCGTCATCTTGCTGGACGAGATGGAGAAGGCTCATCCTGACGTCTTCAACATCTTGCTGCAGGTTCTGGACGATGGTCGCCTGACCGACGGTCAAGGTAGGGTAGTGAGCTTCAAAAACACCATCATTATCATGACCAGTAACGTTGGTTCGCAGTTCATTGCTGGTGCCGGAGCAGAGGGCTTCAACGAGGAGTCCAGAAAGCAGGTTATGGAGGCGTTGCGTAGCTCCTTCCGTCCTGAGTTCTTGAACCGTATTGATGACGTGGTAATCTTCCAGCCTCTGGGTCTTGAGGACATCGAGCGCATTGTGGACATTCAGCTTAAGGATGTTCGTAGCAGACTTGCTAACGAGCGTATGACGTTGGAGCTTTCTGAAGCTGCTAAGCAGGCGCTGGCTCTTGATGGTCTGGATCCTGTTTACGGCGCTCGTCCTCTGAAGCGACTGATTCAGCGTCGCGTTGTCGACCAGGTAGCAAACTTGATTATTGCAGGTGAGCTGCATGAGGGTGATACTGTTCTGGTTGATACTGACGAGAACGGCAACTTGGTTGCTCACAAGAAGTAAATGAGGCTGCACATGTTCGATAAGGCTGGCAAGGCCGAGAAACCCGAGCTGCAGGCCGCGGCACGCGAGGACGCCGCGACGGCTACACCGCAAGTCGCGGCTGCTGCGAAGGCAAAACCACAGGTCACCGCGCAGCCAGCGGCGCACAAGGACGCCGCACACAAGGACGCGGATTCCAAGAAAGCGCAGGTTGTTGACCCGGAGTTTGCTCGCGCGGAAAACGAGGACGATGATGGTTACGACCCGTACTCCGATCGTCGTCCCGTGAGCGAGCCTCTCTTTGAGCGCGATCCCTGGAGCTAGACGATAGGGTTTCTCGTCAGGCGCGGGTACGGGTTCGCGGGGTGACGCGAGTGCATGGGTTTCTCGCCAGGTGCGCTCTTACTGCGTGCTAAGCTCTACGAACAAAACCGCTGGTACACGACGTACCAGCGGTTTTTTGTGTGCGGCTTAGCGTTACGTTCATGATTGTGAGCCTGAAAAGTGCATCATGTCTGAGTAACTTACTCAGACATGATGAGAAAAACCGGCAAATTGCTCAGACTTGGCGCACTTTTCCGGCTTGAATTCTCATTGCAAGTGCAACAACAAAAGACAAGGTAGTGACCCATGGGTCTACAATGGCGCTTACGACAACGTTCATTGAAAGGATTTCCATGGGTCACTATAGCCATCTTAGCATTGAAGAGCGCGAAGACAGTATGGTCTGGTGGAAAAATCATGAAAGTATAAGGCACAGACTTTTCATCGATTAGTGATGAAAAGATTGAGGCAGTATATAATGAACTCAACCTAAGGCCACGTAAGCGACTGGGTTGGAAGTGCCCTTGGGAAGTCTACCATCACCAAACGTTGCACTTGCTTTGAGAATTCAAGAGCGAAAAGCCCTTATCGGCCAGTTTTTTAGAAACTGATTTTCCAAAGAGTGTCACATCTTCTCCGATTCGTATCCCGTATAGAAGGGTCAAGCAAGTGTCGCATGAATTTCATTATATACAAGACAGCTTTATTTAGAATCAGTTGAAGGACACACGTAAGATGGAGAAGTTGGAGTTTAAATGCACTTTACTCGAATATTCCTCTCCACAATCTCTTATGCCCCCAAGGTATCGATCGGAATAACATATATCCCATCCGAGCGCCGTCTACGCGCCATCGTCCCTTTACCGAGCAGCACAGCCATAAAGCTAGGCTTAGGATTTCTTGCTGCAGGATTAGCAGCCACCTTTCTCGCAACTCTTATGAGATTCGCAGCCGCATCTTCCACTTTAGATTCCCCCATCTTGATTTCAATGGCTGCCCATCGACCATCCGTCAATTCAATAATGGCGTCAACCTCAAGCCCATCGGCGTCCGCATAATATCGTAAAGATCCCCCATACGACTTAGGCAAAGCGGAAACGTAAACGGACAAATCATGAATGCAGAGTGACTCAATCAATAAACCAAAAAGCTGTCCGTCTTTAAGTAAGCGTGAAGAGTCGACACCTAATAAACTGGCCACGAGAGACGTATCGCAGAAATATCGTTTTGGTTTCGTGCGCAGCCTTGACTTTGACCTGATTGGCGCATCCCAGCCCGAGAGCTCCTCAATAAAATAGTTGCGTCTAAACTCTTCAAGGTATGAGGATATGGTCCCATCCACCGGAGCTATATTGTCAAAGGCAGCAATATCATCTCTCACGGTACCCAGCGTTGCACTCGTTGCTACATTTCGTGCAAGAGATGCAGCTATGCGGCGGGACAGAAGTGGACTTTTCCCCGCGCGAGGCATGCTTACATCAAAAAGTGCATTAAGATACTCATCGGTAACGGCCCTTGGATCCGCCAATTTTTTTGTTTGAAGAGCCGGCCATCCACCGCGGCATACAATATTGGCTAAATCGGCGAGATCAATATGAGATTGCGCCGGTTGGAAGGAATCTTCAAAGAGTCCCAAAAGAGATACTGCTCCCGTAGAATCTCCAGTCTCTGCAAGACTCATAGTATGCATACGCAACCGTGCAATGCGTCCTGCTCCACTATGTCTTTTTTCATCCTCGGGAGGAGTGGAGGAGCCTGTCAAAATAAACTGTCCCGGCTTATTTGCACTATCATCAATCCTATGACGTACAATATTCCATATAGCAGGTATATCTTGCCACTCGTCAATAACATGAGGGGAATCACCAACAAGAGCAAGCTGTGGATCATCCATATAGATCTGTTCTGATTCATCCACACGTGTCACACTCTCGCCAAATGACTGTGCCGTCCAGGATTTCCCCGACCAACGAGGACCACAAAGTTCTATACCACCAAAGGTATCCAGAAGGACCTGCACCTGTGAATCAATAATACGAGGAATGTATGTTTCCGGCTTAAACTTTGAATATATCATAAGACCCCTCCTCGTAAGAACTATTGTAATGCCTGATGATAGCACAAATTCAACTCTTCATTGCTGATTTTCGAGGATTTCCATTTATGATTTTCGAGCTAACTCAACTATGTTTTTCGAGCCATTACATTGATGATTTTCGAAGGATTAACCGCAGTGAAGGAATTGCTGTACGCCGTTATTCCTCCTGAAATTCGCCGACAAGAAGCCCGTTGTTTCGCCAGCTTCGAAAATATCGAGGCAATTTCACAAGGTATAATAGCCGGTATTATAAAGTGCGTACACCATACGTATACAGCGGCTATAAAAGCGAAAGGTCTGTGTTTTATGAGCGAGCAGAGTCATGCTGCGCGCAAGAAAAATACAATCCAAACCACAGAGATTGATGACAGTGCCACACAAAAAGAAAGAATCATTGCAGCCGCCTATTCTATTGGGGCAAAACAAGGACTTGCCGCAATTTCCGCACGAGGAGTCGCACGGAATGCAAATGTTTCAGTTGGCTACTTGTACAAACTCTTTCCTTCAAAGAGCGACATCATGGTCGCGGCCGCTGAACGTTACTTTGAGCACACTCTCTTCCAGGAAATATGTCATATCAACGTGGAAGAATCATACGTCGAGTATTGTAGGAGACTTTGGGATTGCGCCTCTGCAGCAGTTGCTGTCTTTAGGAGAGACTGGTTAAGGGACTGGAAAGATCTTCCAAAAGCCGATCTTCTCGCCGCCCAAATTCGCATGGATACCATGCTTGAACATGCAAAGTCAGGACTTGAAAAAGTTCTCACACAAGATGAGCATATTGATTGGAAAACACTACCGGCAGAGATAGATGTAGCGTCTATTACGACGTTTACCGTGCGTGCCATGTTGGATTCCTTACGCGAGAAAAACGCCGATTGCACGGTACTGTTTACGCTCCTTGAACGCGGTCTTTACGATACCGGCCGGCATAATCTCTAAAATACCGTCTGACCAAAGCATCGTGAACCAAACCGTATTGTTGTTCACACTATGGCAACTAGCATCAATACCGTCCATAAATCACGACCAAATGCTTAAACCAAAAGGTAGAGCAATATGTATGGGACGGTGTCTTTATGCTTGGATTTGCTACGGTAGCGATTACGGGTGCGCTCGTTTTTTATACTATTGGCGTTTTTGCCGAACGCCAGTCGGGCACACTTAAACTGAGTCATATCGTGCTTTTTTACTTGGGGCTTACGTGTGACACAACAGGAACAGCATGTATGTCTTTTATTGCACAAAACGGCTCTCAGAATCCGGTACATGCGATGACCGGAGCACTTGCAATTATCCTTATGATCGTACACGCAGTATGGGCAACCATTGTGTATTCCAAGAAAAATCCTACAACGCTCGCTCGCTTCCATCGTCTCAGTATTGGAGTTTGGCTTGTGTGGCTTGTGCCTTACATTTGCGGCATGCTCATGGGAATACCGGCTCTTGCCATAGGACCAAACCTCGCGCTTGGTATAGCGATTGGTATAGCCTTCGTCATTGGCCTCATTGCATATCAATGCAAACCATGTGCTCGCACGTAGCTATGAAAGGATAATTTGGCGATATAATGCGTCGGCACTACATTACACCAGCCGACCGATAGGAATCCTTATCTGAATCCTTTGATTGTGTACTACTCATATTCAGGCATAACAAGAAAGCTCGCGGAAGACATTGCACTCATTACGGACGGAGAACTACAAGAGCTTGAACCTCAAGATCCGTATTCGCCTACTACTTCTTTTTATTGTCACCCTAATCGCTCTACAAAAATGGCAATACGTAGGTATTCATCCAGTTCCAAGAAGCCATATCCCACGACTCCAAGCCCAGCTCTTCTGAAGTTACCACTCTGGCCGACGTGCCCTCAACCAGAAGCATGCTGCCATCTCCAACGGCTATCAAATGTGGCGTAAGACTGAACGTATCGCAAAAAATCAACTTTGATTTTGTACGTGCACCATCTTTGGTAGGAATCTCCCATATATCAATGGATTCAACGGGAGTATGTCCAACAATTTGATTGACACCAGGAAGCGGATCTTGATAGAGCTCTGATAAATCCGCCCAAAGTGGACTGGCAATTTCGCTTCCACCACGACCTGGCCCTGCACTGTCAAGTGCAGCGAGAGCTTTATCGTCTCCACGTCGAAACATTTCATTGAGAGCATCGGAAAGCGTACAAGGAGTTTCCCTTTGGTCTGACGTAAGAAAGCGATAAGCCCACTCCCTTGTTATGCCCGCGTGTGTTACTACATAATTGCCCACAACGCATGCCATCTGAATCTTCATATAGGTAAGCGCTTCCGAAACTTCTTTATAGAGATCGGTATGCGTACCAGGCCCTGGAATACCTCGTAAATATTGCATGTCATGGTTTCCTAGGACAAAATCAACATCAAGACCATGCTTTCTTTTACCGTCAATCCATGTTAAAAAGTCATCAATCGCATCCAACATAATCGAGCGGTTGGAGTGCCACTCATCAACATAGTCCCCGCAAAACACAACGCGATTAACATCCAGTTTCTTTATCGCTTGGTCAACTCGACTTAAAATGAGATCTTCTTTAAGGTGCATATCTCCTATGACAAGTGTTTTTGCTTTGTTTTCGGAATTACTCATCTTTGCCTCTCAAGAAGTTAGTTTCAAAAATTTACAACCCAAGCAGTTCGCTATGACTCCCTAAGCGCGTAGCGACAAGCACAAGCTCATCTTCTTTAATACGATAAATAAGAAGCCAATCAGGTTCAATATGACATTCGCGATGTCCTCGATACACTCCTCCTAAAGAGTGATCACACACTGATTTTGGAAGTTCTTCTCTACATACAAGCTTCTCAAGAATTTTCTCAAGCTTTTCAAGGTTTTTACCCTGTTTTTTTGCTCTTTTGTAGCTTGAATTCTCACTGCTAGTGCAACAACAAAAGACATGGTAGTGACCCATGGGTCTACAATGGCGAGAAAATCAGGCTCCATGCAAGCGTCCATGGAAAGGCAATCTCGGGCACGCTTCAAAGTCTGCCTGAAAAGTGCAAAGATTCTGTATTTTGGATACAGAATCTTTGATGAAATCAGGCAAATCCACAGATTCTTTGACGTTTTCAGGCAAAAGTTACAGATTCTTTGCAGAAATCAGGCGCCTAACAGCTGGCATTGCTTTGCGCGCGTCGGGAGGTTTGTCGCCTTGCAGTTTAGCGGACGGCAACGCCCCAGTTAGCGGACATCCAGGTCCAGAGGAAATAGACCACCGCGGCGATGATGGCCAAAACAATGATGGCAGCAATTAGCGAACCTGCATTTGAGCGGCGCTCTTTTCGGACAAAGATGTCGCGCTGACCCTTGGGTACCTGCAGGAACTGGCCGTAGTGAACGTCCTTGCGAAGGTGCGCAATCTCGTTCTTTGGCTTGCGCCAACCTTTCTTCGCGTAAGAACCCTTGCTGGATTCAAAGCCAGCAGCCTGGTTCTCGGGAAGTTCGAGCTTCTCGCCCGGCATTGTAAAGTCGCTGATAGGTTCCACGGTTTTATGATGACGGTGCTGGCGAACGTATGGCTGCTTTGCAACGCCTTCGCCTTCGTACTCGGAAGCTTCAGATGTCGAGAAGTGCTGCGCGCCAGTTGCGTGAAGGTCGGCTCCATCGGCTGGTTGAGCTTCCTGCTCAAAAGATTCAGCGTATTCAAAGTCCTGCTGGGTGTCAGAGCGAGGGTTCTGATCCGCAGGTGAAACGTTATTTTCAAGGTTGTTCGAGGTGTCCACGATGATCCTTTTGTCGTAGTCTCGCAAAACATTGATATAAAACATGATACCGCAGCTCGTGTAATCCTGCACAGTTTTGCTCGGATATTTGGCAGATGCGTAGGAGTGGCTGCGTAGGGTGGCTGCACAGTGTGGTTGCGTAGAGTGGTCGCGTGGAGTGGTCACGCGAGGCGGACGCGTGAAGTAGTCTTGGGAAGGCAGCGCGCAAACGTTCAGTTTACAGCGACATCGGCCAATCTTGGCTGGCAACGCAGATAGCGAGAGAACCGTCGGGAGTCTGCGCCTCGGTAAACGCATCGTTGAGAGGTTGTGCGCCAACTGCTTCAGCAAGCGTTCTCACAGCGACACTTGGACGGTTATTCTCGTGAGAGAGATGCATGCCAACCACACAGCGAGTATTTGGGCCTACGAGCTGCGACAACGCCTGTGCGGTGTACTCATTTGACAGGTGACCAGAGTCTCCATGGACTCGTTGTTTGAGCACGTACGGATAAGGACCTGTGAGCAGCATGTGCTCATTATGGTTTGACTCGATAGCAAGAATGCGCACGTCGGAAAGATATTCGAGAGCCTCGGGCGTCAAAACGCCTGTGTCGGTGCAGTAGCCCACAGAGTCTACGATGCGTCTATCAGGACCGGCAAGAAAATCAAAGCGCATCCCCATGGGTTCACAAACATCATGCGAGGTTGGGAACGTGCTAACTTCAACGTCTGGTGCGGCATCAATATGGACAGAGCCCGCCTGGTCAACAAGGGTAAAGGTGACATTTGAGCAGGAGCTTCTTCTTGAGAGTGCGGCGGCAGTTCCTGTTGTAGCAAACACAGGAACATCAAAAGTTTTACTGACTACCGAAAGACCTGCGACGTGGTCTGTGTGCTCGTGCGTAATAAAGATAGCCACGAGCTCAGAAAGAGTAACGTTCAGTTCTTTAGACCGACGCAGAATTTCTTTTCTTGAGATTCCACAATCAATCATAATGAGACCATCAGGCGTTTCTAACAGGCTGCAGTTGCCCTTTGATCCGCTGGCAAGAATATGTAGGCGAAACGTGGGATTCATGAATTTCTTTCTACTGAGTAACTTTCGGGTATAACTGTAACAAACACACCGGACAGAAATTGGTGCTAAGTGCCATCCGTACACGCATACTTCAATAAAAAGAACGCTCTTGCTGCAAAGGACCAGGTAGATGATCAGCGTCGAGGCCAGGCAGAGGGCTCGCGACGTGGCCAGACTGCCGCGCCCGTCATCCTTATGGTCTCGGGCGGAGCTGACTCAATGGCACTGCTTCACATGACAGCAACGGGGCCACTTGACCTCGGAGATGGCGCAGGTCTTACGCGCGTTGCACAAGAGCGTCTGCATGTGCTACACGTAAACCATTTGCTTCGCGGAGCGGACGCGGATGCTGACCAGCACTTTGTTCAAAAGACTTGCGACTCGCTGGGAATTCCCTGTACCGTGCTGCGCGTGGACGTGGCAAAGCTCGCGCAGGAACGTGACGGCAACGTGGAAGAAATTGGTCGTCGGGTGCGGTATGACGCTGCGCGAGAACTCGCTCAAAAACTTTGCGCTGAGCAGGGGGTTTCTCGCCAGAAGGCAAAGATTTTGACGGCGCATACGGCTGATGATCGTGCGGAGACGTTCATGATGAACGTGATGCGCGGGTCCGGCATGAGCGGCCTAGCGTCGATTCCTAGGCACCGCGGGCTGATTTATCGTCCGCTGCTCGACTGCACGCATGACCAGCTCAAAGACTGGCTGAAGGCTCGCACTCTGGACTGGCATGAGGATGCCACCAACACCGACACCCACTATCTACGTGCGTATATGCGCCATAACGTGCTCCCTCTGCTGAAGGCGAGAAACCCGTTGTTAGTGCAGACGGTGTGCAAAATTGCAGATTTGATGACCGACGAAGATGATTATCTTGAGGGAAAAGCTGCTCGCAAACTGAGGCAGATTACGCTTCGCAAGAGCGAGTTTTTGCTGGTACTTGATGCGTTGAAGCTAAGTTCTACCGACGTAGTGATTGCTCGCCGCGTGGTGAGGATTGTGGCTAGACAGCTGATTCCCGAGGCCTGGCTGGAGTCCAGGCACGTAGATGCTGTGCTCGAAGCGGTTGCTGCGGGAGTTGGTGTGGCTAACTTGCCGCAGAACCTTGAAGCGCGCGTTCGTTTGGGTACCGTGACGTTCTCGTTCACGGGCGCCGCGAGAAGTGCGCAGGGCGTGGCTGGTGCGTCAGGCGGCACGGCTGGCGCTGCAAGTGACAACGAACCTGCAGGTACATCGCCTGCTGCAGCAACGTTTGGCGAGCACCTTGCGGTTCCGGGAACGCTGGAGCTGGCAGACGGCCGAGTGCTTTCGGCGCGCATTCTCCCTGTGGAGCACGGCTTTGACGTCGTGTCCTATGCAACCGCGCATAGCCAGGAATGGTTGGGTGAGTCGGTTCTTCTCGACGCACGCGCCTGTGGGGTAGATCCGGTTCATGGCGGCAGCCTGTGGGTCTCGGGGCCCGAGGCTGGGGATACCATGCAACCCCTGGGCATGCACGGGCAGTCAAAAAAGATCTCTGACCTGCTGGGCGAGGCGGGCGTGCCTGTTGAATCCAGGAGTATGATGCCTATTGTGCGCACAAATATTCGTGGACATGTAGTGTGGGTTGCGGGAATTCGTCCCGATGAACGAGTAAAATGTACGCAAGATACAAAACAGCTGCTAGAATTGAACATCTATTCTGGTCATAAGCCATTTGAGAGGAGCCAGTAATGGCGGAGCTTCACCCTGATATTGAAGAGATTCTACTTGACGAACAAGACATCAAGGACATCGTCAAAAAGGTGGGTGCAGAGATCACGCGTGACTACGCGGACAAGAACCCCCTGGTCATTGCTGTTCTCCGTGGAGCTGTTGTCTTTATGGCTGACATCATGCGCGCCATTGAGTGCCCACTCTCCATCGATTTTATGGCTGTTTCCAGCTACGGCGACGGTGTCAAGAGCTCTGGCGTCGTGCGCATTGTAAAAGACCTTGATACCAAGATTGAGGGCCGCCACGTCATCATCGTTGAGGACGTCCTGGACTCCGGTCTGACCCTCTCTTACCTGGTCCGCATGCTCCAGTCTCGTAACCCCGCTTCCATTGAGATTGCCGCTTTCCTGGTCAAGGACATTGAGGGCAAGCGTCCTGCAATTGACCCTCGCTACGCGGGTACTCACGTGCCAAATAAGTTTGTTGTTGGTTACGGCCTTGATTACGCTGAACGTTATCGTAACCTGCCATTTGTTGGCGTTTTAAAGCCTTCCGTGTACGAATAGACTGAGCACACGCGGTCAAGCTCGCAGTGACGCCACGCGGCTGAACTTGCGGTCACGCGGTCTGCTCTGTGGAATTTGCCGCAAGACCGTGCAATAAATACAAATTTGTTAAAACTTTTAAAGCTTGGGCGAGAAGATCGATTTTCTCGCCCAATATGCTATCTATCAAAGGTTGTGTGAGGCCAGATGCGCGGCGTCATCATCCACGCCTCCACCCAACGTTTTACCAGGTAGGTACTATAGGCTTCGAGAGAATTGAGAAACCATGGTCAATCAGACAAGTCTTGCATATGGATCAGAAAAGTCTGCAATCCGCGAGATTGCAGGTTATGCAATGCAGCGTCGTGCTGAGATTGGCGCTCAGAATGTGTTTGATTTCTCGATCGGCAACCCTTCCGTGCCTGCTCCTGAGTCTGTTCGCACCTCTATCGAAGCTGCCATGCAGCTACCTCCCCAGCAGGTTCACAGCTACACACCTGCAATCGGCATTCCCCAGGCCAGGGAGGCAATTGCCGCGTCGCTCCGACGTCGCTTTGGAGATCACGCAGCTCAGGCAGATGATCTCATCTTGACCTGTGGGGCGGCTGCCTCCGTTTCTATGGCACTCAATTCCATTGTTTCTCCAGGTGAAGAGGTTATTGTCATTGCACCATACTTCCCTGAGTATCGCGTGTGGATTGATCATGCTCAAGCAACTTGTGTTGAGGTTTTGGCCGACGAGAAAACCTTCCAGATTGACGTTGACGCTGTTTGTGCAGCTCTTACGCCTAAGACTCGTGCGGTGATTATCAATTCTCCAAACAATCCTGTTGGTGCTGTGTATACCAGAGAAAACCTGGATGCATTTGCCAATATGCTCCGCAAACGCTCCGCTGAGCTGGGAACTGACATTTACGTCATCTCCGATGAGCCTTATCGCGAGATTGTTTTTGGCAACATTGAGGTTCCTTGGGTTCCTGACGTCTACGAGCGCACTATTGTGTGCTATTCCTACTCCAAGTCCCTTTCGCTTCCTGGCGAGCGTATTGGTTGGGTGTTGGTCCCTGCTTCTAATCCAGAGCAAAAAGAGATTTACGCCGCTTGTGCTGGTGCTGCTCGTCTTTTGGGCTTTGTTTGTGCACCCGCTCTTTTCCAGCGCGTTATTATTGACTGCGTTGATGAGCCAGCAGATGTTGAGGCCTATGCAAAGAATCGAGAAGTTCTGACCGAAGGCCTCACCAAGCTTGGTTACGAGTACATCCAGCCTGATGGTGCATTCTACCTGTGGGTTCGTGCTCCTGGTGGAGATGCTCAGGCATTCTGCGATGTGGGCAAGCAGTTTGAGCTGCTGCCTGTTCCTTCCGATTCGTTCGGCTGCCCAGGTTGGCTGCGCGTGAGCTACTGCGTTGCGTACCAGACCTGTGTTGACTCGCTTGCTGCCTGGGAAAAGACTCTTGCTGCAATGAATCGACTTAATATCCCTGCTTAGAGGCTGGAATCTTTGCATCAGCAATGGTGCCCAAAAATGTCTGGGCATCGCGACAAGCCATAAGCTCCTCAGGAAAATCAACCTCTTCAAGCAGCTTAATAACGGAGTGTGCATCGGCGATACGGGTTGCAATGTGAGCATCTGAGCCAAAAGAAATCTTGCATCCCAGTTCAGCGCAGGTTTCTGCAATCACACGACAACGCTCAATAGCAACCTCACGCTGTCCTTCGTCGTGCGTGGCCTCGTTCATCTCGATAAGCTTACCGCGATCACGACACTCTCTGACAAGCGCTGGAACATCAAAATCTAAACCACTGCGACCAAGGTGACCAAGAATCAAAACATGTGGATTATCCAGCGCATTCACGTACATCTGGGTAATCTGCTTCTGTGAGGCGCCAGCCGCCCACTGCTTGCTATGAATACTTGCAACAACATAATCGCAGGTAGCAAGGATATGCTCTCCAAGGATGCGAGGCTCACAAAGCTTGTCGCCATTAATGCCGTGGTCAAAGGTGATGTCGTATGCAAACAGATTACCATCGAGGTCAACAATATCGGCCTCAGCGCCGTGAAGTAGTCTTACGCCATGCCAGGTTTCTGGCCAAATGGCGGTGTTCATATAGAACTGGAAATTTTTGATGGTCTGCTGGTCATACAGCATGGACGAGAAGTGGTCGGTGATTCCAAGTAGCTCATAGCCACGCTCAGAAGCTGCACGAACGTTCTCCTCAACGGTTGAATAGGCGTGTCTGGAGTACAAGCTGTGAGTATGAACGTCGCAAGTAATACGCATGACGTGCTCCTTTAAATTCCAATCGACAACTCTAGTTAATCATGTCCGCCACCATGAGGCAACCTTGTCGAGAAGACCGGTCTTCTCGCCATCCGTGCGATTTACAGCTCAATGCTCAGCTCAACAGGGCAGTGGTCACTGCCGTAGACCTCGCTCAAGATAGATGCGCTTTTGACCTGTTCAGCAATGCGATCGGAGACCAGGAAGTAGTCGATGCGCCAACCCGCGTTGTTCTTGCGCGCGTTGAAGCGGTAGCTCCACCAGCTGTACGCGCCGGTCATGTCGGGATGGCGATACCTAAATGTATCGGTAAAGCCTGCATCCAAAAGCTTGGTAAAGCTCTCGCGTTCCTCGTCTGAAAAGCCTGCGTTTTGCCTGTTAGACGAAGGGTTCTTGAGGTCAATCTCGTTGTGGGCAACGTTAAAATCACCGCAGGTAATCACTGGTTTTTGCTCAGAGAGCTCAGCCAAGAACTCGCGATAGTGCTGATCCCACTCAAGACGCTCGTCCAAGCGCGCAAGCTGGTCTTTTGAGTTTGGCGTGTACACGCACACAAACCAGAACTTCTCAAACTCCAGCGCACAAACGCGGCCCTCATCGTCAGCAACAGGGCATCCAATCTGGCGAATTACCTGCAGAGGGGTTTCTCGCGAGAAAACCGCTGTGCCCGAATAACCCTTTCTATCTGCGTAGTTCCAGGTCTGAACGTAGCCGGGAAGGTCTAGCTCAACCTGTCCTTCCTGCAGCTTAGTCTCTTGAAGCGCAAATACATCAGCGTTTATGGTTTCAAAAATTTCCGTGAACGAAGGCTCTTTCTTGAGCACGGCGCGCAGGCCATTAACGTTCCAAGAAATCAGCTTGTATTCTTGAGTATCGCTCATAACTCCTCTTTCATACTACGACCTAGTGGTTTAGGTCGTAGTGGACTCGTATCACAGTAGCTGCGAGTGACGCACGTTCCACGCTCCAGTTACGGCGCCAAGCGGTGCGTTTGCGGCAATAAACTTTCAATAAATCCATGGTATACGACTAGTAGCCACCAATACCGCTACAATAGAAACATTCATAGCTGGCAAGGAGGATTCATGCTTCGTCAAAGCTACAACACCTGGCAATGTGGAACTCACACTATTTCGTTGGCGCGTCCTAGAATCATGGGCGTTCTCAACGTCACTCCAGACTCGTTCTCTGATGGCGGAAAGAACTTTGATCCAGATGCTGCAATTGCTCGCGGATTGCAGATGTTGGATGAGGGCGCTGATATCATTGACGTTGGGGGAGAGTCTACTCGCCCAGGTCATACGCCTGTTCTACCTACAGAAGAGGCTGAGCGTGTAGTACCCGTGGTACGCGCGCTGGTAGCTGCCGGCGCAATTGTTTCCATCGACACGCGTCACGCCGAGGTAGCAAAGATGTGTGTCCGCCTTGGAGCATCTATCATCAATGACGTTTCTGGTTTCACCGATCCAGAAATGGTTGCCGTAGCTGCGGAGTCTGACTGCGGCTGCATAGTGATGCACTGGAACAAGGACGGCCTTGGTGCTCGTGTTGAGCGCAAACAGGTACAGCTGGACGACATGCGCCCTTCTCGCCCTACTGGTAGCGCAGCTGCTCGAGCCGCAGCTACAGGAGCCGAGACACGCACGCTGAGCTCGCAGCGCCGTTTTACCCTGCCAGAAGAGGCGCCTATCATGCGCCAGATTATGGGCTTTTTGGGCGACCAGGCTCGCGGTCTGATGCGCGCTGGCGTTTCCAAGGACCGCATCTGCATTGACCCAGGTCCAGGCTTTGACAAGTTTGCCGACGAGGACGTTGTTATTCAGCGTGCTACTCGCTCGATGGTTTCTATGGGATACCCGCTGCTCTGCGCCGTGTCTAGAAAGCGCTTTGTCGGCGCTGTTTCTGGTGTAACTGAAGCTACCCAGCGTGACTCAGCTACGCATGCAATTTGCATTGCTGCAATCACTAACGGTGCTCGTATCCTGCGCGTTCACGATGTTGCGGGAACCGCTCAGGCCATCAACGCTTACTGGGCCATGACCGAACGCGATCCTCGTCAGGGCTTTGTGGCGCTTGGCTCCAACGTAGGCGACCGCGTGGGTTATCTGGCCCGCGCAACGCAGCTCATCGATGAGATTCCGCTGACCTGCGTTGTTTCTCTCAGCCACGCCTACGAAACTGAGCCTGCATACGGTATTGCTACACCCGTGGTAAACGCCGTTGCCGAGATTAGAACTGAGCTCCATCCTCTGGTGCTGATGGATAAGCTGCTTGAGGTTGAGAACGCTCTCAACCGCACGCGCAAGAAAGGCGAGGAGGGCCATGGACCTCGCACGATTGATTGCGACCTTCTGTGGGTTGAGGGTGAACAACACGCAGGTAAACACCTTACTCTGCCTCATCCACGTATGGGCGAGCGCGATTACGTGCTTGTTCCTATGGAGGACCTGATGCATGATCCTGTGCGCTTCTTCTCGCACGGAGGTGTGGAGATTGCCCCTCCTGACCAGCGTGTTGGTCACGTAACTGAGGACTTGGGAGTCATTACGTGGGAGTAGCACAGGAAGCTCTGGAACTGGCACGTGGTGGCGCACAAACGGGTGAGTTTGTGTTCCGTGCCTTTGACGTGCAGGAATACGCTGCCCAGGACCAAGACGAGTGCCTTGACCCAGCATCCACACCAGTATTCATACCAGCATCCACACCGGCTGGCGAGAAACCCTTTGAGGTTGCAACGGTCGTGCGTCTTGGGGTTTCGATGCCCTATGTACCTGCGGTTCCATACGTTGTAGCACTGGGAGTTTGCCAGTTCTTGCGCGCAGCGGATGAGAGCTTTGGCATTTGTTGGCCTTACGATATCTGCTACAAAGACCAGGTCGTTGCCTCAATTAAGGCTACCGCTGGGTATCAAGAGGGCATGTTTGCTGTGGTAAGCGTTGTCGCAGACGCTAAGGCACTTTGCCCAGCATTTAACGTTGTAGACAACATAGAACTTCTCTCCAAAAAGGTATCTGAGCTGGTGGTTCAGAGCGTAAGCGTGTGGGAGCAGCAGGTTAAACGCGCAAGGAGTTTTGCGGGACCCATCGCGCTGATTCTGAGCGACTACTTTGATATGGTTCCGTTGCTTGGACAGCAGGTCAACAAGGTATATCCCAGCGGTAACGTTGCACTAACCGCTCGATTTGGCGGTATTGACGTGTGGGGTCATGCCATCCTTGTAGATGAGGACGGTAAAGAAATCCTTGTAAGCGAGGACGAAGCTTCCGTTGCACCAGCGGTTTAACCGTCGGTTCAGCTGCTGGTTTAGCTGCTGGTCCGACTACCGAGCTGTCGGCTGTAGCGCACCTGCAGCGGTAACTACTTGGCAGCTTCGGTAGACTGCTTCCAGATCAGATAAATGCCACGCATAGTAAGCTGCGGATCAACCACGTCAAAGACATCTGTTGCTTCGCTAACGGTGTTTGCCAGGCCACCTGTTGCAATAACAGTTGCACCCTCAATACCAGGCTCTTTGAGTGTTCTAGCAACCAAGCCCTCTGCCTGAGCTGCTGCGCCCACTACAATGCCTGCCTGAACAGCGCTTTCTGTAGTGTTGCCCAAGACAGTCTCAGGAGCCTTGATAGGAATGCTAGAAAGCTTGGCTGCGCGCGCAAACAGAGCGTTTGCAGAAATCATAATACCTGGTGAAATAGCGCCTCCGCGGAATACGCCGTCCTTATCAACAACGTCCAAATTAGTCGCGGTACCAAAATCAACCACAATAACGGGATAACCGTAGCGCTCAGTTGCGGCAACGGAATTTGCTACGCGGTCCGCACCAACAAGCTCGGGGTGGGGGATATTGAAGCGAATCTTATCCGTGGAAAGCGCGTTAATGCGGGTCAGAGGCTTGTTAAGCAGCAGCTCAAAGCAGCGCTGCCAAGCACGTGTAATAACAGGAACCACGCACGAAAGTCCACCCGCCTCAACGTCGTCTAGGTTCAGTCCATCTTTCTGGAAGAACGTGAAGAGGCGGCCGTGCAGAATGTCGGAGGTGTCGCTTGGATCGGTAGGCATTCTCCAGCCGCGCACCATAGTGCCTTCGCTGTCAAATAAACCAATGGCAGTTTGCGTGTTACCTACATCAATCGATAAAAACATTATGCCTCCGAGGGCTGTAGACCAGCTTTTTATGACGTATTGGATTTTAGCCCATTGGACACATCTCTAAAGTTGTCGTGTGCAAGAAAAAAGTTGTTTCGCAGTTGTCGCATAGTTGCCACACAGTTGTCGCACACAAGAATTGTCTGAACAAAATGTGAATTTCTCGCCAACTGCTTCTAGCAACAGAGGTGTTGTTCTGCTATACTTTTTCAGCTTATTGTCTTGATTGAGCACGTGCTCATAAAGACGCCCCTGCTCTGGTCGGAAACCAGGGCCGATGTAAGGAGTCCTGCATGAAGCAAGGTATTCATCCAGAGTACGTGGAGTGCACCGTTCGCTGCACCTGCGGAAACACCTGGACCACACACGCAACTGTTCCAGAGATGCGTCTTGACCTTTGTGACAAGTGCCACCCATTCTATACGGGTCAGCAGAAGCTTGTCGACACTGGTGGACGTGTCCAGCGCTTCGCCGACAAGTTCGGTGGCGCAGCAAATGCTGCTCTCGAGGCTGCTAAGGCTGCCAAAGAGGCAAAGGCTGCTAAGGCTGCTGAGCAGGAGGCTGCTCGTAAGGCTGCTGCTGAGGCTAAGGCTGCTGAGAAGGCAAAGCGTGCTGCTGAGTTTGCAAAGAACGCACCAGCTGCAGAGCCAGAGGCTGAGGCTGAGGCCGAGGCACCTGCAACCGAAGAGGCTGCAGAGTAGCAGGTATTTGCTCGCGCAAAGACCGCAAAGTACAGAATCGGGGTGGCTTCGGCTGCCCCGTTTTTGTTTGGCGAGAAACCCTCTCAACTCAGAGGGTATACTTGAAAGTGAAAAATCTGCCGTCGGAGGACGAATGGAATCACTGTATACAAAGTATCGCCCGCAAACGTTTGAGCAGGTAGTTGGCCAGAAGCATGTGGTCGGCACTCTTGAGCGAGCGGTCTTGGAGCAAAAGCTCAGCCACGCATACCTGTTCTGCGGACCTCGCGGCACAGGTAAGACCACTATGGCTCGTTTGCTGGCAAAGGCCATCCTTTGTCACGAGGCTCCTGGCCATCTGCCCGACGGCACTTGTGAGGACTGTCAGCTGATTGCTGCCGGTCAGCATCCAGATGTCTTTGAGATTGACGCTGCCTCTAACACCGGTGTTGATAACGTGCGAGAAGAGATTATTTCTCGCGCTAGTTACGCTCCCGTGCGCGGCAAAGGCAAGGTCTATATTATCGACGAGGTGCACATGCTTACCTCGGCGGCATTTAATGCCCTGCTCAAAACGTTGGAGGAGCCTCCTTCGCACGTGACGTTTATCATGTGCACCACCGATCCTCAAAAAATTCTTGCAACTATTCTGTCCCGCGTGCAGCGTTTTGACTTCCGCTCCATTGCCGCTGATGAGATGGCAGAGCACCTGGTCAACGTCTGCAAAAACGAGGGCTTTATCTACGAAGACGCAGCTATTGATCTTATTGTTCGTCATGCGCGCGGTGGCATGCGTGACGCTCTGTCTTCTCTTGAGCAGCTCTCCGTTTACGGCGGCGGTGTCATTTCTGAGCAGGCGGTTCGTGACGTTTTGGGTCAGTCGTCCGGCTCTCTTATCAACAACGCTGCAATGGCCCTGGCTCAGCGAGACATTTCTTCGCTCTTTACCACGGTAAATACGCTGTTTGAAGGCGGCAAAGATCTGCTGCAGTTTACGCGTGAGCTTGCCGTTCACGTAAGAGATCTCTACATTGCCGCAGCTGTGGGTGTTGATTCTCCTGCGCTGGCAAATTCTACCGCTTCGACCGAGCAGCTTACCAAGGAAGCCCAGGCATTTGGCTCGGTTGATAGGCTCTCCAGAGTTCTGACCGTTTTGGGCGACGCGGCCAACCAGATGCGTACCGCCGTTAACCAGCGATTGGTCCTGGAGGTTGCATTCACCAAGCTGGCGCGCCCCAACACGGAGCTTTCATTGGAAGCGCTGGCAGATAGGGTAGCTGTTCTTGAGCAGCAGTTGGCAAACGGTGTTGTTGCAGCTCTATCTGTCGAGAAACCCGCAGCTCCCGCGCCTGCTCCAGTAACGCAGCCAGCTCCTGTCGCTGCGTCAGCGGCTCCCGCACCCGCGCCGGCTCCCACACCAGCTCCCGCACCAGCTCCAGCAGCTCCACAGCCAGTTGCTGCACCAGTTGCTGTTCCAGTACCAGTACCAGCGGCTTCACAGCCGACACCAGCTCCGGCTCCGGCTCCCGCACCTGCACCGGCTTCGACGCCCGCACCGGCCCCTGCGCCAAAAGAAGTTGACCAGTCCGACGCTCTTCTCGTCAGACAGTGGAAAGAAGTTGGCAAGGTCTGCGCCTCCAAGAATGCTGCTCATGCAGCACTGCTGGTCAGCTCAACGCTTGAGTCCGATGATGGCTCTGAGCTGGTAGTTACTCTGCCTAAGGGCTCTTCGTTTGCTATGAGGATGCTCAGCGCGCCAGCAGTTTCCGAGTTTGTAAAAGAGTGCGTTGCCCAGGTCATGGGCCCACGCCGTATCAAATATGTTGAGTCAAGCCTTGCCGCAACGGCAATCTCTCGAGAAAAACGTGCAGCCCAGGCTCCGGCTCCAGCTCCTGTGCCAGCAGCTCCTGCTGCGCCGGTTGCACCAGCTCCTGAGCCAGTTGCGCAGCCAGCCCCTGCACCTGTTCAAGTTCAGGCGCCTGCGTCAGCACCGCAACCTGCAGCTCCAGTACCAGTACCCGAGGCGTCATATCCAATGCCTTGGGATGAGCCTGCGTCTGCCGGAGCTCCAGTTGAGGCTCCTGACTACGATCAGGTGCCTTACAGCGATGAGGATGTAGCTGCGGTTTTGGATGACTCCGTTGAAGATGCTGCGCCAGCACCAGCACCTGCGCCTGCGGCTCCGGTCACGCCTACACCAACGCCTGCGCCCGCACCTGCACCAACGCCTGCGCCCGCAGCTCCAGCGCCTGAACCCGAGTCAGTGCCGGCTCAAAAGCCAGCTCCAGCCCCAGCTTCACCAGAGGACATCGCGGCTCGCTCAGCGCTTCCTCCAGAGCTCAACAACGTGGCGGACATGCTCGAGAAGGTGTTTGGACCAGCGGTTTCTTTGTCGGTGGAGAAGAAGTCGGATGCAGGTGCTCCTTCGGACGCCGGAGCTTCCGCTCCCGTAGACCCTGCAAACAACTAGAACTTCTCGCGATATGACGCTTTGGTGCATGGTTCTTCATGCGCCAGCGCAAAAAGCGCAACTTGTCTAAAATAGATACGACGATAGGAGAACATATGGCACGTGGTGGATTTAACATGATCGGCATGAACCGCAATCAGATGATGGCTCAGGCTCGTAAAATGCAGGAGCAGCTGCTAGAGGCTCAGCAGAAGGCTTCTCTTATGCAGGCAACTGCAAGTGCTGGTGGCGGTGCTGTTAAGGTAACCGCATCCGGCGACCTGCGACTGACCAACATCACCATTGATCCTGAGGCAATTGATCCTGAGGACATTGAGATGCTCCAGGACATGATTCTGGCAGCTGTAAACGATGCTCTTGAGTCCGCAGAGTCTCAGGCATCTGCCCAGATGAGCGCAGTAACCGGTGGGCTGAATATTCCAGGACTGTTCTAATCCATGGCGTTTGATACCACAAATGATGGTCGCGCGCTGCAGCGTTTGCTTGACGAGTTGGGCCGTCTACCAGGAATTGGTCCAAAGTCTGCTCAACGCATTGCCTACCATCTTCTAGAGGTTGATTCCGAGGAGGCTCGCCGTTTGGCGCAGGCTATCTTGGAGCTTAAGCAGCAGGTGCATTTTTGCCCTATCTGCTTCAACTATGCAACGCGTGACGAATGCGACATCTGCCTGGACTCTTCCAGGGATCGCAGTAAAATCTGCGTGGTCTCCGAGCCTAAGGATGTCTCGGCAATCGAGCGTACTGGTGCGTTTCACGGCCTCTACCACGTTCTGGGCGGCGTAATCTCGCCCATGGACAAGATTGGTCCCGAGCAGCTCCACGTGCGCGAGTTGCTGTCCCGCTTGGCCGATGGCACCGTTACCGAGGTTGTCCTGGCAACTAATCCGGACGTTGAGGGAGAAACAACCGCAACGTACCTCTCCAGAACTATTAACCCGCTTGGCGTGACAGTTACCCGACTGGCAAGTGGACTTCCTGTAGGCGGAGATCTTGAGTACGCAGATGAGGTAACATTGGGACGTGCAATTGAAGCGCGTCGGGAGGTTTAAGCATGGCAAACCATATGAGAACAAGTTCATCTGGCGAGAAGACCCCTGAGGCTTCATCGGTTGACCTGAAGAACATTTCTACACTTCGTGCAGGTCAGGGTGCACAAATTCCTCAGAGCCCACGACAGGCCGACAACACGCCTGAACCTCCAAATAGAAAATCGGTCATCATTTTGGTGATCGCCGCAATTGTTGCGCTCACTGCTCTGTTCTTTATTGTTCGCTGTGCTACAAGCACTAAGAGTGAATCTGCAAGTCAGCAGCCAAAGCAGACCCAGTCCGCTTACGCTGACGAGAAGCAGCAGGACGAGCAGGCGGTTGACGGCTCGGTTACCTTCCACGGCTTGAAGTATTCCCTGGAGAAGCAGAGCGACGGTAAAACCGCTGTTGTTCGTACGAGTGACTCGGGAACTAAGAGTGTTCTATTTGAGGTTGAGGGAACTCCTACCAGCCTGATTCTTTTTAACGACACCATTTTGGTTCCAGAGAATCGCGATTCTGGCTGGGATGTTGTGGCATGTGCCCTGGTAGACGGCTCGCTTCCAACACTTATTGCCGATAAGGACGGCAAGGCTGTTGGTGGAAACGGAACTATCACCGCAGCTACGCTTGATGGAACTACGCTTAAGGTAACCGATTCCACGGGAAATACCACAAGCATTGCTCTTCAGTAAAAGCAACGCAAAGAAATTGTGGATTTCCAGTGGGCGTTCATGTTTCTGAGCTGCGGATATTCTCGCCAAGTAGTTATTTTCAAGAAAATTTTCAAATTCGTTGGAAATAACGCTAGACAAGAATAAAAGTTCCCTGTATTATTTCAATTCGCAACAAGGCGTCCGGGGTATTAGCTCAGCTGGTTAGAGCGCCGGCCTGTCACGTCGGAGGTCGCGGGTTCGAGCCCCGCATATCCCGCCATTGCATGTTCAAGCCCTCTTCGGAGGGCTTTTTCATTACCAAAAAGTCCAGCATAAAAGATTTAAATTACATCTTTAATTTATTGAAACCAAGTCAGAAAATAGAGCATTGTGTGATATCTTTACATCAGAATGTGTCTAAGTGCTTCTGCTGCAGAAACATTTAAAAAGCAGAGGTAAAGTGAGGTGGATTGTGCGGGATCAGAATACTTTGGATGCGCTGTCGCAACGCGATAGTGTAAGTTCCATATCCGCAGAATCTTCTCTCACAGAATCCACTTCAGATTCAGTCAAGAAAATTGCTGTTTTTGATTTTGATGGAACTGTCATTTCTGGACAGTCAGGACTCTTGTTCTCTGCGTATTTGCTTCGTCGCCACCTGTCCTCAATTGCACGCACGCTCAAGCTTGTGTGGTGGGGAGCTCGCTACAAGCTGCATCTTCCTCAAAGACAGGAAGAAGCAAGAGAGCTGGTAGTTGGTGCACTTACGCAGTTTAGCGTTGAGTTTGCAGACGCTGTGATGCATGATTTTCACCGCGAGGTGATTGAGGGTATGTATCGCCCTCAAGCGCTGGAAGAGGTGCGTCGTCGGCAGGCAGAGGGTTGCTGTGTGCTGTTGGTTTCAGCAACGTTTGAACCTATCGCGGAATTGGCTGCCCAGAAGCTGGGGGTGGACGCGTTTCTTGCCACAAAGATGCAGGTGGGAGCAGACGGGCACTACACCAGCAAGGTTGACGGTCCCGTGATCGAGGGCGCTCAGAAGTTGGTCTCGGCAACCGAGTGGTGTAATCAGCGGTTTGGCGAGGGCAACTGGGAGATTGCGTACGCGTACGGCGATCATTACTCGGACGCAACGCTTTTATCGGCAGCACAAACGCCGTGTGCCGTTTGCCCTGGTCCAACGCTTGCTAGGCTTGCAAATAAGCGCGGCTGGAAAATTTTGAACTGGTAGCAACGGTAGAGCAAGAAGCAACGACTGAACTAGCAATAACTGAACTAGCAACAACTGAACTGATAGTAACTGAACTTGTAACAACGATTAGCCTGGTCACAAACCAGATAAGTGAGAAAAGCAGTCCCTCAAGCGGACGCAAGAGGGGTACTTGGAGAACCAATGGAAATTTCACGCAAAACTGATTATGCAATCCGCATGCTTTCTTCGCTGGTGAGAAGCCCAAAGAAGCTTCTTTCTGTTCGCGATGCCGCAGATGAAAACGATATTCCATACTCCTTTGCTCGCTCAATCCAGCACGACCTGGTCCTTGCCGGAGTAATTGTCAGCACGCGCGGCGCTCACGGCGGCATGATGCTGGCTATTGATCCTAATGAAGTGAGTGTTCTTGACATTGTTGAGGCAGTTCAGGGGCCTGTTTTCATTTCTAGCTGCGAGTGGGCTGGTCCTAATAACGAGCCATGCCCTCGTCGCAATTCTTGCTATTTTGGTCCGCTTTGGTGCAGTGCCGAGAAGACCTTGCGTAATTTCTTTGCGTCCGTAACCTTGCATCAAGTTGTTGTAGAGGGTCTTATGCCAGAGATGGTGGGCGAGTTCCAACTGGTAAAGAACGAGAACGCTCAGCGTAACGAGCAGATTATCCAGAATGCTGCTGCCGCTATTGAGGCTGAGGTTACCGCTGGTACGTTTGATAACCTGCTTGATGGCGAGGTTATTTCTGCCGAGAAAAAACCGTACGAGTTCAATATTGGTCGATAAGAAAATCTCACATACAAAGATGAACGAAGGCCTGGAAGTTTTGGCCGACGAGCACGCTGGTGCATCCGGCGGAGCAGAGCTCACGCCTGAGCTGCGTGCATTTGTCGAGTTTGTGGCAAAGAAAGGCCGCGAGCTATATCGCGACTTGCCTTGGCGTCGTACGTACGACCCGTATGCCATTTGGATTTCTGAGGTCATGCTTCAGCAGACGCAGGTCAGCCGCGTGGATGGTCGCTGGCAGAGGTGGCTGGAGCGATTCCCAACGGTTGACGCGTTGGCTGCCGCAGCCCCTTCTGACGTGCTTGAGGAGTGGCAGGGTCTTGGCTACAACCGTCGAGCTTTGTCCGTGCACCGAGCTGCTCAGGCAATTTCTGAGGCGGGCGGCGTCTTTCCGCAAGATCCAAAGGAGCTGGTAAAGCTCCCAGGCATTGGTCCTGCTACTGCAGCGGGTATTCGTGCGTTTGCGTTTAACCTGCACGGTGTTTACCTGGAGACCAATGTGCGCACGGTCTTTCTTTACGAGCTGTATCCCCAGGCAGAAGGCGTGCCAGATTCCGAGCTTGTTCCGCTGGTAGAGCTCACGTGCCCTGCGAGTGTTGAGGATGCGGCGGACGCCGACGAGACGGAGCTCACGCCACGTAGCTGGTACTACGCCCTTCTCGACTATGGCGCGTACCTTAAGAAAACCATTCCCAATCCTTCGCGAAGGTCCAAAAGCCACGTCAAGCAGTCGCGCTTTGAGGGATCTCATCGACAGAAGCGAGCCGAGCTCTTGCGCGTTCTTCTCGCTCACAAAGACGAGGGCGGAGCGGAGTTTGAGACGCTTCACCAGGAGCTTTGTCAGATTGAGGTTAACGCGGGGCGAGAAACCCTTGATGAGCAGGTTACCCTTGGCTTACTTGAAGAACTTGCGAAGGAAGGCTTTTGTCAGAAAAATGATGAATACTGGTTGCCCTAAATGGTTATAATTCATAATGCTGACGAAGGGGTCAGTATATGAGCATAAGTGCTAATGATTATCATTTGCATTTGTTCACCACAGGTAACACGGCGCTACCCAGGCGCTTAACATTGCGCTCACAAGCGCTTTGACATGCGTTAACGTGCCACTCGTTAACGCGGGAGAGGAGAAAAAATGGCAGTAGATTTTGAGAATTCTCAGACAAAGAAGAACCTCGAGGCAGCTTTTGCTGGTGAGTCCCAGGCTACCAACAAGTACAGCTACTATGCTTCCCAGGCTGCAAAAGAGGGTTACCAGCAGATTTCCAACATCTTCACCGAGACTTCTGGCAACGAGCGCGTTCACGCTAAACTTTGGTTCAAGTACCTCCACGGCGGCAAGATTCCAGAGACTGCAGAGAACCTCAAGGACGCAGCAGCTGGCGAGAACTACGAGTGGACCACTATGTACGCTGACTTCGCTAAGGTAGCTGAGGAGGAGGGCTTCGCAGAGATCGCTGCTAAGTTCCGTCTTGTCGGCAACATCGAGAAGGCTCATGACGAGCGTTACCAGAAGCTTCTTGAGCGCGTTGAGTCTGGCGAGGTCTTTGAGCGCGAGGGCGTCAAGGTTTGGAAGTGCCTCAAGTGCGGTCACCTGCACGTTGGCGCATCTGCACCAAAGGTCTGCCCAGTCTGCGGTCACCCACAGGCATACTTCGAGGAGCAGGCTCTCAACTACTAAGTTGTAGGTGCTCTGGGCTGCGCGACCGGCGCGGAAGCGCACGAAGCTGCAGCTCAGCCTTCTAGTGCGTTAAAAATGTACCCACCAGCAAGCAAATGGCCTGCTGGTGGGTATTTTTTGTGCGTGGATGTTGCGGCGAGACGGGTTTCTCGCCAAACGCGCCGCGCGCTCGGTGCGAGGGCGGTGCACTCGGTGCGCGCGCCTGATTTCTGCAAAGAATCTGTGGATTTTGCCTAAAACCATAAAAGAATCTGTGGATTTGCCTGATTTCATCAAAGAATCTGTATCCCAAACACAGATTCTTTGCACTTTTTAGGCGGGCTTTGAGGCATGCTCAAGGTGCCCTTCAATGGAGCCTGATTTTCTCGCCATGTCTGAACAATTTGCCGGAAAAGTGCACCATGTCTGAGCTATTTGCCGGTTTTTCTGGTCGTGTCCCGAAAAGTGGTGTAAGCAAGCATTTCAGGTGTTTAAAAGAAGTGC
>CAUSVW010000014.1:0-25907 GCA_963535155.1 uncultured Atopobium sp.
GGTAGTTCATATGCGGGTGATTATGATTCTGCAGCGTGTTAGCGTCGGCTTTTAGACCTGGCGCGCAAAATAGCGCAGCTTTGGTAGGTTCTGCCGAAGAATCGACATGTTTCTAATCAAGATATCAGGCAGCTAGGCGGTCACACTACCCGATATGCATCTCTATGCATAAACTTCATCTAATATGCTATAAAATGAATAGCGTCATATAAAAGATTTAACTATAGGTAAATTCCGCACCTAAGGAACACACTTAAGTAAGATATTCTGCTCAATTGCGGGCATATTACACATCTAATAAAGATAATCTGCATGATTGAGGTATTTTCAGCGTCATGTATACGTCTTTTTAACAGATTATCTGACTTAGGTGTGTTTTGAACCGCCTCCTATTTCTCGTGTCCAAGAAATGGGAGGCAGTTCAGATACAGAGGCTTTTTGCAAGCAATTATTCACTACGCTGCGCCTAGGAAGTAAATTTCTTCCACAAACGTAGACCATAACTATTAGGAAGTCCTGCTTCAATACGAATAGCCAAGTACAATCCGGAGGCGTTGTAAACAAGCTCAAAGATATCTTGGCTGGTTACGGCAGGAATACCCTGCGTTAATGCCGTAAAGATAATTCTTGCTACGTCAAACAGAACGATAACGGTAACAGCAAGAATATACGGTCTAATAAATCGGGCATCATTTGAACCCTTGAGAGCTAAAAGACCTGCAATAAGAGAAAATGCCGCACCGAGCGTCACCAAGAAAATGGTAAGGATTCCCTGTTGAGCTAAGAATTGATTAACGGTTATCAGGGCAGGCAGATTCACAACCCTAGAAAAATCATGCAATCCAAGCAAAATTAGTACCAGAAAAAGAGCGATGCCACTAAACGCAATGGATACCAGCGCAAACAAGTGAAGAACTCGCTGGTGACGAGAGCGCCAATAGGTAGTTCCCACAATACCCTGGTCATGTTCCTTCTTTACTTTATCCGCAAGATTAGAGCAAATTACCACGTATACAATGGTGTTGAGCTGGATAAACGGATCCAGGATAATCAAGTCTCCTCTACCCCAAGCCCACAAAATTCCTACCAGAATAATCAAGCCAATCAGATAGCAAAGAAATCTGTATGGTTCAACTTTTGATGAGTCTTTGGCTGCACGTAATCCAAATATTGAGGTAATAACTTGCAACATACCAATAAGAAGTACAAATACATAACCCAGAAGTACGTTATTGCTAAACGTAAAATACACACCGCTGAACTCAAGCTGTTCCAAAGGAATAGCAGGCTGTAAGCCCATAACAGTTGCAAAAAGAGATGCCGACGTAGTCAGAACATCTGCTGCTCCCAAGATAATCAAAACAATTGAAACAATGCGCAAGATATGTTGAGCAGGAGTTCTAGGAACAGTGGCCTTAACTCGGTCAGATGCAGGACGGTTCAGAGGCTGATCCTCATCAACTACAAGGATTTTCTCGGCACGCTCTGCTACTTCAGAAACGTTTTCTGCCAGCTCAGATGATGCCTCGGTGACCTTTTTAGAAAGCTCTCCTACTCTTGAGTTTTCAGCCAGCTTGGTTAGCTCAGCGCCGATGTCTTTCTTTTGTTCCGTTGGCACAACAAATCCTCACACTTGTCCAAAATGTTCAAATAAATCATAGCATTAGCTACTTTGCTGTGTTAGTATGTGCAACTGTCCGTGTACCTGCAAGTATGTAAGGAGGCTTGTTCGATGCTTTTTTAATCTTCTCGTGAGCGTGTCACATGTCCACACCACGAGTCTGTCTGACATGTTCCACCACTAATCGAGGAGAAGTATGGAATCGAATAAGCTTTTTGCGGAAACACCACCATTTAAATTATTTATACGAGCAGCCCTTCCAGGCGCTATTGCTATGCTTGCGTCGATGCTTTACGACACCGCAGATGGAATCCTTGTTGGACGCTATCTGGGTCAGGAGTCTTTTGGCGCAGTAACCATTGCCATTCCGCTGGTCATTCTCTGCTTTGCTGTTGCCGACCTTATTGGCGTTGGCGCTTCTGCGGTTATTGCAGTTGAACATGGCAAGAAGAACCACCAGACTGCTAATAACATCTTTACCATTGCATTTATCATGCTTATTACCACAGGCGTTATCAGCGGCATTTTCTTCTTCTTTTGTGCACCAAACGTTCTGGCACTGATGGGTGCTCAGGGAAAAATTGCTGAGCAAGGAACTATCTACCTGCGCGTATGGACTCTTTTCTTACCAGTTATGTGTATCTCATACGCCGTTGATAACTTCCTTAAAATCTGTGGCAAAATTAGACGCTCTACCAGCATTGCCTTTATTTCTGCAATTCTAGGAACCGTACTTGAATACTACTTCCTGGGAGTTTTGGGATTATCCGTTGAGTATGCGGCACTGGGTTACTGCATCTCTATTACCTTTTCGTCCCTTTACGGTGTATGGCCCTTTATTGGCAACAAGCAGATTCTCAAATTTGTGAAGCCTCACTTTAATTGGACGCACATAAAAGAGATTTTTGTAAACGGCTTTCCTATCTTTATGCAGAACATCTCAAGTAGGATTTATTCCCTGCTGATGAACGCTGCCCTGCTCACCCTTGGTGGAGATATTGCCATTGCATCTTACGGCGTGCTTCTCTACTCTGGCGGCCTTATCCAGCCGCTCATTTATGGACAGGCCGACGCCATGCAACCAGCTATTGGTTATAACTGGGGCGCAAAGAAAAAAGATCGAGTACTTGCCATTGAGAAGTACATCTTCTCCACAGGCATCATCATTGGCATTTTTGCCTTCTGCGTCTCGTTCTTCTTCTCGGAGTTCTTGGTCAAACTGTACCTGCCAGAAGGAACACAAGAGCTGCTTAACATGGCCATCCCGGCTATGCGCATTCACGCTTTTATCTTTATTTTTAGCTGGATTACCATGTGTACCGAGAGCTTGGCTATTGCGCTCAAGCAAACAAAGATCTCCAACCTTTTGAGCATCTTTATGGCACTTATCTTCCCTATCAGCTCACTGCTGATACTGAAGCCATTTGGTCTGGACGCACTTTGGTACGTGTCAGTTGTGTCCAATATACTCTCAGCACTGCTCTCTATTGGCTGCCTCATCCACATCTATCGCAAGCACTTTAGGGGTGTAGGCGCTGATGACGCAGACAATGCATCTGAGCTTCAGAATGAGAATACCCAGCTCACCGAGGCGGAGCTTGCAGAGGCAGAGCTCGCAGCTTCCGAACTCTCTAGCCCAGAAGACCACCTGGACGGCGAGTCCATCTCCCGGGCTCAATAGCCCGCGCGCTCCCAGCTCCGTACAACAACGCACTCCTCACAAAAACATGGCGAGAAGATCTTCTGATTCCAAGATCTTCTCGCCATAAACATAAGCGGTTATAGAACGTCTACCTACAGCGCAGCAAGTGCCTGCTCGACGTCGTTGATAAGGTCTTCGGTGCCCTCAATACCACAGCTCAGGCGTACGGTACCTGGGGTAATGCCTGCTGCTACAAGCTCCTCGTCAGTAAGCTGACGGTGTGTTGAAGAAGCTGGGTGCAAACAGCAAGAACGAGCGTCTGCAACGTGTGTTGCAATAGAGAAGACCTTGAGGTTGCCCAAGAACTTCTCGGCAGCCTCGCGACCACCAGCAACGTCAACAGTGATAACACCGCAGGAACCGTTTGGCAGGTACTTCTGAGCCAGCTCGTAGTACTTATCTCCTGGAAGGCCAGGGTAGCTTACGTGCGCAACCTTAGGGTTGTTAACAAGCGCCTCGGCAACTGCCTGGCCATTCTTGCAATGCTGAGCCATACGAACATGCAGGGACTCAAGGCCAAGGTTAAGATAGAAAGCGCTCTGTGGCGACTGGATAGAACCAAAGTCACGCATAAGCTGAACGGTTGCCTTAGTAATAAAAGCGCCGCCGTTACCAAAGGTATCTGCATACACAAGGTTGTGATACGAAGGATCTGGCTGTGTCAAACCTGGGAACTTGTCTGCGTGTGCAGCCCAGTCAAAGTTGCCGCCATCAACAATAGCGCCGCCAACAGCAGAACCGTGACCATCCATGTACTTAGTAGTGGAATGGGTCACAATATCTGCTCCCCACTCAAGAGGACGGCAGTTCACAGGTGTAGCAAAGGTGTTATCAACAATCAGTGGCACGCCATGGTCATGAGCAGCCTTTGCCCAGCGCTCAATATCAAGGACAACCAGCGCAGGGTTTGCAACAGTCTCACCAAAGACGCACTTGGTATTTGGCCTAAATGCTGCATTAATCTCCTCGTCAGTTGCATCTGGCGAGATAAACGTGCACTCCACGCCCATCTTCTTAAGGGTGATAGCAAACAGGTTAAAAGTGCCGCCATAAATGGTGGAAAGCGCAATAAAGTGATCTCCGGCCTCAGCAATATTGAAGACGGCAAAGAAGTTTGCTGCCTGACCAGAAGAAGTCAGCATTGCAGCAGTACCGCCCTCAAGAGCACAAATCTTTGAAGCTACATTATCCAGCGTTGGATTCTGAACGCGAGAATAGAAATAGCCTGCAGCTTTGAGGTCGAACAACTCTCCAAGCTGCATCGACTCGTCATATTTGAACGTGGTTGATTGAATGATAGGCACTTGCCTAGGCTCACCGCAACCAGGCTGATAACCGCCCTGCACGCAGCGAGTCTCGATGCTCTCAGACATAGCATCCTCCCTCATAATCATCATCCACGCCGCGCAAACGTCAATGCGCTCCAAACGTGGACTATGTGATTATCTAAGGATACTCGTCTCTCTACCCTCAATAACACGCTCAATCAAAACTTTTTCATGTTCTGAAACAATTGCGAGGTCTGAGGTAACATCTCTGAAGTCCATAGAGTCTTTCCACTCTTTGACCAGAGAAATGTTACGCTGAGCTGTGCAAACAGTACTGAGCTCAGAGTCAATGTCTTGCATAATCTGGGTGTAATTTGCGCGTTTCTCGCCCAACATGTCACTGAGGTGGAAAAGAATGTGCTCAACTTCACGAACTTCTCGCCTTGCATGGTGTACCTCAGAGAAGCTGGTCATATCCAGGCCAAACAGGCGCGCATCAATAGTCTCAAGCATGTAATCAAAGCGGCTGCTGACATCCTCAAACGAGATGCCATCCTGCAGCACTGCATCTGACCAAGCGGGCTCAAAGAGCTCATCCAGAGCGCAGCGCAGGCTACGGCGAACCGCCTTCTTGCGCAGACCCTCACAGACGCGATCACGCTCGGTCTCGCGAACTGCCTCGACAGCGCTGACCAGCTTGGATCCTTGAGAAAGCTCTCCAGACTCCATCATATCTGCAACGGTATCAGAGAAGCCGTCAATCTCACGAAGGCGCGTAGTTGCACCAAGCATCAGCCTATAAACAGGCTCAGCAATCTCTACTGCCTCCTCATTAAGAAGTGGCGAGAAGAACTTGGTAAGCAGCTGAGTTCCCCTGAGCGCAAACCTAAATGCTGCAATTACCGCAGGATCTTCTGGATGAGCGCGGAACTCTGCATATGCGTCCTCCAAGTTGGTTGCTGCATGAGCGCATGCCTCATCCAAAGCGTCAAGTGTCTCCCAGGGCTGAGTGGAAGGGCCACTGACCAGCCAAAGAAGCTTACCGTGAGGCTCGCGAACATCTCCAAGCTGCTTCCAGACGCACTCATGCTGGTGTCCAAGTGAACCGCGTACGTCAATTGCGCATACAGCACCCTTTGTCAGCGGAAGTTCAAATCCCAGCAAAGTCTCTGCAACATAACCCAAAAATGGAGCATGACCAACAAGAATCAGTGTTTCTGCATCAGCGTGCTCAAGCTCTGCCTGAAGTGCAGGAAGATCTTGATCGTAAAGGGAGTCATGAATCTCTAAGCCCTCTGCATCCAAGGCCTCTGCCACAATCTCTGCAGTTTCAAGTGCACGAAGGGCCGGACTTGTCCAAATCTCAGCCTCTTCACCCTCTGGTCCCAACAAGCCAAAGATATGAGGATAATTGGCAGATAAAGCCCTCTGACCAGCACGTGTGAGCTCTCGACTCATGTCTTCAGAGCCACGTTCAGATACACCATGTCGTACAAGAACCAAAGTCTTTACCATGTTTACCTCCGCTGGTCATCTGCAGAAAACTGCTCCTTATAGCGTAATAGGACGCCCGCGCAATTTTGCACGAACGTCCTATTTTTACTGCCAACGGGCAAATATATCGGTATATGGCGAGAAAAACTTTTATCTCGCATCTCTGCTATGCAGTTCTTGCATAACGGCTATGCATAATCTGCACGCAAAAATCCAACTAGAAAGACTTGGCAACTGTGGCGGTTAGATTAGCGCACCAATTGCACTCCCCTACACCACCTATGACCTGCAATCTTAGAAGTCAGCGTTTCCAACGGTACGAGGGTGAGGAATAACGTCACGAATGTTATCCACACCGGTGAGGTACATAACAAGGCGCTCAAAGCCAAGACCAAAACCAGAGTGTGTGCAAGAGCCGTAACGACGAAGATCCAAGTAATACTTGTAATCGTCGGGGTTCATGCCAAGCTCAACAATACGCTTCTCCAGAAGGTCAAGACGATCTTCTCGCTGTGAACCACCAATAATCTCACCAATACCTGGGACAAGGCAGTCAGCTGCGGCAACAGTCTTGCCGTCATCGTTAAGGCGCATATAGAAGGCCTTGATTTCTGCTGGATAATCAGTGACAAAGATTGGCTTTCCAAAGTGCTGCTCGGTGAGGTAGCGCTCGTGCTCAGTCTGAAGGTCAATGCCCCACTCAACAGGGTACTCAAACTTCTGACCAGCCTTTACTGCCTCTTGCAGAATCTCAATTGCCTCTGTGTAAGAAACGCGGGAGAACTGGGAAGTTGCAACATGGTTAAGGCGCTCAAGCAGACCCTTATCCACAAACTTGTTGAGCATCTCAAGCTCATCTGAGCAATGCTCAAGTACGTATGCAATAACGTAGCGCAGCATCTCTTCTGCAACATCCATATCCTGTGCAAGATCACAGAAAGCCATCTCTGGCTCAATCATCCAGAACTCTGCAGCGTGGCGACGTGTATTGGAGTTTTCTGCACGGAACGTTGGACCAAAGGTGTACACATCGCCAAAGGCCATCGCAAAGTTCTCTGCCTGAAGCTGACCAGAAACAGTGAGGTGAGAAGACTGTCCAAAGAAGTCCTTTGAGTAGTCAACATCGCCCTTCTCGGTACGTGGAATGTTGTTCAAATCAAGTGTGGTAACACGGAACATCTCGCCTGCACCCTCAGCATCAGATGCAGTGATGATAGGCGTATTCACGTAGACAAAGCCGCGATCCTGGAAGAACTGGTGGATAGCAAAAGCAGCCACAGAACGGATGCGGAAGACGGCACGGAACATGTTGGTACGAGGACGAAGGTGCTGCTGCGTACGAAGGTACTCAAGAGACTGACGCTTCTTCTGCATTGGATAGTCAGGGCTGGATGGTCCCTCAATCACAATGGTCTGTGCCTGCAGCTCAATAGGCTGTGGGCGATCAGGGGTAAGCTCAAGGATGCCCTCAATAATCAGAGCAGCGCCAACGCCACAGGAAGCAACCTCCTCGTAATTGCCAAGGTTCTCACGATTCATAACAACCTGTAGGTCTTTGAAGCAGCTACCGTCATTAAGTGTGACGAAGCCAAAATTCTTCATATCCCTTACTGAACGTACCCAGCCAGCCACGGTAACTTTTTGGCCACCAAGTTGCTCTGCATCTGCGTACAATGCAGAAATCGTGATGCGCTCCACGGGCATACCCTCCTTGTAACTCACTCTGCAGGCTAATCCTGCGCTCTGCAGGACTATCCTGCGAGACGAACAAATATCTATTTAGAATACCGCATAACCACATGGCAGGCGCTCACTTTTATATATCTGGCGGTAATTACGCTAATCTCACACAGCCAAGCAAGCGCGCCATAAAACAGCACGCCATAAAACGGCGCGCCCTAAAACACATATCTGCAATTCGGCTAAACTAGTGCAGTAGAACATACCTACAAAGTGCTGCCACCTCAAAAGGCCTGCTAAAGGAGAAGCCATGGAAGACTACAAGCGCGAATTTATTGAGTTTATGGTCCAGAGCAACGTGCTTAAATTTGGTGATTTTACGCTTAAGAGTGGTCGCAAATCTCCTTTCTTTATGAATGCAGGTGCCTATGTCACTGGTGAGCAGCTCCACAAGCTGGGTCTTTATTATGCACGCGCCATTCACGACAACTTTGGCCTGGATTTTGACGTAGTCTTTGGTCCTGCTTACAAGGGCATTCCCCTTTCCGTTATCACTGCAATGGGAATCAATGAACTCTATGGCAAACAGGTTCAGTACTGCTCCAACAGAAAAGAAGCAAAAGACCACGGTGCTGACGCTGGTATGCTTTTAGGAGCAGAGCTCAAAGACGGCCTGAAAGTAGTCATGGTTGAAGATGTCACCACTTCTGGCAAGTCTATTGAAGAGACCTATCCTCTGATTACCTCTATTGCAAACATCGAGGTAGTTGGCCTTATTGTCTCACTCAACCGCATGGAAGTTGGCAAGGGTGGAAAAGTTGCAGCTCTTCAGGAAGTCTCCGAGCGCTGGGGCATGCCAACCGCAGCCATTGTCTCCATGGATGAGGTTACCGAGGCCCTCTATAACAAAGAGGTTGACGGCAAAGTTATTATCGACGACACCTTGAAGAGTGCCATTGATGCCTACTACCAGCAGTATGGCGTTAAATAAGGCGAGAAAAACCTCTGCGTAGAAACCTGACTTATGACTCTGACTCAACTCAAATATGTTCTTGCTATTGCTAAGGCAGGCACTATTAACGCCGCAGCTAAACAGCTCTTTATCTCGCAGCCTACCTTAAGTAGCGCAGTTAAAGAACTTGAAGCCGAGCTGGGAATCTCCCTTTTTAACAGAACTAGTAAGGGCGTTGAGCCTACAGCAGATGGCGAAGAGTTTTTGAGTTACGCTAGGCAAGTTGTCATGCAGACTGACCTCATTGAAGAGCGCTATCTGGGCACCGCCCCTTCTAAGCAGCGCTTTTGTGTTTCTTGCCAGCATTATTCCTTTGCCGTTGAAGCCTTTGTCAACCTGATTAAAGAGCACGGCGGCTCAAAGTACGATTTCCGTATCAGAGAAACGCAAACGTACGAGATTATTGAAGACGTCTCCAAACTAAGAAGTGAGGTAGGCGTTCTCTACCTCAACTCATTCAATGAGCGCGTCATTAGAAAAACATTGCAGGACCAGGGCTTGGTTTTCTCGCCATTGTTTAAATGCAAGCCAAGCGTCTTTGTAGGAAAAGATAACCCGCTGGCAAAGCGCTCTTCGGTAACACTCAACGATCTTGCCCCCTACCCTCGCCTTTCGTACGAGCAGGGTGAGCACAATGCGTTCTATTTCTCCGAGGAGCTTCTGGCAACACTTGATCGCGATAAGGACATCATGGTCCGAGACCGCGCCACTATCTTCAACCTGATTATTGGTTTGAACGGTTATACCATCAGCACCGGCCTTATTAACGAGGAGCTCAACGGTCCAAACATTGTTGCAATTCCTCTAGCTGTTGATGATTACATGGAAGTTGGCTACGTCACCCACGACGAGAAGAGCCTCTCGCCCTTTGGTGAGCTCTATATCGATGCACTTAAGCGCTGCTGCCAGGCAGTTACGTGGGTGTAAGGGGTCTATAACTATCATTCAACATGGGTACTTAACGCAATAGCGTGCGTTTATTTATGTTTAATTAAAAGGAGCATGGAGCCCTGACTCACGTGGTGGATTTGCCAAAGTTAATTAGGACTTACTATGGTATCTCATGATTTTAGAGGCCTTAACTTGAAAATGCACAAGCCCCCAAAAGGAGCTTGTGCATTACTTCAATTCTGGATATTCCTTTACTACTAACTAAATACAATATATTCTTCTATGTTTATCCTTTTCACGATATTCCTCAACTATTATAAAGATCAATTGATACTACAAATATAAACCCTTTTCTACACTTTCCTTAACCAACTCTTCCGTCAGTTTCCATAATTCTTCAGATTCATCTTTTATAAATTTTTTCTTTTCTAATACCATGTCCGCGCTTATATTATCAGGATTGTAATTTACTTCTGACACTTCTAAATGATTTATAAGAGGTACTAGTGCGTCTATTACTCTTGCATATCTCGCTTCAAAACTCTGCCCTGTTTCAAATTCCAACCAGGCATTTTTCATATTTAAATATTTTTCTTCTGGAAGAATGCTCATTGTTTTATTAATCGATTCAAGTTCTCTATCATGAGAGTGAACTTTATTTTTATCATCAAAAACCCAAGTGTCACCAGCATAAATTTCACCTAAATCATGAATCAGTAACATAGTAATTACCTTTTCTATATTTAGCTTTTCAGGATAAAATTCTTGAAGAACCATCGAAGCTATCGCACATTGCCAAGAATGTTCGGCACTATTTTCAAATCTTCCATCAAGGGTTCTGTTAAATCTTGTTACTGACTTTAATTTCTCTATTTCTTTAATAAAATCAACTGTACTATTCAAATTATTCATTGATACTGTAACCTCTCTAATATTTATTTATCATTAAATTTTTCGATTATTGTATTTAAGCTTTTATCTGTAAGCAAACAAAAATTACACGAGTTAATTTTTATTTAATTAAATACATCTACATCAATCATCTGCACATACATAGATATTTAGTTTTATTAAATAAGTCTCAAAAATAACGAAATTACTTTAACCGATAAAAATATACCGTTCACAGAATCAATAATTTGTATTGCATTTCAAGACTTATGATGATGACAAGTTAAGGTCTAATCATGGGGGTTGGCCAAACTTAAAAACTAAGGAGGCGTTTATGAATCGCCCAAAGGTTTTAAAGCTATTTACAGTCTTGTCTATTTTTCTTTGTATTTTAGCAGTCCAGAATGTTGCTTATGCTAACTACGATGATACAGCTTATAATTACTACTTTTCCGGCAGCAACACTCAAGGAACACCAGGTCGCACTAAAGATACTAACTCGATGAGTTATATTAGAGTTGATCGCATGGATCCTAATAGCGTTCGTTTTTACATTGACGGTTCCTATAGTCTATGGAGCGGATACGTAAATGAAACGCGAAATGACCACGCTACCATTAGTCACACAGGTCACTTTAATATCCACAATTATGTTTATGAAGCCGGTATGCGCTACGCCAGAATGACAGCTTGGGGCAATGACGGAAACGGCGTTGTAAGTGGAGCATGGAGCCCCGACTCACGTGGTGGATTTACCGAAGTTAATTAGGATTTGCTATGGTATCTCATGATTTTAGAAACTTTAACTTGAAAAAGCACAAGCTCTCGAAAGGAGCTTGTGCTTTGGGATTGTTGATTACTTGTATCGTCATTACAGGACTTTTTTATTTTTATGGTCTCGCCCAAAAACAGGCGCAGCAAGAACTTTTTGCGCAGCAAGTGGCGCAAAGACAAAATGAGGCCTCGGAAACTTATAAAATTGGCGATACTGTACAACTAACTGGACTTGATCAAGAAGGAGGTAATCCAGCTGAGACTCCTTTTGGGGCTTATTTACCATGGATTGGTACAATAGAGGTAACGGTAACAGACGTAACCCTTTGTCATTCTATAGACGAAGCAGGTTTTACCTCTGAAGCACTTAACCATTCGTCAGCACCGGAAAATGCAAATAGCTTGTATCTAGTCTATACGCTTCATTTTAAAAACATAGATGCTGTTCAAAAACGCACCTCAAACGGGATGAACTCTATATTACTTTCTAGCTACTCAATTAATGCCGAAGGACACGATATTTTCATGTCCCAAATCACACCTGAAAATGCCCGAATTAGCAGTTCGGAAGTGGAAAAAGAAAAAGGATATTTTTGGATTAATGCAGGAGATGAATGTGACGTCAAACTTGCCTTTGTACTATCTCCAGAAGAGATGAGAGATATTACTTCTATTCATCTGGCAGATATGGGAGGAATTTATTCAAACGCAAAGTTAGTTGATATACAAGCTGCATTAAAAAGTGATAAGTAGGTGTTTGCTATGAATTCATTGTTCAAGTCTGAATTTAAGCGACAGCTTACCAATAATCCATTATTTTGGGCATGTGTTGCAATTGGCATCTGTATTGCACTACTTGCCGCTTGGATTGAAATACAAATTGAATTAAATACCTTGGAAGCAACTCTTCAACAGGGAGATCATCTTTCCTATAACACTTTGCTTTCTGTCATTTCTGCTTACACTGCTTGGATTCCCACACGAATTGGAGATTTTTACAGTGGACTGTACTATCTCTTATGGCCACTCTTGGCTACCATCCCAACTGCTTGGATACTAAGCAACGATTCAAAGGAAGGAGTGCTTGAACAGCAATGTCTTAGAATTAGAAAAGCTAGTGTTATCAAGATAAAACTATATGTAAGCTTTGTTTCTGGAGGTATTTGCTCTGCCTTACCTCTTGTCCTAAATTTTTTAGCTACAATCTGTTTCTTACCGTTGTCCACACCAAAAATTTACGATGAGATATATACCGCAGTCCCTATGAACTCTCTGTTCTCAGGACTCTTTTATAACTCTCCTCTTGCTTATATCATTACCCTATCCGTATTAGCCTTCATAATTGGAGGGCTGTTTTCCTGCGTTGTTTGTCTTTTTGCCAGTTTAACTAAGACCACATTTCAAGCAATTTTTATTTCTTATTTCCTACTTCACCTATTAGCGTTCTTAGGTTCACAATTTTCAGCGATTCTTTCCTCTGCTCAATTAAGAGAAGTAGGACAAAATTCTTTTATTAAGTTGAATTTCTTTCAGTTGATAAGCTCTGAATATGCTCCAACAAAACTTGGATTTTATTGCTTCTGTTTTGTTTTGCTATTACTGGTAATCTTCATTTCTTACAAAAAAACTTGTAGGAATGATTTGCTATGAAACATCAAATTTCAAGGAACTTCACTCAGCTTTTTGATATGCATAAAAATCTTCTAGCAGCGCTTTTTGCGATGTTGTTATCTTGTACTGCGTTTATTTCTTCTTTTGCACAATTCGGCTTAATTACACGAGGAGGATATTCATTTTCTTTAGGTGATTTGATTATCGCAACATTCTATGGATCTGCTCACACGTTCTCTGTAGAGTGGACCGCACTCTGCATCTCTTTTCTTCTTATAATCATTATTTCAAGCTCGGATAATAATGTACATTTTTCTATTCAACGCATGATAAGATTCGAGAAGAAAACTAGATTTTGGATTTATAGCTATATAAATATAATTGTATCTTGTCTCGTTTTAATTGCCGTCTATATAGTAACGTATTTTGTCTTGCTTAATTGTACAGGTAATAGCTCCGATATTGCTACGTTAAATGTAGATATCTTCATTAACCATACCGTTCAAGCTAGTACAGAATTTTCACTCACAGCCTCAGAAGTATTAGCCCTTCTTGGGATTTACTATCTTGGTCTATTATTCTTTTGCTCTTTTTACAAAGTAATGGAACTCTATACTCACAATTCACTAGCTATATTACTAAGCGTATCGCTGCTAGTTTTAGGAGAGTTCTTTCCTGAACTTCCATTCCCCTCTACATTAATGACTTTTTCGAGACTTCTTCCTTTTAATCCAGAAGGATTTAGTCTTTTGTATGCAACTTTATATTTTCTTGTTGGAATCATTTGCTTAAACATTTTTGGCCTCATTGGAACTAAAAATGTAGAGTTTGGCGGTCATTATGAGAAACTCTAAAGTAATTCCATTTGGTCCTTTTATCTATTCATTACGTGGTCCATTTTGTATCTGTACCATCTTAATGGTACTTATCGTTGCTACATCTCTTGTAGTGTTCAACCACTCAGCAACAAGTAATCCAACATTTGCAGATAACGTATCAAGTCTATTTGCTGGAATGCCACAGATATCGCAAAGCATTTCTTCAAATGCTGCTATGCCAAAAATTAAAATTCCTTTTGCCTGGTTAATACTTGTTTTACTTCCCCATTTAATGTGTTTTCTGGCAGTCTCTAGGTCACTAAGAAAAGATATGTATCTTGTTATGTCTTCCTCAAAGAGCTGCTATCCAATTCTTTTAACAGTAAGTTGTGTAACAGCAACTGGGCTTTATTGGATTATAGCGGGAGTTGTAATCCTCTTATTTACACTGCTCCACGGTGGAGAAATTCTATCAACTACGACATTAAGCTTAGAAATTCTCGAAGGTTTTGACGCCTCAACATTACCTGCAAATACGGTAAGTATTGTCCCATTGATTGGATCTTTATTCATTACTTCACTATCTCTTATAACGCTTCAATGTTCAGCAGGATTATTTATTAAAGAATGGCCTCCTCTCTTTTTAATAATTTCCTGGATAGTCTCTTCGATTTTCAAATTACATCCCATCCTTATTGGCAACTACATGATGTTTTCTCGAAGTTCTCTCTATATTGATTCGGCTAGCAGGGAGATTGTTGAAGGTAACCTCTGTGCAGGAGTCAATCCGCTCTGCACATTAGCTTTTTGTATTGGCTCACTAGGTATTTTTCTTTATCTGTCTCTTTCACACTTCAAGAACACTGATCAGTTTGGCGGTGAGTAAACATGTCGTACATTTCAGTTGAGCATCTAACAAAAGAAATCGGAAACGATACTGTTCTCAAGGATGTCACATTATCCCTGGAAAAGAGAGGGATAATTGGTCTCGAGGGCCAAAACGGCTCTGGTAAAACAATGCTTATGCGAGCGGTCTGTGGCCTCATTAAACCTACCCAAGGATATGTTTCTATTGAAAACAAAAAGCTCTGGGATGATATAGATTTTCCACCAAGTGTTGGCCTGCTCCTAGAAAAACCAGCACTTCTCAGCTCATATAGCGGTCGTAAGAACCTAGAGATTCTCTCGTCAATAAAACAAATTGCGTCTGAGCAAGATATTGATGCTGCAATTGAAAAAGTAGGACTTGATCCTAAAGACAAAAGACCTGTTAGAAAGTACTCCCTAGGCATGAAGCAACGCTTAGGAATTGCCATGGCGTTTTTTGAGCAGCCTGATTTAATTATTCTTGACGAGCCAACAAACGCTCTTGATGAAGACGGTGTCCATATGCTCACTGAACTCATTGTTGAACAAAGAGATAGAGGCGCAACACTTCTCATCTCAAGTCATGATGCTGAGTTCTTAGAGATTGTCTGCGATGTAATTTACAAAATGAAGCTCGGTAAAATTGTCGAGAAAATCGACGTGCAAAGACGTGCATCATGAAACTAAAAAGCAAACTACCATTATTCGCAATTGCCATAAGCTTTGTACTGATTTGTGCTCTTGGCTACAGAGTTTGGTGGGTAAATACCCATGCACCAACTATCCCCGAAGAGATTTATCAAATGGGAGAATGGGTTCCTCTTGACGGAAATTTTCATTATTCGTCTTCCGAGAATACAAAGGGATATTCAATACGAATAACTGAAATTGCCCTAACCACCTATGACGGTTACCTGGAAAAACATGGTATTACACCACAACAACCCAATGCTCATGGCAATCAAACAAGTGTGATAGATGTCACTATAGAAGTTAAAAATGATAGAGAAGAAACTGACCCCATAGGTGGAATAGATTTTCTCGGCACGGTTTTAATTCCACAAGCCAACAACACCTATTACATTTGCGATTTGGGGAATGAAAATTCCCTTTGGCCGCTTGTCCAGCCAAATATAACCACTTCACTAATTGCTATCAAACCGCACACCTCGTATGTTTTTCATGTGCCTTATGTAGTAAATCTCACAGGAGAGGAAATCTATAGAAATCCGATTACTGACACGACGTTTGATTTGCTTGTTTCTCGTTTGCCTGTAGAAAAACGAATTCGAGTGTCTTTGTAGCAATTCTTAGCGGTCCAGCTACAGATTGTGCCACCCCCCCCACTACGGATGAATGGATTGTTAGCTGCCTCCCAGTTTGCGCTAAAATAATACCTTACGTTTTTGAAGCGCAAAGGGAGGCATCATGGGACTTAAGTATGAAACCGCACGATATGAGGCATCATACGGAGCAATTTCACAACTTCCTTCTCCAGAGACTCCAGAGGTAGCCTTTGTGGGCCGCTCAAACGTGGGCAAGTCTTCCCTCTTAAATAAACTAATTGGCCGAAAGCAGCTCGCACGAGTTTCAAGCGTCCCAGGTAAAACTGCAAATATCAACTTCTTTGACGTTGATGGCGTTAAATTTGTAGACTTGCCTGGATACGGATTTGCGCGAGTTTCTCGCCAAGAAAAACAGCGCTGGGCAGACCTCATCGGTGGTTACTTTGAGCAAGAACGCAGCTTTAACCTGGTTATTAGTCTTGTTGACATCAGGCATGAAGCTCAAAAGCTTGACCTGCAGATGATTAGCTTTCTCCAAGAGGCTGAGCTGCCCTTTATAGTTGCGTTTACCAAGGCAGATAAGATTGCACGCGGCAAACAAAATCAAGCAGCGGCCGCCCTGCGCAAAGCATTCCACATCACCCCTGAACAGGCCATTATTACCTCATCCGAGACTGGCTTGGGCATTGACGAGTTGCGCCGCCGCATCGAAGACGCAACCATCTAGGAGCATCATGGATCCAATCCACCAGCAAGAGCAAGAGCACCTCTCCCACGTATACCAAAAACTTGTTGAGATTCGTGAGGATTTGGACACAACGCTCAACACCACGCAAAAAGATGCAGCTAGAGACCTTCGTCAGATGAGTGAAGAAATCCGCCCAGACTTTGGTGGAGCGGACGAAACCATCGAGACCCTTGCGGCCATTGAGACGCTCAACAGCGTTATTGATACCTACAACCAATACCACGATTTCACTGTCGAGAAACTCGGTCGAGTCGAAATCCTCTTGAGGCAGCCTTACTTTGCTAAGGTCACGCTCAAGATGCGACCCGGACGTCCTTCTCGTGATGTATATATTGGTGCGGCGGGCATTACGGACAAAGACCGTACGCCGCTTATTGTTGACTGGCGCAGCCCCGTTGCCGAGACGTATTACAACCAAGAGATGGGTACTACGTCATACCAGGTAGACGGCAAGAAAAGAACGGTTGAGCTGGAGCTTCGCCGACAGTTTGACATTACGCGCGACAAGCTAAACCTCTACTTTGACACAACGGTTGCCATTGAAGACTCACTGCTGCTTGCCGCACTAAAGCGTCAGCACACCGAGAAGCTGCAGGCCATCACCGCAACTATCCAGCGCGAACAAAACGTTGTGGTTAGGCACGAGGATGTGCCCGTTCTACTGGTCAACGGTATTGCAGGCTCGGGCAAAACGTCCGTTTTGCTGCAGCGTATTGCGTACCTTCTCTACCAGCAGCGCACCACACTTACCGCAGATCAGGTATACCTGTTCACTCCTAACGAGATATTTGGTCGCTACATCAATACCGTTTTGCCCAGCATGGGCGAGCACAATCCGCAGGTATTTACCTGGGATTCTTTTCTCAAGGCTTTGGGTCTGGCCGACCACGCTTCGGGCGCCCACAACAACCCCGAGTCTCTGAAGAAACTTGAAGAGCAGCTTGCCGTACTTGAGCTCTATGAAGATGACTTCAAGGCCATTTCTGTTGAGGGCACTACGCTCATTAAGCCAGCTCAGGTGGCTAGTTCTGTGGCAAAGTTCTCGCAATTCCCTGTTGGACCGCGCCTCATTGCACTTGCCAAAGACGAACTCCACACCCGCCTGGAGCGCAGGCTTGGTCAGATGGCTCACAACGACGAAATCCAGGAAGAGATGCTCTCCCTTGACGTTGAGCAGCAGCTTGAGGTCTTTGGTCGCACCATCAGTCCTTCCGACGAGGAAGAAGTCCTGGCGCGCACCCGCGAGTTCCTCAACTGGCGTTTTGCCTCTGCGCACGAGGTCATCGAGTCCGCTTCCTGGCTCCGCATCGACCGCATTGGCATGCGCATGCTCAACGCCTCCGCACTAAGCGGTGCCGAATGCGTTTACCTGCGTCTTCTTATCACAGGAGCTGGCGAGAAAAACGTCAAGTTTGTCATGATTGACGAGGTCCAAGACTACACCGAAACGCAGCTTATGGTGCTTGGAAAGTATTTCTCGCGCGCGCACTTCCTGCTTTTGGGTGACTCTAACCAGGCAATTTGGGAAGATACCGCAACATTTGAGCAGATTGAGAAAATCTTTACCGCAACACATGGCGAGGACGCAGTTTCTACCTGCAAGCTTCTGACCAGCTACCGCTCCTCTCCTGAGATTACCGCGCTGTTTACCTCGCTTTTAAGCGAAGAAGAGCGAGGCCAGACAAGCTCTGTTCAACGCGGCGGCAAAAAGCCTGAGTTCTTTGAGGTGGTAGCCGACAACAAGGATGCTGAGCGCGTCGAGTACCTGCAGACGATGAAGTCCCTTGTTGAGCAGGCGCAAGAGTTTGATGGGCTGACCGCCATTGTGTGTACCGAGAAGTCTCGTGTTCGCTGGCTGGACAAACAGCTGGAAGGGTCTACGGCCAAGGTGCTCACCAGCCACGATTCCCTACCCGCGAAGGGCGTTGTTCTTCTCGACCTTGCACTAGCAAAGGGCCTTGAGTTTGATCAGGTCATTGTTGCCGATGCACAAGAGGAAGTGTATAAAGCAGACGGAATTTCTCGCCGTAGGCTCTATACCGCCCTGTCGCGCGCGATGCATCACGTGATTGTGGTCTCTCAGGGAAAGATGACTTCCCTGCTCAGCAAATTGCTTTAAAAAAAGCAATTTCTACCTGCGATTTTTTTGAAATTTACTGATTGAAGACGGCTGATTCGGGTAAATGCTAGTCATCGATAACATTTACCGTTGGAGGTTAGTATGTCCGAAGAATTGATTCCTGGTGTCATGAAGAACATCGACGCAAAAACTGTAGTAACTCTTAAAGAGCAGGTTGCATGCCTTCCTGGCCAGGTCATTAGCAAGACCCTAGCGCAGAACGATGCCGTCAGCGTCACCCTTTTTGGTTTTGGCGCAGGTGAAGAGATTGCAAGCCACCGCGCAGGTGGCGACGCTTTTGTCACCATTCTTGAGGGACGCGCGAACATCACCATCGATGACGACGTTTACACCCTTGAAGCCGGTCAGTCCATTGTGATGCCACTTGGCCATCCACATGCACTTCAGGCTCCAGAAGAGTTCAAGATGCTGCTGGTTGTTGTTTATCCACAGAAATAATTTATATATTTGCCAAACGATTCTGCAGGTATTTTCTAATTGGCCAGGTGGACGGTGTGTCTGCCTGGTCAAATACTATCTCTCCCGAGCCTAATACTATGTGTAATTACAATACACACCTCATAACAGAATGGGTATACTAGTTATGTCTGTGCAATCAGCAAAATGTTAAACCTAAAGAAAGGTGAGATATGAGCCAGATTTTTGATGTTCACGCACGTGAGGTCCTCGATTCCCGTGGCAATCCAACCGTTGAGGTTGAGGTTGTTCTTGACGACGGCTCCTTTGGTCGTGCAATCGTTCCTTCCGGCGCTTCTACCGGTGAGTTCGAGGCTGTAGAGCTTCGCGACGGCGACAAGAGCCGTTACCTGGGCAAGGGCGTTCTGAAGGCAGTCGAGCACGTCAACACTGAGATCCGCGACCTCGTTATTGGTTGGGACGCAGAGGATCAGCGCGGCCTTGACCTCGCTATGATCAAGCTTGACGGCACTCCAAACAAGGGTCGCCTCGGCGCAAACGCTATTCTCGGCGTTTCTCTTGCTGTTGCTCACGCTGCAGCTGCTTCTGCTGAGCTTCCACTTTACGCTTACCTCGGTGGCGCAAACGCTCACACTCTTCCTGTTCCTATGATGAACGTCCTCAACGGTGGCGTCCACGCTGACAACAACGTTGACTTCCAGGAGTTCATGATTATGCCTGTTGGTGCTCCTGACTTCACCACCGCTCTTCGTTGGTGCGCACAGGTTTACCACACCCTCAAGGACACTCTGAAGTCCCAGGGCCTCAACACCGGTGTTGGTGACGAGGGCGGCTTTGCTCCAGACCTTAAGTCCAACGAGGAGCCACTTGAGCTTCTCTCCGAGGCTGTTCAGGCTGCTGGCTTTGAGCTTGGCAAGGACTTCCGCTTTGCTATGGACCCAGCTTCTTCTGAGTTCTATAACAAGGAGACCGGCAAGTATGACCTCAAGGGCGAGGGTCGCTCCCTTACCTCCGAGGAAATGGTTGCTTACTACGAGGAAATGGTTGAGAAGTTCCCAATCGTCTCCATCGAGGACGGCCTTGCAGAGGAGGACTGGGACGGTTGGAAGATCCTTACCCAGCGTCTGGGCAAGAAGATCCAGCTCGTCGGCGACGACCTCTTTGTTACCAACACTCAGCGCCTGAAGAAGGGCATTGAGGTTCACGCTGGTAACTCCATCCTCATCAAGGTCAACCAGATTGGTACCCTGACCGAGTCCCTCGAGGCTATCGAGATGGCTAAGCGCGCAGGTTACACCGCAGTTGTCTCCCACCGTTCCGGCGAGACCGAGGACACCACTATTGCTGACCTTGTTGTTGCAACCAACGCTGGTCAGATTAAGACTGGTGCACCTGCTCGTACCGAGCGCGTTGCTAAATACAACCAGCTTCTCCGCATCGAGGATGACCTCGCTGACGGCGCTGAGTACCTGGGCATGGATGCTTTCTACAACCTTCGCTAAACCCGCAGGTTGTGCGCTAAGAGCTACGAAGCCGCATCTCATTTGAGGTGCGGCTTTTTTGTGCGCGTGCGTAGAGCGGTAGGCGCGGCAGGCAGGCGTCGGGTGCGAGCGTGGCATGGGCCAGGGAACGGCTGAGGGACCTGCAGGTTTCTCGCCACCTGCGATATTTTTGACGGGCATACGGGTTCCACAGGTGCATCCGCATCGGCTTCGAAATGCTCGAACACACCTATGTCAGATAATCTGCTGAAAATGCCTATACATTCCGCCTAAAATGCTCATCTCGTGCAGAATATCTTCATTAGATGTGTTTTTCACCTTTGATTTTGCAGATTATCTGACTTAAGTGTGTTTGCTTAACCCTGAAATTTATGGTAATTAAATCTTTGATATATCTTCATTCATAATTATGTATATAAGATAGGGCTTATGCATAACTATGAATTGAGCAAACTCAGATGAGTTGGAATCACATTGCTGAAGCTATTTCACAATGCATCCAAGCCATCAAGCTTCACTTTATCTGCAGATTCTTGCCAATTCCCAATCACCGATATAACAACACCGCAGCTCTTGCGATTTATTGCATGAAATCACATTATTCTCACGGCGTCTCACTAACGCCGTAGCCTCCTGTCACGGTTATACTTGATACGTCAACACTCAAGAATCCGAGGCGCTCATGCATACAACATCCCAGCACGCAATCCGCACAATCCTGGTCGGACAGTCGGGCGGACCAACCGCCGCGATTAATGCGTCGCTCGCAGGCGTTGTTCGTACGGCTCATACCCAGGGTCTTCGCGTGCTTGGAATGCGTAACGGAATCCAGGGGTTTCTTGAGGGCAACGTCGTTGACCTGGCTGAAGCGCTTGAACTCGAGGTGTTCAATCAAAACGAAGTAAATCCTGGCGAGAAAAACCTTCAGCTCCTAAGAAAAACTCCTTCAAGCTGGCTGGGCAGCTGTCGCTTTAAGCTGCCAGAGCTTGAGCCTAATCCTGTCACTTGCTCGAGCTCTGAACCAGCGGGCGTCTCCTCTATTTACCAGCAGATTGACACGCAGCTTAAGAAATACCAGGTAGACGCCGTACTCTACATCGGTGGCAACGATTCCATGGATACCACGGACAAGCTGTCTCGCTACTTTTCTCAGGTAGGAAGTGCTATTCGTGTCGTCGGTGTGCCAAAAACCATCGACAACGACCTCGAGGGAACCGATCACACCCCCGGCTTTGGTAGTGCGGCACGATTCGTCGCAACGGTAACCGCCGAGCTCACCCGCGACGGTGTCGTCTACAACAGCAAAAACGTCACGTTTATCGAGGCCATGGGTCGTGACGCTGGCTGGCTCACGACGGCTGGTGCACTGGCGCAAGATATTTGCGGAACCGCCCCAGATTTTGTCCTTCTGCCCGAGATTCCGCTTGATGAACACGCACTACTTTCCGCTATTAAACAGCGACTTTGCGAGAAAAACAACGTGATTGTAGTTGTCAGCGAGGGCGTCCATCACGCGGATGGTAGTTTCCTTTTTGATGCAAAGTCCGTTGCGATTGACACGTTTGGTCACCTCGCGGCACAGTCTGGAACGGCTCAATACTTGTCGCAGCTAGCCAAGGATCAGCTAGGCGTAAAGTCTCGCGGCATTGAGCTCAATACGCTGCAGCGCTGTGCTTCGCATGCTGCTAGTAAGGTTGACTTAGACGAAGCCGAGGCGCTAGGCACTGCGGGAGTTCAAGCAGTTCTCCAAGGTAAAACGGGTGTTATGGTTGGTGTTCATAGAATCTCGGATGCACCTTATGCTACGGAAATTCGCACGACCCCTGTCGCCGACGTTGCTAACAAAGTAAAGCTTGTACCTCGAGAAATGATCTCCAAGGACGGCTTCAATGTCACCGATGCTGCCCTAACTTACCTGCGTCCTCTTGTTGCAGGCGCCGAGGAACCGATTTCCGCCGACGGGCTTCCCCGTTTTCTTACGGAACTATCGTAACGTTGTAGTTGCCCACTGTCATAGCGTTTCAGTAGCTGCGTGTGGCACAAGCACGCATGCGAACTATGCGCAACGCGCATCAAAAATGAAATAATTCGCTAACAAAAATAGCAATTTTCTACCGCTCGTCCGCCCAAAAATTTTGTGAGCGGTATGGCTACGTACTCAAATAAGTCCAGCTAAAACGTGTGCTAATCGTTCTTTGTATAGTTTTTGACGTATGTCTTTTTGAACTACTCGCAATCTTGGAGACGATTGCGACATACAAACGCGAATGTCCTCTGTTTTGTCCATCGATCGAAACACAGGGAGTTACATGCGTAAGATTAGAAAAATACTCATCGGCCAATCTGGCGGTCCAACGGTTGCAATCAACTCTTCTCTGGCGGGAATTATCTCGCGCGCGCACGAAGAAGGTATTGAAATTTACGGTATGCAAAACGGCATCGAAGGTTTTCTTAATGGTCGCTACACCAATCTGACCAACCTGTTCTTTCCAGAGAACAACCAGCAGCAAGTCGCTGAACAGCAAGAATGTGACACGGACCATCAGTGCGTTGTCGAACAGCATCAACACACCGTGGAACTTCTCGCCAAAACGCCTTCAAGCTTTCTGGGAAGCTGTCGCTACAAACTTCCGGAAGTCTCCGAAGAAACGCTCGTCTACCAGAACATTGAATGCCGCCTGACCTCCCTTGGAATCGACGGCATTCTCTACATTGGCGGCAACGATTCCATGGACACCGTCAATAAGCTTGCGGCGTACTTTGCCCAGCGCAACAACGACGTTTCCGTCATCGGCATCCCCAAAACCATCGACAACGACCTTGAGGGCACAGATCACGCGCCGGGTTTTGGCAGCTCAGCGCGGTACATCGCTACCATTGTCCGCGAGCTGGCCCGCGACTCCGAGGTTTACGGCAAGCCAAACATCACTATCGTCGAGACCATGGGCCGCGATGCTGGTTGGCTCGGCGCGGCTTCGGCGCTTGCTCGCGAGAAAAACGAAAAAGCTCCAGACTTTATCCTGCTTCCCGAGGTTGCTTACGATGAAGAGCGGCTTCTGCGCAAGACGGCGGAGCTGTTTGAGCGCAAGAACAGCGTAGTGATTGTCATCAGCGAGGGTGTGAGAAGGCCTGATGGTTCAACGCTTCTGGACAAGAGCCACATGAAGATGGACGCTTTTGGACACCTGGCGGATCAGTCCGGCAACGCCCTTTATCTGGCCGAACTCTTCCAGAAGCACTTCGACGCCAAGATTAGAGGCATCAACCTTAACTCGCTGCAGCGCTGCGCCATGCACTCGTCCAGCAAAACTGATCTGACTGAGGCATTTGAGCTGGGAAAAGCTGGAGTGGACGCGCTTCTTGCCCACAAAACTGGCTGTATGATTGGACTGCAAAGGCTGAGCGATGCGCCGTATCAAGCGGAAATCCGGTGCATCCCCATCTCGGAAATCGCCAATCGCGTAAAGTCTGTACCTGCGGAAATGATCTCTGACGACGGTCTTTGGGTTACCGAGAAGGCCCTTGCGTATCTGCGTCCCCTTGTTTCAAATGAGGAACTGGCTTTTGAAACAGATACCAGGAGATTTGTCAGCAGCAACATTTTGCCCGACAACAACGGTCTACCACCATTCATCCCTAAGCTGGGATAGCAGTACCGTGCGGACGCGTGCAATCCGTTGCGGATGGGTGTGAGCCGCGGCTCACTACTCCCCGAGGAAACGCACCTCTGGGTGAAGCTCGACATCAAACTGGCGCTTGACCTCGGCCTGGACATGCTCGATAACCGCGTGAACCTCGGCAGCAGTAGCGTTGTCGTAGTTGACTACAAAACCAGCATGCTTATCGGAAACACCGGCACCGCCAAAGCGATAGCCCTTAAGACCAGCATCGGTAACAAGCTTGCCTACAAAGTGACCCTCAGGACGCTTGAAAGTTGAACCAGCGGAAGGCAGCTCAAGTGGCTGCTTCTCCTCGCGAGCGCGTGTGAACTCTTCCATCTTTTCACGGATCTTCTCGCCATCTGCACGATGAAGATTGAACGTGGCGGAAAGCACAATCATGCCTTCATCTGCGATTCTGCTGTGACGATAACCCAGGTCAAGCTCGGATGCGTCCAGCGTAGCAAAAGTGCCATCAGCAAGAAGAACGCGGACGGATTTGAGCACGTCGGCAATGCAGCCGTCGTAAGCGCCTGCATTCATGAAGCATGCGCCGCCCACAGAACCTGGGATGCCGCACGCAAACTCGAGTCCAGAAAGGTCCAGCTCACAGGCCATCTCGGACGCCTCTTTGAGGCCAACGCCGGCCTGACAGGTCATCTCGGTATCGTCGATGCTTACGCCGGTGAGACCATCGGCAATAGCAATAATGACGCCGCGATATCCCGCATCAGAAACAAGCAGGTCAGAGCCGTAGCCAAGAATAAAATAAGGAGCTTCTGCATCTTTAACTGCAAAGAGAATCTCTTTAACCTCATCGGGATCATCAGGGATGACATAGAGATCCGCAGGTCCACCCACTTTAAAGGTGGTGTGCTCGCTCATTGGCTCGTCTACCAGGACGTTCTCTTCTCCAACAATCGAGCAAAGCTTTCCGGCCAGGCTTTGTAAGTCATAGCCACTTTCAGACATGTAACACGCTCCTTAGTAAGTTACTTTTTATAGTTTATCGCAAGCGAGAAAAACGTGGCGTTGGGGCGAGAAAATCACGGCATCAGGACGAGAAAATCACGGTACTAGGACCAAAAAACGGTTACTTTTGCAATTCTGTCAAAGAAATGTCCATCCTGTTTTACGTGTTATCAGCTGTTAACTCTGCTATAGTACTTATCGATATGTTTCAGAAATGGTTGCAATTACCTACTGGTGGTAAGGTGGCCGAGCTTAAGGGTTTGTAACAACCCAGCTCTATAAGCCATCAAGTCCGCGACCCGCAAAATGCGGTTAACCTGGTTAAAGTCCAGGACCAACGGTACAGTCCGGATGTCAGAAACGGAGACTTTTATGGCTTCATCTCACTCAACCCACGCAACAACCGCATCTTCTAACGGCTGGTCTACCAAGAGAATCGCTATTCTCGCCATGCTTTGTGCAGCTGCTGCAATCAGCACCATGGTGCTTCAGTTCCCCCTGATCCCAGGCGTGACGTTTTTGAAGTACGATCCATCGGGCGTCTTTGCCCTGCT
>CAUSVW010000015.1:0-17528 GCA_963535155.1 uncultured Atopobium sp.
CTGGCAACTCGTATCCCGAGGTATTGCACACTATTGGGAGCGTCAATCCCGCCTCTTTTGCCAGCGTCACTGCTTCAATTATGTGTGGCGAGAAGTGCAAAGGAGTTACAAGGTTGATGTTGAGCGCACCCTGAGCTTGTAGCTCAAGCATCATCTGAGCAAGGCGCTCGGTTGTGATTGGCTTACCAAAACCCTCTTGCGAGATTTGATGGTTCTGACAAAACACGCATCTGAGCGGGCAGCCCGTGAAAAATATGGCACCTGATCCGGCCTCGCCCGAGATGGGAGGCTCCTCCCAAAAGTGCAGCGCTGAACGAGCCACACGAATGGTGCTTGAAGCTCCACAAAGGCCCGCTTTACCAGCGTTTCTTTGAGCATGACAACGCCTTGGGCAGAGTTCACAGACGTCGTAGGCAGAAAACGTAAGGGTATTAGGTGATGGTGCACTACCCAAGGGTTTCTCGCCTCCCGTCGTATCTGCCCAGGCAGATGGTGGTATAAAAAACGCGCAGGGTCTCTGCGCGCGTCAAAGTCATGGTGGAGATAAAGGGATTCGAACCCTCGGCCTCTGCCTTGCGAAGGCAGCGCTCTCCCAACTGAGCTATATCCCCGTTGCGGTACTTATTGTGGCAATCAAGGGCAGGTATGTCAATGATTATGCGAGCGGAATGAAGTGGCTCGCAGGCCGTCGAGGCACAAAAATATCCTTCCCCGCAGTCATCTATGAACCCACCTTCATAAGGTGGGCGCCGCGCTCGAGCGTTCCAGCTTCCTTAACAACGAAGGATGCCTGTACTGAACACGAGATTAGGCTCCCTGAAAAAACTTGTCGGTTCACCCAGTTTTGACCGCGGGAAAAGGACAATTCTTACTATAAAGAGATTATAAAAAGATTAAAGTCTTGACTTGTTTTTTAATGAGCAGCACAATTAAATGGTATGGATTTTAGCAGTTAAATACTGTTTTTTATTGAAGGGTAAGCGGCTTGAACCTCTGGGTAACCATGTTTTGTGTTTTCCTCTCAGCTGGTCTTGGTTCAGCTCTGATTACCCCTGCCGTTCGTCAACTAGCTTGGAAACTTGGAGTTGTCGATAAACCCTCTGCACGTCGAGTCAATAAAAAACCTATTCCTCGCATGGGCGGCGTTGCAATTTTCTTTGGGTTAGCCGTTGCTATGCTGGTGCGTTATGGCGTTGAAGCAATTCTTGGACATGCCGAGATTACGCTTTCTTCTCGCTATTATCTCAACGTCAACTTCTGGATTGTTGGCGCTGCATTTGCGGTAATTTTCTTGACCGGCTTGCTCGACGATATTTTTTCTCTCAAGCCTATTCAGAAACTCGCTGGTCAGGTAATTGCAGCAAGCATCGCGGCTGCGGGCGGCCTGATTATCGGTAACGTTGTTGATCCGTTTTCCGCATATGGCTTTGTGGATCTTGGATGGCTCGCCTACCCAGCAACCGTCATTTACCTGGTTGCTTACGCCAACATCATCAACCTTATCGACGGCCTTGACGGACTTTCTTCAGGTATTACGTGCATTGCCTCTACCACTATGTTTGTGCTCTCCATTTGGGCAGGCCGAATTGACGCCGCTCTTTTAAGCGCCGCAATCGCAGGTACCACGCTTGGATTTTTGGTTCACAACTCATACCCAGCAACCATTTTCATGGGTGATTCTGGTTCTCTGACCTTGGGCTTTGCTCTGGGAACAATTTCGCTTTTGTCCGTTACTCGTTGGGCAGGACTCACAACCATCATTGTTCCTCTCGTCGTTGCAGGCATTCCAATCATCGATACCTTCTCCGCGATTGTTCGACGCACACGCGCACACGTTAGCTTTGCAACCGCCGACCGCGGACACATCCATCACCGCTTGATGGCTCATGGCTACAATCAGCGTCAAGCGGTTCTTTTGATGTACGGCTGGACTGCCCTTCTGTGCGTTGGCTCGCTCATTATGACGCAGGTCAATACGCTGCCTCGTATTGCAATTTTTGTCATGCTACTTACTATGTCTGCTTTCTTTGCAAAGTACCTGCATCTTTTTGAGCCTGTTCTGCTTCACCATACTGATCCAAAGACTGGTGAAGATGAACTCATTACCCCTAAAGATCCAGACTTCGACGAAGAGATTAAGCAGCTACACGAAGAAGAGCACGAGCATCTCGAAGAGCTTATCCACAGAGATCACAAGAGCGAATAACTGGGAAAGAGCTGAGCTCTTCCCGCACCCGCATCGATCGCCATGTAAGCTGTGACTACACGGGTTTCTCGGCCTCTGAACCGCGCGTTCTTCTCGCCAAGTGCGCAAATGACATGCTCTTCTCACTAAGGATGACTTTCCAACATTGCGCGCCTGAAAAGTGCAAAGAATCTGTATTTGAGGTACAGATTCTTTAACAAAATCAGGCAAATCCACAGTTTCTTTTACATTTTTAGGCAAAAGTTACAGATTCTTTGAAGAAATCAGGCACGTAAAAGATAGATTACGTGTCCCTGAATTTTTGAGCCTGAAAGCTGCATCATGTCTGAATAAATTTACTCAGACATGGCGAGAAAAACCGGCAATTAGCTCAGATATGGTGTACTTTTCCGGCAAATTGCTCAGACATGGCGAGAAAATCAGGCGCGTCGTAACCTCAACTGTGCGCCTCGTGACCTCGACCGATCGTGCCTCCCGGACTCTTGCCAAAAGAAAACCCCGCACATCCGGGATGTACGGGGTGTAGCTATCTAGCTGCGAAGAAATCGCTTGGCTGAAGCCGCTCAGCTGAAGTTACTCAGCGAGAGCCTTCTTAGCGATCTCTGCAAGATCTGCAAAGCCCTGCTCGTCAGAGTAAGCAATCTCTGCGAGAACCTTGCGGTCAAGCTCAACACCAGCGAGCTTGAGGCCGTGCATGAACTTGCTGTAAGAAAGGTCGTTGATGCGTGCTGCAGCGTTGATACGCTGAATCCACAGTGCGCGGAAATCACGCTTCTTGTTACGACGGTCGCGGTAAGCATACTGACCAGAATGCTGTGCCTGCTCCTTCATACCACGGAAGGTACGAGAGGAAGTTCCGTAATAACCCTTTGTGCGCTCAACGAGCGTCTGACGCTTCTTGCGACCAGCAACTGCGCGCTTAACTCTTGCCATATCTAATCACTCCTTGTTATTTGATCTGGTGGGTGGCGCGCTTAGTTCTTAGCGCCCATACGCTGAGAAACTACTGCTGCATCGCCAGCGGAAAGAACAGCTTCTTTACGGAAGCCACGGATACGCTTCTGGGACTTCTTGGTAAGAATGTGGCTCTTAAAAGCCTTAGCACGCATAATCTTGCCAGTACCGGTGCGGCGGAAACGCTTTGCCGAACCCTTGTGCGTCTTCATCTTAGGCATACTACTTCTCCTCCTGTGTGGTGCCATCCTCAGCACCCTCGGGCTTCTCGTCAAACGCTCCCTTGATTGGAGCAACGAGCATGTGCATGTTACGGCCTTCAATGAGCGGTTTCTGCTCAATTGTGGCAAAAGGCTTCAAATCTTCAGCAAGGCGATCAAGTACAATACGGCCCTGCTCTGGGTGAGCCATCTCGCGTCCACGGAACATGATGGTGATCTTGACGCGTGCTCCCTTCTTGAGGAAGCGCAGTACGTGACCCTTCTTGGTCTCGTAATCGCCCACATCAATCTTTGGGCGGAACTTCATCTCTTTGACTTCGATCTTGACCTGGTTCTTGCGAGCTGCCTTGGCCTTGCGAGCCTGCTCATACTTGAACTTACTGTAATCAAGAATCTTGCATACAGGAGGCTCGGCATTTGGAGCAATCTCTACGAGATCAAGACCGTGCTCACGAGCTCTCTTCATTGCATCATTGACGCCAAAAAGACCAAGCTGACTACCATCAGCGTCAATCAGACGGCACGTGCGAGCAGTGATTTCCTCATTGATGCGAGGACCATCGTTCTTGGCTATCTTGTACACCTTCCCTCTTGGACAATTGCTTGTCCGCCAATAAAAAACCCAGTGCACAAGCAACTGGGAGACAATACGCACAGGTGGCGTGCGAAGGTTAAATTGTCTGACCAGACAGCTGCTTTTGCGCTGTGTAGGTGGGGACTCACGTTCAATCCCGCTTCAAAAGTACCTTGTAAGGTTACCTCTAACAAGAAAACAATACAAGTACCAAGTTAGATATGACGAGAAATTCACATCTAGCTTAAACTTTTAGCTGGTGCCCGAGGTGGGACTTGAACCCACACGAGTTTCCTCAAAGGTTTTTGAGACCTCCGCGTCTGCCATTCCGCCACTCGGGCTAAAAAGTTTGCATAGGTACTATACCGCACCTATGCAAATCTGTCTTGCTAAATCATCAAAGTTGTAGCTGATTTAATCCTGTAAGAATGGATTAGTTGCCAACTCTGCCTCTAAAGATGTTTGATTTCCGTGTCCGGACAAGATGACAGATGTTGGATCAAGCTCAGTCTTGATGCGATTCAAAGAAGCCTTAAGGGTTTCAAAGTTGCCACCTGGCAGGTCAGTTCTTCCGGCAGAACCCTGGAAGAGTGTATCGCCTACAAAAACGGCGCCAGTAGCAGTTCCTTCTCCCACCAAAACAATACCGCCAGGAGTGTGACCAGGAGTTTCCATAATCTTGAACTGAGCGGTTCCAACAGAGAGAACACCTCCCTCATGGAGAAAACCGTCTGGGTCTGGAGCATCATCATAAATCTCGTTTGAGTTATGAGCTCTCTGTGCAAGCTCATTATCTGCCTCGTTAATGAGATACTGAGCACCAGGTACCGCAAGCTTCAAAGCCTTAACGCCGCCAACATGGTCTGCATGGCCATGGGTGGCAACAATGTATTTGAGCTCAAGGTTTAAAAGCTGAGCAGCAATTTCTGCACCCGATGCGCCAGCATCAATAATCATGCACTCATTGCCAGAAACGTAGATATAGCAGTTGGTCTCAAGAGGACCTACTTTAAAGACACCAATCTGGTCTTTTGCGTGATTACATCCACCGTGACCGTGATGACCACAGCAACCACCGTGACCGTGCTCACCGTGGCCATGCTCGCCATGATGGCCGCAGCAACCGCCGTGTCCGTGCTCTTCGTCGTGGTGATGGCCGCCGCAGGAGCAGCCCTCATTCTGGTTAGCCATAAAGTCTCCTTCTCATCTGGTTAGCGCCTTCACCTGGCATAATACGACGAGCGTCGTAGACGGAAGGCACGCGAGTTACAAATGCAAATAAGGTATCGAGCAAGCTGGTATCAGAGATAGAAACCAAGAAGCGCATACGTACCACGCCCTGCTCGCCCACTTGTGTAGCTGCAGAAAGAATGTTTGCACCAGCGTCAGACAGCGCAACCGTAACGTCCTTAAGAAGGCCCATACGGTCCGTTGCCTCAACAACAATCTCAACCCTAAACTCGGTAGCGCCGCTGGCGTCCCAAGAAACAGGGATGATGCGCTTTGGATCGTTGAGCAGATCTTTAACGTTAGGGCAATTAGCGCGGTGAACAGAAACGCCACGACCGCGTGTAATGAAGCCCACAATATCGTCACCTGCAACAGGATTGCAGCAATGTGCAAGATGAACAAGCAAATCTGGATCGCCATTTACCACAACGCCGCAGTTAGACTTCTTGGGACGACTTCCCTTAGCGGTACGAGAAATAACATACGAACGAACCAATGGCTGATCGTTTGCAATTGCCTTGTTCTTCTCCTGAAGGCGTGCCGCATTGCGCTCTTGCTCAGTAACAACCTCGGGTTTTTTCTCCTCCAAGATTTCGCTCACGCGATTAACAACCTGCTTAGTAGACTGATTACCTGCACCAATTCCTGCAAACAGGTCATCTACGCTGCGATAATCAAACTGCTCGGTAAGCTGATCAAGCGCCTTAACGGTACGCGTAGCACTGATGCCATAACCGCGCTTACGCAGCTCTTTTGCAAGCTCAGAACGACCGCGCTCAGCATCGTCAGACTTATTCTCTTGCGAGAAATACTTACGAATCTTTGCGCGTGCAGACGGCGTCTTTACCAGCGTCATCCAGTCGCGAGAAGGGCGAGCGTTCTTGTTAGTCAAAATCTCAATGCGGTCGCCCATCTGAAGTGTATGCGTCAGCGGGACAACAGACCCGTTAACACGCGCACCAACACAGTGATTGCCAACCTCAGTGTGGACAGCGTAGGCAAAGTCCAGAGGTGTTGAATTGACGCGTAAGCTCATGACCTCGCCCTTTGGCGTGAAGACAAAAATCTCATGCTCAAAGAGGTCTACGCGCAGGTTATCCAAGAACTCGTGAGGATCGTCAATATCGTCTTCAACGGCCCAGTCAAGACTGCGTCGAATCCAGTTGATAGTTGAGTCGATAAGCTTATCTTCAGAGGACATCTTGCCCTTTGAATTGCCCTGTTCTTTATACAGCCAGTGAGCTGCAATACCGTACTCAGATGCCTCGTGCATCTCGGCAGTTCTAATCTGAATCTCAATAGGACGACCATCAGGACCAATAACCGTTGTATGCAAGGACTGATAAAGGTTGGCCTTTGGTGTTGCAATGTAGTCCTTAAAACGACCAGGCATTGGGTGCCATAGCGCATGAATAGCGCCAAGTGCAGAGTAGCAATCACCTACAGAGTTTGTAATAACGCGTAGGGCGATAAGATCGTAGATATTGGAGAACTCCCTGCCCTTGCGGACCATTTTTTGATAGATGGACCACAGGTGCTTAGGACGACCGGTAATCTGGAAGTCAGTAAGACCTGCGGCGTTGAGCTCATCAGTCAGAGTTTTCTTAGCGTTGTTAAGGTCATTCTCTCTTTGGGCACGAGAGTCAGAAACCATACGAGCAACACGCTGGTACTCCTCTGGCTCTAGCCAGAAGAAAGACAAGTCCTCAAGCTCCCACTTAACCGAAGAGATACCCAGGCGGTCAGCAAGTGGCGCATACACGTCCATGGTTTCTCGCGCCTTAAACAGACGACGATCTGGTGGAAGTGCTGCCAACGTACGCATGTTATGGAGGCGGTCAGCCAGCTTGATGATAACAACGCGAATGTCTTTTGACATAGCAAGGAACATTTTGCGCAGGTTAAGTGCCTGTTTCTCGTCCATTGAGCTGACCTCAATAGATGTGAGTTTTGTGACGCCGTCAACAAGCTCTGCCACTGACTCGCCAAAGCGAGAAGAGATTTCGTCGAGTGAGGCAGACGTATCTTCTACGGTATCGTGCATAAGGGCAGCACAGATAGTGTCTTCGTCCATATGAAGATCGTGCGCAAGAATAAGGGCTACTTCAACTGGATGGTTGATATAGGGCTCGCCGGAACGACGGCGCTGGTCTTTGTGGTAGTCAGCAGCAAAGGCATATGCAGCAGCAATCTTTGCCTGAGCCTCTTCAGGCAGATACGTGCGCACAGCTCCCTCAAGCAGGCGGTAATTGTCTGCGCCTGGCGCCTTAGCTTCTTTTTTGGTCCTCTCGTCACTCATCAGAGGACTCCCTTCCCCCATCAAACGTTGAACCAATTTCTGGAACGATGGGTTTTGTTATAGCATCTGCCAGCTCATCTGGTGAAGCAGAAAGTACCCACTGAGCAAATGATTCAAACTCAGTGTGCGCTTTAAGCCCCTCAGCGTAGCGCGCAGACTCCAGCAAGTCCATGTGCGAAGCTTGACTATTGACGGAGATTGTTCGCGATTGATCAAATCCTTCAATGCTAATAAACCCTAGCTCAGCAAAAACGTCAAGTGCAACACGAACGGTTTGCTCGTCAGCCTTAGATCGCGGGTCAATTTCTAGCGCCATCTGCGCAATATCTTCATCAGTGAGTGCTGAATCAGCTGTCTGAGCGCCAAGCTTTGGCTGCAGTGCCGTAAGCGCGCGGTAGACAGCTACCAGGGCTTCTCGCTGTGGTGCATGAGAAGAAAGAATGCGCTCGTTAACACGCATGTCATGCGCATCAAACAGCATCTGAATTACAGAAGGCTTACCGTCTCTACCTGCGCGTCCACTCATCTGATTGAAGGCAACGCGACCAAACGGCAGGTGATACAGAATAACCTGGCGAATATCGGAGATATTGACGCCTTCGCCAAATGCACTGGTAGCAATGATGCAACAAACGTCTCCGCGCCTAAAAGCGCGCTCAACGTTCTTGCGTATCTGAGGTGTTAGACCCGCATGATAGAACGCAATCTTGTGACCAAGTTCTGGAATACGATGGCGTAGCATACGCGTCAGTGCCTGCGCTTGCTCCCTTGAATTGACGTAGACAACCGTTTTTGTGCCATCTGACACAAGAGAAAGCAGCGCACATTCCCTATCCTTAGCACCGCGAAGGTCTTTGAGCTCTAGGTTAGTACGAGCTGTTTTATCTTTGTATACATGCTCTGCTTCAATGGAGAGAAGCTCACAGATGTTCTGAGCTGCCTGTGTGGTAGCCGTAGCTGTTGTGGCAAGTACCTGCGGACTCCCAAGCATCTTTAGTACCTGTGGCATTTGTGCGTAGGCAAGTCTGCCCTCAGAAGCATTCATGCCCACGTGATGCGCCTCGTCAAACACCACAAACGAGATGTTCTGCGCCTTGGCAAACTGATCAGCGTGGAGCGAGAAGAACTCTGGAGTAGTTAGCACAATATCAAGCTCATTGTTTGTCATGCGAGCAAACAGGTCTTCTCGGCTGGAAAGGTCTGTTTCTCCGTTGAGTACCTCGACAGAGATTCCCAGGGGCTCAAAGGTGTTTTTTATGCTTTGAACCTGGTCGTTGATGAGGGCGCGCAGCGGATAGACAAACACGCTCATTTTATGTTGCAGCAGCGCAACACGAGCAGCATGAATCTGGAAGATAAGCGATTTACCTCTACCTGTTGCCATGACAGAGAGACAAGACGTTCCTTGAGAGAGGACCTCTAGTGTTTTCTTTTGCAGAGGCAAGAGCTCTCTTGAACCAATCATGGACGTGACTAGGGTCTGGGTAAGCTCCTCAGCAGAAAGACTCTCCAGCTCACGGCGCTTTTGCTGCGCCTGTTCTTGGGAGGCTGCATCAGCCTCTGTAGTCTCCTTGGTAACCACAAGGGGCAAGTCAGCAGCGCTGCCGAGAAGATCTGCTTCAATGGGGCCGTCATCTTCATCGGTAAAGTCTCTGTAGAGAATATCTCTGACCATGAGTTTTGGCTTAGTTCTGCCCTGCCAGGTCTCGTTAACCGCTTCAAAAATCAAATCAACAGCGCCATCATACTCAGCTGCTGCCTCAACATGAGGCGTTCTAAACATGATGGATGAAATTGAAGAAATGCCATTTGAAGCCATAAAACAAAGATGAGCTCCGCCTGCGCCAACACGCGAGCGATTCTTCATCACCACACCCTTAACGCCAAAGAGCGGCTTTTTATTACCCTGACCAAAAGGTTGCAGAGCCTCAAGCGCGTCGATAGAGTTGATGGTGATTTCATCTAGGTTTACTAGAGCAGTTACTTCTCCTGAAGACTCAAACTCTTCTTCTGGAAGCTCTGCCATGACCTCGGACAAACGCTTTCTAAATGCGTCAATCTTTGCTGTTTCTACCGTTACGCCAACAGCTCCTTGGTGGCCACCAAAACGGACCGTAAGATCTGCGCACTGCTCAACCGCATGGAACAAGTCAACAGAACCAACAGAGCGGCCAGAACCGCGGGCTACACCGTCTTGGATGGTAAACAGAATGCAAGGCACGTGATAGCGATTAACAATTCTTGAGGCAACAATGCCCTTAACGCCCTCATGCCAACCCTCTTTGGCAAGCACAATAGCGTGACCGCCGTCATAGATTTCTTTTGCCTGCTCAAGGGCCTCATCTGTGAGTTTTGCCTCAATAGCGCGACGCTCAGCATTAATCTCTTCTAGTTTGCCAGCAAGAATGGTTGCCTCTTCCGCGTCTTCTGTAAGGAGAAGATCAAGGGCAATATCAGTAGTGCCCATGCGTCCCGCTGCATTAAGACGAGGGATAATAGAGAAGGGCAGATTATCTGCAGAAATCTGAGCAATATCTTGACCAGCGACAGCTGCAAGAGCTACAAGACCTGGACGAAGACCTTTCTGCAAACGCTTAACGCCTTCAGAAACCAACGCACGATTCTCTTTGTTGAGCATCATCATGTCAGACAGCGTGCCCAACATAGCAACATCAATGTAATCAAGCCACAGTTGAGGTTGACCAAGGAGCTGTCCTAAAACCTGAACCAGCTTAAGAGCAACGCCCGCACCAGCGAGTTCTCTGGAAGGACAATCCTCAACAAGCTTTGGATCAGTGACTGGTACACCCTGGGGCACCAAATCTGCCGGCTCATGGTGATCAGTAACAACAACATTAATCCCCTGCTGCAAAAGCCAAGCAACCTCTTGAGCAGCAGCAATGCCGTTATCTACGGTAATAATTAAATCTGGCTTTCTATCTTGCAAAACTCTTGCAAGAGCCTCTTTAGAAAGTCCGTATCCCTCACCAAAACGATGTGGAATATACGGCAAAACATCTGCTCCCAAGCGACGTAAAGCTAGCGTAAGCAGACACGTTGAGCTCATGCCATCTACGTCAAAATCACCAAATACGGCAATCTTTTGATGCTCAACAATTGCCTTATGAACGCGGGCAGCAACCTCAGCCATTCCCGGAATGCACTGTGGATCCAGCCAATCTCTTTGCAAAGATGGCGAGAGGAACTCTTGAGCTGTAGCTACATCAGTAAATCCACGCGCTACTAGTACACGAGCAACAAGTGGGGTGACGTGCAATTCTTTTTTAAACAGCGACTCTAGATATACGTCTTGTGTAAGAACACTCCAACGAGTGCTTTTCTCGATGCCAGGCATCATATCCTCTTTTCTGTGGCGGCAGAGCCAGCCAGGGGTACCTTGGGTACCCGCGAATGTTTATCTCTTTTATTCTACCCGTGTCACCGGACAAAAAATGACTAGCCCACAAATTAGTGAGCTAGTCATAAAAAATTTAAATCAAAACTGCTTGCACAGAGTGTCAAGAAGACGGGTTTCTCGCCAGACGAACTTAGAAATCAACCTTAAAAATCAACTACGCCGTCAGAGTTTTCCCACTCTTCAACAAAATCGCTGTAGGTACCTGCGAGAATTGCTTCTCGTGCCTGGCGCATAAGCTCAAGCAGGAAGTAAATGTTGTGCATAGAAAGCAGCTGACCGCCTAGCATCTCATGTTGCTTGACCAGGTGATTGATGTACGCGCGAGAATAACCGCCCGTACAGACAGGGCAGGTGCACTGAGCATCAATAGGACCCGCATCAGCAAAGTACTTAGCGTTCTTGAGGTTCATGCGGCCCTCATGGGAAAACGCGGTACCCATACGTGCGGTGCGCGTTGGAAGCACGCAGTCAAACATATCAATGCCACAAGCAACACCGCGGATCAGCGTGGACGGATTACCAACGCCCATCAGGTAGCGAGGCTTGTTACGTGGCATGTAATCGGCGCAAAGTGGCGCCAGCGTCTCAAACATAACCTCGTGAGGCTCTCCAACGGAATAGCCACCAATGCCATAACCAGGGAAATCGCCAATCGACTCAAGGTGCTCAATGGAGCGCCTACGCAAATCAAGATGCATGCCACCCTGAACAATGCCAAAGAGCGCCTGATCAGGACGGGTATGAGTCTTAAAGCACCTTTCGGCCCATGCGCTTGAAAGCTCAACTCCGCGCTCAACTTTTTTGCGCTCGGCAGGATAGCCTACGCACTGATCAAGCTGCATAACAATGTCTGCACCAAGGTTCTGCGCAATCTGCATATTAGTTTCTGGCGTCCAGTACGACCATGCGCCGTCGTAATCTACTGCACGGAATTTAACGCCCTCGTCAGAGAGCTTCATGAACTCCTCGTGACTAAAGACCTGGAATCCGCCTGAATCCGTCAGAATTGGTCCATGCCACTGCATAAAGTCATGCAAGCCACCCATCTGTGCAACCAGCTCATCTCCTGGGCGCTGAGACAGATGGTACGTATTTGCCAGAATAATTTTGGCGCCAAGGTCACGGACGGTATCGGTCATCAAACCTTTAACGGTTGCCTTAGTACCAACCGGCATGAAAATAGGCGTTGGAATATCACCATGAGGCGTATGGAAGATGCCGGCGCGTGCATGCGTCTTAGGATCTTCGGCGAGAAGTTCGTAGGTAAACCAAGAATCTTCTTTTTTCTCTGCCCAATTTTCTGTGTGTACGCAGGAAATGTTGGTGGTAAAACCCTGTGCTTTTTTGGAGCCGTCTGGCATGTAACCTCGATTACAACGTGCGGAGAGCATCAACCAAAGCTGTCTTGCCCTCTGTTTTCTGGTCCTTCATTTTTATCACACGTGCAGGACATCCCGCTACCACGGCGTTTGCTGGAACGTCCTCAACTACTACAGCACCTGCTGCGACAACAGCGCCCTCTCCAACACGAATGCCCTCGATAACCACGGCATTTGCGCCAATAAGGACGTTATCCTCAACAATAACTGGCGTAGCAGATGCAGGCTCAACAACACCAGCAAGAACAGTACCAGCACCAATGTGGCAGTTCTTGCCAACGGTTGCACGGCCGCCAAGAACAGCACCCATGTCAATCATGGTGCCCTCACCAATAACAGCACCAATATTAATAACAGCACCCATCATAATGACGGCATTGTTACCAATCTCAACGCGCTCACGAATCAGTGCACCTGGCTCAATACGTGCGTTTACGTCCTTCATGTTAAGCAGAGGAACACCGGAGTTACGACGGTCATTCTCGATATCAAAATACTCAAAGGCATCTGCATTCTGCTCAACAACACTCTTGAGCTCGGACCAATCGCCAAAGACCACCTTTGAGGTGCCCTCACCATACACGCGAGAAGATCCATACGACACAGAAGCACCCTCGCGCTCTTTGACGAAGAGCTTAATAGGGGTCTTCTTCTCTGAAGTAGCAATGTAGTTAATAATTTCCTGGGCGTCCATGCACGTCCTTTCTCAATCAAACAGATGCTAACCTATACAGGTCAGCACATGCGGTTATCCAAAAATCAACTCTTCAAAGGTATAAAAACCTGGAGCTTTTGTAAGCAATTTCTCAGCGCACGCAACGGCTCCGTTGACAAAAATCTGACGAGACGTCGCACGATGTGTCAGGCACACTTCCTCATCCTGTCCAAAGAAATGCACCTCATGAGTGCCGGCAACGGTGCCGCCTCTGAGTGCAAACACGCCAATCTCATCCTTGGTGCGAGCTCCACAGAAACCTTCGCGACCAGAAACAACGGGGCGAGTTCCCTCAGGATCAATAGCAGCGAGCAGCAGCTTTGCTGTACCAGATGGAGCGTCAACTTTCTGGTTATGGTGCGTCTCCACAATCTCGGTATCCCAGCCGTCAAGCGCCTCAGCAGCCATAGCTACCGCGCGCCTCAGCACAGCAACGCCCACCGAATAGTTTGCCGCGTGAATCACCGGCACGCTCTCCCCCAGCTGCTTCAGCTCTGAAAGCTGCTCTGGCGAGAAACCCGTGGTGCCAGAAACAAGTGCGCACCCGCGCTCACGCACAAAGCCGACAACAGCCTCAAAAGCAGCAACGCCAGAGAAATCCACAACCACATCAGGCGTCTGTGCAACGGAGCTTAGCTGATTGATATTCTCGTGACCAAACGCACCAAGTACCTCAAAGCCGTGAGCAATCAGGGTTTGCTCAATGAGCTTTCCCATCTTGCCGGTACCAATTACTACTGCACTAGGCATCAAGAAGACCAGCCTTTCTCATAGCGTTTTCAAGCACCTCGGCGTGCTCATCAGTCATCTTCCACAAAGGTAGACGATAATTTTCTTCCATAAGTCCCATACGAGCCAGCGCGGCTTTTACTGGAATTGGATTGACCTCGCAGAAGAGGGCGTGTACCAGGTCAAGATACTGAAGCTGAAGCTCGCGAGCAAGGGAGACCTCTCCGCGGTGCCATGCAACTACCAGGTCATGAACCATCTTTGGATCAAGGTTAGACCAAACAGAAATGACACCAGAAGCGCCAAGAGAAAGCAGCGGCACAATCATGTCGTCATTTCCAGACCACATAGTAAAGTCATCGCTCAAATAACGAGCAACCTTTGTTGCGTATGCAATGTCTCCAGAAGCCTCTTTAATGCCCCATGCATTTGGATGTGCCGCAAGCCTCTGAACATTGTGCTCAGAAATTGAGCAGCCCGTTCTACCAGGAATGTTATACAAAATACAAGGAACATCAACGCGGTCGAGTACATACGAGAAGTGCTGGTAGATGCCCTCTTCGTTACTCTTGTTGTAGTAAGGAGTAATCAGCAACAGACCATCAACACCCGCCTTCTCTAGAGCCTCTGCTTTGCGCAAAGACTCAGCAGAAGAGTTGGAGCCAGCACCGCCAATAACAGGAACTTTGCCCTGAGCTCTTGCAAGGATTGCCTTAACTACCTCGATGTCCTCCTCGTCTGTCATGGTTGAGGACTCGCCGGTAGTACCAAGAGCGAGAATACCGTCAATTCCCTGCTCAATCTGGAAGTCTACAAAGTGCTCAAGTGCCTCGAAGTCAACATTTCCCTGAGCATCAAATGGGGTTACTAAAGCGGTAATTGCACCAGTCAAATTCTTCATGTCCATAGTTTTTCTCGCCCTCTAACGTGTGGTGTTTATAGTTGTTTGTTGCGCAAGATCAGAAAAATCGGAGCCATCAAATGCAAGCGTTGCAAAGTAATCGGCTTCTGTCTCAGCGCGGCGAATAAGCTGCACGGATCCGTCTTCTAGAAGCAGCAGCTCAGCGGAGCGCAGACGGCCGTTGTAGTTATAGCCCATCGAGAAACCATGAGCGCCTGTATCATGGATGAACAAGAGGTCACCCACAGCAACCTCTGGGAGCTGGCGGTTCTTTGCAAACTGATCGTTATTCTCGCAAAGCCCGCCTACAACGTTGTACGTATGTGTTGCAGGAGCGTCCTCTTTGCCCATAACAGTAATGTGATGGTAGGCATTGTAGATTGCGGGACGCATAAGGTTTGCCGCACACGCATCTACGCCAAGGTAGTGGCGGTACGTCTCTTTTTGGTGCAAAACGCGGGTAACAAGCGCACCAGCGGGGCCCAAAAGCCAGCGTCCAAGCTCGGTGTAAATGGCAACGTCTCCCATACCTGCGAGAACTAGAACCTCTTCAAAGGCATGCTTTACACCCTGACCAATGGCCAAGACGTCAGGCTCAACCTGGTCTGACTTATATGCCACACCAATGCCACCAGAAAGATCAATAAATCCAATATGAATATCAAGCTCTCTGTGCAGCTTAACGGCCAGCTTAAAGAGGACGCGCGCGAGGTTTGGATAGTAATCTTCCTCTTGAGCGTTACTAGCCAAAAATGCATGAAGGCCAAATTCAGTGACGCCTTTGGTCTTAAGATACGCAAACGTCTGGAAAAGCTGCTCTTCTGTCATGCCAAACTTAGCATCATCGGGATTTCCAATAATGCCGTTTTGCGACTCAAACACGCCGCCAGGATTCAGGCGTGCGCACATGACCTGAGGCATGTTGCTTCCCACCGCTTCTTCAAGCGTTGTAAGCATATCGCCACCGGCGTCTAAGTTAATAATGGCTCCCAGCTCATGAGCGCGAGCAAAGTCAAGCACCGTAGTGTCGTTTGACGAGAGCATAATGTTTTGGCCGGTAACTCCACAGGCCTTTGCAAGCGTGAGCTCCGTGGCATTTGCACAGTCGCAACCGCAACCAAGCTCTGCCAGCAGCCTCACAATGTAGGGATTTGGCGTAGCTTTAACCGCAAAGTACTCTTTAAAGCCAGCATTCCAACTAAAGGCCTCTTGTAACAGCTTTGCACGGCGAACAATCTCTGCCTTGTTATACAGGTGAAATGGCGTTGGATACGTCGTAGTAATTGCCTCTAAGGCATCTGCAGAAACAAACGGTTTCTTACTCAAAGCTCCCCCTCAAATTAGGGGCGCAATACACTGTCAAAGTAGCACCCCCGAAATCTCGGACAGTCTTGCATGTATTTCATACAAGCCCACCTGACAACCACGCCTGATTGCCAAGTTCGGCGAACCTCGCCTCCTTCTGGGGTCACTGCCTGCCGACTAACCCAGAACCCATCGTGCTCGCTCCTCTATTGACAATAAAACCCTACCACAGAAAGCTCTGTATTTGGGCTAGTTTTGTTCTTCTCGCAAAGTATTAACAAAAGTCTTAAGGCGAGAAAGGCCTTCTGTCAGATTCTTGTCAGAAGCGGCGTAACTGATACGCACATATCCCTCGGCGCCGAAGAAAACGCCAGGCACCAGTGCTACACCAAACTCTTTGATTGCTCGCTCACAGAATGCTTCGGAATCAAGGGAAAATTCCTTGATTGAAGGGAATGCGTAGAAGGCACCTTCTGGCTCTTCAACAGGAAGTTTCATATCTTGAAGCGCAGAAAGTACAATCTGCCTGCGCTTTTGATAGTTTGTGCGCATAGGCGTGACATCGTAAGAAAGTGCATAGAGAGCAGCTGGTTGCAAAAATGAAGGAACAGAAGACACTAGTTGGGCGTGAACTTTTCCAATATCTGCTGCAAGCTCATCAGAGGTGGCAACCCAACCAAGTCTCCAACCCGTCATTGCCCATGGTTTGGAGAAACTATTTGTCACAATACAGCGATCAGACAAATCTGGGTAGAGCTCAACAAAACGTGGAACGTCCTCAACATAGGCAAGCTCTCTATAAACGTCATCGCATAAAACATAAAAGTCGTGTTTGCGGGCAAGTTCTGCCACCGCATCAAGCGACTCTTTTGTATAAATACATCCCGTAGGATTGTTGGGAGAAGTCAGCACAATAAGCTTTGTCTTCTCTGAAATCTTTGACTTAAGTTGCTCAGCATCAATCTGGAAATGATTGGCGCTGGTATCAAGCGGCACAACTACACCACGATTAAGCTGGCAGAGTGTTCTGTATACCAGATACGCTGGTTCAGGAATAATAACCTCGTCACCTGGATTCATAAGGGTTAGCATAGTTGCAGAAATGGCTTCCGCAGCTCCCACGGTAACTACAATGCCGTCTGGACTAACCCTCATACCACGAGCTGACTCCCAATCGGCAATAGCTCTTCTAAGCTCAGGAGTACCGATGTTAGGTGGATAGTGAGTGTTTCCAGCTGCAAGTTCTCTGTCTACTAAGTTGCAAATAGGAGCTGGAGTATCTTCTCCCGGCTCTCCAATAGTTAAAGAAATACATCCTGGTGTTGCAGCAGCAAGTGCCGAGAAACGCCTGATACCAGAGGGTTTGAAAAGCTCTAGTGTTGTATTTCTTGTTAGTGGCATACAAACTCCTCAACATACTTTCAATCCATAATAGTTATTATTTAAATCATACGACACTTGATTGATACGAGGTTCGCATGAAAAGAGTTTTGTCTCTTGGCCTTAAGTTTATTATTGGCCTTCTAAAAAGGGTTCTTGCACCACTTTTCAAATTTGTAGGCGGGCTTTTTGTTTTAGCTTTACTGGTTCTTGGTGG
>CAUSVW010000016.1:0-16612 GCA_963535155.1 uncultured Atopobium sp.
CTAAAAGCCGACGCTAACACGCTGCAGAATCATAATCACCCGCATATGAACTACCCCCCATTTCTTATGTCCAAGAAATGGGAGGCAGTCAAATCAAATGGAATACAGAGGCTTTGTTTTAGCGTTTCTGCTGTTCAATTAATTTACAGGTCAAGCTGCATAAGGCGAGCAATACTGACAATGTAAATCTTGAGGGCGCGCTTGAGCCACTCCTCAGAGATTCCCTCGTCAGGACCGTGCTCCATACCAACCCACTCTGGCAGGTCTTTTGCGGCCTTGCTGTCATAAGGACCAAAGGCAACTGCACGCTTAAAGTGACGTGCATAGGTGCCGCCACCAATAACAAACGCCTGCTCATCGCTGCCGGTGTACTCATGGAAGGTATCAAGCAGGGTAGTAATCTCAGGCGAGCTTGGGTCAATGTAGAAAGGTACAGCATCAGAGAGAACCTCAAAGGTGCAGCCGTGATCCTCGCCAAGCTCAGTCATGCGCTTAGTGATATCCTCGCCGGTGGTGGAAGTAGGATAGCGAGAGTCAACGGTCTGTACGTAGACATCGCCCTTGGTGCGGATAGTACCAGAGATGCAGGTCAGAGGACCAAACTTGTCGTCAGCACTCTGGATGCCCGTACCAGTACCATCAGTAGTTGAGCAAAGCTGCTGCGAGAAGGTCAAGAAGCCGCGCTCTTCTTCTCCATAGAGGTTGTTGTCAAGCAGGTAGGTTACAAGCAGGCCAATTGCATTGACGGTTCCTTCAGGCATGGAAGCATGTCCACCCTTACCTGTTGCGTTAATGCGAGCAAGCTTGGTGCCATCATCTTCAACGCCTGCGTCCTCAACCTTGATGGAATCAGTGTCAGCCAAGGTAGATGCGTCAGCGCGGACGAGTGCGCTTGCAAGACCTGGAATAGCGTTAGGTACGGTACCACCGTCAAGCTCAACGATCTTCTCGCTGTGTGCACCAGCGATTTTTGGAGAGGTGAACTGTGCGTGGTACACGCCCTTCTCGCCGCAGATAAGGGGGAACTCAGCGTCTGGCGTGAAGCAGAATGCTGGCTCTGGATACTTGGAGAGGTAATAAGGGACGTCACCCATGCCGGTCTCCTCGTTGTTACCAACGATGGCACGCAGGGTGTAAGGAAGCTTCTTGCCAGTCTTTTTGACCTGTTCAACAAAGTAGTGTGCTGCCCAGAGCGAGAGTGCCAGAGGGCCCTTATCGTCAAGAACACCACGACCCAGGATGAAGCCCTCACGACGGGTAACATCAAGCGGGTCTACCGTCCAACCCTTGCCCAGAGGGACAATATCGGAGTGAGCGATGGTAGCAAGATACTTCTCGGACTCACCAGGAAGGTCACCAAAGCCCAGGTAACCGTCTACATCTGTAGTCTCAAGACCCAGGCGCTCTGCAATCTCAAGGCCGCGGCGAAGTGCCTCATAAGACTTTGGACCCCAAGGCTTGCCAGGCTCTGCTAGAGACAGATCCTCAACGGACTCTACCTGCACAAGGTAGCGGATATCCTCAATAATCTCTTCCCAGTGCTCGTTAACAAACGCCTCGGCGCTTGCTTTGAGTTCTGCATCAGTCATGAAAAACTCCTCTAATTCAAATGTTTGACCTTGAAACATATGGAGAGCAGCGGTTTTAGCCACATCCCGCGTATGAAATAGACAAGGTCGGGAACAAGGTACTAGTTACACTATACTTAATACCCCTTATCAAAGGAGTTAACTATGACGAAAAAGACTTTTATTGGAAACGCATCATTTCTTGGCGTTTTGACGGTTTTGGGAATTGTTTTGATGGTTCTGAGACAAACACTGCCTCAAGACACTTCCACGCCACTGTTCTATTCCTACATTGTTGCACCAATCATGCTGTATTTTGGCATTGCTGGCCTGGTGGGCCTGCTTATAGCACGCAATACCGGCTTCTCGGTAACTAAGACAGTGGCAGTTGTGCTGCGCACGCTTGCTGGAATCCTTTTTGTGCTGCCATTCTTTTTCTTCCTGATTGTGGTGCTTCCTTGGGTTCTTCTCCGAGGACTTTTTGCAATCCTTATGGTTGTCATGCTCTATGCACCATGGTTCTGGGCACTCTTTGGCCTGCTCTACGGCTTGAGCTGGGCTCAGCAGAAGGTTATTGAAGACATTACCGCTGACCCATTTGCAGAAGATACAGCTGCTCAGAAAGCTGCTGGCGAGAAGACCGATGCCGCTGATACCGATACAACCGACGGAGATGCAGTCAACTAACGGTACAACTCCGCGTTCCAGATAGCCCAACAAGAAAGAAGTAACCTGTGCTTGAGCTTAAAGGTATTTCAAAGCGTTACAACACTGGTGGATTTGAACAAACTGCAATGGACCATATTTCCGTTGCGTTTAGAGATAACGAGTTTGTAGCAATCCTTGGCCCTTCGGGCTCGGGTAAGACTACTATGCTCAATGTCATTGGCGGTCTTGATCGCTTTGATTCTGGAGACTTGCTGGTAGATGGTATTTCTACCAAGAAGTTCAAAGAGCGAGACTGGGATACCTATAGAAACAACCGCATTGGTTTTGTATTCCAGGCCTATAACCTTATTCCTCATCAAAGCGTGGTAAGCAATGTTGAACTTGCGTTGACGCTCTCTGGTGTTCCCAAGACAGAGCGTCACGAACGTGCTCTTGAAGCACTTGATAAGGTTGGCCTCAAAGCACATGCAAACAAGCGTCCAAACCAGCTCTCTGGCGGACAGATGCAGCGTGTGGCTATTGCTCGTGCGCTGGTAAACGACCCAGAGATTTTGTTGGCAGATGAGCCAACGGGTGCACTTGACTCTTCAACATCTGTGCAAGTAATGGACTTGCTTAAAGAGGTAGCCAAGGACCGTTTGGTCATTATGGTTACGCATAATCCTGAGCTAGCTCACCAGTACGCAACGCGTATTGTTGAGCTAGCAGATGGCCAGGTAACTGCGGATTCAGATCCATTTGATGTTGAGAGCGTTGCTCATCGAGAAGCTAAGCCTTCCCGAAAAACCTCCATGTCGCTTCTGACTGCACTGGGTCTCTCGTTTAATAACCTCATGACCAAAAAGGGCCGCACGCTTATGACAGCGTTTGCAGGTTCAATTGGCATTATTGGTATTGCGGCAATTCTGGCACTGGCAAATGGTGCAAACGAGTACATCAAGAAGGTTGAGGAAGATACGCTTTCAATGTACCCACTCACCATCTCTGAGCAGTCCGTTAATATTTCTTCCTTTATTTCTGGAAGTGGTAGCAGTTCTGACTCGGCTGATTCTCAAACGCAAGATGCACAAAGCGAGATGACGCAAAACCAGAAAAACGCAGAAGCTGCAAAGCTAGAAAACCAGCCTGCTGAGGGCGCTATTCCTACCAATAATAGGTTGGGGATGCAGGCAGAAAGCATCGGGTCCAATGATCTGACCAGCTTGAAGGCTTTTCTCGACAATAATGGTGGCGGCATTAACACGTATGCCAGTGCTATTACCTATGGCTATTCCGTAAGCCCCTTCATCTACCTGCCAGCAGGCGCGGACTCTGGCTCTTCTAATCCTGTTCAGGTGCAGCCAGATGTTACCTTCTCTAAGGTGTCGCCTAAGATTCCGTCATATAGTCCGCTTGCTTCATTTGCAAGTACCACGCTGTTTAGTGAGCTTCCGGGAAATCCTTCCATTTACGAGGACCGCTATACGGTTCGTGCTGGTAGATGGCCGACTGCTTGGAATGAGGCTGTTCTGGTACTGCGTCCAAACGGCACCATGGATGACTTTTTGGAGTACACGCTTGGCCTGCGTGACTACGCTGGCCTGCGCTCTACCGTTGATAAAATTGCAAGTGGAGAATCTGGCACTATCGAAGAGTCTCACAGTACATATACTTACGACCAGCTGATGTCTCCAACCTTTAAGCTGGTTATGCCTTATCAGCGCTATGTATGGGACGGAAATCTTGGTGTCTGGACAGACAAATCCGATGATCAGACGTACATGAATGACCTCATTGCTAACGCACCCGACCTGCATATTGTTGGTGTTGTTCAGGCAAAAGACCCAACTACCACAGGAGCGCTTTCTGAGGGCATTTACTACACGCCACAACTGACTCAGAAGATGATTTCTGATGCAGAGGCATCTCCTATTGTTCAGGACCAGATGAATCGTCCGGACGTTGACGTTTTCACTGGTAAAACCTTTGAGGACGAGAAGAACGGTCAAACTTCTGAGGGGCTTTCTATCGGCTCTCTCATTTCCGTTGATCCTAACGTGCTGTCCTCAGCGTTTAACTTCAATCCACAGGCGCTGAACTTCTCGTCAATTAATCTGTCTGGGCTGGATATGTCCTCGCTTGACCTTTCTGACGTGCAGCTACCAGCTTTTGATCCGTCACAGCTGAATCTGTCTGACAGCAATGTACTGTCTTCTGTGACGTCTTCGCTTGATCCAGCTGCGCTGGCAGCGGCTTTCCCAGAGCTCTCTGCAGCAGACATTCAGCAGATTCTTTCTGGCATTACTGTTAACTTCAAACCAGGAGGACAAGCTGCTATTTCTTCGCTCATGGGCAATATTGCTCTGGGATGGAACTCTTGGAGCGCTGCTAATCCCGGCAAGACTATGGCAGACTACCTTGCAACAGATCAGGTACGCACGCAGATTGTGACTACAGTTTCTTCTGCAGTTGATACTGATGACCTGCAGCAACAGCTGGTTAGTGCTCTGGCAAATAAACTGGGAACCAATCCAGACCTTCCAAGTGTCCAGGCTGAGGTTTCTCAGAGGCTTATGAGTGCTTATCAATCACAGATTGCAAGTGCACTTTCTGCAGCTATTACGCGTGCTATGAGTGCTTACGTGCAGTCTGCGTTAACCAGCGTGATGACGCAGGTTGCTTCCAGGATGCAAAATCAGATTGCAGGCGCCCTCAATACAGCCATGCAGGGCGTTGCGGCAAATATGTCCAATGCTATGCAGATAGATAAGGCAACGCTTGCAAGCGCCTTTAAGCTCAATGCTGACCCATCGCAGCTCGCAGCTATTGCCGCGTCAATGCTAAGGGCAACGCCAGCAACGTATGAGACAAATCTTTCTAAGATGGGATATGCGGACCTTAATAAGCCCACGTCAATCAATATTTATCCTAAAGACTTTGCAAGCAAAGAGAAGATTGTTGAAATTCTTAATACGTACAACGCTGATGCAAAGGCTGCAGGTGAAGAGTCTAAGGTAGTTACGTATACCGACATTGTTGGTGCGTTGATGAGTTCTGTCACGCTAATTGTTGATATGATCTCGGCGATGCTGATTGCGTTTGTATCTATTTCGCTTGTTGTTTCCAGCATTATGATTGGCATCATTACGTTTATCTCGGTACTTGAGCGCAAAAAGGAGATTGGTATCCTGCGCTCCATTGGTGCTTCCAGGCGAGACATCGCCAACGTATTTAATGCAGAGACGTTTATTGAAGGCCTTATCTCTGGTGTTATGGGCATTGGCATTACACAACTGCTTATTTTGCCCGCAAATGCTGTGGTCAAAGCCATGTTTAACGTGGACAATTTGGTGATCTTGCCGATAAACGGAGCACTTATTTTGATTTTGATTAGCGTTGTCCTGACGCTTCTTGCAGGTCTTATTCCAGCAGGTAGAGCAGCTAAATCCGATCCAGTTCAGGCGCTGAGAAGCGAGTAAGGCCCCTGGCTGAGCGCACTGCTTGGCGAGAAGAACGTCTGGCTGCACCTCATACCTCACAAGAAAAGCCCTGTCATGTGTGTACATGACAGGGCTTTTGCGTTTTTGTTTCAGCTACCAGACCTAGTTCTCCTGGCCGCCAAAGAGATCGACAACCTCAAGATCAAGCTTGGAGGCTTCAATGGCCTCCTTAGCGCCAAAGACAACAACCGAAAGGTCGTCATAGCTTTGAGGCATGGTGCTTCCCAGTTCTTTGATGTCCTCAACCTGGGCGTGAAGGATTTTCTCGCGAAGCTTAAGAAGACGCTCTGGATCACGTTGGTTGAAGTACTCGATGTCTTGCCTGCGAGCAAGCATTCGAGCGGGAACAGGGGCGTCAACGCCTGCCACAGAGGCAACTACATAGCCCTCAAACTCGTCAGCGTCTGGAGTCCACTCAGAAAGCCAGCTACCTGCGCCAACATAGCGGTCAAGGGTTGCATCAAGCGCAGGGTCTCGGTAGGAGACAAAGCTCTGCAGGCCAGCGATGGAGTTTCTGAACATGACGCCATAAGCGCCACCCTTGACGCGGACCTCGTTCCAGAGATAGTCAAGACCCAGAACTCTGGTGGCAATAAGCCAGTTACCCTGCTGTTCATTGGTTGCATGGGCAACGTTTGGATAGGAGAGACCAACGTAGGAGACGTTTGACGGAATGATATACGCCACGTGTTGCAGCTTACCCTCAGGGACAACAAGAGTTGGTACTGCGTTATCTGCCTGCGACTTGTTGCCATTGGTAAGACCAAGATCTCCCGCTGCTTGCCAGAATGCCTCGCGGCTCTGTGTGGAGCCAGTAAAGCTAACAGTAACGTTGTCTGCACGGAACATCTTGCGGGTGAGTGCATCCAGGTCTTTTGCAAGTTGAGGGCCGCGCTCATCCCAGTTGGCAAGCAGGTTCTTTAGGTACTCATAAAAGCCAACGCCTGCTAGTGCATCGTTTACGCGATTAGCTGCAGAATAGGCGGTCAAAGCCTTATTCTGCGCTGCAGTATGACCAGCACCAACAAAGTACTGCTCCTGCGCAATGCGACGCTGAATCAAAATGTTCTTTAAGCGGCTCAAATCGTCAAAGCGCGTGCTGGACCAAACCTCGGAAGGAATGCTTGCAAGTCCTTGGGTTTTCTCGGCAAGAGCACTTGCGGCAACAATGAAGGCAGGGTGTGCCTGATCAAGCGTGTCTTGGTCGTAGATATCAGTGAAGAACGAGAGATGACCAAGGTTGCTCTCAATAAGAATGTCCAGTTCAGACGCGGTGTGTGCAGCCGTATCAAGCTTGCCGAGCGCTTCAGCAAGAATACCCACAAGCGGCAGCTCCTCAAAGGTAACCGCGCGGGTCAGATCAAAGTAATGGTAGACGTAGTCAATGCCGTGAGTGTCCAGCTCATGCGCAATGCATGGCAGAGGAGCCTCAACCTCAAAGCCAGCAGGACGCTCTCTACCTGCACCGATATCACTGAGCGAGAGGGACGGCAGCTTGGCTAAGTCTTCTGGAGCGTCAGGTGTTTCTTGCTCCAAACGGAGTGCCTCAACTTCTGCTCGGATCTTCTCGACATCCTCATCGGTGAGCGTAGAGCGAAGTTGCTCTAGCTCAGCAGCCTCTTCTTGAGCGTCTCCCTCATCTGTGGGGACAAGCTCAACTTGAGCTGCGTGTTTGCTGTTGCAAATGAGCTCCAGAAGCAGCTTCTCAAAGCCCTTCTGATCTGCAAGTTCTTTGACGTAGGCAATGGCGTCCTCGTAGCGGATGTAGTCCAGAGGGCGAGCGTCGTCGTAGAGCCAGCTTGAGAGCGAACGCAGCGTGTACTCAATACCGTTTGAGTAAGGCTGGTCATTTTCGCGCAGGTTAAACTCTGCAAGTGCAATGGACGCGTTGAGCTTCTTTGGATCAATGCCCTCGGTAGCAATCTTCTGGCAGGTGGTCTCTACCAAGTCACGGAACTTCTGAGCTGCTCCTTCTTTGAGACCCTTGAGCTGCAAGAAGAGCATTGGTTGTGCAAGGTCATCGGAGAGATAGTAGCTAAAGTCATCACCCAGCTCTGCGTCAAGAATTGCACGCTTGAGCGGGGACTCATTGGAGCCCATGAGGGTGTCAAACAAGATATCTGCTGCCATCATCTTGTTGCGCTGATCAGGTGTTCCAAGCACGTAACCCAGGCCAACGCTGGAGTTGTCGGCTGTGGTGTTCATACGGACCTGGCAAGGCTCGGGCAACACGGGTGCCTGCAGGTTAAGCGGATTGGGGGCACCTGCATCGCGTTTCTCGGCAGCCGCAAACCTCTGGGCAATAAAGGAGAGCTCACGCTCGCAATCAAGGTCGCCGTAGAGGAAGGTGTAGCTGTTAGAGAGGTCGTAGTGGCGAGCGTGGGTGTCCAGGAAGTTCTCGTAGGTGAGCTCAGGGATTGCGCGAGGCTTGCCGCCAGACTCTTTGCCGTAGGCGGTATCAGGGAAGAGGGCCTCGCTGACAGAATCGTAGAGTACGCGATCTGGGTCAGAGAGGGCGCCCTTCATCTCGTTGAAGACAACGCCGTTGTAGCTTAGATTGCCCTGCTCGTCAGCTTCTAGATGCCAGCCTTCCTGTTCAAAGATGCGCTTACGCTTATAGATTGCAGGATGCAAGACAGCGTCAAGGTACACGCTCATGAGGTTTTCCAAGTCAGCTACGTTAGTGCTGGCCACAGGGTAAACCGTCTTGTCAGGGTAAGTCATTGCGTTCAAGAACGTCTGCATAGAGGTCTTGAGCAGGTTAACAAAAGGCTCTTTGACAGGATAAGCATCGGATCCGCAGAGAACAGAGTGCTCCAAGATGTGGAAGACGCCCGTGTGATCTACAGGAGGTGTTTTAAAAGCAATGGCAAACGAGCGGTTGTCATCGTCGCAGGCAAACCACATAAGGCGGGCGCCTGTGGGAATGTGCTTGAAGATGTACGCGTAACCAGAAATCTCGTTAACCCACTCAGCCGAGATTACCTCAAAGCTTTTGTCTTCTGCGTGAAGCGTGCCAACAGAAAACGCGCTGTCCATCTGCGAATACTTAGACGTCATAAGCTGCCAATCTATACGAAAACTTACGTGAGCATCAATGCCGTTTTTAGGGCCATCTTGCCCTAACTGAGCCGTTTAGAGACCTAAGGCTCTGCGCGGAGCAGGGTAAGGTGGATTTTTGTTATTGTGATACTACCGCGTCAGAGAAAAAGTGACACTTGTATCCGTATTTTGTAATGAAAGATTTATACCCAGATGAATGATTTCATTTCTAATGAGAGCACGGTGGAGTCTTCTAAAGCCATAGACGTCGTAGAGACCTCTGTAGAAGAGGAAGCACTTGGTAGCGACGACGCTGAAATAACCCCTGATAATAAGAAGAAAATCTATCGAGGAATGCTGTTTGTCTTGATTGGCGGAGCTTCCTGGGGCGCATTTGGAACCGCCGCAAAATACCTGCTCGATACCTATCATGTTGATCCCATGTGGCTGATTGATATTCGCGAGCTTTGTGCCTGCTGGTTATTCTTGGGAACTGCTTTTGCGTTTGATAGAAAAAATCTCACAACCGTCATTAAGCAGCCAAAAGAGTTGGTAAAGATTTTTGTAGTCAGTTTGTTTGCCATTCTATTCTCGCAAGTTGCTTACATTTACGCAGTTAATGCTACTAATTCTGGAACTGCAACCATCATGCAGTCGTTAGGTATGTTGGGCGTTTTGGCCTTTGTGTGCGCGGTTGGTAGGCGCTGGCCTCGCCGCCGCGAGATTCTTGGCATTGTTTTGGCGCTTATTGGCACGTATCTTTTGGTAACAGGAGGAAATCCCGGCACGCTTAACCTGCCAACATCAGGTGTTTTCTGGGGCGTTATGTGTGCATTTGCTCAGGCGACCCTCTCCATTTTGCCCAAGCCTTTGATGGAAAAGTGGGGAAGCTTTACCGTAAACGGACTTGCGTTTTTGTTCTCTGGCACGCTCATTGCCGTGTTTTATCAACCTTGGAATCACATGCCTCAGCTGGACACCTTTGGTGTTTTGCTGGTAGTCATTGGCGTGCTGGTGGGAACATTCTTGGCGTACGGCCTTTACCTGCAGGGCGTTAAGGACGCAGGCTCACTTAGGGCGGTTCTTCTGGGTACTATCGAGCCCGTTATGGCAACCATCACCACCGTACTGGTGCTGGGAATCACCTTTAGCGTTGCCGACCTCATCGGCTTTGCCCTCATCCTCGCCATGGTCGTGCTCACCGCGTAGCCGCGCCCGGAAGCGCCCTCGCACCCGCACTACTCGCGCCCACCCGTCATCTGGCGAGAAACCCGTCCACTCCAAGCTCAACTCAACCTACCATCACCTCTGCACCCGACAACAAAAACCCCGCAGGTAAACTGCGGGGTTTTAACGTTCTCTAAAGGTTATGTGGCCAGAAGCTTAGATGAGCTCCATCTGCGTAAGAACTGCCGAGTACCAACCATTTGGATTTGCTGGGTTGTACTTTGCAGCGCCAGAAACAGAAAGCCTTCCGCCGTAGCCAGCAGCAAGACCAGCTGTATGATCCCAGATAGCCTCTTCCCAGCTACCCCAGCTAGCAGAACCCCAACCCCATGCGTTGTAGGGGAGGAAGTTATACCTACCCTTTGTACTCTCAACTGCAGAAATAGCAGGCGAGAGACGCGGATCAACGCCGTAGGCCCATGCAGCCTCAGCAAAGGTTGAGCCGTAGCCGGCAAGAGGGGAACCAGCAAGATACGCATCAATTCGAGCACCCCAGCTGCTTACAAAGTTGGTCTTATCGCTTGACCAGTCAACATTTTGAGCCGAAGGAGTTGATGGGGTAGTGACCTCAGTGGTATTACCAGAAGCGTTGGTAAAGGTAGTCTCAGTAGAAGCTTCTTTCAGAGCCTCTTCTGCAGCTGCTGCCTCTGCTGCTGCCTGCGCAGCCTGCTCAGCCTGCAACTGCTCTCTTGTTGCAATTGCTGCATTCATAGCATCCTCAGCAGCCTTCTTCTGCTCTTCTGCTTCTGCCATCTGTGCATTTAAAGATGACTGAGTCTCAGAAAGCTCTTTGCTAAGGTCAACAAGGTGGTTGATAGCATCTGAATTTTTGTTCTGGATAATCTCAAGATACTGAACAACAGCAATCAAATCATTAAAGTTATCTGCCGACAAAAGCAGATCAATAATTCCCATGGAGCCCTGCTGCATACGATACATAGCTCTAATAGACTCTGCAGCTTTTAAGCGCTGCTCTGGGAGTTGCTGTTCAATCTCTGCAATACGAGCCTCGTTGTCTGCAATCTGCTTTTGCAGCTCAGCTACGCGCTGGTTAGCGGCATCGTAATCAGAATTGGTCTGCTCTACCTTGGCCTGGAGCTCTTCGAGAGTCTCTGCCTGAGCTCTTGAGACGCCAAACAAAAAGGTATTAACAACAAGCACTGCTACAAGAAGTGCTGTCATAAGGGTAGAGCATGAAGGTAAGCGTCTATGACGCATATATTTGTTCAAATCGACCTCCGCGATTGGGGCTTCCGATTAGTGCGCATTTCATGCCGTCCGCTCATTACTGGCTTCAAGCGCGAGGTCAGATAACACTTGACCTCAAAAATACGCATAATCGCTTCTCTCCGCTCGTGCGAGGGTGTCAATTCTACTTGTTTTTGGCTCCAAATGCCAACTTTGCAGAAAACAAGGCACTTTTAAAGTAGTAAAGTCGTTATATAAAGCCGTGAACGGTAGAAAAAGAAAGGGCGAACGGATTGCGTACAATAGGTTCGTAATCAGTCCCCAAGGAGGTTTTAGTGGAGTCGGCAATTTTGTGGATTGAAGCGCTTAAATCAGCGTTATTTGGCGTAGTTGAAGGTATTACCGAGTGGCTACCTATCTCATCAACAGGCCATATGCTGCTACTCAATCAGTTCTTACCACTCAATGTTTCTGAAGACTTCTGGAATATGTTCCTCGTTGTTATTCAGCTTGGCGCAATTCTTGCAGTATGTGTGGGATTTTTCCACAAGCTCAATCCCTTCTCGCCAAAGAAATCTAAGGACGAGAAGCGCTCTACCTGGAAACTCTGGGCAAAAGTGGTGGTTAGCTGCGTTCCTGCAGCAGCAATTGGTCTGCCGCTCAATGACTTCATTGAAGAGCATCTGGGAAGCCCTTTTGTTATTGCTGCAACCCTTATTTTCTACGGCATCATCTTTATTGTGCTTGAGCTACATCGCGAGAAGGTCGCTGCAACGGTAAAGGTTGAAGCACCTCGCGGTAAACACATGCGTCCAGACGCTGCCGCATCCCTGAAGGCCCCCTCAGCCGACAACCTGGCCCGCGTACAAGACATTGACAACCTGGACTGGAAGACCGCACTTGGCATTGGTGTGTTCCAGGTACTTGCAATTGTTCCAGGTACTTCAAGATCCGGTGCAACAATCCTGGGCGGTTTAGCACTTGGTTGCTCGAGGGCAGTGGCTGCTGAGTTTACGTTCTTCCTGGCAATTCCTACTATGGCCGGCGCTTCTGCTTTGAGGCTTGTGCGCTACTTTATGAAGGGCAACACTTTCACCGCTCCCGAGGCAATTATTTTGGGTGTTGGTTGCTTGGTAGCCTTTATTGTTTCGCTTGTTATGGTCCGTGCGCTTATGGGCTATGTCCGCAAGCATGATTTCAAGCCTTTTGGCGTGTACCGCATTATTCTGGGTATTGCAGTTATCGCATACTTCCTGCTTGTTAAGTAATTCTCTGACTGAAAGCGTTACAACATATGCATTCAAGCGTGGTGAGTTTCTCGCCGCGCTTTTTTTGCACGTATAACATGTGAAAAAAGCGTGAAAAACCTGTGAAAGAAATATGTAATCTCTGTGGTCGCATTTACGGGAAACTGTCTTGCCCTTTATGCTCTTACAGCTGAATTTTGACTGTATTTGTTACTAGTTGAATGAATTAGTACTAAGGAGGTTTTATGCGCCACATTAAGACGCTTCAGAGAATTGCGTGTGCACTTGCACTTGCGTTTGTTGCAGTTCTTGCAGTTTCTGCACCAAAACTTGCATTTGCAGATTCTATTGATACATCTACGCCAGGTGTAAAGGTTTCTGTTTTCTCGGCTGACGGTAATGCCGATACATCCAGGGTTCTTACAGACAACCCTCAGCGTTCTGGCCACCAGACTCCTGTTCCTGGTCAGTATGGCGAGATTGTTGTTCGCGTTGGCCAGACCATTAGAGACACTGGTGCGTATTCCCACTACACCACCACTCGTCCTGGTTTTGCTCCTTTTGGCGTAACCACTACGCTGGTCACCGCAGGTGCTTATCCTGAGCTCCCTGCTACTGATTATGACTTTACCTATGCTTTCTACGGAAATAGCAATACCGTAACTAACAATGGTGGTCAGTTCTATTTTGAGTTTACCGGTCGTAAGGTAACCCCTGCTAACCAGCCTGTTACGGCATTCTTCCTTGTTACTATGCAGGGAGATTCCTCTGATCCTGCTAATGTTGGCGGTAACACCACTCACCTTATGTGGGTTGGCTACCACATCCACGTTATTCCAGCAGAGACTACCCCAACTCCTACACCTACGCCAACGCCATCCGCAGTTAACCAGCTCATTTACGACGCAAATGGCGGTACCATCTACGGCAACGCAACCTATACAGAGTCCAAGACTCCAAACAACCCTCGTACCTATGGTTTTGCAGAGTACAACATCATTGAAGACCAGCCAGTCCGCGATGGTTACAAGTTTGAGTTCTGGAAGCGTTCTTACGTGGATAATCACTTCCGCTATGTTGGTGCTTCTGCTGTTCCTGCAGATGCTAACAACAACCCAGCTGGCGATAAGCGCTATGTTTCTGAAACTACTGTCTTTAACATGAGAAGCCCTTACACCCTGACTGCTGTCTGGAACCAGGAGTATGAGCTCAGCTACGATGCAAACGGCGGTACTGGTGCTCCTGCAGCACAGAGCGGTTACTTTGGTATTGATAGCAACACCGCTGACTCTCTCACCGATCCTAAGACTGAGACTGTCTCTGCTACCGTTCCAACTCGCGATGGCTACATCTTCAAGGGCTGGAAGCTTGATGGCACCACCTATCAGGCAGGAGACCAGGTAACCCTTACCACCACCACTCCTAAGGTTGTTCTTGTTGCAGAGTGGGAGCCAGAGCCAGTTGCTCCTGTAACTCCAGAAAACCCTGCTACTCCAGAAAATCCTGCTACTCCAGAAAACCCTAGCACCCCAAGCACTCCTGGTACACCAGGGAATCCTCTTGCACCAAGTTTCCCAGGCGCTCCAAATCCTGCAGCTATCCCATACTACGGCGGCCCTGCACTTCCATACACTGGTGATGAGAACCACACACTCAGCGCTATTGTTATGGCATGTGTTGCAGGCGGCGTGATTGCTCTAGCAGTTGTTGCTCGTGCAAAGAGCCGTCAGGCAAACTCCATGAACTAAGGCAGGCGTTTGGTCTAGAAGATCTTCTCGCCATACATGTGTAGAAGTTCAATAGCAGCGTTTATGCAGATAAACCGGTCTTCTTGTGAAGGCCGGTTTTTTATTGTGGAGGCAATAGAAACGAGCGCAATTAATGTCCGGTTATCGGGGTACACTTTTAGTCTACGAATGATTGACACAAGGATGGCGTAATGCAGATTGATCTTGAAGGTTTAAATCCTGCCCAGCACCAGGCAGTTATGACAACTCAAGGACCCTTGCTGGTTCTTGCAGGAGCTGGTTCGGGAAAGACGCGTGTTCTGACGTTTAGAATTGCGCACATGATTGCCGATGAAGGCGTTCGTCCTTGGCAGATTCTGGCCATTACATTTACAAACAAAGCTGCAGCAGAGATGCGTGAGCGTCTTGAGGCGCTGCTGCCAAATAATATTCGTGGTATGTGGGTTTGCACGTTCCACGCTATGTGTGTTCGTCTGCTCAGAGAAGATGGTGAGCGTCTTGGCTATGGCCCCAATTTTGCTATCTATGACGATGACGATTCAAAACGCCTGGTAAAGACCATTCTGTCTGATTTGGATATTGACGTCCGTCAGTTCCCGCTCAATTCCATTCGTTCTAAGATTTCTGCTGCTAAAAACGCCCTTTTGTATCCCGATGATGTAGAGGCGCAGGCAGCAAGTCCTATGGATCACGTGGTAGCCCGCGTGTATCGTGCGCTCCAGACTCGTTTGGATAAAGCCAATGCCATGGACTTTGATGACCTTCTGGTTAAGGCGTTTGAGCTGCTCTCCAAGTATCCTGACGTGCTTGCTAAATATCAGGAGCGTTTCCGCTACATCAACGTTGACGAGTATCAGGATACCAACGGCGTTCAGTACGCAATTACCAAGCTCTTGGCGTCTAAGTACCGCAATCTTATGGTCGTTGGTGATGATGATCAGTCCATTTACTCATGGCGTGGCGCAGACATCAAGAACATTTTGGCGTTTGAGAAAGACTATGAGGAAGCGGTTGTTGTTAAGCTGGAGCAAAACTACCGCTCAACAGGACATATTTTGGCGGCTGCCAACGCAGTTGTTGCGCACAACTCTCACCGCAAGCCAAAGCGCCTCTTCACCGATGAAGGAGATGGTGAGAAGATCCAGGTGTATCAGGCATCCGATGAGCGTGATGAGGGCGCCTGGATTGGCTCTGAGATAGAAAAACTGCACGATAAGGGTACGTCGTACGACAACATTGCCGTGTTCTATCGTACTAACGCGCAGTCTCGTATTCTTGAAGATATGCTGCTCAGAGCAGGTGTTCCTTACAAGATTGTGGGCGGTACTCGATTCTTTGATCGTGCAGAGATCAGAGACGTTATGGCCTACCTTAAGGTTGTCGTCAATCCTGATGATGATATGGCTGCGCTACGCGTTATTAACACGCCTCGTCGTGGTATTGGTGCAACAAGCATTCAGAAGATTCAGACGTACGCACTGTATAACGGCTTGTCGTTCTTCTCGGCATGTGAAGCATGTGTGATGGAGGAGAGCCTTCTTACCGCAAAGGTGAGAAACGCGCTGGTAGAGTTCACGTCTGCTATTGAGCATGGCCGTCATATTGACGGCGAGCTTGATGAGGTAGTTGAGGCAATTGTTGATCGCTCAGGTCTTATTCGTGCACTTGAGGCCGAGCATACCATTGAGGCTGATGGACGTATCGAGAACATTCGAGAGTTCTTTGGCGTTGCGGCAGAGTTTGACGAGTCTCACGACGATGTTGAAGAAACACTTGAGAGCTTGCAGCAACTAAGGGAAGCAGGAGCGCTTGACGCACAAGATGCTGCCTCGCTGAGTGCGGCAGGCTTTGATGCTGCTACCGGCGCGCTTGCTGGTGTTGCTGTTGAGCCAGATTCTGCACCTCAGGAAGAAGCTCTACATCCGCAGGTTGCTGCTGAGAAGCTCCCGGCATTTATGGAATGGCTGGCGCTTCGTTCTGACCTTGACAGTTTGGATGGTTCTACCTCTGCGGTAACACTCATGACCATTCACGCTGCAAAGGGTTTGGAGTTCCCAGCAGTATTTGTTGCTGGCATGGAGGAGGGAATCTTCCCTCATGCAAATTACGAGGCAGAAGCAGCTCAGTTAGAAGAAGAGCGCAGGCTTGCCTACGTTGCTATTACTCGTGCGCGCAAACGCTTGTATTTGACATATGCGTCTACGAGAAGAACTTACGGCTCTGTTCAGGCTAATCCCGTATCGCGTTTTGTGGGGGAGATTCCTCAGGAGCACGTTAAAGCTATTGGTGTTGGTTCCGCGGGCTTTTCTGGTGTTGGCTGGGCAAAGCGTGGAGACCGTCATGGCACCTTTGGCTCTGGCCGTGGTTCAGAAGTTTATGGTGGAAACGTTTTTGGTTCTCGTACGCGCTCTACTGGTGGTGCCTCGGCCCCACGTCCAGCTCCT
>CAUSVW010000017.1:0-16349 GCA_963535155.1 uncultured Atopobium sp.
CCTGCGGCTTTGAGCTCTTGGATCTGCTCGTCAGTTGCACCTGTATCAGTAATGAGAAGGTCAATGTCTTCTGCAGAACCAAACTGGAAGTTGGAAGTAGTGCCCAGCTTAGAAGAATCAGCAACAACATAGTGCTTTCTAGAGCGCTTGAGCATCTGAGCGTTAATTGCTGGCTCAGGTGATGTTGCAGAAGTAAGACCAAATTCTCCCGAGAAACCCGTGCAGCCCAAGAAGCATTTAGCAGCAGTAATGTGCTGGATGCACTCAAGAGCGGTATCACCAGTCATGGAAGCGCGTGGAGGACGGATGTCACCACCAGTAAGGATGATAGAAAGATCGTGGATGTCCTCAAGCAACAGTGCCTTGCCGTTGTTTGTAACAACAGTTACGTCGTGAGCATCAATCCACTCAAGCATCCCAAGAGCAACGGAGCTGGTGTTGATGAAGATGCAATCGCCATCCTCAACGTAGCGAGCGGCTTCGCGGGCAATTGCTTTGTTAGAGCGAATCTGCCTTGAGCCAGAAGGACGACCATAAGGATTAAGCAGGGTAGCAATGCCATACTGACGAGTCAGGATGCCACGCTTCTCAAGAAAGTCCAGGTCACGTCTGATAGTCAAAGAAGAGACCTCAAAGTGATCAGCAAGCTCTAAAACACTTGCTTGTCCCTCTTTTTCTAGCAGCTCAGTAATTGCCTCGCGACGTGAATCTACGTAAGCCTTACTCCTTTTCATAAATGCCCTCCCTTTATGAGCAACATTTTTTCTTTGAATGTTCATTCATCAATAAAATAGAACATTAGAAGAAGGATATCAAGATATTTCAGAAAATAATAGTATGAATATATATGAATGTTTTAGATTATAAAAAATTTAACATATAAACTTTACATGGGATAATAGAAGGCGCTTCAATTACGTTCATAAAAACATGAACATTTGTATAGCTACTTGGACAAAAGATACGCTGAAAAAATATGAACAACTTTGATTACTGTTTGAGTAAAATTGATTGAAGTTAAGAACGTTTCATGGCATATTATCAAGTTATTAAGACTTGTCATGAGGCGGCTTTGGACCAATGTGTCTCATTAAGAGAAAGGCAAGGTGGTGCTGTGTTAAGTGATCTCCTTACCGAAGACCTGGTGCAGCTCAATGTTGTAGCTTCTAACTGGGAAGATGCAATTAGAAAGTCTGCGCAACCACTCGTCGATAACAAAAAAGTAACTGAGGGCTATGTTGATGACATCATTAAAGGTGTCAACGAACTTGGCCCTTATATTGTTATTACCGAGCATGTTGCCCTTCCACACGCACGCCCTGAGTCCGGCGCACTTGAGCCTGCAGTAGGCATTGCCGTGCTTAAGGATTCCGTTGAGTTTGGCAGCAAAGACAACGATCCAGTTAAGTTTCTTTTCCCACTTGCAGCAAAAGATAGTGAAGGCCACCTTAGTGCCCTTCAGTCTCTTGTTGAATTGCTGAGCGATCCAGATTTCTTTGCTCAGCTCGAAAAAGCTCAGTCACCAAAAGATGTTGTGGACCTTGTCCACGCAAAGGAAGGTAGGTTGTAATGGCTGATAAGAAGTTCCACGCACTGGTTTGCTGCCGTGCAGGTATGGGTTCTTCCATGATGCTCAAGATCAAGATTGACCAGGTCATCAAAGAGAATGATCTTCCAATCGAGACTGAGCACGGTAATCTGGATTCCCTGATTGGTTTCAATGGCGATCTTGTTATCACCATGTCTGACCTCACCGATGAGCTCAACGCTGACGATCGCGTTCCTTCTGCAGTTGGTATTACCAACATTGTCGACAAGGCAGAGATGAAGGAAAAGCTCACCGCTTGGCTCGCAGAGCACAACGCATAAGCTCCCCTTTGTATCTTTTTGGCGGGAGTTTCTCGTCATACGCAACATGAGTTGCCTTCGGCGAGAAGCTCTCGCCAAACCTTTGACAAGAGGTACTTGTCACTTGATTTAGAGAACTTATCTGAGTAGGTTCGTCGGTTTATTTGCTGAAAGGGATTACGCATGCTCAATGCAATTCTCATGCAGCTCAGAGACACAGCCGTCATCATGGGCATTATTGCTCTTGTCGGCCTCTTGCTGCAGAAGAAGTCCGCTGTGGACATCTTCTCCGGAACTGTGAAGACCATTATTGGCTTCATGATCTTCAACATTGGTTCTAGCGCTATGTCCGCTCAGGTCAACATCTTCAGCGACATGTTTAGTCGTGCATTCGCTGTTAAGGGCGTTGTAACCCAGGTTGAGGTCGCAACTGCTCTTGCACTGAATACCTATGGTACTGAGGTTGCTCTTGTAATGGTCCTTGGCTTCATCATGAACCTTGTGTTTGCCAAGATTACCCCATTCAAGTCCGTCTTCTTGACTGGTCAGCACTTCCTGTACTTCTCCTGCGTACTCGCACTGGTCTTCATTGCTCTTGGTCTCCCAATGTGGGTCACCATTGTTCTTGGTGGTGTCATCCTCGGCTTCTGCGGTGCTGCGCTGCCTTCGTTGTGCCAGCCATTCGTAAACAAGCTTGTTGGTGGAGATTCCATCGCAATCGGCCACTTCAACTGCATCGGTTATGCATTCTCCGGTTACGTTGGAAAGCTCTTTGCTAAGAAGAACGAGGAGGAGGGCGAGAAGGAAGCTAAGGAGCTCCCAGAGTTCTTCAAGCTCTTCAAGGACTTTGTCTTCTCCGTTGCTCTCTTCATGATTGTTCTGTTCTACGTTGTTACTATTGCATGCCTTGTCACCGGTCACTTTGGCGACACTCTTGCAAACAACAAGCCATTCACCAGCTACTTTGGTAACGACATGTGGTGGATTTGGCCATTCCTTGCTGGTCTTCAGTTTGCTGCTGGTATGTCCGTCCTTGTTTACGGCGTCCGTCAGTTCATCGCTGAGATCACCGCTGCATTTGTCGGCATCTCCGAGAAGCTCATTCCAGATGCACGTCCTGCAGTCGACTGTCCTGCAATCTTCCCATTTGCACCAAATGCTGTCATCATCGGCTTCATTGGCTCCTTCCTTGGTGGCCTTGTCGCAATGGCACTTATGGTTGCATTCCACAGCCCAACCATCATGATTCCTGCAGCAGGCATCTGCTTCTTCTCTGGTGGTACTTGTGGCGTTTGCGGTTACGCTTACGGTGGATGGCGCGGTGCTCTTCTTGGCTCCTTCCTGGTTGGTATCTTCCTGACCGCTGGTCCTCTGATTCTCTATCCTGCATTTGCTCAGCTGGGAATTGCAGAGGCATCCTTCCCTAACGTTGACTACAACATCGTTGGTTCTATCATCTACGGCATCGGCTCACTCTTTGGTCTTGCCTAAGCCTAGATTTCTGTAGTACCTACTCAGCTCTACGGTTTCTTAGGGCGCTCGTGGAAAGCCCGCGGGCGCCCTTTTAAAAGCTTCACAACAAGGAAAAACATGGCAGACGAGAAGAACAATAAAAGTGTTACTGAGTCAGTGCTTGGCGATATGTTTGGCCTTAGCGTTGACAAAAAGCCTGCTCCAGTACTTCCTGAAGATCAGTTAGTTCTAGAAGTTCTTGAAGACAGAACTCGTTTGATGGTTCAGGGAATTCTGTACTTGCTCATGGCGTTTGCTGCTCTTGCTCTGACATTTTTCTTTTGGGTTTACGCCAATGTAAGTGGCAATATTTTGGGTCTTGTTGGCGTTATTGCAGGGCTCACCATTACGTGGTTTGCGTCACGTGCCATGGGAAAGCGTTTTAGTCGTTTTGCCAGTGGTATTCATGTTATTGATTTTGGACAGAAAAACGTATTTATTTTTGCAAAATCCGACAAGAGAAAAGCTCTTGTCGTTCCTTATACCAAGATTAAAAGCTACAAACTCATCCGACAGGGCAAGGCGTTGCGTCTGCTTCTTGAAGGCGCTTGGGTAAGTCATCCTTCAGGATTTGAATTTGTAGACATCAACCGTCCTTTTATGGCCTCCACTCTTGATGAAATTCAGGAGCAGATTGAGCAGCTCATGGCTCAGCACAAGGTCAAGGAGACGCGTTAATTCATTGCGTAGTAAGTGTCTTTGGGCTTTGACTCACAGACAGATAAGGAGTTGTAATGGCAACTGAAAAAGAGCAGGTTCAGGAGTTTCTCTCCATTGTGGGAAAGTCGCTCCACCAGTATGTAGAGAGCATTGATTTTGATGCGCTTTCCGCAGCTAAAAAGCTTATTTTGGACGCAGAGGCAAAGGGCGGCCGTCTGCACGTAACCGGTATTGGTAAGCCAGGTCACGTCTCCGGTTATGCTGCATCGCTCTTCTCGTCAACCGGAACTCCAACCTATGAGCTCCACGGTACCGAGTGCGTTCACGGATCTGCTGGTCAGACTCGTCCTGGTGACGTTGTTATTGCTATTTCTAACTCCGGTGAGACGGGCGAGCTCAAGGCAACCGTTACCTGCCTTAAGAACGTTGGTGTGCACATTATTGCGCTGACCGGCAATCCAAACTCTTGGCTGGCAAACGAGGCAGAGGTTGCTCTCATTGCAGGCGTTGAGCAGGAGGGTGATTCCATGAACAAGCCTCCACGCGCTTCTATCCTGGCAGAGATCATGGAGCTCCAATGCCTCTCTATCCTGCTTCAAAACGAGTACGGCCTTAACCCAGAGCAGTACGTTAAGTGGCATCCCGGTGGAGCTCTTGGCGCGTCCATTCGCGAGGGCAAATAACCCCAGATAAATACCGCAATACGTATAGAGGAGTTTGCATGTCAACTTTTAAGGGCGTTATTGTTCCTATGGTCACGCCGTTTAACCGCGATGAAGAGCAGTCCATCAACTATGAAGCAGCTGAGCAGCTTCTGGAAAAGCTCATCTCCGAGGGCGCAGACGGCATTTTTACGTTTGGCTCTAACGGTGAATTCCACGTTTGTAACCCTGACGAGAAGATCAAGTTCTCCAAGTTTATTATCGAGAAAACCGCAGGTCGCCTTCCTGTTTACGTAGGAACCGGCGCATGCTCAACAAAAGAGGCTCTCTACATGAGCCGTGAAGCAGAGGCAATTGGCGCCGATGCACTTTCTGTCATTAACCCTTACTTCCTGGGCATTTCTGACCAGCAGCTGGTTGAGTACTTCAAGACGGTTGCCGCAAACGTCAAGATTCCTGTCCTTCTGTACAACATTCCTAAGGGAACCGGCAAAAACATCTCTAAAGAGGCTGTTGAGCAGCTGGTAACCATTGAAAATATCAAGGGTATTAAGGACAGCTCCGGCAACATTGATAACCTCAAGGATTACCTGGACGCCTCAGCTGGTCACGACGTTGACGTGCTTGTAGGATCTGACGGAAAGATTTCTGAGGCTCACGCCCTTGGAGCTCAGGGCACTATTGCAGGTACCGCAAACCTTATCACCAAGGTTGTTGTTGACCTTTGGAAGGCTCTTGAGGCAGGAAATGCAGAAGAGGCAGCTCGCCTGCAGGCAGAGATTGAGCCAATCCGCGACATCCTGCACCTTGGAAGCACACCTCAGACGCTTAAGCGCTCTCTTGAGCTTGCTGGATATCCCGTTGGCCCTGCTCGTTTCCCGGTTACCGAGGTTGCAGAGGGTGTTGACGAGAAGATCTATGCAATGCTTGACCATTACGGAATTGCTCATAACTAAGTATCAAAAATGACGGGTTTCTCGCCAGCTCAAGAGGGTAGTGCGAGATACGTTTACAAGGAGATGTTGTATATGAAGATGCAGAAAGCTGCTGTTTCTCAGGCACTGGTAGATACCTGTGCGTTTGCAGTTGTTCGCGTCCCAACGGTTGAGCGTGGTATTGAAATTGCTGAGGGTCTTGCTGAAGGCGGCGTTCATGCAATGGAGATCAGCTACACCCTGCCAAATGCAGGCGAGGTTATTGCTGCAATTAGAGAGCGTCTTGGTGACAAGATGATTGTTGGTGCAGGTACTGTAATGGAGCCTACAACTGCTCGTCTTGCTATTATGGCCGGCGCACAGTTCATTGTTGCTAACTGCGGCTCTGACGAGGTTGCTCGTATGTGCAACCTGTATCAGATTCCTTATGCACCTGGCTGCACTACTATGACTGAGGCAAACCACAGCCTTGAGATGGGCGCTGCCTTTATTAAGTGTTTCCCAATCTCTAACGTCTACGGCCCTGAACTGGTCAATCTTTTTAAGACCCCAACTCCTTGGATGCCTTTGATGGCTTCTGGCGGCATTAACCTTGATAACCTTGCTGAGTGGCTTGAGCGCGGCGTTGACTGCTGCGGCATGGGAAGCCTGCTTACCAAGGGTTCAAAAGAGGAGATTGCAGCTAATGCAGCCAAGGTTCGTGCCATCATTGATGAGACACGTGCAAAGATGCAGACTGCGTAACAGGTGTAGAGCTACCTTGCAGGTGACGTATAACTAACTCTCAACAGCGTTTTTCTCGCGATTTTTAGACCGCCTCTTCAGTAGAGAAGAGGCGGTTTTTCTGTGGATGAACTGCGTGACGTATAACATACCTGCACTTTTGGTAAAATAAACTCTGTATCTGTCTCTTCGGAGTAAGAAAAGGAGCAACTGTGGCTAATCATTTTCGCACTGATGAGCAACAGGAGTCCTCGTTTGTTGACCGTTTTGGGGTAATTTCTCAGGATGATCTGAACCAGCTTGACCAGCAAGACGTTGTGGCTGATCAAGTTGAAACCCAGGACTTTTCTGCTGATGTGCCAGTGGCCCAGGCTGCTGAACCTGTAACAACTGTATCTGATCCATTTGCTTCAGGAGTAGAGCCTGTACACGTGGTAACTGCTGAACAGCAAAATAACCCTGAGCAGGCGCCTCTTGATCGCGCAAAGTTCTTTGCTGACCTTGCTCAAGACGCACCTCAGGTTGAGCGCACTGGTACTCCTACCATCTCTTTTAAGGGTGCCTCGCTTGTGTATCCATCACAGCCAAACCGCCCAGCACTGGATAACATCAGCGCTGATATCTACCCAGGCGAGTTTGTCTTTGTAGTTGGACACTCTGGTTCCGGTAAGTCGTCTCTCTTGCGCCTTATTACGCGCGAGCAGAAGGCAACTCACGGACAGGTTATTGTTGCTGGTCAGGATCTTACGCGCATGCGTAACTCCAAGGTTCCGTATCTGCGCCGCCAGATTGGTACCGTCTTCCAGGACTTTAAGCTTCTGCCCGATAAGACCGTCTATGAGAACGTTTCTTTTGCACTTGAGTGCATTGGCAAGCCTCGTTCTGTTATTAAGGTGCAGGTTCCTGAGGTTCTGCGTCTGGTAGGCCTTGGCCAGAAGATGGACGCTTACCCAGACCAGCTTTCCGGCGGTGAGCAGCAGCGTGTTTCTGTTGCTCGTGCAATGGTTAACCGCCCACCACTGCTTATCTGCGACGAGCCTACGGGTAACTTGGACCCAGCAATTTCTTTGGGCATCATGAAGCTTCTTGACCGCATTAACCGTGCGGGCACTACGGTTGTAATGGCAACACACGATCGCGAGATGGTTGACTCTATGCGCAAGCGCGTTATCGCACTTGAGGCTGGTCACATTGTCCGCGACCAGGAGAAGGGAGGCTATGGCTACTATGGGGCTCTCTAATTTTGGATACTCTCTGCGTGAGGCCGGAAGCCACTTTAGAAGGAACTGGTCTACCGCTCTTGGTGCAATCGTAACCATCTTCTTGTCACTGTTCATCATCGGCTTGTTTATTCTTGGCTCCGCTCTTATCGAGAACATGGTAGGAAGTGTCGAGAATCGCGTTACTATCCAGGCATTTCTTTCTGATGATGCAGATCAGTCTGCAGTAACTGCTTTCCAGCAAGAGGTTCAGAGCTGGGATACGGTTGAGTCCGTAACCTATAAGAGCAAAGATCAGGCTCTTGAGGAGTATCGCACTACCATGAGCTACCGCAATGCTTCCGATGCGGTTTCTGCTCTTGATGGTCAGAATCCTATTCCTGCATCTCTTGTGATTAAGCTCAAGGACCCTAAGGATGTTCAAGACGTTGCCCAGCGCATTGCCTCTTCATCATCTTTTGCAGCAATTGCTGATAATAAGAGCAATCCATCTGGTGATGTTCAGTATGGTCGCGAGACCGTTGAGCGTCTGTTCAGCGTAACAGCATACATTCGTATCGGCGCTATCGGCCTTGTTGGACTTCTGGTGTTTGTTGCCTTTGTCTTTATTAACAACACCATTCGCCTTGCTATTAATGCTCGCCGTCGTGAGATTGCAATCATGCGTCTGGTCGGTGCATCTAACGGCTTTATTCGCGGACCATTCCTTATGGAAGGTGTACTTGAGGCACTTATCGGCGCTCTTCTCGCCATTGTCGTTTTGGTTGTTGGAACCCACATGCTTCTCCCGGTTATGGCAGAAAGCATGACCTTCTTGACCTTTGCTATTCCAAAAACGGTCATGCTGGGTATGAGTGGCCTTCTGTTGCTCTTAGGTTTGCTTCTGGGACTCTTTGGTTCTGCTATTGCTATGGGCCGCTATCTGAAGGCATAGCAACTAAGCAACCTGGTACTTCAATTGTTAAAGTGAAGTATCAATTAAGAAAGTTTTTTGCATAAAGATTGCAAGGTAAGACCTCGTGAAAACCGTTCACGGGGTCTTTTTACGTTAAACGGTATTTACCAATTTGCAGGTAGAATGATATTTTTAAGGGTGAATTGTTAGGCCACGTACTTGAATGGGGGCCAAGTATGGAGACCAACCTGCACAAATTCCAGGCTTTTACTTCCGCGGCGTATCACAGTAGCTTTACGGTGGCGGCAGAAGAGCTGGGATGCACTCAGTCGTCTATTAGTCGTATGGTGGCAAGTCTAGAAAAAGAGTGGGATGTCCGCTTGTTTAACAGGCATGGTGGCTATGTAAGTCTGACTCCTGAGGGAAAGACACTTTTGCCTGTTGCAGAAGAGGTATGCCAGGCATACAGCAAGTTGAGCAATCAAGTTAATCGCGTCAGCGCCATTGAGATGGGCGACCTTGTTATTGCTGCGCCTTCGAGCTTTCTTTCACGAGCGCTGCCAGGTCATCTGAAGAAGTACATGACTGATCATCCAAACATCAAAGTTGAAGTTATCGAATGCACCTACGGCGAAGCCCTGCGTCTTATTAGCAAGGGTAAGGTGGATATTAGTTTTACTATGACTCGCGCAACTGAGCAGGGATTTACTTCAACTTTATTTGATCATGATGAGGTTATTGTTGTTTCTCAAAAGGGACATTACGAGAAGGACCTTGAGACAATTCCTGTTAAGCGTCTTATTGAAGAACCCTTTATTGTTGATATTGAGACAGCTCCTCTGCTTCAGAAGCAGCTCAAAAACGCACGTATGACATTTGCATCATCGGATTCATTCACCATTATGTCCATGGTAGAGTCGGGTCTTGGTGTAAGTTTGTTGCCACTTGAGGCAACAAAAGGTACAAATTTTGATATTGATGTACATCATCTAGAAACTCCCGTACATCGTAATGTCTTTATTACACATCGTGTAAAAGGCGAGATGTCGCGCACTACAGAAGAGTTTTTAAAGTATTTGGGTTAAAGATTGATACATAGTTGTGTACGTTAACTATTTGAAAATTGCATAACTGTTATTAGATTTTGGTAAAGATGTAAAAAGATTTAACTACCGCTCGCGGTTGTAGCTTTCACGCTTACGGGTTTATCTGACGCTCAGAGGGCGCTACTTCTTTTTTCAAATGGCTTCGGGTGCAAACATAGTCTCATCAAGTTCTTCGTCCGAGTAATTACGGGAAGGAGTGGGACATGGCAGAAAATGCCGAGGCACCTGAGATGCAAAAGTCGTTGAGTCTATTCAACTTCTTTACCATCGGATTTGGTGCGATCATTGGTACCGGATGGGTGCTCCTGGTAGGCGACTGGATGGTTCTTGGTGGAGGACCATTCCCCGCGATGATCGCATTCGCAATTGGCGCAATTTTCCTTGTACCAATTGGATGTGTTTTTGGCGAGCTCACTGCTGCTATTCCAATTTCTGGTGGCATCATTGAGTACGTCGATAGGACATTCGGCCGCCCAATGGGCTTTTTTACCGGCTGGATGCTTCTTCTGGGCAACGCTCCACTATGTCCTTGGGAGGCAATTGCTATTTCCACGCTTCTCACCGACCGTTTTGGTGCATTCCCTGTTCTTTCTTGGCTGAGGTCCGTTAAGCTCTACACCATTCTTGGTGCAGATGTTTACCTGTGGCCAACAGTTATCGCTCTTTGCTTTGCTATCCTGGTCATCTTCCTTAACTTCAAGGGCGCTGGCGCAGCAGCTAAGCTTTCGAGCTTCCTGACTAAGGCTCTGCTGACTGGTATGATCCTTGCAATGGTTATCTCCTTTGCAACCGGTTCTCCAAGCAACGGCCTCCCAATCTTCTCCCAGGCAACTGAGGTTGCAGGTGGTGAGGGAACAAAGGCTACCACCTTCTTTGGTGGCATCATTGCAGTTCTTGTTATGACTCCATTCTTCTACGCTGGCTTTGACACCATTCCACAGCAGGCAGAAGAGGCTTCTTCTGACCTTGACTGGAAGAAGTTTGGTATCATTCCTGCACTTGCACTTATGGCATCTGGTGTCTTCTATCTCATCTGCATCTATGCATTCGGAACTATGATTAACTGGCACGAGTTTGTTAAGTCTTCCGTTCCTGCACTTGCAGTTCTCGAGCGCATCAACCTGTTCTTCTACATTGCAATGCTCATCATTGCAACACTTGGACCTCTGGGCCCAATGAACTCCTTCTTTGGTGCTTCAACTCGTCTGATGCTTGCTCTTGGTCGTAAGAAGATGCTCCCAGAGGCATTCGCAAAGCTTGACCCTAAGTCCGGCGCACCTCTGACCGCAAACATGTTCATGGCTGGCCTGACCCTTGTTGGTCCATTCCTTGGTCGCAACATGCTCGTTCCTCTGACCAACGTTGCTTCTCTCGGCTTCATCTTTGCATGCACCATGGCTGGCGTTGCCTGCCTGCGCCTGCGTCAGACCGAGCCAGACCTGCCTCGTCCTTACAAGGTCAACGGTGGTATCGCAGGTATCATGGCTGCAATTCTTGCTGGTAGTATCATCATCGGCCTGATGGTTGTTCCTTTCAGCCCTGCAGCTCTGAAGCCAGTTGAGTGGATCATCACCATTTCTTGGATTGTCATTGGTATGGCCATCTTCATGATCTTTGGTCGTCAGTCTGAGAAGGCAGCAGCATAAGTTGCTTGCAAGCTCTAAAGGTTTCATCGGTACGTTGAACTAAGCACGTTATTTGTTTCTTTAGTTTGGATTTTTTTGCGCCCAAAAAGGGTGGGCGCAAAAAGATAGTAGTTATCATTTACTAGAGGGGGAAAGAAATGAGTAAGATTGCTTTTGTAGGCGGAAAGCTCGTTGACGGCACTGGCGCCGCTCCTGTTGAGGATTCTCTTGTCCTCGTAGACGACAAGAAGATCGCTTATGCTGGTCCTCGCACTGAGGTTCCAGAGGGCTATGAGGTCCGTGACATCCAGGGTCGCACCATTATGCCAGGTCTTATCGACACTCACCTGCACTTCTCCGGCAACCTGACCGACAACGATAACGACTGGGTTATCGAGTCCGTTGCTCAGAAGCAGGCATGCGCAGTCAAGCAGTCCTGGGACGCTCTCTCCCACGGTCTTACCACCGTCTGCGAGATTGGCCGCAATGGTATCGCAATTCGTGACCTCGTTAACATGGGCGTCATGGAGGGACCACGTATCTTCGCTACCGGCCTTGGTTTCTGCCGCGTTGCTGGTCACGGTGACTGCCACCAGCTCCCACAGGAGATCTCCAAGAATGGTCACCCATGGGGCGATCAGGTAGACGGTCCTTGGGATCTTCGTAAGGCAGTTCGTCGTCGCCTTCGTGAGAACCCAGACGCAATCAAGATTTGGGCAACCGGTGGCGGCATTTGGCACTGGGACTCCGGTCGCGATCAGCACTACTGCTACGAGGAGATTAAGGCAGTCTGCGACGAGGCAGCAATGGTTGGCATTCCTGTTTGGTCACACTCCTACAACAGCTTCTCCGCAGCTTATGACTCCGTCCGTTGCGGCTGCGAGCAGATGATTCACGGCTTCGAGCTTGATGCAAAGACCATGGATCTTATGTGCGAGCAGGGCACCTTCTTCACTCCTACCATCGGCTTCCTGCCAACTTGGTACGGAACTTATCCACCAGAGTGGACTCCAGAGCTCGACGCATTTGCAGGCGACACTGTTGTTGAGAAGGGCCTCAACCGTACATACGAGAACCTCCGTGCTGCTAACGAGCGTGGCGTCACTCTCACCATCGGCTCCGACTCCTTCAGCTTCGTAACTCCTTACGGCTGGGTCACCATCGACGAGATGTATGACTTCGTTGAGAAGGCTGGCGTCACCGTTCTTGAGACCATCAAGGCTGCTACTCTTAACGGCGCAAAGATGGTTCACCATGAGGATGAGTTTGGCTCCCTCGAGGCTGGCAAGCTTGCTGACCTCCTGGTTGTCAAGGGCGACGTTGCTACCAACATCCGCGACCTTACCCCAGATAACATGGAAGTTATCATGAAGGAAGGCAGCGAGGTTATTCGCGGCACCTTCTAAGAGGTAAACCAATCCCTTCTGGAGCCCCTATGCAGTCTCTGCATAGGGGCTCTTTTTGTGCGCAGAGATGGCGAGAAACTCGACGGAGCTCCGATGCAAACCACGACGAGCGTTCCGACGGTAATCCGTCGAGGCGCTTAGCGAGATCCCTGACACTTCTCGTCTTATCTGCGCCTCGTCTATCACAAGGCACTTTAGGGTACATATCAGAAGATTCATCAGGTCAGCGTAAAAGGTGCTGGCCTTTACCCACAGGAGGATTTTTGGCTAGAAAACGCGTACATAAAGGAAACCGTCGTCAGGGACGTGCAAAAGTCTCCAAGCGACCATCAGCGCTGCTCACGGGCACGCTGAGCCTTTCTCGCCCAGGAGTTGCTACCGTAAGCACCCCTGAGGGAATGTATGCGCTGGCCAAGCACGGTATTCATGAAGCAATGCATGGAGACGAGGTCCAGGTTTCGCTGGTCTCGGCCAAGGGAAAGGACCCTCTGGCAAACGTGCGCTTTGTGCTTACGCGAGCTACTCAGACGTTTTTGGGCATCTACCACGACGCCGGCCCACTTGGCGCTGTAGTGCCATTGGATAGCCGCATCCAGCGAGATTTCTTTGTGCTTCCAGAAGATCCTTCTGTTGGACGTCATTACGTTTTTGAAGGCGACGTGGTTGTTGCGCGTATCACGGAGTATCCAACGCATAAAAGCGCTGCTGTAGTTACCATTGAGCGCCGCGTGGGCTCTGCCGAAGATCTGGACATGAACGTTGAGGCAACTATTGCTTCATATGGCCTGGCAACAGAATTTCCTATCAAGGCGCTCAGACAAGCCGAGAAAATCTCCGTTGACGCAGATAAAGCGCTTGCAGAAGACGTTTCGAGACACGATTTGCGAGAAAATCTGTGTATCACCGTAGACCCTGCGGATGCTAAAGACTTTGATGATGCCGTTGGTGCACGCAAGCTTGAAGACGGTGGCTTTGAGCTGTGGGTTCATATTGCAGACGTGGCTCACTATGTGAAATGGGATTTTCCCATTGACCTGGAAGCTCGCATGCGCACCTGCTCGGCATATCTAGTTGACCGCGTGTTGCCCATGTTGCCAGAAAAGCTCTGCAACGATGTGTGCTCTTTGCGACCAGCTGAAGATAGGCTTGCTATGTCGGTAAAGATGAAGCTGAGCAGCTCAGGCAAGATTCTTGGCGCAACGGCTATGAATTCCGTCATTCGCTCACGCGCAAGACTTAGCTACGACCAGGTAGATAGCTATCTCCAAGGAGATACTGCGGCACTTGACTTGGCCGTTTCTGCAGAAGACGCTGGCGCAATCAAAGAAATGATTGACGTGCTCAATCAAATCCGTGCTCTCCGAGAAGAGATTCGCGAGAAACGCGGTTCAGTAGATTTTGAGAGCGTGGAAACGCGCGTGGTGCTTGATGAGAATAACAAGCCAGTTGGAGTCTCGGTGCGAGAGCGCACTCAAGCAACAGGCCTTATCGAGGAAGCAATGCTCGCGGCTAATGAGAGTGTTGCACACATGCTCAGCCAGCATGACCTAGAGTCGGCATATCGAGTGCATGAGCAGCCTTCTCCAGAGTCACTCAAGCTTGCGGTTACTCCGCTTGTAGCTATGGGGGCACTTGAGCCAGACGTTGCGTCTCGTATTGCCATTGGTGATCAGACTGCGTTGCAAGAAGCGCTGGAGTCGGTCCATGGTACACGTTATTCTCGCGTGGTAAATGCGCAGCTGCTCAGGGCCCAAAAACGAGCTATCTACCTGCCAACTAATCAAGGTCACTTTGCCTTGGGAGCAGATGCGTACTGTCACTTTACCTCGCCAATTAGGCGCTATCCTGACGTGATAGTTCACCGCACACTCAAGCGTTTGCTTCGTGGCCAGACGACGTCTCGTGCGGAGCTGAGCGCGCTCCCAGACATCTGCAGCACCTGCTCTGAGCAGGAGCGCAAGGCAGATGCTGCAGCTCGTGCGACGCAAAAGATCAAGCTGGCTGAGTACTACCAGAGTCGTCTGGGAGAAGAAACGTGGGGAACCATTGACGGCTGCGAGCGCTTTGGCCTGTTCATTACGCTAGACGGTACCTACGCCGACGAGCTTCTCGCCGTGAGGGACTTGGGCCACGAATGGTATGTGTATGACCAGGAGACGCTGGCGCTGATAGGGGAATCAACAGGCAAAACGTATCGAATTGGCGGACGTGTGCGCGTAAAGATTTCTGGCGTAAATGTGGCTCGTGGTCAGATTGATTTGGCACTTGTGGAATAATAAGCAGGTAGATTACGTGCAGGTTTATAATGCGACCGCACATATGATTGCATGATTGATATTGAATGATAGGTGAGTAAGATGGCACTTTCGGCACTTTCAGATGAGCTGATGCGCGCTGAAGGCATGATGATGCAGGACCAGAACGAGGAGGCACTTGAGCTGCTGCTTCGTTTGGCTGAAGACGCTGAAGAGTATGTGGATCGCAACTGCCAAACCACAGATGAGGTCCAGTATTTTGCGTTTCCAACGCTGTTTGACCGCTTGGCGTATAGGCGCGTGGAGAACGATCCTCGCAAGCTTGAGGATGTTGCTGAGCCATTTGATCGCCTGTACGGAGACCTTGCAATGGCTTACGTACGCACCGGCGATTACGAAAACGCCATGACTGCGCTGAAGACTGCGATTCGTTGGAACCCAATGAACTGCGGATTTAGGCTTGATCTGGCTGACCTGTTTAAGATTGCAGGCGATATTCGTGAGCACATGGCTCTGACGTTTGGTGTTTTTGAGCGTGCAAGTGAGGCAAGGCATCTGACCAGGGCGTTTTTGAACTTTGCGGCATGGTTTGAGGCTCAGGGTAGGCTCGAGCAGGCCGCGGCATGCTTGAGGGCTGCTCGTCGCTTTGAGGTTAAAGACAGCACTCTTGAGGCCGCGCTTGACCAGGCGGCAGGCACCCCTAAGGACCCTGATGGCCTTACCGACGAAGAAGCAAATGATCTGCTAGAGGCAGAGGGTCTGCCAACAGGCGCAAACGCCGAGATTGCGGTTTGCCTGCTGATGTGCGCGCAGGATTGTGCCGCCATGGGCGACAGAGCTACCGCAACCGAGATGACCATCCGCGCTCGCGACCTTGTGGGTGAGCAGGTAGCTCTTGCGCTTCTGCAGCTTGTTCGTGACGCCGCCATCTCCGAGGGCTTCACCGCAGGCGGCAATCCTGTGTCTGGCGAGAAAACCGATGCAGCAGAAACTTCAGACGGGGAAGGCAAGTAAGCATGGCCGAGACCCAGGGAAAACAGCAGGGTAAGAAGTCGATTGCACGCAATCGCTCTGCTCGCCATGAATACGAGATTGGCGAGACCTTTGAGTGCGGCCTGGTGCTTACTGGCACCGAGGTCAAAAGCCTGCGCGAGCGTGGCTGTCAGCTAACCGATACGTTCTGCCTTATTCGTGACGGTGAGGCGTGGATTCACGGCATGCACCTGCACCCATACACGAATGGCGGCGTGTGGAACGTTGATCCAGATAGAAAGCGCAAGCTACTGCTTCATCGCAGGCAGATTGACTATCTTGACGGAAAGCTTCGCCAGAAAGGCCTGGCGCTGGTCCCGCTTGAGATCTACTTTGACGAGCATAACCGCGTCAAGTTGCTGATTGCACTTTCGCAGGGCAAAAAGCTCTACGACAAGCGCGCGTCTGCAGCTAAGCGTGATTCTGACCGCGAGATTCAGCGAGCTCTCAAGGAGCGCAGCCGCTACTAG
>CAUSVW010000018.1:0-15655 GCA_963535155.1 uncultured Atopobium sp.
AAAGAAACTGTGGATTTGCCTGATTTCATCAAAGAATCTGTGCCTCAAATACAGATTCTTTGCACTTTTCAGGCACGCAATGTTGGAAAGTTGTACCTGACGAGAAACCCGCGCTGTTGCAGCACGTTCTTGGCGAGAAACTCGAGCGCTCGCGAGCGCGTGGGTACCCGTGCTGCTAGGCGCCCTGCCGCCGGCGTTAAATTTCGTCGAAAGTGTTGTGGTGTTGCTGACCGTCGTCCAAGGTAAGGACGGTACCCAGAAGCGCCGGCTCAAGAATCTGAATCCAGAGATCGCCTCTGACCTGCTTGGCATTCTCGGCAACCGCGCGCGCAGTAACGGGGGAGTCGCAGATTGCAACCATAGTGGAGCCCGAGCCAGAAATGACAAACGTGCATGCGCGCGCAAGCTTTGCTACCTGCTTAAGCTCCTCGTAATCGGGGATGAGCTCCTTGCGGTAGGGCTCATGGAGTTTGTCGTTGCAGGCAGCTGCCAACAGTCCGCCGTTTCCTGTTTCAAGTGCGTGAGTGACAGCAACGGTGCGTCCCATCTGGTAAACAGCCGTTTCAAGTGAGACTTTCTGCGGAACAACTTTACGCGCTTCCTCGGTATTGATAGAGTACGGGGGCGCAATTGCAACAAAGGAAAGTCCGCGCGCTACCAGCCTTCGAGTACAAACGGTATGACCGCCCTCAACAAATGATGAGGTCAAGCCGCCGTAAATAGCAGGAGCAACGTTATCGGGATGGCCCTCAAAATGGCACGCAAAGTCGAGCGCACGTTCAGGGTCCCAGCCGCCATGAGACTCGGTCATCGCGGCTGCAATTCCTGCAATCACGCAGGTAGAACTGGAGCCAAGCCCGCCAGAAAGCGGAATAGGCGAGTCGATAGTGATGTGTTTGAAAGTAGGCTCTTCGCCCAGCTTTTCGCAGGCTCGAACATAGGACGTCCAGACAAGGTTGTCATCGTTTCTGAACTGCTCGGGACAGCCGTCAATGATGAGCGTAGGAGATTCCCTAAACGTAATTTTTGCGCGCAGGTTAAACGCAAGGCCCAGTGTATCGTAGCCGACGCCAATGTTTGCAGAGGTAGCAGGTACAGAAACGGTCAAGATGGTGTTGTCGAGCATGTAGAACCTGCTTTCTCAGAGTCTAACAAGCAAAAATACGCCCGCATGCTTCAGAAACGTACGAAGCAAGTTGTTCCTTCTCACGAACGTCAGTATGAATGATAACGTTATCATTCAGCGATGAAAGCTGGATTGGCGGATTAGTGCCCGTGATTTCGGCGAGCGTATGCATGCATGCAAAGTCATCCAGGCCAGCGGTCGATTGGCCCAGCGCGGCAAGCACGTCGGACGAAAACTTATACGGGCTAGCAGTAGACAGATAAACGCGCACGTCGTCCGCCTGGCGAGAAACCCTGTCGAGCACGTGTTTTGCTACGGCTGTGTGAGGGTCAATCAACACACGACAATTCTCCCAGGTAGAACGGATAGTCTCACGCGTCTGGTCGTCGGTGGCAAAGCCAGCATCAAAGGTTTCACGGATGGTATCCATGACCTGAGCAGGAACCGTGTAGACACCCTCAGTTATCAGCTGTTTCATCAGATAGCTGACAAGTTCAGTATCCTTGCCAGATGCAAGATAGAGGAGTCGTTCAAGGTTTGATGAAACCAGAATGTCCATCGATGGCGAAATGGTCTTTTCAAATGCGCGTCTGCGATCATAGACACCGGTTTCCAAGAAATCAGTCAGTACCTTATTGCTGTTAGAAGCCACAATGAGGCGCTCAACAGGAAGTCCCATCTCTTTTGCAAAGTAACCTGCAAGGACATCGCCAAAGTTGCCAGTTGGCACACAGAATGTGACCTTTTGACCCTGTGCAATGGCACCCTTGGTAACTAGCTGGGCATATGCGTCAAAGTAGTAGGTTACCTGTGGAGCTAAGCGACCAATATTGATGGAGTTTGCGCTGGAAAGTACGGTGCCGTTGCCTGCAAGCTCCTGAGCCAGTTCCTTGTTAGCAAAGATTGCCTTTGCAGCGTTTTGAGCGTCGTCAAAGTTGCCTTTAACTGCGCAAACAGCAACGTTTGATCCTTTCTGAGTCACCATCTGTAGACGCTGAATGTCCGAGACTTTTCCCTCAGGATAAAAGACGGTAATGCCCATACCAGGAACATCTTTGAAGCCCTCAAGTGCTGCTTTACCAGTGTCTCCGGAGGTGGCGGTCACAATCATGATGTTCTTGCCGGCGGCACTCGCGCCGCCTGTGTCGCCCGCGTCCTCGCGAGCAACACTCATCAGGCGGGGGAGCATCTGAAGCGCAACGTCTTTGAAAGCCGACGTTGGACCATGGAAGAGCTCAAGCAGCCAGTCTTCTCCGATAGCAGAAACAGGCGTGATAGCCTGAGTGTCCCACTGAGAGCCATACGCGCCCTCAATACAGTGAGTCAGCTCTTCAGCAGAGTAGTCGTCCAGCAGAGTAGAAAGTACATCGAAAGCAGTAGCCTTAAAGCCCTGCGAGCAAATCTTTGCAAGATCGAGGGGTTTCTCGCCAATAGAATCTTGGATGTAAAGGCCGCCGTCGGGAGCAATTCCCTGCAAAATGGCTTGTTTAGCCAAAACGGTATGGTCAGAGCTTCTTGTGCTGTGATATGCGACGGCCATGAAACCACCAATCTTTAGAACGTGCCGCGTGTTGTGCGTCTCGCGTGTTGTGCGCGTGCAAATTGCGCGTCTCGCGTGTTGCGTTTCTATTATTTTAACAGTGAGAAGTAAATGTCGCTTGTAACATAGAATTGTTCATAGCATTATGAAGACGAGAAAAACTGTCAATTAGATTCTATCTAGGTTATTGGTAGTTTTTGTCTATGAGATTGTTATCAGTGCAGTCACCTTTGCGTGCGGTTGTCCTTGCTCTGCAATTAGCCTTGCAGGCAATCGGTTTTCTCGCAAAATGACTGCTAGATTTGGAGTTATATGCAAAACGTTGCCCTACTTGGATTTGGAACGGTTGGTGCTTCAGTTGCGCGCATTCTTGATGAGCGCGTTTCTGACGTTAACCTGACGTCCATCTTGGTTAGAGCTGGTAAAGAGCACGTTGACCCTCGGGCAACATCTGATTTTGATGCGCTCTTGTCTGACCCTGCGCTCGATACCGTTGTTGAGTGCATGGGTGGCCTCACGCCAGCCTATGAATACATCAAAGCTGCGCTGACTGCTAAGAAAAATGTAGTCACCTCAAATAAAGCCGTGGTATCTGCTCATTTTGAGGAGTTTATGACACTTGCCGCTGAAGCGGGTGTCAACCTCAAGATCGAAGCATGCGTGTGCGGTGGCATTCCTTGGATAGCAGGAATTCAGAAAGTTCGTCGTATTGACGAGATTTCTTCGTTCTGGGGAATCATGAATGGAACCACCAACTACATTGTCTATTCCATGCTCAAAGACGGAACGGACTTTGCTGAGGTTCTGAGCAAGGCTCAGGAGCTGGGTTACGCCGAGCGAGACCCGTCAAGCGATATCGACGGCATTGATGTTCGCTCTAAGACTATGATTTCTGCATCTATCGCCTTCGACGTAATCTGCACAGACCAGATTCCTATGTCTGGTATCAGAAACTTAACTAAGCGCGATCTTGCCATGTTTGGCAGTCACGATATGACAATCAAGCTCTTTGGTCGTGGTGTTTCTGACGGTTCATCGTATGCGGTAGCTGTTGAGCCAGTTGCGGTTTCGCTCTCAACCATAGAGGCCAACGTTCCAACTAACTTTAACGTTGCAACTGCCGTGGGAAGTACCATTGGCGAGCTCAAGTTTTACGGTCAGGGTGCCGGTGGCGACCCAACGGCAAACGCCGTCGTGCAGGATATTATTGACTGTGCCGCGGCTCCCGCTGGGGGTCAGCAGACCTTCTCGGCAGGTCTTTCGTACGACCCTGAGCTGCTTGTTTCCGACTATGTGTTTAGGACGCAGGCCGATATTCCAGGCGGTACGTTCTGGGAGCCGGGTGCTCAGTTGGTTAAAAATCTAAGTGCCGAGAAGGCCCGTAATCTTCTTACCAGCGCACTTTCGCAAGATCCTACAACCTTTATGGCTGCACTTGAAAAGAGGAATTAGAAATGATCAAAATTGCAAAATTTGGCGGCTCAAGTGTTGCTTCTGCAGAGCAGTTCAAAAAAGTTAAAGCTATTGTTGAAGCTGACCCTGATAGACGTTTTATTGTTTCGTCTGCAGCGGGAAAGCGTCATTCGACTGACAACAAGATTACTGACCTTCTACTGTTGGTAAATGCCCATATTGAGTATCACGTTGACTGCACGTCTTTGCTTGCAGACATCGAGGCTCGCTTTGTGGAGATTGCTGACCAGCTGGGAGTTGCATGGCCTGTCGCCAAGGAGTTTGAGAAGTTTGCTTCAAATATCAAGTCCTTCTCGCCAGAGTATGTAGTAAGTAGGGGCGAGTGGTTTACCTGCCAGATCCTTGCTGAGTATCTTGGCCTGCCTTTTGTTGATGCCGCCGACGTCATGCTGTTCCATCATGACGGCACCATTGATTTGGAGCGCACTGCTTCTAGGCTTAAGGAAGTTGTTGCTCGCAGCGGCTCGTTTGTGCTGCCTGGCTTCTATGGCGCTACTGTTGACGGCGCCATTAAACTGTTCCAGCGCGGCGGTGGCGATATTACCGGCGCTATTGTTGCTCGCTGCTTAGACGCAGATTTGTACGAGAACTGGACTGACGTTTCCGGCTTCCTGTCTGCTGATCCTCGCATTGTTCAGAATCCACGCGCTATTGGCCGTATTACCTTTGACGAGATGCGCGAGCTTTCTTACATGGGCGCTTCCGTTCTTCAGGAGGAGGCAATTTTCCCTGTTCGTGAGGCAAATATTCCAATCCAGATTAAGAACACCAATCGCCCAGAAGATGCAGGTACCGTCATTCGAGAGACCGCTGATGGCGATACAAACGAGCACTTGATCACTGGTATTGCAGGCAAAAAAGACTTCCTGGCTATTCACGTTAAGAAGGCTCACATGTCCAACGAGGTTGGCGTTATTAGTCGTGCGCTCAATATTGTTGAGCGTTATGGTGTCTCTGTTGAGCATATCCCAACAGGCGTTGATTCGTTTGGTATCGTGGTGAACGCCTCCGACGTAAAGGATACGGTCTATTCCATTATCAGCGATATCCGTCGCGAGATTGAGCCTGATGACATTACGATGGTAGACCGCCTAGCTCTTGTTTCTGTTGTTGGTCGTAATATGTCCAGGCGTTCTGGTACTTCCGGCAAGATTTTTGGTGCGCTGGGTAATGCAGGCGTCAACATTCGTATGATTACGCAGAGCTCGGAAGAGATTAGTATTATCGTGGGCGTTGATAATGCGGACTTTGATCGCACAATTGGCGTCATTTATAACGGATTTGTTCGTGACGAAATGGTTTCGAGGTAACTATGGCTTTTGATCCAAACGGTAAGGTTGTTGCAATTCTTGGTGCTACCGGCGTTGTTGGTGCCCAGATGATGCAGTGCCTTGAAGAGCGTAATTTTCCTATTAAGGAGCTAGTGCTTCTGGCATCTGCTCGAAGCGCAGGCAAGACTATTGAGTTTGCAGGACAGCAGATTGCTATCCGCGAAGCAACTCCTGAGGCCTTTGAAGGCGTGGACATTGTTCTTGGTGCAGCTGGCGACGAGCAGGCAAAAGAGCTGCTCCCTGAGGCAGTCAAGCGCGGATGCGTCTGCGTTGACAATTCCCATGCATTCAGAATGGATCCAAACGTTCCGCTGGTAATCCCAGAGATTAACGCCGAGGATATCAAGAACCATAACGGCATCATCTCTAATCCAAACTGTGCAACCATTATTGGCTTGGTACCTCTGTATCCTCTACATAAGGCAGCAGGTGCAAAGCGTATTATTACTTCTACCTATCAGGCTGCATCAGGCGCTGGCCTTCCTGGTCTCACCAGCCTGAAGAATCAGATGGCTGACGTTGTTGCAGGTAGGGAAGTAACCGAGACCGCTCCTTTTGCATACCAGCTGGCAGTTAACCTGATTCCACAGATTGGCGGCTTTGACGAGGTTGGATACACTTCCGAGGAAATGAAGATGCAAAACGAGGGTCGCAAGATCATGCACCTTCCTGAGCTGCGCGTTAACTGCACCTGTGTTCGCGTTCCAACGATGCGCTCTCACTCTGAGTCAATCACTGTTGAGCTTGAGCGTCCTTTGAGTCCAGATGAGGCTCGCGCAATTCTTGAGGATGCTCCAGGAATCAAGGTTGTAGACAACCCAGCAGAGCTTCAGTACCCAATGCCTCTTGATACTTCTGACCAGGACCTTATCTATGTTGGTCGTATTCGCGAGGATCTTTCCGCTGATAAAGATACTCATGCGCTGACATTCTTCTGTTGCGGAGACCAGATTAGGAAGGGTGCCGCAACAAACGCTGTCCAGATTGCAGAGTACCTGCTGTAATCTGGAGCGCAGCCGCGCATATCGCCGCGCACCGAGCGTAAGCGCGCTTGACGCACGGACTTTCGCCGTGACGCATCATTTTCGCTGAACCAGCACCCGTCCGATTCTATTTCATGGAATCGGACGGGTAATTTTTGTGTACAAGCCGGATTTTTCAGAGAAATTGTGCCGTTCGGCGGCAAAGTGGTAAAAAATGCGTTTAGTTGGGGAATCCAGAAATGCTCGGATTTTATGCAAGCTATTTACCAGCAATTTTGCTTGGACAAAATTTTGGAAATTATCACAAAATTTCTGAACTGGGAAAACGTAAGTGCCAAAACTCCGAAGTCCAAAAATTATCCCCAACTAAACGGGTTTTTTACCCAAAACAGTACCTCTCGTTTGATATATCAATTTCTTGATTAGTTTTCCTGCATATTGCCCAGTGTTTATGCACAAATCGCCTATCTAGATAGTTAAAACTTTTATTCGAACAGGTATTCTACTTTTACAGTAGCCATACAGTTTGGGTGCAAAAAGGGTGCACTTGTAAAAAGATTTAACAAAAAAGGTAGACGGCAAGCCATCTACCTGGGGTTTTTGGTGCCTCCTGCGCGATTCGAACGCGCGACCTGCGGTTTAGAAGACCGACGCTCTATCCAGCTGAGCTAAGGAGACATATAGCATCGTTCATTATAGCAATAAGGACTGCAAATACGTTGCGCCATCAAAGATTTTCTTATCAGAAGAATGACACAGGAAAAGAAAAGTGGCTACACTAAAAGCAGCTACACTGGTTATAGGCTTACGTGAATGGAGACACAATGTCTTACGATTTTGAATCCCGCGTTGATCGCGCTGGTACTGGTTCTAGAAAATGGAACGTCATGTACGACGTTAATCCTGATGTAGCTCCTGGTATTCCACCGTTTTCTGTTGCTGACATGGAATATCACACAGCTCCTGAGATTGTTGAAGGTCTCAAGGAGTACCTCAACGACGCAATCCTTGGTTATTCCATGCCAACTAATCAGATGAAGCAGGCTGTGTGCAAGTGGATGAAGACTCGCCACAATTGGGACGTAAAGCCTGAGTGGTTGCTCAACTCTTCAGGCGTGGTACCTGCGCTCTTTGCATCGGTTGCGGAGTTCACCCAGCCAGACGAGGGCGTCATCCTGTTTACGCCTGTCTACCATCCGTTCTACATGGCAGTTGAGGAGAATAACCGTGCACTTGTAGAGTGTCCGCTTGTCCTGTCAGAGGGCCCTCACTACGACATTGACTTTGAGCTGCTAGAAAAACTTGCTGCTGATCCAAAGAATACCCTGCTTATTTTGTGTTCGCCTCACAATCCAAGTGGTCGCGTGTGGACCAAAGAAGAGCTCACGCGCATCGCAGAGATTGCGGTTCAGCACAACCTCATCGTGGTCGCCGACGAGATTCACCATGACCTCATCATGCCAGGCTCCACACATACCGTCTTTGAAACAATCTCCGATGAAGTTGCAACACGCACCATCACCTGCACCTCTGCATCAAAGAGTTTCAACTTGGCTGGCACGCAGTTCAGCAATATCATCGTGAGCAACCCAGAACTGCGCAGCCGCCTCGAGAAGCGCCTGCAGGCCCGAGAGACCACCTCATGCAATCCAATCAGCTTCAAGGCCTGTGAGCTGGCTTACAGCAAGGGTGGGGCATGGCTGGACGCATGCATTAAGGCCGTCGACGATAACCAGAAGCTGGTCCTGGACTTTTTCGCCACCAAGCACCCTTACGTGAAGCTCGCGCCAATCACAGGAACTTACCTCCAGTGGCTTGACTTCAGAGATCTTGGTCTCACGCCAGAAGAGCTTGACCACTTGTTGCAGTTTGAGGCCCAGGTCTTCTTCACCGATGGCGTCTTCTTTGGCGAGGCCGCCCAAGGCTTCAAGCGCTGGAATTTGGCAGCTCCTCGTGTGGAGATCGAAGAGGCACTGGATCGCCTGGACGCAGTTCTTACGGCCCACGGTTTCTAAGCGCAGGCTGCGATTTCTGCGCGCGCTGGCTGCAGTTTCTGCCCGTGCTGACTGCGATTTCTACGCGCGCTGACTACAATGTCTAGGCCCTGCACCACCATATACCTGCACGTATAGCACATTCACTCAGTTGCGGAGAAGCTCGTTCTTCTCCGCATTTTGTTTGGCGAGAAACCCATCGTTCCGGCGAATTTTAAAGAAAATCAAAAAAGAGTTTGAAAAATCTGCGTTTCTCGCTTGCATCTTTTTCTGATTCTGTAATAATGATTTAGCTGCGTTTCATGAGGTGGCCAAATGGTGGGAGTAGCTCAGTTGGCAGAGCGACGGACTGTGGCTCCGTAGGTCGAGGGTTCGAGCCCCTTTTCCCACCCCATTCGAAACGTTAATTGGATCGTTAGCTCAGCTGGTAGAGCAGGGGACTCTTAATCCCAAGGTCCAGGGTTCGAACCCCTGACGATCCACCATTTGAATTTCAAACCCCGGCATGCGTCGGGGTTTTATTTTTTGTGAGTCGCTAGTTTCTAATTGTTTGTTGAGAGCGATTGCGTCATACTGAAGTCTCCATGATTTTATTGTAGTTCGGAGGACTCGCCGTGATTTACACAATGACGCTTAATCCCGCGCTTGACTATGTCATGCATCCAAACACATTGGACATGGGCTTTACTAACCGCTCCTCCTCAGAAGAGTTGCACTGCGGTGGTAATGGTATTAACGTCTCTACGCTCTTAAATGAGCTTGATAAGGTCACCGTTGCTATGGGCATTGTCGGTGGCTTTACTGGTGAATACCTGCTCAGTGACTTGCAGCGTCAGGGTATTCCAAGTAACTTTGTCAAGCTGGATTCTGGCTTTACCCGCATCAACGTCAAGCTCAACGGCATTGTTATGACCATGGTCAACGGCAATGGCCCACGCATTCCAGAGAAAAAGGTTGATGAGCTGCTGGAGCGCATGGATGTTGTTGGCGCAGGTGACACCCTGGTTCTTACGGGATCTATTCCAAGCTCACTTCCAGAGGATATCTATACTCGCCTTATGGCTCAGCTTGCAGGTCGCGGCATCCAGTTTGTTGTCGATGCCCCTGGTCAGCTGCTTATGGAGGCTATCAAGGCTCAGCCATTCCTGATCAAGCCTAACAACCACGAGGTTGGCCGTATCTTTGATGCCAATCCAGAGACCCCAGAAGAGTGCATTCCATTTGCAAAGAAGCTCCAGGATGGCGGCGCTCGCAACGTTATCGTTTCTTGTGGTGGTGCAGGTTCTCTGCTTCTGGACGAGTACGGAACCGAGCACATTGTTCCAACCGCTAAGATTCGCCTGGTTAACGCAACTGGCGCTGGTGACTCCATGGTCGCAGGCTTCCTTGCAAAGACTACTGCTGGCTACGATTACGACACCGCGCTTATTTACGCTTCAGCTTGTGGTACTGCAACTGCAGCAAGTCGAGGAATCGCAAAGCGCGCAACCATTGATCGCGTTGTCACCGCTCTTTACAAGAAGATGGGCCGAGAAATGCCTGCTTCTATCGCAGAAGAGATTCAGCTTGCTCGCCAGAAAGAGGAGAGCCGCGAGGCTAAGTCTTCTTGGCTTGCAGATTCTGAGTAGTAATCGCAGCTAGAACGCATAGTTCTTTTGGCGAGAGACCCTCAGATGGTGTGCTCTTTCCGCGTGGAGTAAACAGAGCGGCTTTACTATCGTGAACGTACAAACACTTGGCAAGAAAGATTTTCTCGCCAAGTGTTTTTTATTGAAATTTATTTAAAGATACTCACAACGTAACAGGTCAAAAAAATGTTACTCTGTACAAAGACAGGTTTGTTTCTGCGACTATTGTCCTGTGTGGATAGGCTTGCAGAACGTTATACACCGCTAAACGGACAATGATAGGAGCAAGTATGTTTGAGGGAGTCAATGCATCCAACGGAATCGGCATCGGTATTGCTCAGGTTGCCGTAGATCCAGACCTCACTTTTACTCCGCACACTGTTGAGGACACTGCTGCAGAGAAGGCTCGTTACGCAGAGGCTGTAACTAAGTTTATTGCACAGACTAACGCACAGATTGAGCGTATGACCAAGACAGTGGGCGAGGAAGCCGCTGCTATTATGGGTGCCCACATTGAGTTTGCTGAGGATGAGGGCATCAAAGAGGCTGTTAACGGTGCTATTGATGGCGGCACCTGCGTTGAGCAGGCTGTAAGCGACGCCTACGACATGTACTACAACATGTTCCTTGGCATGGAGGATGAGCTCTTCCGTGAGCGCGCAGCAGACGTTGCTGACGTCAAGACTGGTCTTCTCGCTGACCTGCTTGGCAAAGAGGTTGTTGACCTCTCCACACTTCCAGAGAACTCCGTCATTGTCTGCCATGAGCTGACTCCTTCAATGACTGCAGACATCGATAAGGACCACGTTGCAGGTATTGTTACCGAGACTGGTGGTCGTACTTCTCACTCCGCAATCATTGCTCGCGCTCTTGAGATTCCTGCAGTTCTTTCTGTTCCTAACATCACTTCTGAGGTTGCAACTGGCAATGCTATTGTTGTCGACGGCACTAACGGTAAGGTTGTTGTCAATCCTTCCGAGACTGAGCTTGCTGAGTACAAGGCTCAGGCTGAGGCTTATGCTGCAGAGAAGGCTGCTCTTGAGGCTTATCGCGGCAAGGAGACCGTAACTGCTGACGGCATCAAGGTTCTGCTTGTTGCTAACATCGGCAACCCAGATGACGCTAACGGCGCAGTTGATGCTGACGCTGAGGGCATTGGTCTTTTCCGCTCCGAGTTCCTGTTCATGGATGCAAAGGAGCTTCCAAGCGAGGAGGAGCAGTTTGCTGCTTACCAGAAGGTTGCTCTTCGCATGAAGGATAAGCCAGTCATTATTCGTACGCTTGATGTCGGTGGCGATAAGGAGATTCCTTACCTCAACATGAAGGCTGAGGAGAACCCATTCATGGGCTTCCGCGCTATCCGTTACTGTCTCAACAATGCTGAGCAGTACAAGGTTCAGCTCCGCGCTCTTCTCCGCGCATCCGCATTTGGCGACATTAAGATTATGCTTCCTCTTGTTACTACCGTCGATGAGGTCCGCCAGGCAAAGGCTCTTGTTGAGGAGTGCAAGCGTGAACTTGACGCTGAGGGCGTAGCTTACAACAAGGACATCGAGGTCGGCACCATGATCGAGACTCCATCTGCATCCCTGATTGCAGACAAGCTGGCTCGTGAGTGCGACTTCTTCTCTATTGGTACCAACGATCTCATCGGTTATACCATGTGCGCTGACCGCGGCAATGATCGCGTCGCCTACCTCTACGAGGTCTACCAGCCATCCGTTCTCCGTTCCCTCAAGTTCCTCATCGGCGAGGGCAACAAGGAGAAGATCATGGTTGGTATGTGCGGCGAGGCAGCTGCAGATCCACTGCTCATCCCAGTCCTTCTTTCTTTTGGTCTGGACGAGTTCTCCGTCTCTGCACCATCTGTCCTGCGTACCCGCAAGACCATTGCTGCTTGGACAAAGGCTGAGGCAGACGAGCTCACCGCTCGCGTCATGGAGCTTGATACCGCAGCTGAGGTTAAGGCTCTGCTTGAGCGTGAAGCTCGCTAAGTTCTAGTCGTAAAGTCTTAGCTACACAATACAAATTCAGGGGCATCTGCGCTGGCAGGTGCCCCTGTTTCTTTAACGTTAAACCTTTTGGTGAGAAGACCGATCTTCTCGCAATGCGCAACCAGCAAAGCCCGAGCCTCGAGGCGCGACCTACGGCGTAGGAGTCGCTCTGTGCGCTAGGGAACAATCACGGAAAGTGCAGCGGGAATAACCTCAATGACAAACTGTTCTGCAAAAGGGAGCTCTTCTCCGTCTACCTGAATAGGGACAGGCTTGTGGAAAGTTACCACTGCTTGCTTGAGGTGACGCTCCTTAATGATGCGGGAGTTGACGTGTTTACCAGCTCTTGCCAGGCCAAACAGAGTCAGCAGGTGAGGAATGATAGGCACTTTAGTGTTGTAGCAGACGGTAAGAAGGCCATCGTCAGGCTGCGCATGCGGACAGACCTTAAAGCCGCCGCCATACGTAGGGCCAATCTGGAAGGCCATGATAAGTGCTTGAAGATCAATGTCCTTCTCGCCATCAAACGAGACGGTGCAAGGGTAACCCTTACTACCTGCAGCCATAAACTTGAGACCTGAGGTTAAGAAGAGCGCCTCGCCCTCGGTAGAGGAGTTGTTCGCGCGGCGCTTTGTGGTGTCGGCTGCAATAGCTGCATCAAGTCCAAACGACATGGTCTCCATGAAGTAGACGTCGTTGATGCGACCAATTTCTAGCTGTTTGACTTTTCCGCGGACCATCTGTGCAAACGCACCTTCGGGGTCGTTAATTTTCATGCCCAAGGTGCGTGCGTAATCGTTTCCCGAGCCCATAGGGATAATGCCAAGCGCTGGACGCACCTCTGGCGATAAGGTCATGAGGCCGTTGACCACCTCGTGGATGACGCCATCTCCGCCAAGTGCGACAACCGTATCAAAGTCCGCAGCTTCTGCGGCCATGACACGAGCATCTCCCATAGCTGTGGTGAGCTTGAGCTCGTAACCGTCCGTTGCAGCAGAATAGCTGGTTAAAAAGTGGCGAGCAAACTCTGCACCAGCAGCACCTTTACCGCTATGAGCTGCTGGATTAGCAATGATAAGCGTGCGTCCAAGAGGGGATTGAGACATTTTGCACCATTTCTACAAGCGCTGCTGTTGAGCGCGCTGTTACTAAATAGTCTTGTCACCACATATCCAAATAAAATAGTGGAGAAAACAGTTCAACAACGTTTCAAGTTTAAACGGCTTTGTCTGTCTGTGCTAGGATAAACCATACAGAAATCGGTAGAAAAGGATAGCGCGTGAGCGAGTCTTCAACACAAACTAATAATGCGCAGGACACAAGCGTTGTTTCTGCAAATACTAATAGTGCAAGTGCAAGTCTTGTTGCTGTTTCTGCTCGAGATGCATGGTATCCAACACATCAGCGTGACCAGTTCATTTTGCGTCAGCTGGTAAGTAAAGACTTCAAGCTTAAATATCGCCGTTCCATTTTGGGCGTTGTTTGGTCAGTTTTGAACCCACTTTTGATGATGACCGTTATGGCAGTTGTCTTTTCTACTTTTTTAGGCAACCGCGCCGAGGATGTTGTGAACTATCCTTTGTATCTTATTCTGGGTAACACAGCGTTTCAGCTGATGAACGATGCAACCACTATGGGAATGCGCTCAATTATTGATGCATCTAGCCTGCTTAAGAAGGTTCGCATCAATCGTGTTGTTTTCCCTGTTCAGAAGGTGCTTTTTGCGGTTGTAAACTATCTTTTCTCGCTCATTGCTGTTGGCATTGTTATGCTTGTCTTCCGCATTCCGCTGACAATTTATTCATTGCTTACACCTGTTGCTTTGCTGCTTCTGGCTTGTTTTTGCATCGGTCTTGCAATGCTTCTCTCGGCCCTTGCAGTCTTCTTTAGAGACGTTATCCACCTGTGGAGCGTTGTAACCACTGCCTGGATGTATGGTACACCGCTCTTTTACTCCGTTAATATCATGTCGCCTTGGATGCTTCAGATTGAGCGCTTTAATCCAATGTTCCACTTTGTAACATTTATTAGAGACTGCCTTCTTTTCCAGAAGTTTCCTGCAACAAGCACCATTTTAGGCTGCCTTGTTTCTGCAGTTCTTGCCCTCGTAATTGGCTATACTGTCTTCCACAAACTAGAGAAGAAATTTATTCTGCACATTTAACCGCAGGTTATCTCTTTGAAATAACCTTGTAGCAGAACGTTTCTGGATGACTACGAGTTTGTGTGAAGCCAAACATAATGCCTTTTGAGTTGAATGAATGGCTTTCCACCACTGCAACGCAGTTAAAATCTCCAAGCTCTAAATGTTGCTGGTCTTCTTCAGTTGCCAACTCAACACTGATGGTTCTTTTGCTCTTTAGAATTTTCATATGAAGCGTGTTTTCTAGGTATGCATAAATAGACGTTGATGCATCAGCAATGGTTAGATTTCCAACGGCAGATGCTAAAAGGTAGTCGTTGTCTATCTGGCGAGAAGATCCGTCGAGTTTACGGATTCGAACAATGTGGATAAGTTCTTCTCCTGCTTTAAAACCAGTTTGATGAGAAATATCATCTGTGCAAGGAACGTGCTCAAAGACAATGACATTTGTATCAGGTACAAGATTGTTTCTGTGGGCATATTCTTGAAAGGACTCAAGTCCTTCTAATGAGCCAATAACTTCACTTGGCTTTTTCTGCCAAATAACGCGTACGCCCCTACCGTGAATAGGCTGAAGAAAAGCTTCATCGGACAGAAGTGTGAGCGCACGTCGAACGGTGTTTCTGGAGCAGGAATATATCTTAGTAAGCTCCATCTCGGTTGGTAAATAGGACTCATACGCATATGTCCCGTCTAAGATCTTATTTTTTAAATCATGATAAATCGTATTAAATCGTGCGCTTGGCATATTTTTTCCTTAACGTGCTGTTGAAGGCTGGAGTTGCATGTTCAAGTTGCTCTTGATTAGATAGTAGCTTTATAAAAATGGAACGAACATAAAATAGTTCCTTTCATACCATTTACCGATAATTTCATACCGCTCGGAAGTGAGTTGTTTAAACAACTCGATAGTACAAATATACTTTTCTCTGTAGACATAAGCAAAATTGTTTTGACAGTGTATCAAAGCATAGCTTATGAAAATCATGAGAAGAGATGCAACCTAGCAAAGAGTTAGGAGCACTCTCTAAGGAGGAGTCTTATGTCCGGTATTAATCGTAGGCAGTTCGTCACCTTAAGTGCATCAGCTCTTTGCTCACTGGGTCTTGTTGCTTGTGGTGGAAATAACGACAAAAAGCAGGGAGAGTCTGATTCTGCAAACGGTTCAGTTTATTTCCTGAACTTCAAGCCTGAGGCTGATCAGCAGTGGAAAGATCTTGCAGCTAAGTATACTGAGGAAACAAAGGTTCCTGTAAAGGTAGTAACTGCTGCTTCTGATACCTATGCACAGACATTCCAGTCTGAGATTAACAAGGACGCTTCTGTAGCTCCAACATTGTTCCAGACAAATGGCCCTTCTGGTCTTATTGGTGTAAAGGATTACTGCGTTGACCTTAAGGGTGCCAAGATTCTGGATGAGCTCACTAATGACGCTCTTAAGCT
>CAUSVW010000019.1:0-15036 GCA_963535155.1 uncultured Atopobium sp.
AAAACTGGGTGCAACTGGAGTGACGAGACGGCAAAACTATAACCACCGAGTGGGAATAAGGAAATTCTTTAGTTATAGGGGTACAAATCATATTTTCGATAAAATATACCCCAATAAACCTGTAATTTGATATACTGGCTCCAATGAAGATTGGAGCCAGTATGCGTTTGTTTCCTAGAGAAAACTACCTAAAAAAGATTCGCGGCTTCTACCATGACGCCGGGATGATCAAGGTAATCACCGGCGTACGCCGCTGCGGCAAGTCCTGCCTCATGCAGTGCATCGCCGAAGAGCTGAGGGCCGAAGGCGTCGATGACGAGCACATCGTTTTTCTCGACCTAGACCGATACGGGTACCGGTCTGTCAAGGCTCCAGAGCAGCTTGAGGACCTCATCAGACCCTTGCTCGCTATCTCGGGGACGAAGTACCTTTTCATCGACGAGGTACAGAACGTCGATGGTTTCGAAGACGTGCTCAATGGGTTTCGCACTGAGGGTGGCTTCTCCATCTTCATCACCGGATCGAACTCCTATCTGCTTTCAGGAGAGCTGGCCACGAAACTAACCGGCCGCTACATCGAATTCGAGATGCAGACGCTGGACTTTGGCGAGTATTGCCAGATGAAGCGTTTCTTGGGACTACCCGTGAACCCGAATCCGGTCGCGGAGTTCGATGCGTATATCCTCGAGGGCGGCTTCCCGAAAGCGATGGATTACCCTCGGCTCGCCGACAAGCGCGCCTACGTTGCTGCGGTAATCCAGGAAATCTTCGAGAAGGACATCCGCAGGCGTGTGAAAATCAAGAACGTCTCCGTGTTCAACCATGTGCGCGACTACGTCATCAACAACTTCGGCGCCACCATGTCGCTTGCGAACATCCAATCCGACCTCGAGAGCAAACAGGGTGTGAAGGTCAAGCGCGAAACGCTAGCGAGATACCTCCAGATTCTCGAAGATGCGAAGATCATCAGCAAGTGCTCCCGCTTCGACCTGAAGTCCCGAAAATCACTGCGGGGCGAGCAAAAGTACTACCTGGCGGACCTGAGCTTCTACTTTGCCCTCAACACCGATAACCGCATCAACTACGGACCCGTCCTTGAGAACATCGTTTATCGCTACGCTCTCTCGCAGGGTTGCAAGGTCAGTGTCGGTCGCATTGGAAAGCTGGAATGTGACTTCATCCTCAGAAACCCCGAGATGGGCTACGCGTACGTTCAGGTCGCAATGACCATCATGGCCGACCGGGCCACCGAGGAGCGCGAGTATCGCCCCTTCGCCCAGATAATGGACAACTATCCCAAGTACCTGTTGACGCGAGGCGATGTTATCCAACAAAGGGATGGCATCATTCATGCTAACATTCCTGAATTTATGCAGGAAGGAAGGGCATTCTAGGAGGGCAATGCCTCCTTTCGATACTCGCCTGTATGAGGCTGATTTTGAATGGGCGCTTTAGCCTTCATTTGCTTTTATGAGCCTACTGCATCGATTCAACGCGCGTCCCTTGGTGGTGACAGGACTGATAGCAAGCAGACAATCTACCAAGGACGTGCCCTTGGTAGATTGCAAGTGAAAGCTGTTCCGGTAGTCAAAGATAAAGCCGACGACCCAATTGGAGTTGACTGGAATGGCACAACAGCAAATGAACGTAAAAGAGTGAGAATAGAGACAGGTAGAACATATCTTTATTATTCAGCCAAATTATTTATTAACTCCTCGCTCACGATGCGAGGAGTTTTTTAATAATGAATTATGAGAATATCACGATATCGTGATATCTTATATTTCGTGAGAGAAAATAGGGAAGGAATAAGAATTTAAGAAAATCAATCCGCTCGTCTAAAGGAGGTAGATTATGAAATTTCATCAGGTAAAAGATGTCTCTGCCTTGACTGGCTTAAAGTTGAGCATTCAGTTTACTAACGGCACCACAAAAATCTACGATGTAGCTCCGCTCATGAGGCGTTTTTCGGCTTTTAAGCTTCTGAAAGACGAGTCGCTGTTCAGAGACGTAGGGGTTGATCAGGGAGGTTACGGTATTATCTGGAACGATGATCTTGATCTCTCTTGTGACGAGTTGTGGGAGAACGGAATCGAGGTCGTGACGCCCTTTGATGGACTCATTTCGTTTTCAGATGCTAGCGAGCTTTGGGGTTTAAGCGAGTCCACTCTGCGTAAGGCTGTTGCGTACGGCAAGATAGTTCCAGGCGTGGATGCTCGCAAGTATGGTAAGCAATGGATTATTAACCGTGATGCTATGTTGCGCGAGTATGGCAATCCCGTGTGTTAGGGACTATAAATATTCAACCTCAAATACTGTCCATTTCAGTGGACAGTATTTTTTTATATGTTTACGTAGACTGGTATTTCTATAAACGCGTGGTCTTTTAGTAGGCATCGTGAGATGGGAGTACCAATGGAAAAGCAGAGTTCAGATAACCCCGTATGTCCTAAATGTAACAGCACAAATGTTGCTAAATATCTTTGGGGTTTACGACTGCTGGACGATCAATTAGAGCGTGATATTGAAGAAGGTCGTGTCATTTTAGGAGGCTGCGTTGTATGTGTAGATGACCCTAAGTTTCATTGCAATGATTGCAAGTATGATTGGAACTAGCTGTGATTTTGAATTTTGCCGATATCGGCAATAAACAGTCTCCTTTGCTATAATAATCTCACCAGTTTTTGCCGATAGGGAGGTGAAGCTTAATGGGATTTCTTTCTGCGGCAGAGATTGCTGAGCTCTGGGGCATATCCGAGAGAAGTGTGCGCAATTACTGCGCTAATGGCCGCGTGCCAGGCGCTTTTCTCGTGGGAAAAACTTGGAACATTCCAGCCGATGCAGTAAAACCTTCTCGAAAAAATGCCAAAACATCGTCAACAAGTCCGCTGCTTTCGCGCTTGATTGAAGAAAAGACCTCAAAAATAAAGGGCGGTATTTACCATAAGCTCCAGGTCGAGCTTACCTATAACTCTAATCACATTGAGGGAAGCAAGCTCTCCCTCGATCAGACACGCATGATTTTTGAAACGGCTACTATCGGCGTTGAAGAAAATCCTGTTCATATTGATGACATTGTAGAAACTCAGAACCACTTCCGCGCTATCGATTACGTGATTGACCACGCAAAAGACCCTCTTACAGAGATCATCATCAAAGAACTCCACCGCATTCTAAAAACGGGAACTACAGATTCTGTAAAAGATTGGTTTGCTGTTGGAGATTACAAACGCTCACCAAATGAGGTAGGTGGGCGAGAAACCACTCCTCCAGAAAATGTTGCTAAAGAGATGAAATCGCTGTTAAAGGCTTATAACTCAAACAGCTCCCATTCTTTTGAAAATATTGTTGATTACCACGTTCGCTTTGAGCGCATTCATCCGTTCCAAGATGGCAACGGACGTGTTGGTAGGTTGATTATGCTTAAAGAATGTCTTGCTCATGACGTTGTCCCGTTCGTAATTACTGACGAAATGAAGTCTTTCTATTATCGAGGGCTCTCTAAGTGGGATAAGGAGAACGGCTATCTTCTTGATACGTGCCTTACAGCTCAAGATAGATTCAAAGCCACACTGGATTACTTCCGAATTCCGTACGGTGATAAGTAGGTTAACTGCTTTTCTCGTTTTAGCGTTATATTGCTGAACCAGACTAACAGACGTCATCATATTGCGCATGCAGCCGATGAACTCCTTCTGGATAACGAAAGACCCTCGTGAGCCGTTGCGCCACTTCCTCAGGGGAGGGGGGTTCACTGCGTCTTTTGCGTAGTGGTAGTCGTCCAAGGGGTTAGGTAAACGGCGTGAATGCCAAGTTCACGCATATACTTACCAACAGTTCGTTCAGCGATCTTATATCCTTTTGAGCGAAGTTCTTGGGTGATTTTGCCGGCACCGTAAATACAAAGGCTTTTGATCCAAATCGCTTTAATTTTACCTTGAATAAACTTCTTCCGAAGCTTTCGCGGTGATTATGACGCTTTTCTCGTTGATAGTAACCACTTCTTGAGATTCCAACATAATCACACATACCATTGATGGAAGGGTGGGATTCCAAAGCGTGCTGAACGTCCATTTCTTGGTATACCTTTTCGGTAGTTACTTGCTCAGAATTCCGATTGATTTTTTTAATACTTCGATCGCTCCTTCAGCGTCACGAAGTTGACGCTTTAGTCGTGCAATCTCCTTGTCCTTATCGCTGGCAAAATTACCAGAGCCACGGCCAAACTCCCCAGTCTCAGTAACTACTTCCTTAATTATACTAAATCAGAGTCTCTATTTAACTTGTACACTTTTTATTCTAGGCCCATACAAAAAACTGACTTACTCAAGTTATGAGATAAGTCAGTTTTTTAGTTTTTAGAATTTGAATAAGTCATTAAGAGCTTCAGTCATAGTTGGGTGAGCGTAAATTTGGTCACGCAAGTCTTCAGCCTTTAAGTGGTGCTGCATTGCTAAAGTAATGACATTGATAGTTTCGTAAGCTTCTTCAGCGTAAATAGTAGCACCTAAGATTTCGTGAGTTTCTGGGTCAATCAAAGCCTTGTATGAGCCTCTTGGGTTGCCGATGACTTGGGCCTTTGGCACACCAGCTGCAGGCATTGTTAAGACCTTGTAAGCTTTACCTTGGGCCTTTAACTCGCTTTCAGTTAGTCCAGCTGAAGAAATTGCTGGCTTAATGAAGATTGAGTTAGCAAAAACTGGACGATTCTTCTTAGTTCTAGTCTTGTCACCAAAGAGTTGATTGTCCATAATCCGCCAGTCATCAAGCGAAATGTAGGTAAATTGCAAGCTACCGGCAACATCACCCATAGCGTAGATATTAGGAACACTGGTTTCAAGCTTATCGTTAACGACAATTTCGCCTCTTTGGCCAACTTCAAGACTGGTTTTTTCTAGGTGAAGGGCGGCAGTGGCTGGGTGGCGGCCAACTGACACAAGCATCACGTCTGCTTGCAAGTCCTTAACACCATCTTCGGTTTCAACAGTTAAGTTAAGACCAGCTTCAGTTTCTTCAACCTTGGTCAAAGAAGACTTAAGCATGAAGGTAACGCCATCTGCTTCCATATCAGCCTTAGCTGCCTGAGCAATTTCTGGTTCAAACCGGCCCAAGATACTTGGCATTGGTTCAATTACAGTTACTTTACTGCCAAAGCCAGCGTACATTGAAGCAAATTCAAGTCCGATTGGTCCACCACCTAAAATAACCAGATTCTTAGCAAGTTCTTTTTTAGCAAGCATTTCAGTTGAAGTAAATATCTTATCGTCAATCTTTAGGCCATCAATATTTGGTACATTACTTTCGGCACCAGTATTAATGAAAAGACGGTCGAATGTTAATTCTTCTGTACCTGATTCATCAGTTACCTTGATTGTCTTATCATCAATAAATTCAGCACTTGCATCAAGCACAGTTGCCAAGTCTTGGTCTGCTATCTTGTGGTAGTTCTTGTTGCGTAGTTTTGCTGTCATAGCTTCCTTAGTTTCGAAAGCTTCTTCATACTTAACTCCTCTTTGAGAGTTAATCACCAAGTTCTTAGTTGGCAAACATGCGATGTTGATACACGTTCCGCCGTACATCATTGGATCTTTTTCAATCAAAAGCACTTCTTCGCCATGACTTGTCAGGCTCCCTGCCAAAGTCTTACCAGCTTTGCCAAAGCCAATAATAATATTCTTAAAATGTCTCATACTTAGACTCCTAATCCAAATTATCGCTACTTATTTTTTGTCAGTAACATATTTTTTTACAAAATATCACGATAGATGTCAGCTGTCTACGATTTTGCTTATAGCTATAATAAGTTCAATTGATTCACCAGGGCCTTTGGCAAGCACTGGCAAGAGAAGGGATTAGGTGCATGAAGAACTAGCGATACTCATAAAACCCGAATTCACGTAACGTCGCTGACGACACTACCGCGGGTGTAGTATTGCTTAATCATGTCTTAATTCACCGTCATTTATCTGTGCATAATTGCATGCTACTCCGCGTGGTCTTCGGCAGAACCGAGGTATCATGCAGCTTAATCTTTCAAATATTGAATATACCTATCCATCAGCGGTAGAGCCTACCTTACATGATGTGACTATTACACTCCCACAGGGATGGACCGGCTTTGTTGGTAATAACGGATCTGGAAAAACAACCCTCGCACGTATCGTATGTGGTTTATTGCAGCCAAATAAGGGAGTTATAAGCCCATCGTTTTTCTCGGTATATTGTGCACAAAATGCAACAGAGGTCCCACCTAATCTTTTTGATTTTGCGGTTGCTTATGATGATGCGGCAATTAAATTGAGGCGAGAGCTGTCTATAGAGGATGATTGGCCTTGGCGTTTTGAAACGCTTTCGTGTGGTCAGCAGAAGCGACTCCAGGTAGCGTGTGCTTTATGGGCCTCGCCCGATGTTCTTGTGCTCGATGAGCCCACTAATCATGTGGATGTATCAACAAAATATGCGCTCTTTGCAGCTTTATCGCAGTTCAAGGGCATTGGTGTTCTTATTTCACATGATAGGAAGCTGTTGGATAAGCTCTGTACTCAGTGTTTGTTTGTAGCTAACGGCACGGCAAATATGAGGACCGGCGGTTATTCTCAGGCGTCATCGCAGGTTGAGCTTGAACGCTCGAGCGCGTTACACGCAAAGGAAGCTGCGCAAAAAGAGAAGGCTCGCATAGAGCGAGAAACCCAGCGACGTAGAGAAGAGGCTTCTAGAGTTCAGGCGCGCAAAAGTGGAAGAACTATTGACAAACATGACAGTGATGCGCGTGCAAAAAAGCGGGGCTATATAGTTTCAGGCCAAGATGGTAAAGCGGGAAAATTGGCTGCTCGCATGCTGGATAGACTTGAGAAGGCAACAGGTAAAGCCACAGGTATTCAGGTTGAGAAACAATACGATTCCAATATCTGGCTGGATAGTGAAGCAAGTAATAGAAAAGTTTTATTGAGGATGGAGCCTACTGACATTCTTATGGGAGAGAGCTACCTACAAACTCCACCGCTGTTTATTGGCAACACGGATCATATTGGCGTTGTTGGCGATAATGGCTGTGGTAAAACAACGCTGATAAAGAAAATTATTTCAAGTATTTCTGACGATGTGCGGATGTTATATATTCCTCAAGAGCCAACTGAACTGCAAAAAACAGAGACAGTAAGAAAAATCAAAGGGCTATCAAACTCCCAGCGTGGAAGAGTGTTGTCTATTGTGGCACAACTCAACTCAAATCCCGATTATGTTCTTGCAGGTGAGTCAACCAGTCCAGGTGAAATGAGAAAGCTTATGCTTGCGCTGGGAATGCTCGAATCACCAGAGCTTATCGTAGTGGACGAGCCAACTAACTATTTGGACCTTGGTTCAACCGTAGCGCTTGAACGTTTACTGTCTGAATATCCAGGAGCTTTGTTGTTGGTCTCACATGATCTCTCGTTGGTTGATTCCGCTACATCGATAAAATGGAGCATTCGGCGATCAAATGACAACTTTGAGCTTGTGGTGCAATAGGGGCGAGAAACACATTGGACAGTTACAAGAATTCGCGTTTGTGTTTGAGTAGCTCACCGACACAGACCGCTGCTTTTATACCGCTCGCCGTAGTTGTTTAAGCAAACTAACTTTTGCTGAAAAATTTTATATAAACTGAAAGGTCAAACTGATTTCTTCTGGGATTTCTCGTGTTTTAAGCATGGATTTCGGAGGGACCTATGCTTCACTTCAACCACGGTTCAAAACAAGAAGCCAGCGAGGGAAATGCGGCCGGTGCGGGCACTGCAGGCGGTGTGGGCTCCACAGGTGCGCCGGGCACTACAGGCGCTACAGGCGCCGGAGCCCCTAACATCCCCACACCGCCCGAGGGATATCAGCAGGCAGCATTTGCATCCACGCTACCAACGGTTGCTGATCAGACAACTAACCTAGGCTCTCAGATAGGCGTCATTTCACCAGGCGAGAGTGAAGAAGACGCTGAAGCTCGTGAGGCGTACGAGAGTTTGGCTCGTCACCGCAAAGCTCGTCGTAAAAAGAAGCTTATTAAGGCAGGAATAGCTGCTGGAGTCTTTGTTCTTCTCGTCATATTGTTTATTTTGCCTATGTGCCAGGGCGGCCAGAACCAGAACACTACCGTGATGCCAAGCACCACGTTTGTCACGCGCGGCGAGTTCAGCGATTCTGTTTCCGCGTCTGGATCCATCAAACCCGTGTCGTCAACCGTGGTAACTCCCGAGGTAGATGGCATTATTCAAGATGTTCAAGTTTCTGAAGGCACGTACGTTCATAAAGGTGACAAGCTCTTTACCATCAAGAACGACGAGCTGGATAAAGCTGTTCGTAAGGCGTCTCAGCAGGTAAAAGCAGCCGAAAACGAGGTCAGTAAGGCTCGCTCGGCCCTAGCTTCCGCGCGCAACGGTGTCCCCGAGGCGGGCGAGGACGGACAAGAGGCAAACGCTGCGTCTGTTGCTGCGGCTGTGGAAACGGCAGAGGCAAATCTGGAGAGCGCTCAGATTGCGCTTGAGGAGGCTCGCTCCGCCTACAACGACGCAATTGCCCAGGCAGATAAGCGTATAGTCACCGCTCCATGCGACGGCACGGTTATTGTGATGAACGCAGTGAACGGCGCTTCTGTTGGCTCGTCCGCGCCAGGTGCTGGCAACGCTGGTCCTCTGATTACTATCGCGGATCTTTCCCAGATGAAGGTAAACGTCCAGATAAACGAGGTAGACATTTCTCGCATCGCCGTTGACCAGAAGGCACAGGTCAGCTTTACAGCTCTGAGAGATCTGTATTGCGATGCAGTGGTCACTCACGTTTCTGCCGTCTCGTCCAACGGTGCCGACGCGGGCGCAAGTTACGATAACCCTGGTCGATCCATTGTTTCCTACACCGTTGACCTGCTTATTAGCAGTCCCGACGCCTCCATCAAGCCGGGTATGACCGCCAACGTGGACATCATGATTCAGCATATGGACAACGTGCTGACCGTGCCTCTTGTTGCCGTTATGGATGACGGCGATGGAGCTTACGTCAATGTGGTTACTTCTCGTGACGAGAAGGGCTATCCGCAGGTAGAGCGTGTGCCAGTGACCGTAAAGGCGCAAAGCTCTACGACGGCCGTCATCGAGGGCGCCGGTATTGAGGACGGCACTGAGGTGATGATTGGCGGCGGAGCTGGCGGCCCATCTCAGGGCTCAGCTATGGACGCTCCAGCAAGCGCAACGTCTGGCTCGGCGAATGACGCAACGTCCGGTGCGACAGGCTCCAAAGATTCCAAGTAGGCGACGCATATGTCCAAGGTAATTGAGGTACATAAGCTGCATCGCATTTACGAAACAGCTGCAGGTTTGACGCACGCTCTACGAGGTGTTTCCTTGACTGTGGAGAAGGGCGAGTTTCTCTGCATCATGGGTCCGTCAGGCTCGGGCAAATCAACCCTGATGAACATTTTGGGTTGCCTGGATACGCCTACTGCTGGTTCGTACAAGCTCGAAGGGCTTGAGGTTGCAGATCTTTCCGATGACGATCTGGCGGAGATTCGCGCCACGCGCCTGGGTTTTGTCTTCCAATCGTTTAACCTACTGCCGCGCACTACGGTACTGCGAAACGTTATGCTGCCGCTCATCTACTCGGACATTCCCGCAAAAGAGCGAGAGTTGCGTGCTTGGAAGGCGCTGCGTTCTGTTGGTCTGCCCGAGGAGTACTACGAGCACAAGTCAAATGAGCTTTCCGGAGGTCAGGTGCAGCGCGTTGCTATTGCTCGCGCGCTGGTAAACGACCCAGCGGTCATTTTTGCCGACGAGCCAACAGGTAACCTGGACTCTGCAACAAGTGAGATGGTCCTCAACACGTTCAAGTCCATGCAGGAGCGCGGCAAGACAATCGTGTTGATTACGCACGACCCTGAGACTGCTTTTTGGGCTGATCGCGTGGTACATATTCGCGACGGTCGCCTGCTCACAGACGAGCAGGAAAAGGAGTTTGTGAAGCAACACGCTGCACAGTCCACGACGGGCGCGGATACGAAGCCGGGTGCGCATGCCGCACCAGCAGACAGCACCTCGCGACCCGGGACGGGAGGTGTTGCGCTATGAGGTTGATGGATCTGTTGCGAGAAACCCTGTCTGCGCTCAACGCCAACCGCGGTCGCAGCCTGTTGACAGTACTGGGCATTGTTATTGGCATCAGCGCGGTTATTGCTATGACGGCACTTATCGACGGCATCAAGTATTCGCTGGTCAGCTCGCTGGGCCTCAACCAGTCTCGTATGGTCATGATTTACGCGTGGCCAGACCGCGAGGTCACGCAGCAAGATCTAGACATGCTGCAGCTCAGTGTACCAGGGTATGAGCTTGTTACCGGCATCGACTCCACCATGGCTCGCGTCAACTCGGCTGAGAAGCAGTTTGACGCGCGAATCATCGGCTGCACGCCCGACTACTTCACCGTTATGGGCCTCAAGGCATCAGCGGGCTCGCTCTTCACAAAGTCCGACGTAGACGATACGTCTAGAAACGTTCTTCTCGACAAATTGTCTGCCGAGAAACTCTTTGGCAGTGCAGATGCGTCCATTGGGCAGGTTGTACGCATCAACAACGATAGCTACACCATTGTGGGCGTGGTTGACAGTGGCCCAAATGGGGGCGGGCAAGGCGATACACTGCTGGCCTATATACCGTACTCCACGTATTCAGCACGCCTGACGGGCACCAAAACTATCAGCCAGGTCTTTGGTTACGCTCGCGAAAACGTTGACATGAAGGCGCTTGCAGATGAAACAAAGTCCTGGTTACTGGACTGGTTTAACATTCCTTCCGCTCAGGCAGAAGATCGTGTGACGGTTATGACACTCTCGTCCATCATTGAGCAGATGAACGCAACACTGATGTCGTTCCAGGTCCTGGTTACCGCCACGGCAAGTATTTCTCTTCTGGTTGGCGGTATTGGTATCATGAACATGATGCTCACCAACGTGACAGAGCGTATTAGGGAGATTGGCCTGCGAAAAGCTCTGGGTGCTCGTGCGTCCGACATCACCAAGCAGTTCTTGTGCGAGTCCATTTTGATTTGCATTATGGGCGGCGTGATTGGCATTGCCTTGGGTTACGCTGGAGCGTGGGGACTGGCCGGCTCGTTTGGCAGCATGATACAGCTTGAAACTGGTATCACACCTATCATCACCCCGAACATCGTGATGATTACCTCGGGAATTTGCATTGGCATCGGACTCATCTTTGGCTACTGGCCTGCTCGCCGCGCTTCAAAGCTCAATCCTGTGGAATCGCTCCGCTACCAGTAAACGGGGAGCGCAGATGACGCGCCGTCAGTAAACGAACTGCATCCGTGAAAAACCTGCAAGTGAAAATAGCCTGCTACTAGTAGGGTTTCTCGCCAGGCGAGAAACCCTTTGAAGTGCGGTGGATTGTGCGGCTACAGCAGATCGTCTGGCGGTAGAAGCTCGATTTCCCATGTGGTTTCTACGTAGCAATAGATGTCTATATCTGACGGATCAAATGTAGGAACTTGGTTTCCACAATCTGAATTATAAAAAGCACTACGAGCGCAGGCTTTATACACTAGTTCTCTTCTGTCGAAGTCGTAGTCTGCATGCTTAAGCCCAACCACTTTTGCTCTGGCAGCCTTGGCAAGAAGATTTGCTTTTTGATGACAGGCAACAATAGCATCTACAGATAGGTTGTCTTTAATGGTGTCGTTATGTGCTATCGAGAATTCAACTGAAAAGGTCACTTCATCACCACATGAACTGAGTGCTTTCCAGATTTTCTCGACAAGATCTTCTTCAAGCTGCTGTTTGATGGATAGTTTAGCGCGGAAATCATACCCTAGAAGTTTTTTCTCAGCGACATAATAGTCACCCTCATCATCTTTTTTGTACCGGTTTTCCTCGTGACCAGATACTGAATAGTTGTTGTTTTTTAGAATTGAAGCAGGTAGCCCATTTTTCTCTAGCGCATCTTTGATTGTTTGAAGCAGCACATTATATTTGGCTGTGCAGTCTTCGCGGATTTTGGAAGTTCCTTGAACAGTGATGTCTACGTCAATAGTGTCAGGCGCAACTTGCGTGCTCAGGTTTGTTGATACGTCAATCGTTCGTTTCATGGTGCGTTTCTTTCAGAGATGTTAGAGAAAAAATCAGCTGTTTGAACAGGTAATTTATTTCTCATCGTTAAATAATCATAGGCTTAAAAAGAGTTTTGAGTGTCCAGTGTAATGGACACTCATATAGTGGATAGTAACTGATATTAACCAGGTGAAATAGCTTATTATTAGTGCAAGGGAAGCGTGGGTAGACAACTACCGCGCGGGAGAGGAACACATGGTTTTGTATTTTTCTGCAACAGGCAACTGCAAATATGTTGCCGAGCGAATTGCCGCGGAGTTTGATGACACTGCAGTCTCGATTGAGGTCTCAAACAGCCAGGTAAATCTCTCAGAAAATGAGATGCTAGGCATCGTGACGCCAGTTTATAACTGGGAACTTCCCATTACAACTCGGGAGTTTTTGCAGAATCTCCAGGTCATAGGTGCCTCTGTGCCGTACTCGTTCATTGTAACAACGTACGGAATAACGGCTGGTTGCACGTTTGTTGATGCAAAAAAGATTCTTGCCAACAAAGGACTAGAGCTCAACGCTGGTTTTAGCGTCAAAATGCCTGATACCTGGACTCCAATTTTTGATTTGAGCGACAAGACAAAGGTCCAGCAAATTAACGACAACGCCGAGAGCTATATCAATGCTGTTTTAAGCGGCATCAAAGAGCGTACTGTTGGTAATCACATGCAGGGCGTTGTTCCGTATGCAGTGAGACTTTTTATGGATTCCATGTATAACAACGAAAGGAAGACACAGCACTTCTCGGTTTCAGATAAGTGCATCGGATGTAGTCTTTGCGCACGAAAGTGCCCAGTTCAGGCCATTCAGATGAAGGATAAGAGACCTGTGTGGATTAAAGATCAGTGCGCCGCATGTCTTCGTTGCCTACATCATTGTCCCACGTTTGCCATTCAGTATGGTAAGGGGGCAACGAACAGACATGGTCAGTATAAAAATCCTCACGTCAAAGTGTAGTTTTAGGTGTAAACTTTATGCTGTAGTTAGCTATAGCTAACAAAATGCTAATCGAACGGAGTTTAACCCATGCCTGCTCAGAACGAGAAGAAGGATCATCTTCCGGTACTTGGCGTCGGTCCCGCTTACGTGATTGCCATCACGGTACTGACAGTTGCGTGTATCACCCTGTCCAAGCTGGGTTTTCTTCCGTACCTTCGCATTCGAGCAACGGTCGGCGCGATGCACGCCGTAGGTACAGCTTTTCTGATTGTGGGCATCTGGCTTTGGGTTTCCGCTGCCATCAAAGAAAAACTTCGCGAGAAGATCATTGCAAATCAGCTGGTAACCACTGGTGTTTATGCGCTGGTCAGAAACCCTATCTACTCCGCATTTGCGTTTGTCATGTCAGGTGCAGCGCTGCTCTCTAGTAACCTTTATCTGCTACCACTACCCCTTGTGTTTTGGGCGCTTTTAACTGTAATGATGCAGGCTACAGAGGAGAAGTGGCTTTTCGAGCAGTTTGGCGATGAGTACAAAGAGTACTGCAAACGAGTCAATCGCTGCATTCCATGGTTTCCCAGGCACTAGCGTTTACGTGGGTTTTGAGTGGTGCTGAGCCTCAGCCCTATTTGAGCCTTAGTTCGAATTGAGCTGGGGTTTGTTCGGTTTTCTCGCTATATAAATTCTTTTACGAAGTGGCTATGATATACATACGTCACGCTGGCTTGTCATGTGCTTGTACCTGCTGCTTCAGGAGAAACGAGAGAAACCATGCTGGATATTCGTCGCGTTTTGGCAAGTGCACCCAAAAAGCATACGGAGGAGACACTCAATTCTCTGACGACTGTTTGGGGAGAGGCGCTTGATTCGTCGAACGTGTTGCCTGAGTATCCGCGTCCTCGTATGCAGCGCGACAATTACGTGATGCTAAACGGCGTGTGGGATTATACGATTGTGCCGGTAGATGGCGAGATTGGTGTGGAGATCCTTGCGCAACAGACAATTCCTTCCCGTTGGGACGGACAGATTGTGGTGCCGTTCTCGCCAGAAGCTCCGCTCTCTGGTGTTGGTCGTACGGTGCAGCCGAGCGAACTTTTGTGGTATAAGCGCAAAATTGAACTACCTAAACTGGCCGATGGCCAGCGACTTATTCTGCATTTCGAAGCAGTTGACTGGATGTGCGCGTGCTTAGTTAATGGCAAGCTTATCGGTACGCATGTTGGTGGTTACCTGCCGTTTTCCTTTGATGTGACGGATTTACTTGGCTCGTCTGAAACGGGAGAGGCAACGGCAGACAGTGCGGACACGGCTGAGCTCGTACTTTGCGTTTGGGATCCAAGTGACACCGGCTCTCAACTGCGCGGTAAGCAGCGACTTTCGCGTGGCGACATTTGGTACACCGCTCAGAGTGGCATTTGGCAAAGCGTGTGGTACGAGGTTGTTTCTGCGGTTCATCTTGAGTCGCTAACGCTGAAGGGTGATATGTTTGGCGCGCTTGAGGTTAGAGCGAACGTGCGGGCAAGCGGGCTGGCCGGAGTACAAACGGGCGCGTTTAAGCTGGAGTTGACGCTCAAAGACGAGCTTGGACAAGATGTTCTTCTCGCCACACTTCCGGTGGACGAGGCGGGGGAAATTTGCGCGGAGTTGCAGGTAGATGAACCGCAGTTGTGGTCGCCGGAGAGATCGTACCTCTATGCCGTGGAGGCAACACTTTGGCAGGATGGTGCGGTGGTCGATTTTGTTCGGAGCTATTGCGCGTTTCGTACTGTTGAGGTAAAGAAAGACGTGGCGGGCGTTCCAAGGGTGCATTTGAATGGTGCGCCGTATTTTGTTCGTGGCGTGCTGGATCAGGGCTATTGGCCTGACGGATTGCTGACGGCTCCGTCCGACGATGCGCTGGTATATGACGTAGAGGCTATGAAGTCGGCTGGTTTCAATACGCTGCGAAAGCATATCAAGATTGAAAGCGAGCG
>CAUSVW010000020.1:0-14992 GCA_963535155.1 uncultured Atopobium sp.
AGCGTCATTGATATTTGGCTGACGGACGTCAAGTACGCTGACCCCGCGCTGGCAAAAGAGCTTTCGTACGCAGCAGATTATCCAGAGATGTCTATGGCGGCACTTGAGGTTATGTATGACTCGGTGATGAGTCGTGGCGGTCGCAAGCTGGACGTTGACGGTCGCATGTTGCAGGGCATCATTGTGCGCCACCTGGTCATGCCCACGCACGCGGACGATTCCTGCGAGGTGCTCAACCGCGTCTGGAATCTTTGTCATAATGATGTAGACGTATCAATCATGAATCAGTACACGCCTAATGAGCGCATGCGTGCAGCTGGCGGTCCGCTTTCTGGAACGCTTTCTGACGAGGAGTACGAGTTGGTACTCTGCCATGCGGATGACCTGGGCTTTGAGAACCTGTGGTGGCAGGAGGGTGGAACCGTCTCCGAGAGTTTTGTGCCAGCCTTTGACGCAACAGGTGTTGAGGGTCCCGCACTCAAACTTCGCACGGCTCGTAACAACACCGCCGACGCCCGCGCCACCGACGCTTCAACCCGCACCATCACAAGCATCCCCGATACACCAACCGAGGAGTAACCATGTCTGTCGAGAAACCCGAAGAGCTCCAAACCACGCCTCCGCCACAGGCGGCTGCGCTCACGGACGCGGAGCGCGCCGAGCTGGAAGCGCTTCGCGCAGAGAAAGAGCGCAGGGAACTCGAGGCTCTTCGCGCAGAGAAAGAGCGCGCTGAGCTCGAGGCGCTGCGTGCCGAGAAGACCCGTGCAGCCCAAGCAGAAGTGCAAGCACAAGCAGAGGCGACCGCCGCCGAAGACGCTCAACTTGTTGCAGCTCAACAGCGTGCCGCACGTCAAGCAGCTCAGCAGGAAGCCGAGCAGATTCGTCGCATTCAGGAGCAGCGCGCCAAGGGACGAGCTCTCATGGAGCCCGATGAGGACGACGAAGACATTAAGATGCCTCTGGGGCAAAAAATTGTTATTGGAACTGTGGTAATTCTCGCAGTTATCTTTGTTGTAAGCCAATTTATTTTGTAGGACTGCTACTCTAGATATATCGTCTCACCGTCAGTTTTTGACCAATCGAAAAGAGCAACTATGTCACTCACTGATCGTACCAAGCCTTCAGACGTAAGCCTTAATACAGACTTGTATGAGCTCACGATGGCTCAGGGTTATTGGGAAGCTGGTCTTGTTGATGCGGAGGCGTGCTTTACTGCATTTTTCCGCGAGAACCCCTTTAATGGTGGATTTGCTATTTCTTGTGGTACCGGTCAAATTGCTGACTTGGTTGAGAACTTTATCTTTGAAGATGATGACATCGACTATCTGGCAAGCATTAACTCTCCTGGTGGTGGCCGTCTCTTTAAGCCAGCGTTTCTCGAGTTTTTGCGCAACCACAAGCTCAATGTAACCATTGACGCAATTCCAGAGGGAGAGCTTGTTTTCCCACGTGAGCCTATGGTTCGCGTTGAGGGCTCAATTGTTGATTGTCAGCTCATTGAGACCGCTTTGCTTAACCTGGTTAACTTCCAGACTTTGGCAGCAACTAAGTGTGCGCGTGTTATCAAGGCAGCTCAGGGCAATCCCGTCTCTGACTTTGGCCTGCGCCGTGCACAGGGTCCAGACGGTGGCTTGGCAGTTGCTCGCGCCTCCTATATTGCTGGTGCTTCGAGCACTTCAAATGTTCTTGCTGGTAAAATTTACGGCATTCCTGTTTTTGGTACCCACGCACACTCTTGGGTAATGTCGTTTGACACCGAGCTTGATGCCTTTAGGGCGTTTGCAAAGTCCAGTCCTACCAACTGCTCGCTGCTGCTTGATACCTATGACGTTCACGAGGGCATCAAAAATGCCATCATTGTGGCAAAAGAGATGGAGGAGCGCGGTGAGCGCCTGAGTGCTGTCCGTATTGACTCCGGAGACCTTGCACGTCTTTCCAAGGAAGCTCGTAAGGCGTTTGATGAGGCTGGTCTTCCTTACATCAAGATTTCCGTTTCAAACGATCTTGACGAGTACACCATCCAGTCGCTCTTTGCTCAGGGTGCACCTATTGATGCTTTTGGTGTTGGCACTAAGCTTGCTACCTGCGATCCTCAGCCATCGCTTGGCGGCGTCTATAAGCTAACCGCACGTCGTCAGTCTGCTGATGAGCCTTGGACTCCTGTTATCAAGCTGTCCGAGATGGCCTACAAGCGCACCGTTCCTGGTATTCAGCATATCCGACGCTTCTACGATGCAAATGGCTGCCCTGCCGGCGACATGATTTTTGACCCAGATTATCTGGTCACCAAGAATCCAGAGTCTAAGGCAACCGTGGTAGACATCATTGATCCATACTCCACTCACAAGCTTGAAGGAACTTCTCGCGAGCTGATGGTAAGGCTGGTAGAAGGTGGCAAGCGTGTAGGGGAGAGCGAGTCCATTGAGGTTGCTCGCGACCGCTGCCATGCTGCGCTCATGCACTTGGATGCGGCATACACGCGTTTCTTGAACCCTCAGATTTATCCTGTGGGCCTTGAGCGCGGTCTGGCCAATTTGCGTCATGAACTTGCTGCTCAACATCAGGTAAAATCTTCCGAGGAAACTGAGTAGTCCTTTAGAAGCTACACAACCAACTACGTACTTACGCTGCACACGTGCACTGAATTTAAAGGAGAACCATGCGCGAGAAGATCGAGGAACTTGTACGTCAAGCCTTGGCAGACGCCCAGGCTGCGGGTGAGTTGCCTGAATTCCAGATTGATGATGTGGGACTTGAGCGCCCACAGGACTCATCAAATGGTGACTGGTCTTCTACGGTTGCAATGCGTTCTGCAAAGCTAGCACACAAGGCTCCTCGTGATATTGCGACAGCTCTTGTAGCTCATATTGCCGAGGACGCGCAGATTGAGCGTGTCGAAGTTGCAGGTCCTGGCTTTGTAAACTTCTATCTGTCTACCGCTGCGGGCAATGAGATTTTTAACACCGTTCGCGAGCAGTGCGCAGACTTTGGACGTTCTTCTTTTGGCGCCGGTCAAAAGGTCCAGGTAGAGTACGTTTCTGCTAACCCTGTTGGTCCTCTGCACATTGGTCATGGCCGTTGGGCAGCGCTGGGAGACTCTCTAAGCCGCATTCTTGCCTTTGCAGGCTATGACGTTGAGCGCGAGTACTACGTCAACGATCATGGCTCTCAGATGGACGTCTTTGGTCACTCCATCTCTAAGCGTTACCTGCAGCTCATTGACATCATGCAGAAGCGCGGCATTGACGCCGAAGCAGCTGCGCAGGTGCTTGCAGAAGATCGCAATGCTTACGTTGCAGATGAAGACGATGCTCATCCAGAGGAGCATCCGTTTACTGACGAGTTCATTAACTCTCTTGGCGGCAACGCATACGCCGGAGACTACATTGTTGACCTGGGTCTTTTCTTCCTCAAAAATGACGGAGAGGTCTGGGCAGATAAGTCCGAAGATGAGCGCATGGTTGAGTTCCGTGAGCGCGGTTACAAGATGATGCTTGAGTCCATCAAAAACACCTGCCACAACGCTCGCGCCGACTTTGATGTGTGGTTCTCTGAGCGCTCTCTCTACGTTAAGGATGACCAGGGCAAAGATGCTGTCGATCGCGCGCTTGATGCTCTTGATAAGCTTGGCTACCTCTATCGTTCTGACGAGGGCGCACTTTTCTTCCGTTCTACTGATTTTGGTGACGATAAGGACCGCGTACTCATCAAAACAAATGGCGAGTATACCTATTTTGCTTCCGACGTAGCCTACCACTGGAATAAGTTCCAGCGCGTCGACCACGTTATTGATATCTGGGGAGCAGATCACCACGGATATATTCAGCGTGTTCGCTCTGCTGCAACAGCCCTTGGCTACCCAACTCAGTTTGAGGTTCTGCTTGGTCAGCTGGTTAACCTGCTTAGAAACGGTGTTGCTGTTAGAATGTCCAAGCGTAAGGGAACTGGCATCCACTTTGACGAACTTCTCGCCGAGGTTGGTGTTGACGCAACCCGCTACACCCTTGTTTCAAAGTCTTCCAACCAGATGATTGACTTTGACATTGAGCAGGTAAAGCGTCAGGACAGCTCGAATCCTGTGTATTACGTTCAGTATGCCCACGCTCGTATTTGTTCCATTTTGCGTCGTGCTGCTGGCGTTGACCTGGAAGAGGCTCAGGCGCTTGGCATGGACGCTGTTGCAGATAAGGCTATTGGCTCTGCGGTTGATCTTGGACTGCTCTCTGATGCAGCTGAGCAGGCTCTTGCTCGTAAGCTCTTTGAGTTCCCAGGTCTTGTTGAGGGCTGTGCTCGCGATAGGGCGCCATTCCGCATTACACACTATATTGAAGAGCTTGCCGGCCAGTTCCACGCATTCTATACCGTTTGCCAGGTGCTTCCTTCTGAAGGACGTCCACTTGACGTGGAGCTCTCTAAGGCTCGTCTTGCTGCTTGTGACGCAACCCGCCGCGTGCTTGCAATTGCTCTTAAATTGATTGGCGTTTCTGCTCCTGAGGCAATGTAAACGATAGCTAACTATGTTGTTTTGTCATGATACCGTGCAAGTATTGAATACTTGCACGGTATCTTTTGTGAATTCCTCCAGATAATTTACACATTTCTGCGTTATGTAAAAACTTTTTTAATGTATAAAAGAGATAATAAAATTAATTTTTATTACTCAAATTTTATATTGCAGCATATAAAAGCCTATATTGATGTCATATACACGCCATTTTCTAACATATTTTTGACTAACTATTGTTTTGTCCCCACGTTAACACGTATTTTTTTAGGGGTATACTCATTATGCGAGCAAATAGTAAATGGTTCGGGCATAGGAGTGGAGGTCTCTATGGAACTTCGCGAGTACATGTCCATTCGCAGGTCTTACAACTTAGTCAGAAGAGTGGTACCTGCTAACAGACGACTCACGTTTGAAGAGTTTGCTATTTTGTGTCGCCTCAATGTGAAGGGCGCCCCTGTTAAGACTTCAGAAATTGCCGAGTATCAGAGTGCTCTTCGTCCTACGATTACTCATCGTACCTCGCACCTGGCAAGGCTTGGTTTCATCAAAAGAGATGAAGGCGCCATTGATCGACGCAACGTAGTGTGCATCATTACAGAAAAGGGTGTAGAAGCAGTAGAGGAGCTGTCTAAGCTCACGTGTGCTCGTATTGCACCTGGTCAGGCACTTTCTCGTACTTCATTTGAGCGTATTGTCATGTACGTTGACGCTATGGGGGCTCTGTATTGCAGGGCTGCAGACATGGTGCTTCTTGCAATTCTAGATTCTCCTAAAGACGCTCTTTCAATTACAGAGATTGTTGATGCGCTTGGTCTTTTGCAGCCAACGGTTTCTATGTCTCTTACTGCTTTGGCAGAAAGTGGCTTGGTACAGCGCAAACATGATGATGCTCTTTCTAGAAGAGTAACCATGGTTGAGCTCACGCCTCAAGGTAAGACCTATATCAAAGAAATCGTTCAGCAAATTGAAGACATTATTGTTAAAAGAAAGAGTCGTACAGCTGTTTAAATGATTTATGCAGATTAAAGAAATCTAGAAGATGGGTTTCTCGAGGTTTAAGGGTTAGTGGTTATAAATCCCCATTTGCCCGTTTTATGGTGAAATTTATTATTTTTTCATCATAAGGCGGGCATTTTCGTGGTATATTCCTTTTGGATTTGCACCTATTTGATTTTGTTTGTTATCCCTTCATCATATTTCTCACGTATTTTTACAGATTATTTTGATGAGCAAACAGAGAGGTTTGTACATGTCGGACGAAACATCTTCGGTCCAAAATGATTCTTTAAATGATGTAGAAAATACTCCAGCACCACGTAGACGTGGTAGACCTCGTAAGAGTGAAAATATTAATTCGGAAAATACTACTTCTGAAAATACTAATTCTGAGACAACTGAAGAAAAGGCTTCTAATTCAGCTGCTAAGCGCCGCCGTGGTCGTCCTACTAAAAAGGAGACCGAGGCTCGTCGTGCAGTAGAAGCAGTTATGGCTGAGGCTTTAAATGCAGCTGGCATTGCAGAGCCTCCTAAACGTCGCCGTGGCCGTCCAAGCAAAGAAGAGATGGAGGAGCGCGCTTTACAGGAGCAGACTCTTGAGGCTCTTCAGGCAGAGGTTTTGGCTCAGGTCCAGGCAGGCGGCAAGGTTTCTTCAGACGTTGTAGATACTGATCGTCTTACCAAGATTGTTCAAGATGCAACTCAGCCTTCTGCAGAGGTAACTCCTGCTCCAGCGTTCACCAAAGCTGAGGCAGAAGGTGCAGCCAGCCAGAATGACAATGCAGCTCAGAAGAACTTTGCTGAGCAGCAGGGTAGCGCTGAGCAGCAGGAAGGCGCAACTCAAGAGCAGGCTTCTGGCGCAGAGGCAGATGCTGAGGCAGCTCCAGCAGAGCGTCCAGGACGCGCACGTACAGGCGCGGCACGTCGTCGACATCGTAATGCTGAGTCAAAAGAAGCGGCTCAGGAGGGCGAGAAGACACAGGAAAACGCACACGCTAACAACCAGGAGCGTCCTTCTCGCGACCGTAGACAGAACAACCAGCGCAACAAGAATCGCAAGCAGGGTCAGGCAAGCGAGCCATCGCTTTCTAAAGAGGCACTGCAAGAGATGAAGCTTTCTGAGCTTCGTGCAAAAGCAACTGAGCTGGGCATTGAGTACGCAGGCGTTCACAAGTCTGATTTGATTGAGCTTGTATATGCTGCATCTGCAGCTGCTGAGGGCTTTAAGACTGTTGAGGGTATTCTTCAGATTAGCAACGAAGGCTACGGCTGGATTCGTACGGGCAATTACATGGAAGGCGATGACGACGCCTTTGTCCACCAGCAGATTATTAGAAATCTTGGTCTGCGTCCGGGCGATAGCGTCTTGGGTATGGTTGGACCTGCTCGCGTAAACAGCAAGTATCCACCACTTCTTAAGGTTACCCAGGTTAATGGCGGGGAAGTTGAGGGTCTTAAGGACCGTCCTCGCTTCAAAGATCTGACTCCTATTTTCCCAGATCAGCCTCTTACAATGGAGCACGGTAAAGACTCCATTACTGGCCGCGCAATTGACTTGGTAGCTCCTATTGGTAAGGGCCAGCGTGGTTTGATTGTCTCGCCTCCAAAGGCAGGTAAGACTACCATTTTGAAGCGCATTTGCCAGTCTATTACTACCAACAATCCTGAGGTTCACCTCTTCTGTCTCCTGGTAGACGAGCGTCCTGAGGAAGTTACGGACATGGAGCGCTCCATCAAGGGCACCGTTGTTGCTTCAACTTTTGATATGCCAGCAGAGAACCACACCGTTGTCTCGGAGCTTGTCATTGAGCGAGCAAAGCGTCTGGTTGAGATGGGTCAGGACGTTGTGGTTATCTTGGACTCCATTACACGTCTTGCTCGTGCATATAACCTGGCCATTCCTGCATCTGGTCGCATTCTTTCTGGTGGTGTTGACTCCGCAGCTCTGTATCCACCAAAGAAGTTCTTGGGTGCAGCACGAAACATCGAGAACGGCGGCTCGCTCACTATTATTGCGTCTGCCCTGGTAGATACAGGCTCCAAGATGGATGAGGTTATCTTCGAGGAGTTCAAGGGTACTGGTAACATGGAGCTCAAGCTTGATCGAGACCTGGCAGATCGCCGTATCTTCCCAGCTATTGATCCTGTTTCTTCTGGTACTCGTAATGAGGATCTGCTTATTAAGCCAGAGCTTCAGCCTATGGTATGGGGCGTTCGCCGTATTCTTGCAGGCTTCAATAACACTGAGCGTGCAACTACTGCTCTTATCAGTGGTCTTAAGCAGACCGACAATAACCAGGACTTCCTGATTAGATCTGCAAAGAAGGCTGCACAGTCTGACTATCCACAGAATTAGTCAGATTTAAAGATGACGCAAGAAGTGCTTTCCAATCTATGTTGGGAGGCACTTCTTTTTTCTCGCCATTTTTTTGAATAACTGCTGAAGAATTATGAAAAAGTTTTAATGACGCTGTAAAAAATAATGAATTACGCTATAGTCATTTCTAACAGCACAATTATGTGTTGCAGCGGATTACACAAAGATGAAATGAAGCCCACCCGTTGCTCACGTCGCCCGTATTGGGTTTAGTAGCATATGCAAATTTAGCGTGTGTCTTCATACATCTTCTTAGCGTTTGTAGGGGGAGTTTGTATGACAGAAGGTAGGAATCCGGCAGTAGTCGCCGGCCTGCTCAGTGGACTGGTTCTGGTAGCAGAGCCAGCATCTGCGTATGCCCTTACCGCTAATGAAATTCGTCAAACACCTCTTGGTGCAATCTTTACAGGCATTGGAGTGGGACTTGCTGCGGTTGCAGTCATTTCTGGCGCTGCGGTAGTGGTTTCTCGCGTTGCAAATCGTGGCGAGAAAACCGATGGAGCAGAAGCAAAGATTCAGCCAAGCACTACATCTCAGGTTGAGGATGAGGCTGCGTCTCCAAAACGAGTTGCAGCTGCATCGAACTTCTCGCCAGAAGAGAGCATGGTGATTCCGCTGGACTCTCCAAGGCGCTCGATTGCTGCATACAAACCAAAGCACATGAAGGCTTCTCAGTGGGATATGACCGGTTCTATCCGTGTTCAGTCTGCTGAGCTACCTGTCCAGCCTACTAAAGCGCCTGCAAAGAAGACGCAGGTTGTGACCGCAGCCGCAGAGGGCGTGCTTCCGGTTCGCGCAAAGAAGGCTCCTGCGCATTCCACAAACGACTATGCTCAGATTGCAGAGAACTACACCAAGCTGTTGAGCTGGCGTGAGCGCACTGTTGCTCGAGCAAAGGGCGCTGCTGCCGTACTTCTTGAGCGCTTGGGACAAGATCCTATGGACGGCCTGCCTATTATCGAGCGCGCTGACGGAACCGTTGGTGACGTGGGTACCGCTTGGTGGACTAAGGCTGTGGGCGAAGAGTCCATTACGCGTGATTTTGGCATTGCCGAGATTGGTGCCGAGGCTATTCCTGAAGACTTCACCAACCACGCTGCTGATATTTCCAGTCGCATTTCTTACGTTGACCAGGGAGTCTTCCCTGAGAAGCGCACGATCGACGAGCTTGAGCACGTTGATGACTGGACGCTTGCGCTGGCTGCAATGGATGAGCATTTGGCTCGCCATGATCAGCAACAGATGCGCAAGTACCATCCAGTACAGCTGCCACTCATTGGTCAGGCCGCAGCTGAGGCAGAAGCTACAAGCCCGGCGGAGCTGTCGGGTGCAAAACCTGCTGCGCCTCGTAAGGTTGCTGCAGCTCAGGTACGTGTTTCTCGCGAGCCAAACTACGCTGGCGTGGTTGCGCAATCAACCGCAATGCCGCTGGTCAAGGCTACAAACGATACCTCCTCGCACGTTCAGGATATCTTTGACGCGGTTGAGCGCGAGATGGCAGCTGAGCTCCAGGCAGCTGACGAAAGGCCAACACGCGAGCTGCTTCGCCTGATTGAGGGTGGCACTAGCAAGATGAAGAAGATTTCTTCACTTGATTTGGGCGAGAAGACCGCTGCAGACAAGCCGTCTTACAAGCCTCGTCACTTTGCGGGCGAGCTTCCGCTGGTACGCGAGGCATAAGTAGGCGCAGGAGAAGCGGCCCAAAGGCTACGGCGGCAATCGTTGCTAAGGCTGAGGTCAGTAGAAACATCCGGGTTCTCTAAAATTATTTCAAGTTAGATAACATTTTTTGGCTGTGGTTCTTTTTTTAGAGCCGCAGCCATATTGTGTTGTGTCACATATTCAACGCTATGGAGAAAAGGAGATGAATATGGCACATAAGCTAACGCGACGACGCTTTTTGGAGGTGGCCGGGACCATTGCGGGGTCGTTTGCTCTAGCGGGTTGTTCGCCAAAGAACCAAGACCCTAACTCCATCTACGTTGGCGTGATGGGCCCATTCACCGGCGACGTTGCTCAGTATGGCCTTGCTGTGCGAAGTGGCGTTCTTTTGTACCTCAAGGAGTTCAACAAGAAGGGTGGCGTTAACGGACGCCAGATTGTCCCTATTGTTGAGGACGAGAAGGGTGATTCAACTGAGGCCATTCTTGTCTATAACAAGCTTCTCGACGAGAATGTCTGTGCAATTCTTGGAGACGTTACCTCAACGCCCACCATTGCACTGGCACAGAAATCGGTACTGGACAACATCCCCTGTGTAACCGCATCCGCTACCGCCGAAGATGTTGTAGCGCATGGCCACAACATGTTCCGCGCTACCGTAACTGACCCGTTCCAGGGCGTTGTTCTTGCAGAGTTTGCTAAAAAGCAGGGTTATCAGCGCGTAGGAACCATCTTTAACTCCGGCGGCGATTACGAGATTGGCGTTAATAACGCATTTGTTCAGAGGGCTCGTGAGTTGGGTGTTGAGGTTGTATCTCAGCAAGGTTACCCAACAGGAGCTGTTGACTTTAATGCCCAGCTTACCAGCATTATTGGACTTGATCCTGATGCTATCTTGGCTCCAAATTATTACCAGGATAACGGTAAGATTGTGACGCAGGCTCGTCAGCTTGGCTGCAAGAAGCCTTTTATGGGCGCAGATGGTTGGGCAGGCATCATTGGCGGCGAGCAGGACTATGCTTCTGCGGCTGACCTTGAAGGATGCTTCTATTGCTCTGCCTTTGTTGCTTCAAATCCAGATGAAAAAGTTCAGCATTTTGTTAAGGCTTATACCGAGGAATACGGTGAGGCTCCAACTAACTTCTGTTCTTTGGGCTATGACGCAGCAATGATTCTTTGCTCTGCTCTTAAGACTGTCGAGAAACGTGGTTATACCTACAACTCTAATGAGTATAGGCAAGCAATTATTGACGCTATTGCATCTGGTGTGGTCGAAGGTGTTACTGGAACCCTTTCATATCAGGGAACAGGTGACCCAGTGAAGTCCACCTTGATTATTACCTTTAAAGATGGCAAAGAGTCCATCTATGACACGATTAATCCTTCATAGAAAAGAGAGCCTCAGATGTTTTTAACTCAGGTGCTCAATGGACTTCAATTGGGCAGTATTTACGCATTGGTGGCGCTTGGTTACACAATGGTGTACGGCATCATCTTGCTTCTTAACTTTGCGCATGGTGACATCATCATGTTTGGTTCCTACGTTGCATGGATTGCCCTTGTTCAGCTTGGACTCAATCCTGCAATCGCTGTTCTTCTCGCCGTTTTTGGCTGTGTTGTGCTGGGCGTTCTTATTGATAAGGTTGCTTACGCACCACTCAGAGAGGCTCCAAGACTTTCTATTCTGATTACGGCAATTGGCGTTTCTTATCTGCTTGAGAACGGCGTTCAGCTGCTCCTTGGTGCTGACGCTAAGGTTGTTCCAAGCATCATTGACCTGGGAACTGTTCAGGTATTTGGATCAACGCTTTCTGGCACCGCTCTTCTGACCGTTGCCGTCACCATTGTGGCAACCGTTGTTCTGACCCTTTTGGTTCAGAAGACTCGTCTTGGTAAGGCAATGCGCGCCGTTTCCGAGGATATGGGCGCAGCTCGTCTGATGGGCGTCAACGTCAACAGCACTATTAGCTTTACCTTTGCAGTTGGTTCTGCGCTTGCAGGTATTGCAGCTATTCTGTACTCCATGGCATATCAGCAGGTTTCTCCAACCATGGGCGTTATGCTGGGCACTAAGGCGTTTGTCGCAGCAGTTCTTGGCGGCATTGGTTCCATTCCAGGCGCTGTTATTGGCGGCCTTATTGTTGGCTTCTCCGAGGTCTTTGTTGCTGCCTTTGGCCTGTCTGTCTGGCAGGATGCGGTAGTCTTCTTACTCTTGATTCTTGTTCTTGTTGTCAAACCAACTGGCCTGCTTGGTCGACCAGTTACCGAGAAAGTGTAAGGAGGCTCACATGACTAAAATGTATCCACGCGATAACAACCATAACCCAGTAATTGTCACTGGTTTTGGTGGAAAAGATGGTCAGCGCCGTGAGCTTACTATGCCTGCTCGCTATGCCATCAATGCAATTCTTGTTGCACTCTTTGTCTTTGGCGGAAACTTCCTGGTAGGAGAGGGCCTTATTTCTCGCTATCAGACCGTTGTTTTTGAGCAAATCGGCGTATATGTTCTGATGACCGTTTCTCTAAACATTGTTACCGGATATCTGGGACAGCTCCCTCTGGGTCACGCTGGTTTCATGTCCATTGGTGGTTATGCCTGTGCAATCTTTATTATTCGCATGATGCCACTCTTTGGACTGGATGCTCAATCCATGGCTTCAGGTTCTACACCAGCAGTAATTCTTTTTGTTGTGGGCCTTTTGTTCGGCGGTATTTGCGCTGCTCTTATGGGTGTGGTTATTGGTATTCCAGCACTGCGTCTTCGTGGTGATTACCTGGCCATTATTACCCTGGGCTTTGCAGAGATCATCCGCGTTGTCCTGGTTAACATTGACTCCGCTCTTGGATTCAAGCTTACTGGTGGCGCATCTGGTCTCACGGGTATTCCTGCATATACGGGTTACCTGAACACAGCAATTGTTGTCTCGCTTGCCATTTTTGCTATTCATACTCTTATGAAGTCTAGGCATGGACGCGCTATTCTCGCCATCCGCGATAACGAGATTGCAGCAGAGGCTTCAGGTGTTAACACCACGTATTACAAGACTTTGGCTTTTGTTTTCTCCGCATTCCTTGCTGGTATTGCCGGTGGTCTTTACGCAGGCTGCATTGGCGTTATGGCGCCAGCCAAGTTTGGCTTCATGAAGTCTGTTGAGATTCTGGTTATGGTTGTTTTGGGCGGCATGGGCTCTATGTTTGGTTCCGTTGTGTCCGCAACTGTCCTGACCGTGCTTCCAGAGGCTCTACGTGCCTTTGCCGACTACCGTATGGTTGCTTACGCAATCGTTTTGATTCTGGTCATGATCTTTAGGCCAGAAGGCCTGTTTGGCTCGTATGACTTCTCGCTGTCTCGCATCATTGAGCGAGTCATGAATAGGGACTTCCCTTGGAACAATGATGACTCGGACGAGCATGCAGACGTGCAGGTCAACGCGCAGGCAGACGAGCAGGTAAGCACACAGGCAGATGCGCAGGCAGAAGCCTCAACTGATTCGAAGGAGGCGTAAGAGCGATGGCAACTAAAAACACTACAAAACTTATTAGGCAAGAGTCTCCTAACCTCATTCCTGAGCGAGACCTTGGTGCAATTCCAGTTCTTCAGGCTGAGCACTTGGGCATTGACTTTGGTGGCTTGACTGCTGTTAATGACTTCAACATCGCTCTTGGTCCTACCGAGATTTCCGGCATTATTGGCCCTAACGGTGCAGGTAAAACAACTGTCTTCAACCTGCTCACCAACGTCTACAAGCCAACCCGTGGTACCGTAATGATTGACGGCTACGACCTTGCTGGTAAAAGCGTTGTTGAGGCAAACCACATGGGCATTGCTCGTACCTTCCAGAACATTCGTCTGTTCAACAACATGACTGTTATGGAGAACATTCAGGTTGGCCAGGGCAGCCACATGACGTCTCATTTCTTTGAGGACGTCCTTCGTCTTCCAGCTCACTGGAAGCAGGAGAAAGAGAGCGCTGATAACGCTCGAGAGCTGCTTCGCATTTTTGGCATGGAGAACCTTGCAAATACCCTTGCTGGCAACCTGCCTTATGGTGCTCAGCGCAAGCTTGAGATTCTTCGTGCTCTGGCAACTCAGCCAAAGATTTTGCTGCTTGACGAGCCAGCTGCAGGTATGAACCCAGCAGAGACCGACGAGCTTATGGAGAACGTCCTTAAGATTCGTGACGACTTCAAGATTGCTGTTCTTCTCATCGAGCATGATATGAAGTTTGTTATGGGCATCTGCGAGGGTCTGGCCGTTCTTGATCACGGCAACATCATCGCAAAAGGTACACCAGAAGAAGTTCAGAACAACCCTCGTGTTATCGAGGCTTATCTTGGAAAGCAGGAGGTGCGCTAATGGCCGCTGACACTACAAATACCCAGGCAGCAGGCGCAGAAAAAACTCTGCTATCCGTCAAGGATCTTAACGTTTCTTACGGCGCAATCCATGCAGTTCAGGGTATCTCTTTTGACATCCACGAGGGCGAGATTGTTACCCTAATTGGTGCAAACGGTGCAGGTAAATCAACTACGCTGAACACCATTGCTGGTCTGGTAAAGCCTGACTCTGGCACCATTAGACTTGACGAGAAAAACCTTGTAGGCCAGCGCGCACACAAGATTGTTGAGGCTGGTTTGGCGCTATGTCCTGAAGGTCGCCGCGTGTTTTCTCGCATGAGTGTTGCCGAAAACCTTGAGATGGGCGGCTATACTCAGTCCGATTCCCAGAATGCAAAGACCGTCAAGATGGTCTACGAGCATTTTCCACGTCTTCGTGAGCGCAAGAATCAACTGGCAGGAACGCTATCTGGTGGCGAACAGCAGATGCTTGCCATGGGTCGTGCTCTGATGAGCAGACCAAAGCTTTTGATGCTTGACGAGCCTTCCATGGGTTTGGCTCCTATTCTGATTGAGGAAATCTTCCAGATCATTCGCCAGCTAGGTGATGCAGGAACCACCATTTTGCTGGTCGAGCAGAATGCTAACATGGCACTTAAGGTTGCTGACCGCGCGTACGTTCTTGAACTTGGCAAGGTTGCTAAGCACGGAACTGGCCAGGAACTCCTGCACGACGATGACGTTCGCAAGGCCTACCTCGGCGCATAACGCGACTTGCGGTAAGCGCGCTGCTACGGCAAATGTGCTGCTACGGCAACTCGGCTTGAACGACAACCCGGCTCCCACATAACGTAGGAGCCGGGTTTTGTTGTCGTGTCTGAGTAATTTGCCGGAAAAGCAGGCTATATCTGAGCTATTTGCCTGTTTTTCTCGCCAAGTCTGAGTAAATTTACTCAGACTTGATGTAGTTTTCAGGCTCGCAAAATTTGGAGCGGCGCAGCCTATCTTCACGCGCCTGATTTCTTCAAAGAATCTGTAACTTTTGCCTAAATACGTTAAAGAAACTGTGGATTTGCCTGATTTCATCAAAGAATCTGTGCCTCAAATACAGA
>CAUSVW010000021.1:0-14779 GCA_963535155.1 uncultured Atopobium sp.
GAGAAGGACCTTGAGGGCAAGAAGATTAGTGACGTACTTCCTGATTCTTTCTGGAACACTAACTTCTGGCTTTATTGGCAGACCATGTTTGCGTTCCAAAGATGGTCCTCTGCTCTTGAGATGAAGCGCTATCTTTGCAGATTCTGTCACCATATTGACGGTCTTCCTGACTTTACTGCGCTGCGTTTTACCAAGTACAACCAGTATGAGAGCATGATTTTGCCACTGGTCAGGTATCTTGAGAATCACGGCGTAAGCGTTGACTACGGTATGGACGTCAAAAACGTCATCATCAACGACACCAATGGTAAAAAGGTAGCTACTCAAATTGTTTACGAGAAGAACGGCTCACAGCAAACCATTGATCTAACCGAAGACGATTTGGTGTTTATCACCAATGGCTGCTGCACCGATACCTCTTGCTATGGTGATCAAAATACTGCTCCTGACATCAGCAACGTTAGAAATGGCGTAGGAGAGTCCTGGGATCTGTGGAAGAACATTGCAGCTCAGGCCAAGCATGGCGAGTACGGCAATCCCGATAATTTCTGCAGCGACTTTGAGGCAACTAACTGGATGAGCGCTACCATTCAGACAAAAGACGAAGAGATCATCAAGAAGATTATTGGCGTCTGCAAGAGAGATCCAAGAGAAGGTAAGGTCACAACCGGCGGCATCGTAACCGTCAAGGATAGTACCGATAACTGGTACCTCTCGTGGACCATCAACCGTCAGCCACAGTTCAGAGCACAGGACAAGGACACCGTACTTATCTGGGTCTATGCATTGAGCACCAACAAGCCTGGTAACTTTGTAAAGAAGGCTATGCGTAACTGCACCGGTGAGGAAGTGTGCCAGGAGTGGCTCTATCACATTGGTGTTCCAACCAAGAAGATTGAGGACTGGGCAAAGAATCGCTGCAACACCACTACGTGCTTCATGCCTTACATCAACGCATTCTTCCAGCCAAGAAAGGCTGAGGACAGGCCTCTGGTTGTTCCTGAGGGTTCCGTTAACTTTGCCTTTATTGGACAGTTTGCCGAGACTCCTCGTGACACCATCTTTACTACAGAGTACTCAATCCGTACTGGTATGGAGTCTGTCTACACACTGATGGACGTTGATAGAGGCGTACCAGAGGTTTGGGGTTCTCAGTACGACATCAGAGAGCTTCTAAGGGCAACCTACTATGCTCTGGACAAGAAAACGCTTGATAAGGCGCCGCTCGCGTTCAAGGAGAAGATGCTCTTGAAGGTAGCTCTCAAGGCCGTCAAGGGCACTGATATTGAGCTACTGCTCAGAAACAGCGGACTGATCAAGTAGAAGTGCGGAGAAACCCGCAGGGTCAAAACGATTGACCACACGCGATTAAACACGCGCAAGTAACACAAAAGTGGCTGCAGATGACACGTCAAATGCAGCCACTTTTTACGATTCAGATATAACACTTAGAGATAAGACTATGTGTACTGGGTTGCATGCTCTGTAGACCTATAAAATCGCTAAAAATGCATGTGGCGCAAACAGCAAGAAAACAAATTATAATTTGTAGCGACAAGAAAAATGTAATGGTTCTACATGCGACTTAAATCAAAATACAACACTATTTTGAGGAGATTATAAGATGAATGACTACTTAAAATTAAATCAAGATAGATGGAATAAGGTAAGAAATGACTATACCGAACCACTAACGCATGAAGAAATAGAAGAAGCTAGAAACAGTCCAATTTCTGTTGCATTAACGGTCGGGAAAAAAGTTCCAACAGAATGGTTTGAAAAGACCAGCGGAAAAAAGATATTAGGCTTGGCTTGTGGTGGTGGACAACAGGGTCCCGTTTTTGCTGCTAAAGGCTATGACGTAACCATAATGGATTTTTCTACATCACAATTACAAAAAGATGAGATGGTTGCTAAAAGAGAAGGCTTAAAAATCAATACCGTTCAAGCTGATATGACAAAACCATTTCCTTTTGAAGATGAAACTTTCGATATTATTTTTAATCCAGTTTCGAATGTATACATTGAAGACTTAGAAAACATGTATAAAGAAGCAGCTCGCGTATTGAAAAAGGGTGGGCTATTAATGGTCGGCTTCATGAATCCTTGGACGTACATGTATGATGCTGACGTTGTATGGGACCAACCCGATGAGGAATTACTTTTAAAGTTTTCAATACCTTTTAATTCAAGAGAGCTTGAAGAAGAAGGCAAAATAACCATAGATCCAGAATATGGATATGAATTTAGCCATACCTTAGAAGCTCAAATTAGAGGACAACTTAAAAATGGCCTTGCTATGATCGATTTTTATGAGTCGTGTGACAAAAGGAATCGATTATCACAGTATGGAAATGACTATATTGCCACGCTCTGTATCAAGCTCTAATCCTATACAGCATGCTTCAAGACAGCCTGGACAACCTCAGAATCAAAGTCTCCCTGAGCCTCTGTAAGCGCCTCTAAGAGCTGAGCTACGCCTTCCTCATACACGCTAGGCAACAGATACTTCGAGACAGCCTTGGCCTCGTCAGTGCCGTTTTCCATGCAGCATGAGTGATGAGCAATCTTAAGAAGATCCAGATCATTTTCGGAATCGCCGCATACAATAACTTCTTCTGGCTTAAGACCTATAGTCTCAATGAGCTTCTCAAATCCCTGTGCCTTATTCCAGCCACGATAATTGATGTCAAACCAGCCAATATAGGGAGAAACCAGCTCAACCTCTGGAACTGCACTGGTAACAGCCTCATAAATCTCTTGCTGGCGCTTTTCATCTTGAGGAAAGAGAAGACCACCTGCATACATAGGAACATCTCTTGGAACAGACTGCGGACCAAGCCCTGGCACAAAAGTGTTAAACGAGGCTGCAAGATGGTCTACCACCTCTTGAGTGGTATCAACTATTTTCCAACAAGAGGTAAATGACGTGTCAAGAGGCTGCTCAAGCGGACCTTCTTGATAATACGTAAGCAAACAATCATCCATTGGAGAAATAACCTCGTAGATCTTCTCCATCATCTCGTAGGTAAATTGTTTAGTGAAAATGAGCTTGCCATTAAAGTAGAGAATCTTTCCGCTTGAAAACACGCCAGTGTCTGTCAGGGAAACGTCAGACTTTAGATAAGAAAGTGCATCATATACAGGTCTTCCGGTAGAAAGTCCAAACGCAATACCTGCGGCTTTAAGATTATTAATTGCCTTATGAGTTCTTTCTGAAATAGCCGGAGTGTCAGCGGGTTTTAACGTTTGGTCCATATCGGAAAGAACAAGCTTAATCATCAGGGCTCCCAAGATACGTGTGCTAAGTGAGTGTTTTGTTAATTCTACCAGCAAGAGTAGAGAAACGCGTAAAAATTGCCGTTATTATTACGTTATTAACTTAAAACTACGAGATTAGTAGAGGTCCATGAATATTTACGACCACTTTGCTCACGAGGATGAATATCCAGAGCTCAACATAGAGGCAATGTCTGAGCGCCTTGCAAAGGCACTGTCTTTTAAGACGGTGTATACCGACGCAGAGACAACCGATTGGTCTCAGTTTGATGCCCTTCAACAGCACATTATTGATAGCTTCCCGTATGTTATGACAGCGGCCTCTAACGTTGAAGTGGTTGGTCACTCGCTCCTCATTGAGATTCCAGGATCCAACCACGAGCTTCCAGCTCTTATGCTTATTGCTCACCAGGATGTTGTTCCTGTAGTTCCTGGTACAGAAGACGCATGGACGCACGATCCCTTTGGTGGAGATGTCGATGACACCTACATTTGGGGACGTGGCGCGCTTGATATCAAAGACATGCTTATGGGCGAGCTTGAGGCACTTGAGTATCTGCTTTCACAGGGTTTCTCGCCAAGGCGCTCTATCTACCTGGCATTTGGCGAGGACGAGGAGGTCTTGAGTCACGGCGCCACCAAGCTTGCGGAGGTCATGGGCTCGCGAGAAATGCGTGCAGCTTGCCTCCTGGACGAGGGCACCACTACGTTTTTTGATGGCAGCGCTTACGGAGCGCCTGAGGCTACCGTGGCCGACATCTGCATCTCGCAAAAGGGCTTCTTGAACGTCAAGCTTACTGCGACTGGTCACGGCGGACATTCCTCTAATCCGTTTGGTGGAACTTCACTTGAGCATTTGAGCTGCGCACTTGCCACTCTCTCTAAGGCTAAACCTCAACCTGAGCTTAATGGCATTGTCAAAGAAACCTTCAAGGTTCTTGCGCCAGAAATCACCGAGGAGCCTTTTGCTTCGCTGGTACATGACGTAGATACCAATGCAGATAAGATTGCACTGGCTGCAGCTCAGATCAAGGAACTTTATCCGTTTGTAACCACCACGTACGCTTTCAACATGCTTGAGGGTTCAAGTAGTGCGGCTAACGTTATGCCTGGTAATGTCAGCGCAACTATCAACATTAGGCTGCTCCCTGGGGTAAGTGTTGAAAAAACCGTTGAACACATTACACAGGTGGTAGCCCAGGTTGACCCTTCCATTGAGGTTGAGGCTTTACATTCCACTCCTGCGGGAAGAATTGATTCTCCAGCTGGTGCTGGCTATCAAGAGCTCAAAGCCATTATGGAGCACTACCATCCAGGCGTTACCTTTGTTCCATCCTTTGTGTGTGGTGGCACCGATTCTGTCCGCTACGAGGGAATTTGCGATTCTATTCTGCGCATTTGTCCTTTTAGGCCAACTCCAGAAGATGAGGCAAACGGCGTTCATGGAATTGATGAGCGTATCGAGAAACGCGTGTATGCTCAAGGCGTCCGCGTTCTTGTGTCCTTTGTTAAACAAATGTGCCAATAATTTGCTATCGCGCAACTTACGTTAAAATAGACGCATGTTATGTTCTACAAAAAGGGGAGTGAAACGTTGCAAACTAGGCAGCAGCTAGCTAATCAAGTAGCATCCCAAATTAAAGAAGCAGCAGACGCCGATGCAGCAAAGGCGCAGGCAGAAGGAACTATTACTGATCCAGTTGGTAGTTCTAACAACCCTTCCAACGCTATTTTTACTGTTGCAAACGTCATTACTTTTTGCAGATTGATTCTTACGATTGTCTTTCTTGTGCTCTTCTCAACAGGCGGAAATCGTTGGGTAGCACTTGGCTGTTATGTAACTGCAGCTGTTACTGACTTCCTTGACGGCCAGATTGCTCGTAGAACACAAACCGTAAGCTGGCTGGGCAAAATCATGGATCCTATCATGGACCGAGTCCTTCTTATCACAGGCGTTCTTGGTCTTTTGATTATTGGTGAGCTTCCTCTCTGGATTCCACTGTTTGTTATTGGCCGAGATGTTTACCTTACTCTTGGCGCTCTTGCTGTGCGCAAATTCCGCAGGCGTCCTATTGATGTTGTCTTTGTAGGTAAAGCTGCAACTGCTTTTTTGATGACCGGTTTTAGCCTGCTTCTTCTGGGCATTCCAGTTGTATCTGGCCTTGGTCTGGTAAACGTCAGCTGGCTTCCAGGTCTTAACTCTGAGAGCAGCGCACTAGGTATCTTCTTTGTGTACATAGGAATTGTTTTCTCGGCAATTACTGCAGTTGTTTATACTGTTGAAGCGGCTAAAATAGTTAAAGATAGTAAAAACACTCAAGCATAAGTTAGGTTGTTTATGACTTTCCTTAAGCACAACCATGTTTCTTTGCGCCAGCTCTCTCATAAGATGCTGGCTTTTCTTGTTAGCTTGCTGCTTGTTTTTGTTTTAGCTGCTCCTTTTGCTCCTGCAACTACGGTTTTGGCAGAAAATAACTCTTCTAACAAGTCTTCTGTAACAGATGAGCCAAAACTTACTGAGGCAACTACCGCCATTGTTACTGATGCTCAAGGAAACGTTCTCTGGAGCAAAAATCCAGATCAAGAGCTTCCTATGGCATCTATCACCAAGGTTATGACTGCAATTGTGGCGCTTGATTCTGGCGTTAATCTTGATGAGCCTTGTAAAATCACCGTTCCAGATCTTGAAGAAGGTTCACAGGTAGCGGGCTTGACCTCGGACGACACGCCTACACTCAGACAGCTCATTATGATGATGCTGGTGTATTCGGCAAACGATGCGGCTTATAACATTGCCATCAACGTATCTGGCTCTCAGCAGGCCTTTGTTGATCAGATGAATAAAAAAGCCGCTGAAATTGGCATGACTCACACGCAATTTCAGAACCCACATGGCCTCGATGCTGATGGTCACTATTCAACAGCTCGAGACCTTGCTCTGATGGGTCGCTATGCGCGCGAGCACTATCCACTCATCGCAAGTGCAGTGCACACCAGGTCATACACTACAACGGTAGGAGGGGAGCAGCGCACGTTCCACTCAACCGATGACCTTATGGACACCTACCGCGGTCTTCTTGGCATTAAAACAGGTGCAGAGGACTCTGGTACTGCCTTCTTAGGAGCTTCCAAGCGCGGAAACATTACGCTGTATACCTGCGTGCTTGGTTGCGAGACTACACAGGGTCGTTTTGACGATACCGCCATTCTAATGAACTGGGCTTATCGCAATTACAATCGCGTGAGTATTCAACGTGCTGACCAAATTGTTCAGATCCGCACGAGCGAGGACAACTTATTGCTTTCTGCAATAGTAAAGCCATCAACTTCTACCACGTATATGGCTTGGCCTGGATCTAAAGACTTTACCTACCAGACGTCCATGCTTTCACCTAACTATCCTGTAGCCAATAACCAGATGGTTTCTTCAACAGATTGGTCTCAGGATTCCGCACAGGTAGGCACCACCATGACGCAGGCACATCTTACGCTGTGGACTATTCCTGCCTACAACCTCTTTGACCTGTATTCGGTTGCTCCGTATCTCTTTGGGAGAAACTAATGTCTGAGCAGAAACGCTCTATCCTTCATACCGAGCTTGAGTATCTTGGAGCACAATTCTCAACATCAACTGAAGGTTTTAACTTAGCCCAGTCTTTCTATGGCGAGAAACCCTTTGAGGAGGCTCTGAAAGACTGCGCTCTTGTTGACCTGAGCGGTATTAGCTACACGCTGGTAAGTGGAACGGTTGCTCAAAATTTTGTTGAAGCTGTCTTTGCAGGTAAACAGCTTGAGGTAGGAGAGACTTCATTTGAGTGTGCACTTACGGGAGACGGATCTCTCTCTTCCATCGGTCTTCTCGCGCGCTCTGGTCAAAACGAGTACGTGGTACTTGATGCGTCTGAGCGCTCACTTGTCCTGGAAGAGTGGCTTTCTATCATTGCTTCTGTCGAGCAGAACGGTGTAGCTCCTTATGCTGAGGTGTCGTTAGAAGATGCAACTCCTCTACTTACGCCACTTCTTCTTGCGGGTAAAAAAGCAAAAAAGGTACTCATGGATTATCTGGGAGAACAACAACTCCCAGAAGATTCAAAAATTTGTAACCTTATGCTTGACCGGACAATTCCAGCTCTTGTAGCCAATGTTTCAACCAAGAAAGTTCCTGCATATCTGGTTATGGTTCCACCGGTGCATACGGTAATTCTTTTTAGGAGCTTGCTTTCTTTTGAGATGGTTCATCCTCTTGGACATAAGCAGTTCATTGAGGGCCTTAAATCATATCTTCCATGGTTTTCAGAACTTGCAAGTAACACTAAAGTAGTATTAGCTAAAGATAAACTTGAAGGTTGGGGTTTGCTTAGAACCTCTGCTGATTTCATTGGTGCAAGGGGAGATCTTCTATGAAATATGCAATTAATGCAGTAGGTGTTCCGGCTCCAATGGGACCATACTCTCAGGGTACTACCGCGGGAAGATTGGTCTTTGTAACTGGGCAAATTGCGGTTTCTGCAGAAGACCCAAAGAAGCTTATTGACGGTGGAATTGAAGAGCAAACTACCCGTGTCATCCATCTTGCTCAGTCAATTCTGGCAGAGGCAGGCTGCACGCTTTCTGATGTCGCTCAAACAACTATCTACCTTGCTGATATCAATGATTTACCTAAGATAAATGAGATTTACAGGCAATACTTTGTTCTTCCTGCACCTGGTCGAGCAGTTGTTGAAGTTTCTGCGTTGCCACTTGGTGCGCTCATCGAAATGGACTGCATTGCGTGTCGTTAAGCGTTATTATTATGATGTAACCAAATTAAGGAGAAACCATGTCAACTGACGACATCAAACAGCAGTCACCAGACTCAACAGAGATTTTCCGCATGCCATCAGCTGACGCTACGGTTCCAGACCTTATGGCTCAACAAAAGCCTGCTCACCCTGTCCTTACTATTGTTAAGGGACCACAGACTGGTCAGACTTTTGAGCTTAATCTACCTCAGATTTCTCTTGGCAGAGATCCAAAGAGCAGTGTTTTCTTAAACGATATGACAGTTTCCAGAAATCATGCCACCATCGATCTCTCTAATCTTGCTCTTGGCTATGCAACTATTGAAGACCTTGATTCTCTTAATGGTACCTGGGTTGATGGTGCCATTATTAACAAGGCTACCTTGCGCGATGGTTCAACTATTCAGATTGGCACCTTCCGCATGGTCTTCCATACCAGCAGAGTTTCAGCTTAAGGTTAAAGGATAGCTTTATGGCTGATTCAGGCTTTCTTACCATTGGTAAAGTAGTCAAGAAATTACAGACTCTCTATCCTGACTTGAGTGTTTCTAAAGTTAGATACCTGCAGGATGAGGGCTTACTTACTCCTACCAGAACTGCTGGTGGCTATCGTCTGTATTCCCAAAAAGATGTTAAGCGTCTTGAGACTATTCTGTATCTGCAGAAAAGCCGTTTTATGCCGCTCTCAGTTATTAAAGAAGAGCTTGATAGACAAGATAAAAACCCTGAAGCTGAACAACAGGTCCAGAGTCAGACTGACGAAGCTAGCGTATCTGATGCTCAGGCTACACCTGAAGCTCAAAGTTCTTCTCGCCAGGCTCAACCACAGCTTGATGGAAAGCAAGTATCTCAGGCAATTCTTGGCGCAACGCATGCTGATGCCATTGTGGTGCCTGTAGATGATCCTGAGGTTGTTCAGAAATATCACGCTATTGATCGCATCCCAGAAATTGTGGGATGTTCTGTAGGCTTTGTGCGTCAGCTTTCCGAAGCAGGCGTTATTGCTTTGAAGCGCTCTCCACATGGTAGAGATCTTGTAGATGGCAAGGACCTTACGCTCATCCGTCTTTGTAGCGAGCTTCGTCACTTTGGTTTTGAGCCCAAAAACCTGCGTCAATACGTTATGGCTGCAAACCGAGAATCTAGTATGTTTGCCAAGTCGCTTGTCGTATACGCTAAAAAAGGCGGGGGAGTTGAAGTTGACCATACTGACGAGACTCGTCAGAAGTTTATGGCTGCTCTGACCCGCATGTTGGGCCTTACCAATGCGGTTAGAAATGAACTTATCACTAAATTAGTTCGTGAATCTTTTAAGGATATGCATCTAGACGAGTAATCTAGGTATATATAACTATTCATTGATTTTGATTTTGATTTTGAATGTGAGGACATTGTGTCTACGTATGATTATGAGAGTCATATCATTAGCATTCCTGATTATCCAGAGCCAGGCGTTATCTTTAAAGATGTAACTCCACTTTTTAAAGATCCTGAGTGCTTCCACGCAGTTGTTGATGACATTGCAGAGCACTTTGCTGATGCAGGAATCACCAAGGTTATTGGTGCTGAGGCTCGTGGTTTTCTTGTTGGAACCCCTGTAGCTTACAAACTGGGTGCAGGCTTTGTTCCTGCTCGTAAGCCAGGCAAGCTGCCTCGTGAGGTCTACGCACAGGCTTATGACCTGGAGTACGGTACCAGCGAGCTTCAGATTCACACCGATGCTCTTACCCCAGATGACGTGGTTCTTATTGCTGATGACCTGGTTGCTACTGGTGGCACCTGCGTTGCTTGTGCACAACTTGCCGAGAAGGCCGGTGCAAAAGTAGCTGGTTTTGCGTTTGCGCTTGAGCTTTGCTACCTCCACCCAAGAGAGATTATTGGCAAATGCTTTGATCAAGAGGTCTACACCCTTATTAAGGTTCAATAAACCTCATCGCTTACATCAGACTTTTTTTAAGCTGATATTTTTGGCTGACAAGACTACGTGCTTGTCAGCCATTTGTCTTATTTACCTAAGAAATTTGTTTATCAACGTAAACTTGTTTGTAATACATAGAATTTCTCCATAATTGCAGGTCAAAGATAAATTTATGCAATGATATTTGCTCGCTCCATGCTATATAACTGCACAAATAGTCTTTTGAATTTGTATGAGATGCCATTTTCGGGGTAAACTATTCAAATACTCGATGGGGTAGCTTCCTGTTTACACGGGTTTCTCGCTAAGAAATCGGCGAGTTGACTTTGATTTTTTATCAAATGAGCTATCCTAGATGGCAAAGCAAAGCAACACGTTGCCCAATTGATTTCGTGCTTTGCGGAAGGAGCTTATATGTCACAGCGCCGATCTTTCACAAGACGAGACGCTCTCTTATTTGCAGGTCTTGGTGTAGCTGCTACGCTGCTTACCCCAGCCAAGCTATTCGCAGACCCACAAAGCGATCTTGAGGCCGCATCTGCCCAGCTAGATTCACTTGGTGCAGCTCTTGCAGAGGCCATGGATAACCTTAACGAGAAAACCTATGCACTTGACGCCACCAACAACAAGATTGGTGAGGTTCAGGAGCAGATTGCAGAGACTACAGACCAGCTTAATAAGCAGCGTCTTGTTCTTTCTGCAGCAATGAAGAGTGCTTATAAGGCAGGCCCACAGGAGACTTTGGATTTCCTCCTTGGAGCATCCAGCCCAGAGGACTTTGTCAGCCGTGTCTACTATATGGACCGCACCAGCAAGCAGGAGGCTGACTCCATCAATACCGTCAAGGCTCTTGGCGATCAGCTTCAGGCCCAACAGCTTGAGCTCCAGGCAGAGCAGGAGAATCTCCAGGCTCAGGTCGCTGAGATGAAGACAACTGCAGATAGCCTTCAGAGCCAGGTTACAGAAGCCAAGGCTTACTACGACTCCCTTGATGCAGAGGTAAAAGCACAGCTTGCTGCTCAGGAGGCTGCATCGGCTAACAACAATGTTGCTTATGCAATTGAGACTGTTACCCGTGAGACTCCTTCTACCAGCTCTGAGTCTAACGACAGCTCTTCTAATGATTCTAGCTCCAGCTCTTCAAGCTCTAGTTCAAGCAGTTCAAGCAGCTCGAGCAGCTCTAGCAGTAGTTCTAACAGCAGCTCTAACTCTGGCGGCGGATCTTACTCCGGTGGTGGCGGTGGCTACCCAGCTGCAGGCGGCGGCGTTGCTACTGCATACGCATGCATTGGCTATCCATACGTTTGGGGCGGAGCTTCTCCTGCTTCCGGCTTTGACTGTGGTGGCTTGGTCTACTACTGCTTCCTCGGCTATCGCGCAGGTACCGCTGGAACCATTGGTCGTGCTATTCGTGCTGCTGGTAACTGGCATGATTCCCTAGACGAACTTAACTATGGCGATATCGTTTTCACACGTCCTGGTTATGAGCATGTTGGAATTTACATTGGCGGTGGCCGCATGATTCATGCAGCTAACGAGTCCGTCGGTGTTATCGAGGGCCCAGTTTACGCTTGCTATGGTGGAGGACCATTCTCTGGCTAACCAATAGCCAAACGCACGTCCTCTGCTTTGTACAATTTCTCGTACAAACTTTTAACTATACGCACGTAAAGTCGTACAATATTCAAGTACGCTTTACGTGCTTTTTATTAACCAAAAACTGCTAGGGGAGATTGTGGCGTTTCATCTCAAACATAAGACAAACGTTATTGAGCGTCACTTTTCTCGAAGGTTTCAGGTAGCTCTCATTGGAGAAGGCCTGCTTGTTGGCATAATGGGTGGCGGCGTTGTCACGCTGTATCGCTTTTGTCTTTCTTTTGCAGAAGCTCAAATGCGCTCTATTACTCAATCAATCGCAGGTAATTGGCCGTATATGGCTCTTTGGTTTGGCATACTGCTCATCCTGATGGTGGTCGTTTGTCTGCTTATGAAGTTTGAACCCTACACCGCTGGCTCTGGAATCCCTCAGACCAATGCTGAGGTTATGGGATCTGCCGATATGCCTTGGTATCGAGTTCTTCCTGTCAAGTTCATCCAGGGCGTTCTAGTTGCCTTTGGTGGCCTTTCTATGGGTCGAGAAGGCCCAGCAGTCCAGTTAGGCGCTGTTTCCGGCAAAGCAGTCTCTAAGTTGCTCAAGCGCAAAAGGGGAGAAGAACGTCTTCTAGTTACCTGCGGCGCTGCAGCAGGAATGTCAGCCGCCTTCCACGCGCCTCTTACGGGCACGCTCTTTGCTATCGAAGAGATCCAGAAAGAGTTTCATGCTCCACTAATTATCTCGGCAATGACCGCTTCAGTAGGTGCTGATTTTCTCGTTTCCAATGTTCTTGGCATGAAGCCTGTTCTTCAGCTTCCATACGTGGCACCACTGCCACACGTTGACTACGCCTTTGTGCTTTTTGTAGGTGTTACCTGCGGTTTATTAGGCGCACTCCACAATAAGGGAATGTTCTTTGCCCAGGGACTCTACAAAAAGATTGACAAGCTCGTGCCTTTCTCGAGGCTTATTATTCCATTCATGCTAGCTGGAATTATGGCTTTTACCTGGCCAGACCTTCTTTGCGGTGGCGATGCCATTATCGAGAAAATCAAAGAGCCGGCAACGCTTACTGAGCTCATGGTTATAGCGCTTTTACTGGGCAAATACTTCTTTACCACAACGTGTTTTGCTGCAGGAACACCTGGAGGAACGCTCTTTCCAATGGTTGTCATGGGAACACTTGTTGGAACACTGTTTGCCCTGGTAGCTACCCATATTTTTGGTATTCCCATGGCGTATGCACCAAACTTCATTGCTATGGGCGTTGCAGGCATTTTTGCCGGGGCAGTACGAGCGCCTGTCACCGGAGTAGTGCTTATATTTGAGCTCACAGGCTCGCTTGAGGCTCTTATGGCCATGTCAGCAGTAGCAATCGTGTCCTATGTAACCGCAAATATCCTACGTGTTGACCCATTCTACGAGCACTTACTCGCGGAATTCTTAGCTTCTCAGCAAGGGGAGTCTAAACCAACACTGGATTCTGGCGAGAAAATCCTTCATGAGTTCACTATTGGTCAGGGAAGCCCTGTAGAGGGCAAATTGCTTCAAGACATTCCATGGCCAGACAAAGTGAGGGTTGTAACTATTGATCGTGCGGGCTTGGATATTATTCCAACCGGCCAAACTGAACTGATGGCACTCGATAAGATTCTTGTCATTTTTGATGAGATGTATGAGAGTGACGTCATGATTAAATTAAATGTCATGACTGACTCATCGGTGTAGCACTCATCACTGTCACACGCGTTACCGTAAAGGAGAGGGGTCAAAAATCCTTCTCCTTTTTCTCTAATTCATTAGTTTACATAATATCGATTATCAGACTTTTACATACTATTATATAAATAGTATCGACTGCAATAGTATACAGAGCTTCAATCACATTATTATTACCCAGAAAATGAGCCTCTGAGAGCCTTTCTAAGCTACGATATTAATTACTTATGAGTAATTACACCTACAGCTCTATAAACTATATTTAATGACATGATAAATTTGATGATTATTCAATTTGATAAGTTGGCGACAATACTGAATCTTTTATTTATAAAATAGCTTTCTTGGTACCTCTCTAAAACTAATTTTTAGGGCTGAACGTATTTTTATAGTTATACATATTGATAAATCATCTTGAAATAACTTAATCACAGAGCTTTATATATTCAATGTATTGATGGCTACAAAATTACACTGTCTTATGCTTCATCGTATGATTTTAACCTTTTACTCCCCTTTTATAAAAAATAAGCAATCTACCTGCATAAATACAATAAATAGGCAGGTAGATTAGGTAAAAATTCTTCTATACAGTTAAACAATATATAATAATTGTACATCCGAAAATCACGGTCTTAAGGAAACATACTATGGAAAAACAAGCACTTCTCGCCCAATGGCTTCATGAACAAGAAATTGCTCATATCAAGGGATGGGATTTCTCCCATATTAGGAACAGATATAAAGAAGAGGATGATCTTCCATGGGACTTTGGAAGTATCATCAAATCCTATCTACACGATACTGATTATCTATTAGATATGGAAACGGGTGGTGGAGAATTTCTTTTGTCTTTTCTCACCAATCCTAAACAGACTGCAGCAATTGAAGGTTATGCTCCAAACATCAAACTGTGTGAAGAGAGACTCCTTCCTTTAGGGATAGACTTTAAGGCAGCTGACGGAGGAGATGAGCTTCCGTTTGAAGATGATTACTTTGATCTTGTTACCAACAGACACGGTAAATACAACATACAAGAACTAAAAAGAATTCTTAAAAGTGGGGGTATGTTTCTTACGCAACAGGTTGGCGCTGAGAATGACAGGGACCTGGTAGAGCTTCTACTAGGAGATATCGAACTTCCCTTTCCTAAAGCTTATTTAAGTATTGCCAGACAAGAATTAATAAATAATGGATTTGACATTATTGAGGAAGCTGAAGCCTATAGGCCAATAGAATTTTATGATGTAGGTGCTCTTGTTTGGTTTGCAAGAATCATTGACTGGGAATTTCCATACTTTGAAGTCAAAAAATACCAAGAGAACCTCTTTAAAGCTCAGAAAATTATTGAGCAAGATGGCGTAATCAAGGGAAAAATTCATCGATACTACTTTGTGGCGAAGAAAAAGTAATATATCAAGACAAATTTAGGAGGTCGTGTCCCGAAAAGTGGTGTAAGCAAGCATTTCAGGTGTTTAAAAGAAGTGC
>CAUSVW010000022.1:0-13840 GCA_963535155.1 uncultured Atopobium sp.
CGCGTAAGGCGAGAAACCATAAACTCTTCTGGAATTTGAGCACCTGCAAGGGCGCAGACGCGCTCTGGGCGAAGCGTAATAGTTACTGCCTCTTTTACCTTTGGATATACATCAACAATACCAGGGCAAACCTCAGCACCACAGCACTCCTCAAAGAGTGCTGCTGCAATATCTGCAACAGATGCGCAACCGTTTGGATCCACAAGACGCTCGTAACGAATAGAAGCCTCGCTCATCAAATCAAGGTTTCTGCTGGTACGGCTAATGTGGCCATTATCAAAGACAGCGGATTCCAAAAGGACATCAACGGTATCCTCGGTAATTTCAGAATCCAGGCCACCCATAACACCAGCAAGTGCAATAGGAGTCTTTCCGTTATCAGTGATGACCGTCATATCAGAAGTGAGCTCACGATCTTCTCCGTCAAGCGTCACAATGTGCTCACCGTCTTCTGCAGCACGAACCACAATGTGGTACTTGCCATCTTCCTTGGTAAGTTTTCCGAGGTCAAAAGCATGCAGAGGCTGGCCGGTCAGGTACATCACGTAGTTAGTAACATCAACAACGTTGTTGATTGAGCGGCCACCACAAGCCGTAACGCGACGAGCAAGCCACTCAGGGCTTGGGCCAATCTTAACGTTGCGCACTATGCGAGCCGTATACCTAGAGCAAAGCTCAGGATTAGCAATAGTAACATCTACCTGCTCAGATGCATCTGCGCCAGACTCAGACGTAACACGCGGAAGCTCAATGTGGGTGTCAGTGTCGTAGATTGCAGAAACCTCAACAGCCATACCAGTCATAGAAAGGCAGTCGGGGCGGTTGGGGGTAATCTCGCAATCAAGAACTACATCAGACATGCCAAGGTAATCCGTAAGAGGTACACCAATTGGAGCGTCCTTTGGAAGAATCATAATGCCGCTCTGGTCATCGCCAAGACCAAGCTCTCGAGAAGAGCAGTTCATGCCGCAAGACTCAACGCCACGCAGCTTGGACTTTTTAATCTTAAAGTCTCCAGGAAGTACCGCACCGATCATTGCGGTAACAATGTGGTCTCCCTGATTAAAGTTCTGAGCACCGCAAACAATCTGTAGAGGAACAGGATTTCCATCCTTATCTACATTGTTATTGCCCACGTCAACCAGGGTAACGTACATGTGATCAGAATCAGGATGAGGCTCTTTGCTTACAACCTGAGCAGTAACAACATGGTCAAGATTTGCGCCGACACGCTCTATAGCCTCAACCTCAGTACCAGTGCGCACAAACTCGCGCTCAAGGTCTTTTGGGTCCTGAGGAAGATCAACGAGCGTCTTCAGCCATTCATAAGATACACGCATGTGATTGCCTTTCTAATAAGACGCCGATGATTAGAACTGACGCAGGACTCTCTGGTCACCAGAGATGAGCATGCGCAGGTCAGGAAGGTCATAACGGAGCGCTGCAACACGCTCAACACCAATGCCAAAGGCAAAGCCTGTGTACTTCTCGGAATCAATACCGCAGTACTTGAAGACATTAGGATCAACCATGCCGCAACCAAGAATCTCAAGCCAGCCCGTGTTCTTGCAGAAACGGCAGCCCTCACCGTGGCAAACACCACAAGAAACGTCTACCTCGCAGCTTGGCTCGGTGAATGGGAAGAAGTGAGGACGATAGCGGGTAGCGCGGTCCTTACCAAAAATCTCACGAGTAAAGTGATCAAGGGTACCTTTGAGATCACCAAAGGTGATTCCCTCATCAACAACAAGGCCTTCCATCTGCGTAAATTGAGGCAGGTGGTTGGCATCTGCGGTGTCAGGACGGAATACCGTGCCAGGACAAATCATGTAAATAGGAGGCTCTTTTGTCTCCATGGTGTGTACCTGAACGCCAGAAGTCTGTGTACGAAGAAGAACGTCGGACTCGCCCAGTACGTGCGACTCTTTTCCTTCTGGTGCATTATCCACCACGTAGAACGTATCCTTACCAGAACGGCTTGGATGGTCCTCTGGAGCATTCAGAGCTGTGAAGTTGTAGTAGGTAGTCTCAACATAAGGGCCTGTCTCAATGGTATAGCCCATGCTGACAAAGATGTCTTCCATCTCCTCACGTACCTGCTCAATGAGGTGCTGAGTACCAGGACTCAGACGACGACCTGGAAGGGTAATATCAGTTGCCTCAGCATTAAGCTGGGCTTCAAGGGCTTCTCGCTTTAAGGCAAGCTGACGCTCGCGAATAGCGGTCTCAACGTTAGCACGAACGGTATTTGCAAGCTGACCCATTTGAGGGCGCTGATCTGCGGGAACCTGACCCATCATACGCATAATTGCTGTAAGAGAGCCCTTTTTACCCATTGATGCAACGCGTACCTTCTCAAGTGCTTCAAGGTTTGTTGCCTTAGCAATTCCTTCAAGTACTTGCTCGCGAATTGCCGAGAGTTCCTCAGACATTCCCATGTAATTACCCTTTCAATAGAAAACCGCCCCTGAGCATGTGCCCAAGGACGGAAAATTTCCGCGGTACCACCTCGGTTGATTGCGCAGTTTTCTCTCTGTGCAATCCACTTAAAAGCCTAGTCTCGTTAGGCGGACGACTTCCCTACTGAGCAGTAACTGCCGTTCAAGTTGTAGCTCGGGAGTGAACTCTACCAGCGCTGTGCAGGTGTTTCTCAACCACGAACACCCTCTCTGTTCACAACGTGCTCCGGCAAACCTCTCCGTCAACGCACTTTGTTCAGAGTATCACACTGTGCGAGTTTTGAGCAGCAGCACAACCCTTTTTACCAGAAAGATAAACAAAAGCGTAACAACCGCGAGAAGAACGATGGTTCCTCCAGGTTTAAGGCCAAGCTCATAGGAGACAACAAGTCCACCAAGTGAGGTCAGCATACCCACCGTGCTTGCATACAAACAACATTGCTTCCAGCTGCGGGAAATCTGCAAAGCGCAGGCAACAGGAACTACCATCATAGATGAAACAATAAGTGAGCCAACCGTTCTTGCTGCTACGGCAACCACCAAAGCTACTGCGATAACAAAGCCAAAATTAATAAGACTTACGGGTACACCAACACAACGGGCATGACGCTCATCAAAAGACATCAAGAAAAGTTCTTTTCTAAGGAAGAAGCAGAATGCGACTGCAAGCACACTGATGGCCACAATCATCTGAACTTCTTGCTCACTTACCGTGAGAATAGAGCCAAACATAAAGCTGTTGAAGCTTGATGAGTTGGGAACAAAACCTGACAAAACACCCGCTAGACCAATACCAGCTGCCATCACAATAGCAACTGCAAGCTCTGACTGGTCTTTGAAGTGACGACGCACTCCCTCAACACAAAGCGCACCACCCAAACAAGCGGCAATTGCTCCGGCAACAGGATTAATACCTGCAATCATGCCGCCTGCAACACCTGCAAGAGAGGTATGTGAAAGAGCATCGCCAATCATAGAAAGGCGCTTCAATACAACCGTAACGCCTACCAGTGGGATAATTGCTCCCAGAAGAATTCCCACAAGAATTCCTCGCTGCATAAATACGTATTCAAACATTTATGCCCTCCTCTCGTACGAGTCTTGGGCATCTTGAACAACGTCGGACGCAGGACCAAGTGACTCCGTTAAAGCAAAATCATCCAATTTTCCACGGTTATGATCGTGAACATGATGAGAATCAAGATTGCAATGAGCGCCATGAACTGCACAGTGATCATGACCGTGACCTCTACCTGCAATTTCTGTAGCTTTGTGGTCAGCAACTTCAACAACTCGACAAGCCAGCGCATCAAGAGCTGCAAGATCATGCGTAACAATAAGTACCGCAAGGTCTCTAGCAGCATGGGCTTCTCGCACTAGGTTATAGAAGTGATTGCGACTCTCTTTATCAAGACCAGTTGTAGGCTCGTCCAGGATAAGTAGTGATGGGTTTCCAACCAGCGCACAGGCAAGACGAACTCTCTGGAGCTGTCCTCCAGAGAGTTCCCTAATAATACGCGTGGAAAAATCAGTCATACCTACAAGGCCAAGTGCCTCAAGCGTGCGCTCGCGACGCTCTTTTGCGCTCATCTTTACCTTTTTGGCACGAGCATACTGACTTGCATCTACTAGTTCGACGACGCTTGCAGGAAAGCGATTAACCGATTCTGAAGGGAGCTGTGGGACATAGCCTACACGCTCCCAGTCTTTAAACCGAGTCGAGGGCGTTCCAAAAAGAAGTGACTTACCACTTGTAGGTTCAAGCTCACCCACCACAATTCGAGAGAGCGTAGATTTACCAGCTCCGTTATCACCAATAAGCGCGCAAATCTCACCTTGATGAACGTCTAAATTTACATCGCTTAAGACGCGCGTCTTCTTGTAAGAAAAACTCACGTCTTGAAGCGAAACGGCTATCTGACTTTCCTGCAACACGTCCTCCAAACATCCAGCCTAAGCTGGCAACACACTATGCGAGAGCGCCCTCAAGAGCCTTGAGGTTCTCGCGCATAACAGAGAGGTAATCCTCGCCTGCCTTGAGCTCGTCATCAGTAAGTCCCTCAAGTGGGTTAAGCTCTTCAACACGAGCGCCTGTTGCCTCAGCAATTGCTTGAGCAACCTTAGGACTTACCAGTTCCTCCGTAAAAATAACCTTTACATTATGCTCTTTTACGAACTCAGTAATCTCTTTCATTTCCTGAGCATTTGGCTCTGCATCTGCCTCAACACCCTCAATAGGCATCTGAGTGAGACCATAAGCCTCGCACAAATAACCAAATGCCTGGTGAGAAACAACAATGGTCTTGTTAGGTAGTGAATCCAGACCCTTATGGAACTCATTATCAAGCGTATCAAAGTCTGCATTTGCTTTATCAAGATTGGCAGCATACTCTGACTTGTGCTCAGAGTCCTTCTCGGAAAGGGCATCACAAATATTCTTCATCTGAATCTTGGCATTCAGAGGGCTCAGCCAAACGTGAGGATCAGTTCCGCCATGGTCGTGATCGTGGTCATGATCATGGTCATCTTTCTTCTCCTCATGATCGTGATCATCATCCTCTTCAAGCTCAAGAAGTTTAACGTCTTTGCTGGTCTCAACTGCTGTAAGTTTTGTACCAGAACCAAGTCCATCAAGTACGTCCTTGACCCAGTGCTCCATACCAGCACCGTTGTAAATCAAGAAGTCTGCTTCCTGGATAGTCTTCATATCCTTGCTGGATGGCTCCCAATCATGTGGCTCAGTACCTGCTGGAACGAGGCATGTTACCTCAGCATGATCGCCAGCAATGCGCTTTGCAAAATCGTACATAGGATAAAAACTTGCAACAATGTTGAGCTTCTTCTGGTCTTTATTATCAGAAGCTCCTTCTTGCTTTTGAGCCTCAGGCTTGCAGCCAGCAAGAATAGCACTCACGCCAAAAGCGGAAGCTACAAGTGCGCTACGACGAGAAACGGTTGGATTCAAATTCATGTTACATCTCCCAAAACTATAAAAACCAATACGGTGTAGTGCCAAATTCTTCAAACAAAATCGTGCGATTGTCCTCACTACCAAGCATAAAAACATGGCGAGAAACCCATGTTTCTCCTCACTTCTTTGCCTTTCTACTCACTTCTCATCATCTGAGCATGCATTCATACTTCCCCTTTAGCACGAAAGCGGGCTGTCTTCCGACAGTCCGCTTTCTAAAAGTTAGCCTTAGTATACATATTCCAATTCAAGTCAACGATAAATTTTTTATCTTTTCCACAAACGGAATTGGAATAAACAGGTTAACTGTTTTATCTCTTGCTAACCTACTGATCTTTCTCCGCATACGGAGTAATAATCAGATCTCCACTATTATACTCACCCAAATAAACCTCTGAAGCAGACTTATAACCTTGATGCTCAAGTTCTCTTTCAAGCCAATTCTCTTCCAGGTCCAGCGTCTCAAGAATGTTCGTCTGAACTTGTCCGTCAGTAATAAGCGGGAATCTAACGTTCTCTTCTCCTTTTTTAACAATAATCAACTGTCCATTTTGCTCAAGAATGGCACGCTTAACGTCTGAGATATAATTCACTCCTGCCTGGCGAAGCTTCAGCGACACATCGTAGGCAGTGAGACCCATAGACCTACAGTTGTCTACAAGCAGCTTGCCCTTATCAATAACAATAACAGGACGTCCATCAATCAACTGCTTGACCAGCATATTGTTTGTTCTCAACCATTTAAGAACCATAACAATAATGAGCCAAATAAGCAGGACAAGGGTGAACTGCAAAATGGTAATTGAACTGTTGTAGATCATGCCGCCAACAATGCCGCCAAGTACAAAGTTTTGAACCTGGTCAATTGCTGCAGTTGGTGCTAGGTTTCCTTTTCCGCTGACGTTAATTGCCAGAACAAGCGAGAAAAGACCGATGCACAATTTAATGGCAACTTCTAAATAAAAGTTCATCGATCTACTCCTCAACATGCTTAATGTCATTACCAATGAGATTGATCTGTTCAATGACATAGTCATTCTCGGTATTTTTCAAAACGTGATAATACTTACCGTCAACCTCAAGATACGAGGGATTTCCCTGGCTATCAAAGGCAACGTACACGTGGTCAAAATCAACCTCAAGACGTCGAGCGAAGCTTTCTTGTGAGGAAACAATTGACTCATAGTGCTTACTTGCCTGATTAACCTCTAGCACACGATCAAGCTGTAGAAGTCCAAGAAAAATTAATGAGAACAGCGCAATAAGCGCCAGCTCACGATACTTAGAACTCTTTCTATCACGCATGTAATGCACAAGCGAGAAGATCATTAGAAGTGCAACAAGGCCAAATAGAACAAGCTGAGTCCAGTCAAATACTGTCGCATGGTGAATTAAATAATTATGGGAATAGAACTCCATAGGCTTCCTTTAGTTTGCATTACTCAAGATCTGCTGCTTAAGCCTTGTAAACGCTCTTTCCTCCAAGGAACGTCTCTTCAAGCTGAAGATCTTTTGTAACAACAATAAAGTCAGCATCATATCCAGGACGAATGAAGCCACAAACATCATCAATACCACAGGAACGAGCTGGGTTTTCTGAAGCCATACGAACTGCTTCTTCAGCAGATACAATACCCCAGTCAAAGACGTTCTTCACGCCTTCAAACAGACGAAGGATTGAACCTGCAAGGCTGTGAGACTCATCCATCAGACGAGCAGTTCCACCTTCAACAACAACAGGGAAATCGCCTAGTTTGTACTGTCCATTAGGCATACCACCTGCACGCATGCAGTCTGTAATAAGAACGGTATGGTCATATCCCTTTGCATTTACCAGAGCACGGACTGCAATAGGATTAAGGTGATGGCCGTCGCAAATAACCTCTGCATAAGTACCGTGGGTGGTCATTGCAGCACCAACCATACCTGGCTCACGGTGGTGAAGACCGCTCATGCCGTTATAGGTGTGAACAAAGATATCTGCGCCAGCGTTTACGCAGGCAAGAGCTTCCTCATACGTTGCATCGGAGTGACCAAGTGCCACATGAACACCGCGGTCTGCCATCTCTGCACAGAACTCTGGAGCGCCATCGCGCTCTGGAGCAATAGCAATCTTGGCAATCCAGCCGTCAGCGCGCTCCTGCCACTCATCAAAGACCTCTACATCTGGATCAAGGAAGTACGCAGGATTCTGGGCACCCTTGTGTTTCTCGGTAAAGAAAGGTCCCTCTAGGAAGATGCCCTGGATGCGAGCAGCATCAATACCGTTTGCCGCAATTCCCTCTGCGGCATCAGCAACAGACTCACAAGCATCGCCAGTTTGCTCAACGCTTGCGGTTAGTGTTGTTGGAAGCCAAGAAGTTACACCGTTAGAGAGCAAACCCTGAGCAATCTCAATGACGCCATCAGGATCGCAGTCCATAATATCGTGGTCCAGAAAGCCATGGATATGGGTATCAACAAGGCCAGGTGCCACCCAAGAACCAGTGCGGTCAATAATCTCGCAGTCTGGCTTCTCTTTAGTGAAATGACCAAATACACCGTCTTCTACGAGCAAATATCCTGGACCAGAAGTTGCTCCTGGCAAAAAGAACTTATCTGCTTTAACTGCAAATGTACTCATACGTACCTCAATCATTCTCAAAAGGACGCGCCATAGGCACGCCCTTCTTAGTAATTCCTATAGTGAGTGAATTGTAACACCCTTAACCACTCGATTAACCTGACCAGTTGGAGAAGGTGTGTCCGGTTTGTTATTGACACGAACTGAGTTCAAGAGTGCCACGACTTGAGCAACCATTACAAAAGGCAGAGCCAAATAAGGTGCTGGTAGAGGCTCTGTAAATACTGGAAGACTAAACGTTCTTCCCGTAAAGTTTGTTGCCCCCTCTTGCTCAATACCAATAGTCAGAGCAGCAATCTGGTCTCCCTTAATCTCGTCGAGAATATCCAGGTCATATTGACGCGTATAAGGGTTATTGGAAACAAAATCAAACACCAGGGTGTGCTCGTCGACAAACGACTTTGGTCCGTGGCGATATCCCATTGAGGAATCCCACGACGTTGCATTAATACCAGCTGCAAGCTCCAAAATCTTAAGCTGAGCCTCATGAGCAAGGCCCACAAAAGGACCAGAACCCAGATAGGTAATGCGGTTGAAATCGCTCTTGAGCCACTCAGCAATCTCTTCCTCGCGCTCAATTACCTGCCTACCCAGCTCAGCAGCATCAGAAATCCAAGCCTTCTTCTGTGAGTCATCAGCACTATCAAATACAAGAGTTGCAAGAAGTGTCATACAGCTATAAGAGCCGGTCATAGCAAAGCCCTGGTCATTTGCACCAGGAATAAGAAGTAGCAATGTATCGTCTTTACCTGCGGATTCAACGGCAAGTTTTCCTTCAGGAGCGCAGGTAATATTGATGAGCAAAAGATTTTTAACAATCTTACGGGCAATATTTACGGCAGCAAGACTCTCTGGACTATTACCAGAGCGTGCAAAAGAAACCAAGACCGTTGGATCATCTGGATCAAGGCTGCCATAAGGATCAGAAACAATATCAGTAGTTGCAACAGACGCAAACTCAAAAGAGCTCTTCTCGCCATGAGAACGAAGATACGGAGTAATGGTATCGCCTACATATGCCGAGGTACCTGCGCCCGTAAAGACCACGCGGGTACGACGACCCTCGCCAAGATTGCGAGCACGCTCGACAAACTCTTTAATTGCAGAAAGGTTCTCCTGATAAATGCCAAAGGTAGATTCCCAAAGCTCAGGCTGCTGCTTAATCTCGGCAGTTGTAATATGAGCGCCTAGTGCCTTTAGCTCTTCTTGGCTCTTCTTAAACATTGATATCCCTTCTCACAGTTATTTAACTGCGTGTATGTACAATCTTGTATCTAAACTGATCCGCACGAGCCACGCTTAGTGTGAACTCAACAATGATATTTCTGTCGTTGTAGGTTGTGCGTGTGAGACTCAAAACAGGCGAGCCTTCAGAAATTTGCAATAAAGTGGCGTCATCTGAGCGAGCAATTGAAGCCTTGAACTCCTCTTCTGCTACGCCAATCTTTATGTTGTAGTCTTCTTCAAAATTTTGGTAGAGAGATTTTTGCTCAACATCATGAGCAGTAAGCGAGAAAAACTGTGAAACTGGAAGATACGTTACTTCCAGCATCATAGGCACGTCATCGGCACTTCTTAAACGTTTGATGCGGAAGAGTTTCTCGCCAAGAATAACGTGCATATGCTGGGCTAAGAACTTATTAGCCTCAATAGTGTCAAACTCCAGAATAGTTGTCTTAGGGACTCGACCTAACTGACGCTGCTGGTCAGTAAAGCTATAGCCTCCCATAAGGTCTGTTGCACGTTCAGAGACGTCTGCAACAAAGGTACCGCGGCCACGCTGGCGATAAATGAGTCCCATGTGTTCAAGCTCTTGCAGGGCAAGTCTTACCGTGGTGCGAGAAAGTCCATAGGAATCGGAGAGCTCACGCTCAGAAGGAAGTGGATCGTCTGGATCCATCTCGTTCTCAATACGATAGCGCAGCATGTTTGCTAGCTGTTCGTAGAGTGGCTGTCTTCCCATAAACGCTGTCATCAAAACTCTCCTATAAAAGACGGGTGCCCACTAAGTGGACACCCGTCACACTTACTTAACCCCAAATATATGGGAGAACGCCAAAGCCAGAACCAAGAAGTGCAATTACCAGAAGCAGGCAGATGCACATAATTGGAGTCCAGTTACGCTTTGCCATGAGATAGTACAGGCAAAGGGTAAGAGCCAATGGGATAAGCTTTGGGCAAACGCCGTCGAGGATCTTCTGGATGTCAATGGAGACAGGAGAAGTAACTTCCTCGCCAACAGTTACCAGGTTAACACCGTTGCCGACTGGAGCAATAGCAGTAGTGCCGTCCTTGCCGTCAGCAGTCTTGCCGCCGATGAACTTAACGGACTCAGGATTCTTCTTGTAGTCAGCATAGGAACCCTCAGCAAAGAGAGCCTTGTCATACTGACCAGAAGCAAGCTGCTCGTCAGAAAGAGTTACCTGAGAAAGAACAACGCTGTGTGTCTCACCGTTAGGGATGTTTGCGCCAGCGCCAAGCTTGGTTCCACCGTAGCAGACAACCAGGCAGCCAACAACAAAGACGCCCAGGATAGAAGCAGCACGAGTGAACTCTTTTGCGTTCTCGGTGAGCAGGGTAATTGCGTCAGTGCCCATCTTGTAAGAAAGGTTCATCAGCCAATAACGTACAGCGAACTGTGCGATGTTGAAGATGATAAGGAACAAGAATGGTGCAAAGACATTGCCGGAAATTGCCATGTTAGAGGTAATACCAGCAGTAATTGGAACAAGGGTGAACCAGAACAGTGCGTCACCAATGCCGCCCAGAGGACCCATTGCAGAAACGCGGACTGCACGAATGGTTGGGATATCCAGCTTGTTCTGCTCAAGGGAGAGAACAATACCCATAACAAAAGTGACCAAGAATGGGTGGGTATTGTAGAACTCAAGGTTGTGACTCATGGAAGCAGCAAGGTCATCCTTGTTGTCGCCGTGAATCTTCTCAAGACCTGGGAGGATACCGTAGAGCCAACCAGCTGCCTGCATTCTCTCGTAGTTGAAGGAAGCCTGCAGGAACAGGGAGCGCCATACCATCTTGTTGAGCGTCTTCTGATCAAGTGGCTCAGCAGGAGTGGTGTTCTGATAGGTATCAGGAATATTAAATGCCATCTTCGAAGTCACCTCCAGCAACAACAGCAGGAGCAGCATTCTTCATCTTGGTCTGGAGCTGGTAATCCCAGAATGCGATACCAAAGCCAATGAGAGCAAGAAGCAGAAGTGCTGGACCAGAGAGCTCAGGAATGCTGATAAATACGATTGCAGCTGCGAAGCCCATGAGGAAGAAGCCCCAAAGCTCGCGAGAAACCATAACCTTCAGCAGGATTGCAAAGCCGACGAAGCGCATCATGCCACCAGCGACGGACAGTGCATTCATGAGCCACTTTGGAATTGCCGTGGTGATCTGAGTTCCAAATGCAGCGCCACCCAGGAAGAACAGGGTAACAATGACACCAAAGAAGAGACCAAGAGCAGCCATTGCACCATAGTTGATACGAGCAATTCCCTTAGGATCGGCCTTCTCGGCGTATGCATCAGCAGTTGCCATTACAGGAGACATAATGGTAAAGATGATGGTTACTGCATACTGACCAAGCAGGGAGAATGGAATTGCTGCAGCTACAGCGGCCATTGGCTCAAGCTTAGTAGTGATTGCAAAGACTGCAGACATAATGCCGCCGATAACAGCGTTAGGTGGCTGTGCACCACCAACAGGCATGTTACCGATGGTCATAAGCTGATAGGTACCACCAACAATGAGACCAGTCTGAACGTCACCAAGAATCAAACCAACCAAAAAACCAGTTACGATTGGCTGGTAAAGAGACTCGAGGAAACTAAACTGATCGATGCCAGCGATAAACGCAACGATGAAAATTAATAACACCTGAATAGGGCTAACATCCATCTTAACTCCTCCTTTCAAACACACCATAACTACCGATGACGATGATCGGCAGACTATCCGAATACCTTTGCCAGCCTGCTAGAAACGTTGCACCATTGCAACTTTTTGTAATCTCTACCAGGAAGTTGCGCGCAAAACTTACTCGAATAGCTTTGAGATATCCTCGACCGGGGTCGTAGGAACACGCCTAATCTCTAGAGTCACCCCCAATTCCTGAAGCTCACGGAAGGCAGCGACGTCCTTATCGTCTACCGCCACACTTGTGGCGACCTGTCGCTTTCCCTCAGCCATGTGCATATTGCCGATGTTCACCTTTTTGATTGGAACACCGCCCTTGACCAGAGTGAGGACATCCTCTGGATTCTCGGCAACTAAGAAAATGTGCTGGCTTGCAGAAGCCTTATGAATTACCTCAATAGTCTTCTGAAGCGTAAAGTACCTGGTTGCAACGCCACTTGGAGCAGCCATATCCATGAGGCCCTGGCGCATCTTATTTCCTGCAACCTCATCATTAGCAACAAGGATGAGGTTAGTTCCAAGGGTGCCGTTCCACTGAGTAGCAACCTGACCATGAATCAAACGATTATCGATTCGAGCAAGCTTGATATCTGGTTCTCCCATAACAAGTTCTCCTCTCTTTACGCGCACACTTGTGCGTGCTATCTGCGATTTTCATCGCACTACTCGCAACTTGCGCTGCGTGTTTTACTGCAAATTTATTTATTGTTGGAAACGCTGATTACCGCCCAACGATCCAACGTGATGACCACATTTGGCGCAAACTCAACATCTACCGTTTCTTTTTTGACGTTTTTAACTACGCCATACATTCCGCTGTTAGTCTTAACTTTCTGACCTGCATGAAGATTCTTCAGAAATTCTGAAGTTGTTCCCGCCTTTTTAGAAGAGGCTCTCCAAACAAAGAAGGAATAAACAAGGCCCAAAATTACCAAGAACGCGAGAAGAACAATGGATGAAGCAAGAATGTTCTCTGCTAGATTTGCCATGTGCATCTCCTTAACTCAACAACAAAACGCTACTTAAATACCATCGTCTCCGAAGATGTCATCTTCTGGCTCAACCTCAAGCTCAAGACGCTTATGGACAACTCCCTGGCTACCAGCTAAAACAGCAGTCTCAACCAGCTCTTCAAGAGAGGTATCTGCCATGCGACTACCAAGTGTTTCAAGAAGCATAGGAAGGTTTGTACCTGTAACAACTTCTACGTTTGAATAACTCTGAGCAATAATCATTGCCTGATTAAAAGGTGTTCCGCCAAGCAGATCGCAGAAAACCAGCACACCGTCAGTAGTGTCAAGAAGATCGGAAATTGTTGCAGCAAGAGTTTCTGGGAACGTTGCAGCACCGGCTTCAATAAAAGGAACGGGAACAAAAGCTTCTTGCTCACCAGCAATCATCTTTAAAGCATCAGCAAGACCGTTTGCAAAAGTTCCATGACCAGTTAAAACGCAACCTACCATGTCAAACTCCTTTCAAAGAGTTGGAAACTATCTGGAGAGCTACACGGAAAACTAGGGGTGATGAAGCTTCCCTCTAAGTGGTAGATACCAGATAACAACCTAATATAAGTATAGTCTAGTGAGCATCTTGTGATGTGTACGTTAACAATCGGCGGCTTAACGGTACTATTTTTACCGTAAACGGTACGTTCATTGTTATTTTCGCAGGTAGATATATGGATAAATTGTGATGGGGCACTAAAAAGTTAGAACTTTTTCTGAAAAATTAGAAGTTCCTATAACGCACCTTTATACGTAATAAATGGAGTAAACAACCCTAAAATCCTGCTCAAATACGATGAAAACATAAAATTGGTATTAAGAAATTATGTACTGGTATCTTTTTTTATAACATCTAAAG
>CAUSVW010000023.1:0-13323 GCA_963535155.1 uncultured Atopobium sp.
CTGCTCAATTGCGGGCATTTTACACATCTAATGACGATAATCTGCGTGTTTGTGGCAATTTCTGCGTCATGTATACGTCTTTTTGACAGATTATCTGACTTAGGTGTGTTTTGAACTGCCTCCCATTTCTCGTGTCCAAGAAATGGGAGGCAGTTCACTGCGGGCTGGATGGGTTTCTCGCCCTGGATTTGATACAGAAAAAGACGTGAGAGGCTTGTCTCTCACGTCTTTCTTGTTAGCTCGATTTGCGCGCGGAATTTGTGTACGCCGCTAATATGCGCAGCTTAATTACTCGCTGAACTCCAGGAATGCACGGTAACCGCGATATGCCTCGAAGATGTCAGCCTTGTTTGCAACCTCCCAAGGTGCGTGCATGGAGAGAACAGGGACGCCGCAGTCGATGACGTGCATGCCGTATTTTGCCAGCATGTATGCGATAGTTCCGCCGCCACCAGCGTCAACGCGGCCAAGCTCAGCGGTCTGGAACTGGACGCCAGCGTTGTCCATAATGCGACGAATCAGTGCAACGTACTCGGCATCAGCGTCGTTGGAGCCAACCTTGCCGCCGCTACCAGTGAACTTGTTAAAAGCAAGACCGTGACCCATGATGGCGGAGTTCTTGATTTCAAAGCTACCAGCAAAGCTTGGGTCATAACCAGCAGAAACGTCGCTAGAGAGCATGTAGGAGTTGGCCATGCAGCGGCGCAGAGAAAGTGGAGACTCAAAACCGGCAAGCGCTAGAACCTCCGCCATGATGTTCTCAAAGAAGAGAGAATTCATGCCGGTAGCGCCAACGGAGCCAATCTCTTCCTTGTCGGTCAGGATGGTGACGGAGGTACGAGCAGGAGTGTCGCACTCAAGCTGCGCAATCAGGGAAGGGTAGGAGCAGCTGCGGTCGTCGTGACCGTAGCCCAAGATCATGGAGCGGTCAAAGCCCATGTCGCGAGCAGGACCTGCAGGAACAATCTCAAGCTCAGCAGAGAGAAGGTCTGCTTCCTCAATGCCGTAGAGGTCCTTCAGGATGTTGATGACGTTAGCCTTAACAGCTTCTTTTGGCTCGTCGCCTTCTGCATCAGCGGGTTTCTCGCCATTCTGGCCCCAAACAAGTGGGCGGTTGCCAACAATGAGGTCCAGCATCTCGCCCTCGATGACCTTGGAAGCAGTCTTTCCAAGCTGCTCAGCGCTCAAGTGGATGAGAAGATCGGAGATACAGAAAACAGGATCGGTTGGGTCCTCACCAACGCAAACGTTTACGACGCTACCGTCTTTAAGTGCAAGAACGCCGTGAATTGCCAGAGGAATGGTGACCCACTGGTACTTCTTGACGCCGCCGTAGTAGTGGGTGTCAAAGGTTGCCAGCTCGTTGCGCTCCTCAAGAGGATTCTGCTTGACGTCCAGGCGAGGGGAATCGATGTGAGCACCAAGGATGTTTAGGCCCTCTTCCAGGGATTTGGTACCAATCTGGACAAAGATGACGGACTTGCCGCGAATGTCTGCGTAGACTTTGTCGCCAGCTTTGAGGGTTTTACCTGCAGCGATGGCGTCAGATAGCTTAACGTAACCCGCTGTTTCGGCAAGCTTGATAGCGCTTGCGGCGCACTCGCGCTCAGTCTTGTTCTCGGAGATAAACTTTCTGTAGCCCTCGGTAAACGACTGGAGTTTGTCCAGGTCCTCCGAGGTGTACTTTTTCCATGCATTTGTGGTTTCCATACCCATCCTTTCTGTAGCAAGCTCTGTGTGAGCTGCTGCTTGTTGTTGCTGTTAGATGCTCCGGTAGCTGCCGCGACGGTAGTGCTGCGACCGCGGCTGCCGTACTGGCTGCTTAGTTGCCTCCGTTGGAGCTGTTTGAGCCAGAACCGTTAGATCCGCTGTTGGTGCCGCTGTTGGAGCCGGAGTTCTGATTGGAACCAGAATTGCTGTTTGAGTTGCCCGTTCCGGAATTGTTGCTGGAAGAGTTGCTCTCCGATGAGTTGTTTGAGCTGCTAGAATCGCCTGTCTTTTCCGAGCTAGACGAGCTGTCGGAGCTGGTGGTCTCTGATTTCTTGGAGTCAGTGCTCTCCGAAGAGGAATCCTTGGAATCAGTGGACTTGCTTGACTCGTCGGTCTTCTCGCTAGAAGAGCTGGAGTCGTTCTTCTTATCCGTTGAATTGCTGGTATCCGCAGTCTTTTCTGTCACAACTGGGGTAGTGCTGACCTTTGGTCCAAGACCGGATCCGTCGGTGATATAGCTGAGGAACATGGCGTAAAGAATGACGGCAGAAATGGTAAAGATGATCGAAATAATGGTCACGATAGTCAGCGCTCTTACACGCTTGCGCGACAACTTTGGCGCGCGATTTACCTGCGACGATTGTCCCGCGGTAGAAGCGGCGTTGGAGTAGTAATCGCGAGAAGGTGCGTATTGGGGTCGAGGCATGTACTGCGTGCCCTCGAGCGTAGTCTGATTGTTGTCTGGATATGCCTGCTGGTTGTAGTCATCGTTGTCGCTGCTACGGAACTTGTGCGTGGAGCGCCTAATAACGTTCTGGTAAATCTGCGAAGCAAGCGCCGAGGCGGCGGCACCAACAGCCACGCCGATGATTGAGCCAGCAATACCAATCTGGTTTGACAACACAAATGCGGTTACCGCAGCAAGCGACGTTGCCAAAATTTGGGTAATCGAGACGTCCTTAAGAAGGCCGGGCTTCTCGTCTGTTGCCTCATCTGTAGGCTGAGCAGGCGAAGTAAGTCGAGTTTTGTCTGCATCAAAGTGCTTATAGCTCACAAGATGCTCCTTTCTTCGAACTGATAGCCTACCTCATTTTTGTGAAGAAGTAATGTTTCGTCGCTAAATCGCAACATCAGCTGCCGAGAAACCCGTCGGGATACTTGTCCAAGCGCACGTCAAGTTGCTTGATCAAGTGCGCCGGGATGCTCAATCAAGTGCGTCGGGTTTCTCGCGGTGTTTTGTTAAAAACGACCCTATCAAAGGTGATGAAACAAGGTATCATTTATATGTATCAGTTTTCCGTCAAACGGAGGTTTAGCATGCTTGTAAGCGCAAAAGCCATGCTCCAGAGTGCCGAGAAGGGTCACTATGGCATCGGCGCATTCAACGAGAACAACCTTGAGTGGACCGCAGCAATCCTTGATGCAGCAGAAGAGCTTCAGTCTCCTGTCATCATTCAGTGCACCAGCGGCGCAGCAAAGTGGCAGGTAAGCTACCGCGTTGTTGCAGATATGGTTCGTCGTCTTGTTGAGGACAAGAACATCACTGTTCCAGTTGCTCTCCACCTTGACCACGGTTCATACGAGGATGCATTCAAGTGCATCGAGGCTGGATTTACTTCCATCATGTATGACGGTTCTCACGAGCCTGATTTTGAGACCAACCTTAAGCGCACCGAAGAGGTCGTAAAGGCAGCTCACGCAAAGGGCATTTCTGTTGAGGCTGAGGTCGGCGGCATCGGCGGTACCGAGGACGGCGTAACCGCTAAGGGCGAGCTTGCTGATCCTGAGCAGTGCGCAAAGATTGCTGACCTGGGCGTTGACTTCCTTGCATGCGGCATCGGCAACATTCACGGTATCTACCCAGCTAACTGGGAGGGTCTCTCCTTCGATCAGCTCAAGGCTATCAAGGAGCGCGTTGGCGATCTTCCACTTGTTCTCCACGGTGGTACCGGTATTCCTGTAGAGCAGGTTCAGAAGGCTATCTCTATGGGCATCTCCAAGATTAACGTCAACACCGATCTTCAGCTTGTCTTTGCTGAGGCAACCAAGAAGTACGTTGAGGCTGGCCTTGTTGACAACGGCAAGGGCTACGATCCTCGTAAGCTCCTGAAGCCTGGTCGTGAGGCAATTGTCGAGCGCACCAAGGAGCTCATCCGCGAGTTTGGTTCCGACGGTAAGGCTTGGAACTAACCCACGCACACGCTGAACGCGCGTGCGTCGATGCGACGGCGCGCGATGCGACGCGATGCGCGCTCGCAGCTAGTTAAAACGACGGACCTGGATTTTCCCCAGGTCCGTTTTTTGTTGGGCACGGTACGCGCGAAAGACGTGCACCTAGCACGCCCTTCTCGCGAGGGGCGGTTGATGCGTCTGGTGCGAGCCCTAATGCGAGCCTGAAAAGTGAAAAGATTCGGTGGATTTTGCCTAAATTCGTCAAAGAGTCTGTGGATTTGCCTGATTTTGTCAAAGATTCTGTGGCCGTTTTACAGATTCTTTTAACTTTTTAGGCAACTTTTATACAAGGAAGATTAGATTTTCGCGCCTCAGTGCATTCTCACAGAAAAATGAAAATTACGAATTTGGCGCAAATTGAATTTGACCGGAATTTGACCGAGAATACGTCGCAGGGAAGGTCTAACGTCGCTAGCTGGACATTTAGTGGCAATGATTTTCTGACAGGTTTGCCTGACCTGCAGTTTTACAAGAAATGTCACTTATCTACAATCGGCGACATTAGTTGCAAGTTTTTCTTAAGAAAATACTATGTATTCATGGAATTTTATCTATCACATACAACCGCTCTACAATTATTCCGTGCTATGAGAATTAAGGGTCACGGATTGATCCACCATGACTCTTCGAGTACCGGAATTCATACAGAGTTTTTAACTTTAGAGCTTGATCAAATCAAGGAGAAGGTATTTTCTAGCTTAGGAATATTGCTGACTGAGCCAATTGAGTTGGTAGTTGACGAGAAGAAAAATACCTATCAATCGAACAGAATAAAATTTCACACTTCGTCTCATTTTGCGCAAACACCAAGTATGGAGCTAATTCTTGGGAAATCACTAATTAAAGTGGCGTCACCTTTTGAACTCATGATTGAAATGGCCCAAGAACAAACATTACTAGAAACAGTGATGCTAATTTCAGAATTCCAAGGTAGGTATGTTATCGACCCATCTACCTCTGAATTGAGATCTAATTGGTATGATCCAGTTTTTCAAAAGGTAGACTTTGAGCGTTATTTATCCTCAGTTTCTAGATGTAACGGAATAAGAAATGCAAGATTAGCATCATCGTATTCTTTTGATAATGCTGCTTCTCCAATGGAAGTCAAACTTGCTCTTCGCGCTTCGCTACCTGTGTCCGCAGGTGGTTATGCAATTCCTAAGGTTGAGCTAAATAAGGAAGTAAGGATTCAGCAATTAAAGAGCAGAGTACTTACAGAGAAAACAAGGGCTATCGATCTATTGCTTTCAAAGGGTAACTACAATGCAGACACAAATAGACAAGCAGCCATTGAATACAATGGGGCCGTACATGAATTAGCAGAGGTTTCAACGCGCGACTATCGGCGTAATAATGAACTCGTTTCAGCTGGAATAATGGAATTTGTTATTGGAAAAGCTGAGTATGATGACATCGTTTTTATGGATAACATGTTTAACTCAATTAGAAATCAGCTTGAAATACCAAGAAGACATACATCGTCTGATCGCAGAAAAATGGAAAGAGCTAAAAGAATCAAATTGTGGAGTGAACTAGAAAAGCTCTGCTAAATTCAGGACAAGCGAGCCTGTGACCCTTTTAAGTTGCCTGAAAAGTACAAAGAATCTGTAAATCTGACACAGATTCTTTAATGAAATCAGGCAAATCCACAGATTCTTTGGTGTTTTCAGGCAAAATTTACAGATTCTTTGCAGAAATCAGGCGCGCACTTGACTTGCATTCGACGCACGTCCAGCACGTTCTTCTCGCGAGAAACCCGGTGCACTCCGGGGTCTTCTCGCTGTGCAAGTCCCACCGCACACGACAATAAAAGCGCAGCTTAAATGCTTACTCGGCAGTGGGATTGTCGGCGGGGGAGACGTGCATGTTGCCTTCGTTGTGGGCGATGTCCGCAAGCGTCTTGCTGTCCAGGAAACTGGAGGTCATGCGCCCAAGGTCGCGCCAAATATTGATGGTGGTGCAGGACTCCATCTGGGGACAGAGGGTGGTGTTTGTGCAGCTCAGACAGCTGGCAGGCGCAAGATTGCCTTCGGCTGCGCGAAGAATCTCGCCCAGCGTGTAGTCCTCGGGCTTGCGCGTGAGTCGATAGCCACCGCCCTTTCCACGCAGGCTCTCGACGTATCCAGCCTTGTGCATTAGCGCAATGACCTGCTCAAGGTACTTGCGAGAGATGTTCTGGCGCTCGGAAACGTCGCCCAGCGAGACCCAGCCGTCGTGAACGGCCAGGTCAGCCATTGCGCGAAGCGCGTACATTCCCTTTGTAGAGAACATTCCGGCCACGTCTACTCGCCGTCCTTGGCGCTTGCGGAGTCGCCGTTGCTCGCGCTTGTGGCACTGCCGTTGCCCGCGCCCTCGCCGTCCTCGGTGGTTGACGCGCCAGCTGCGGCGGAACCGCTGTTGTGAGCCTCGAGCATCTCCTCAAGCGTATGCCATGCCAGCTCGGCGCACTTAACGCGCGCTGGCATGTGAGCGATGTCATGCAGAATGTTGGCGTCTTCCAACTGGTCAAGTACAGCCTCGTCGGTCTCTTCTCCGCGAATCATGCGTCCAAAGAGTTTGCAAAGTTCAATGGCCTCTTCTGGGGTGCGGTCGATCATCAGATCGCTCATGATGTCGGCCGAAGCCTGAGAGATTGCACATCCGCTACCCACAAAAGCAGCCTCGGCAATCTTTCCATCCTCAATACGCACGGAAAACGTGAGCTCATCGCCACAAGAAGGGTTAACGCCCTCGTGGGAGACGGTTGGATTATCCATCTGATATTTGTAATCGGGGTGAGAAACGTGGTCCATAAACTCAGCGTTATACAGGTCGTTTGCTGCCACTTATTTCAACTCCTTGTTTTATTTGTTGCTAACCGTGCTGCCAAAGATCTTCCATACCTGGTTAAGGCCTTCGATCAGCTGGTCAATATCGTGTTTATCGTTGTAGAACGCAACGGATGCGCGGCAGGTACTGGATTCATGCAGCTCAATCAGAAGCGGTTCAGCGCAGTGATGACCAGCGCGAATGCAAACGTTGTTCATGTCTAGGATGCTCGAGACGTCGTGTGGATGAACGCCGCGCACGTTAAACGCCACAGCGCCCACGTGGTTTTGTCCCAGCTTAGAGCCAATAATATCAACAAAGTCCAGCGTGCACAGCTGCTGCACCAAGTACCTGGCGAGAAGTTCTTCTCGCTTCTCGATCTTTGCCATATCCAAGCTATTGAGGTATTCGACAGCGGCGCCAGTAGCATAGATACCTGCGGCGTCCTGCGTGCCTGCCTCAAACTTCTCGGGAACAGGAGCCCAAACAGCGCTGGTTTCGGTGACGGAATCAATCATCTCGCCGCCGGTAAGGAACGGTGGCATGGCATCAAGCAGCTCAGTGCGACCCCAGAGCACGCCAATGCCCATAGGTCCGCACATCTTGTGTGCCGAGAATGCCAACAGGTCGCAGTCAAGATCATGCACGTCAATAGGGATGTGAGGTGCGGATTGGGCGGCGTCAACAACCATGTAGGCGCCCATAGTGTGAGCGCGTTTAGCAATGGCTTTGATGTCATTGCGGGTGCCCAGCACGTTGGAGACGTGTGTGACAGACACAATTTTGGCGTGCTCGGTGATCTTTGACGCAATCTCTTCGGGTGTAATCTGGTACTGCGAATTCATGCGCAGGTACACCAGGTTAGCGCCGGTAGCTTTACAAATCTGCTGCCAAGGGATGATATTTGAGTGGTGCTCCATAATGGAAATGACCACGTCATCGCCTGGCTTGAGTGCATAGCGGCCAAGGCTTGAAGCAACCAGATTAAGCGCCTCAGAAGTGTTGCGCGTAAAGATAACCTGACGGTCTTCTGGCTTGCCGTTTTTATCGACAGCACCAATAAACTTTGCAATCGAAGTACGAGCACCCTCGATAGCTGCGGTTGCTTCCACGCTCCAACGGTACAATCCGCGCAAAGCGTTTGCGTTCATGGTCTCGTAGAAACGCGACTGCGCCTCAATAACCTCGCGTGGACGCTGAGAAGTAGCAGCACTGTCCAAGTACGCTACCTCGGGATTTGCTGCCAGAAGTGGAAAATCTGCCTTGTAAGGATTATCGGTAATCTGAGCAACTTCTGCGTCGGTCATTACGCGACACCACCTTTGTTGGAATTGGTCTCGGAGCTGGAATCATTGCCGTCGTTGCTGGCGGCATCTTTGCTACCTGCAGCTTCGTCATAGTCGTGAGCAATTTCTGCGCCCAGCTCAGCCTCGCAACGCTCAACAGCCACGCGGTGAGAAATTTCCTCAGGCGCGTTGATGATGGCGTCTTCAAAGAGAGCGCGTATAAACAGCTGCTCAGCAGCCTGGCGAGAAAGTCCTCGAGCCGCAAGGTAATCAAGCTGCTCGGGGGAGACGGATCCAATGGTAGCGCCGTGGTTACCAGCAACATCGTCCTCATCGCAGAGAATAACAGGCATGGTCTTGTTGACAACGTCGTCGCCAAGAATCATGACCGTTTCAATCTCGTTACCCTGGGCATCCTTTGCGCCACGGACAAGATCGATGGTTGCGCGAAGCGTCTTCTTAGCTGCCTCGTTAAGGACGCCAGACTCAGTGAGCTGCGCGCGTGTTGAGGTTCCACGCATGCGTACCAGGTGGTTGATATCAAGCGTTTCTTCGTGAGTAGCGTGATAGCGATTGTTGAGGTCAAGGCGAGCTCGAGCACCAACCAAGTTAGCGGTGAGTCCAAGACCAATGGTTGAGCCGCCCAGAGCGTACTGCTTAACATCAACAGCCGCGTCTTGGTGAACCTCAAGACCAACGCTTTCAAGGTGCTGCTGGCCTTCGTTGACACCAAGCATCTCAATGAGGTGCAGCTTTGCACCAGTCTCAACCACAATGCGGGTGAGCGCAGCGCTTGTTGGGAGCGCGTTACTGCCGTTCGCGGCGCCGCCCGCAGGTGCGCCGTCGCTCGCATCGCCTGCAATCGTAGCGATAACCACGGTGGCCTCAGCGCCTTCACGTACGATAACGCCGGTATTAGCACACTGGTTTTGAGCTGCAGAAACGGCAACAACAATTGGTTCTTCTCGCTTGGTATGAGCGGGAACACTGTAGAAATCAGACTTAAATGCCTGAGACTCTACGTAGTCAGTAACCTCCTGTCCCATTCCACACTCAATGCGCTCAAAAAGGCGAGGCAGAGGCAGGTACACTTTGCCTGCATCAGCGTGATTAGGAACGGAAACTGACAGTGAGTTAGCGCGTAGACGGTTCCATGTCTGAGCTGCAGGAACGTTGGCGCGATTAATCAAAACGTTATCCATTAGCCAATCGCTCCTTCCATCTCAAGTTTGATCAGATTATTCATCTCAACGGCGTACTCCATAGGGAGCTCCTTTGAGACAGGGTTTGCAAATCCGTTAACTACCATGGTGCGAGCCTCAGCCTCAGAGCAACCGCGGCTCATCAGGTACAAAACGGTGTCGTCAGAAATGCGACCAATAGTTGCCTCGTGGCCAATCTGAGCAGTTGCATTGCGGACATCCATCTCTGGGATGGTGTCGGAACGGCTGATGTTATCCAGCATCAGCGACTGGCAAGAGAACGCCACGCGAGCGTTTTCTGCCTTGCGACCAACGGTAACTGCAGAGCGGAAGGTATTGACGCCACCGTCCTTGGAGATGGATTTGGTGTCAACGTTTGCCGAGTTATTGGAGCCATTGATAATAACCTTGCAGCCTGTATCCAGGTCCTGTGTAGCTCCTGCAAACGTGATTCCGGTGAACTCGCAGTTAGAGGAATCGCCGTTCATAATGGTAGAAGGGTAGAGGTAGGAAACGTGGCTACCAAAAGAGCCCGAGACCCACTCCATCTTTGCATTGCTGCCAATGATGGCGCGCTTGGTGTTGAGGTTGTACATGTTCTTGGACCAGTTTTCGATGGTCGAGTAACGCAGACGAGCACCGTCCTTAACAAAGAGCTCAACAGCTCCTGCATGGAGGTTTGCTGCGTAGTACTTAGGTGCGGAGCAGCCCTCAATAAAGTGCAGGTCAGCGCCTTCCTCAACAATAATAAGCGTGTGCTCAAACTGGCCAGCGCCCTGAGCATTTAGCCTAAAGTAGCTCTGAAGTGGGTAGTCCAGAGTGATGTTTTTAGGCACATACACAAAAGAACCGCCAGACCAAACGGCATAGTGCAGAGCCGCAAACTTGTGGTCTGAAGGAGGAATCAGCTTGCCAAAGTACTCTTTAACAACAGGCTCCCACTGCGGATCGTGCAAAGCATCCTCAATGGTGGTGTAAATAACGCCCTGCTCAGCAACCTCCTCACGCATGTTGTGATAAACAATCTCAGAATCGTACTGAGCACCAACACCAGCAAGGCTTTCTGCTTCTGCCTGTGGAATGCCCAGACGATCAAAGGTATCCCTAATATCCTCAGGTACGTCGTCCCAGCTATTTGCCTGCTGAGTCTTTGGCGAGACATACGTGGAGATATGGTTCAAATCCAGACCTGCAATAGAAGGTCCCCAGTTGGTAGCCATCTGGCGCTGGTGATAGGTTTCCAGGGCCGACAACCTCATCTGGAGCATCCATTCGGGTTCTTCTTTTTTCTCGGAAATAGCACGCACAATTTCTGGCGTAAGGCCATCATCGTAGCGCTCGTAACCCTCTTCGGACTTGGTGAAGTCGTAGAGCGAGCGGTCTACGTCAGCGACCTCAGATCGCTTCTTCTCGCTCACTAGTTAGCACCGCCCTCATCAGTCTGATTCTCAAAACGCTCAAAGCCCTCGTGGTCAATCTGATTGATGAGGTCAGCAGGGCCGTCTGCTACCAGGTGACCCTTAACCATAACGTGAGTGCGGTCAATCTCAAGGCGCTCAAGAATGCGGGTGTTGTGAGTAATGATGAGCAGCGAGCCGTCACAGGTCTCGCGATAAGCCTGAATACCCTTTGAAACAACGGAGAGTGCGTCAACGTCCAGGCCGGAGTCGGTCTCGTCGAGAATGGCAAGTTTAGGCTGAAGCAGCAGAAGCTGGAGCATCTCAACCTTTTTCTTCTCGCCACCAGAGAAGCCAACGTTAAGCTCACGCATCAAGAAACCCTGGTCAAGCTCAAGCTGATCAGAAATCTGACCAACACGCTGACGGAACTGACGAGCGGTCATCTTAAGCTCGGGGCGCATTTGCGTAATGGTACGCAGGAATGAATAAAGAGGAACACCAGGAACCTCAACAGGTGCCTGATAGGAGAGGAAGATACCTGCAAGTGAGCGCTTATCTGCAGCAAGCTCAGTTACATCCTCGCCATTAAAGATAAGGGAACCGTCGGTAATCTTATAGGTGGGGTCACCCATGATGACACGGCCAAGTGTTGATTTACCTGCGCCGTTAGGTCCCATAAGGACGTGAGCCTGGCCATCACCAATGCTCAGATCAATTGAATGCAGGATGGATTTCTCCTCGGTACCTGCGGAAATTCCGTTTACACGGAGTAGCTCAGTTGCCATAAATCTCTCTCCAAATATCTCTACGTGCAAGCACGTGATACGTTTGAGACTAGCTAGAGGGCAGCTCTAGGGCGAGCAAAACCTTTGCGCTAGTGCGATTTTGTGACAAAGACAAACGCCAATGTCACTGACGTTTTTGTCATACCCCAAAATCCGCTAATTCATACTAAATGGTAGGAATTAAAAAGCAACCCTTACATGAGCACTTTTTCACGTTTTCTAGAAAATAATCGGATTTTTTCATAGGTTTCAAAAGTTATAAAAGCTTTTCTGTGCCAGAGTTGCCGCTCACGGGTAAACTAGAAACATCTATGTTTGCAACAAGGAGGATTCATGGGTCAGAGAATTCAAGGTACCGAAGATCTTTACGGCGGCTATATGCGCTCTTGGGAGCATATGCAGGATGTTGCTCGCCATCTGTTTGGTACTTATGGCTTTGACCGCATTGAGACTCCTGCACTTGAGCAGGTAGATACCTTTGTTCACGGTATTGGTGAGTCCACCGATGTTGTCCGCAAAGAGATATTTCGCGTCTTCTCTGGCGCGCTGCTTGAGGACCTGCTAGCTGTCGGTAATGAGTCCGGTCTTAAGCCTCGTCAGCGTATGGCTATGCGTCCTGAGGGAACTGCTGGTGTGGTTCGTGCTGCTGTTGAGCACAACTTTGTGCCACAGGGAGGAACACCCGCAAAGCTTTGGTACGCCGAGGCAATGTTTAGGGGAGAGCGTCCTCAGAAGGGCCGTCTGCGTCAGTTCCACCAGGTAGGTGTTGAGTGGCTTGGAGCTTCTGATCCAGCTGCCGATGCAGAGTCCATCATCATGTTGATGAAGTTTTACGAGCAGATGGGTTTCTCGCCAGCTGATATGAAGCTCATGATTAACTCCATGGGTGATGCGGAGTGCCGTCCTGCATATCGCGAGAAGGTCAAGCAGTTCATTCTTGATCACAAGGATGAGATGTGTGAGGACTGTCTTGAGCGTGCAGAGATTAATCCGCTGCGTGCGTTTGACTGCAAAAACGAGAGTTGTCACGCGATCATGAAGGATGCTCCACTGATTTCTGACAACCTGTGTGATGATTGTCGTGCTCACTATGAGCAGGTCAAGGCCTATCTGGATGCTGCGGGTATTTCATACATTGAGGATCCAACGCTTGTTCGTGGCCTGGATTACTATACGCGTACCGTCTTTGAGGTAGAGATTCCAAACGCTGGTGTCGGCGCCATTGGCGGTGGCGGTCGTTATGACGGTCTTGTTGAGCTTGAAGGTGGAAAGCCAACCCCAGGTGTCGGATTTGCTGTTGGTTTTGAGCGCATTATGCTGGCGCTGGAGGCTCTTGGTGTTGCAGCCGAGCCAGCAGCTCCAAGCTGTGTTTATGTTGCTTGCGCAGGTGCTGAACAGGCTCCTGTTGTATTTGATGCTGTGCTGGCGCTGCGTGAGGCTGGTATTAGATGCGAGGCTGACCGCACTGGTCGTTCGCTGAAGGCTCAGTTTAAGCAGGCAGACAAGATGGGTGCAACGCTTTGCGTGGTCATTGGTCCAGATGAGGTTGAAGCCGGCGCTGTCACTCTTCGTGACATGGAGTCTCACGAGCAGGTACAGGTGCCTGCTGATCAGCTTGTTGCTGAGGTAAAAGCAAGACAGTAACAGCTAACAGTTTCTATTCTTGAAACCTCTTATGTCTGAACTGCCTCCCATTTCTTGGACACGAGAAATAGGAGGCAGTTCAAAACACACCTAAGTCGGATAATCTGTCAAAAAGACGTATACATGACGCTGAAAATACCTTAATCATGCAGATTATCTTTATTAGATGTGTAAAATGCCCGCATCTGAGCAGAATATCTTACTTAGGTGTGTTCCGTAGATACAGAATTTATCGATAGTTAAATTTCTTATATAA
>CAUSVW010000024.1:0-12567 GCA_963535155.1 uncultured Atopobium sp.
GAACTTTGGAAATCCTTTGTTACAGCTTCGCAAGCCTCACGGTCTTCTCGTTAATAAATTGATACTCTAAACTGCGTTAACTATTTGGTTAGCGCAGTTTTTTTGTAAGGGAGTTTTATGAGTGACGTTCTAGATAGATTTATTGCGTATTGTAAGGTTTCTTCTCAGTCTAATCCGCTGACGGCAGATACCGTTCCTTCAACTGAGTCTCAGCACCAGATGGCTGAGGTTGTTGCAGCTGACCTTCGCGAACTTGGCGCAGAGAATGTAGTTGTTGATGAGCACGCCTACGTGGTTGCTCGCTGGCCGGCAAGCAAGGGTTTGGAGGACCTTCCAACTCTTGGTTTCTGCTGCCACATTGATACGGCTTGGCAGTCTTGGGGTAACCCCGTTCATCCTCAGGTTGTCACGTATGAGGGCGGCAAGCTAGTAGTTGGTTCTGATCGTGAGGGCAGAGAGGTCTATATCAGCCCTGAGACAAATCCTCAGCTTGAGCACATGGTTGGTTGGCAGCTTGTTACCACTGATGGCACGTCGCTGCTTGGTGGCGATGACAAAGCTGGCATTGCCATGCTGGTCAGCTTGCTTGCTCGCTACAAAGAGCATCCAGAGCTTAAGCACCCACGTATTGCACTTGCGTTTGTTCCTGATGAGGAGATCGGCCACGGCGCAGCTCTTCTGGATCTTGACGCTTTTGGTGCTGCGTATGGTTACACCATTGACGGTGGTCCCTTTGGCGAGTTTTGCTACGAGACGTTCAATGCCGCTGAGGTGTTTGTGCGTGCTCACGGACTTTCGGTTCACACGGGTACCGCAAAAGGCCAGATGATCAATGCATCTGAGGCAATTATGCGCTTCCACGAGCTGCTTCCACCTGCGGAGCGTCCTGAGTTCACTGAGGGTTATGACGGCTTTTTCTATCTGGAGCGCGTCAATGGTGATTGCGAGTCTGCTCGCGCTGATTACATTATTCGTGACCACGATCAGGCAAAGGTTGAGCGCCGCAAACAGTTGATGGTTGACGCTGCAGCGTATGTAAACAAGCAGATTGGCTCCGAGGTACTCTCTGTTGAGATTCACGATCAGTACCACAACTTGGCTGACATTGTCCTAAAGCCTGAGTATGCGCACTTAATTGAGAACGCTCGTATTGCATACGAGAAGACCGGTGTTGAGATGACCTGCATTCCAATGCGCGGCGGCACCGACGGATCCCAACTTTCCTTTAGAGGATTCCCATGCGCTAATCTATCTGCCTGCTACTACAATGCTCACGGTGTCAGAGAGTTTGTTCCTGTCCCAGAGCTTGAGAGCATGGTTGACATGCTGGAGCACCTGGTGGAGCTCTACACCCATCCACAAAACTAGGAGATTTCATGACTCATTTTGAGACTGATACACAGTATTTGATTGACACAACAAAGAAACTTGTTGAGTGCGATAGTCCTGTTGGCTACTATGAGCGTATTCACGAGCTGCTTCGTGAGCTTGTTGCTGAGGCAGGCTATGAGCTTCAAATTGACAATAAGGCTACTGCATATGTCCTGGTAGAGGGTAAAGATACCAGCAAGACTGTTGGCGTTAATGCCCACCTTGATACTATTGGTCTGATTGTTCGTGGCTTCAACTCAGACGGTACGCTGCGCGTTCGCCAGCTGGGCGGTATCAACTACCACAGCATTGAGGGCGAGACCTGCCACGTTGTCTGTAGAGATGGTTCCGTTGTTGATGGCCAGGTAATCTGCAACCACCACTCCGTTCACGTTTTTGAAGACGCTAGAACCATGGAGCGCACCGAGGACAACATGTCCATCTCGCTTATCGCTGATGTTTCTTCTGCTGAGGAAGCCCGAGCGCTGGGCGTTTCCGAGGGTGCAGTTGTTGCTATTGACCCTCATTTTGAGATGTATGACAACGGCTATATGGTTTCTCGCTTTATCGATGATAAGGCTTGTGTTGCAGCGCAGCTTCATACGCTCCGTTGGCTTGCACAGTCTGGCGAGAAACCCCTCTATAACACCTTGTTTGCATTCCCCATGTACGAGGAGATTGGTCACGGCGGCGCATTCTTGCCTGTTGAGGTAGATGAATACGTATCGCTGGACATTACCCTCATTGGTCCAGACTACAATTCAAATGAACACCACGTAGGCATCATTGTTTCTGATATTCGCTCGCCTTACGATTGGGAAGTTTCCAACAAGCTTATTGCCTGCGCGCAGGAGGTTGTTGAGCCAGAAAAGTGGAATCAGCAGGTTGCCTTCCACTTCTCAACTGATGCTAACGCTGCATATTTCTCTGGTAATGATCTGAAGAGTGGCGCATTTGGTCCAGCTTGTCTCAACACTCACGGTCGTGAGCGTTGCCACATTGATGCGATCATCGGTACCGAGAATCTGTGCCGTGCGTACGTCCTTGGATATGGCGAGAAGAACTAGTTTTTCTCGCCATAGGCGAGTTTTGCTCTTATGGATGTATCAAAGAGTTTGCAAGATATGCTGTATATCGTATGAATTTTGCTGTAGACGTGATAAGGTAGCCGTAGTTAACTTTTCGAGTCAGGAGTGATTCATGGATAGACGTTCGTTCCTTAAGCTTGCAGGTCTTATTCCAGCTACAGCGCTGTTTGGCTGCAAGGGAACAGCCCAAGAGAAGTCTCAGGATGCCACAAAAGATGAGGCTAAGAAATCTGATCCTGTTGCGGTAAAAGTTGCAACGCTCAAAGGACCTACTGCTATGGGCTTGGTCAAGTTCATGAGCGAGGTTGAGGCGCAAAACATTACCGATAACAACTACTCGTTTGAGATTTTGGATGCCCCTGATCAGGTAGTTGCTAAGGTTGCCCAGGGCGATGTAGACGTTGCTTCTATTCCTGCAAACCTTGCAGCTACGCTGTTCAATAAGACTAAGGGCGCCTATAAGGTAGCTTGCCTCAACGTGCTGAATGTTCTCTACATTGTTGAGACAGGTAGCGCCATCTCTAAGCTTGCTGACCTCAAGGGAAAGACGCTCTATGCTTCCGGCAAGGGCGCTGTCCCAGAGTACACGCTGTCTTACCTGCTCAGCAAAAATGGCATGACACTTGGTGAAGATGTCCAGGTAGAGTGGAAGAGCGAGCATACCGAGTGCGTTGCTGCTCTTGCGCAAGATCCAGAGGGAATTGCGCTGCTCCCACAGCCTTTTGTAACGGTGGCGCAAACTAAGAACAACCAGATTCGCGTTGCCATTGACCTTGGCGCTGAGTGGGAGGCAGTCAATCCTCAGAGCAAGCTGATTGCGGGCGTGACCATTATTTCTTCAAAGCTCATCTCAGATTCTCCAGATGCGGTAACGGCGCTGCTTTCTCACTACAAAGACTCTGTTGCATTTGCGGTTGATCATCCAGATGATGCCGCCACACTTGTGGGCAAATACGGTATTGTTCCAGAGCCTATTGCTAAGGTTGCGCTGCCTAAGTGTAATATTACGTATATTGATGGCGCAGATATGAAGAGCGCGCTTTCAAGTTACTTAGGCATTCTGGCTGAGGCTAATCCTCAGTCAGTAGGCGGACAGGTTCCTGGAGACGATTTCTACTTTGGCGCATAACCCGCACATAAAAGATAGTATCTCTGCCCGAGGTGGCGCCGAGAAAGGCGCTGCCTCGGCAGATTTTTCTGTCGAGAAAAACGATCAGGACCAAAGCGCAGGTCAGACCCAAGGTGCGGGCCGCGTGCAAGGCAAACCGACTGCGCGCAAAGTTGCTTCTAGCTGGGGAGCACGTTTAGGCGCACTGGTATTTTGGCTTGCTGTATGGCAGGTAGCTGCAGTTGTTATCAACCAAGATATTGTTTTAACTTCACCTATTCAGACCATCCAGACGCTTTTCTCGCTAGCTCAACTACGCGAATTTTGGGTCTCTATTGGTCTTTCTCTTTTGCGCATTTTTGCTGGTGGGGCGCTTGCGTTTACCGTTGGCTCCGTGCTGGCATTTTTGAGTTTTAAGTACAAGCTGATCAAGATTCTTTTTGAGCCGCTGATTTCTACAATCAAATCAATTCCCGTGGCATCCTTTGTCATCTTGTTACTAATCTGGGTTCGTACGCCCTACCTCTCAATTTCAATTTCATTTTTGATGGCGCTTCCCATCATCTATATTGCGGTGCTTGAGGGACTTCTTAGCACTGACCACCAGCTTATTGAGATGGCTGATGTGTACCAGATTCACGGATGGCAACGCATTAAGGCAATTTATTTGTCGCAACTTATGCCCTCGCTTAAGACAGCAACCTCACTTGCTATGGGATTTTGCTGGAAATCGGGAATTGCTGCCGAGGTCATTGGTCTTCCCACATTTTCTATTGGCGAACATCTCTACAACGCTAAGGTGTACCTGGATACACCAGCTCTTTTTGCGTGGACACTTGTGGTTATTGTGATGAGCGCACTTGGCGAGAAGATCGTGATGCGGTTAGTTTCATGGGTAGCTGCAAGGTTAGAAAAGAGCTGCTCATGAACATGAATACAACAAATTACGCGCACACATCTGGGCATTTGCTTGAGGTAAAAAACATCACTAAATCGTTTGGCAATACGGTTGTGCTTAATGACTTTTCCTACAAGTTTGACAGGGGAGTATACGTACTCTCTGAGCCCTCTGGAGCAGGTAAAACAACACTTCTTCGTATCCTTTGCGGCCTTGAAGTGGCCGACTCAGGCACAGTAAGCAAATCTCCTCAGGCTAAAACAGTCATGATGTTTCAAGAAGATAGGCTGTTGGAAAACTTGAGTGTTAGGGCAAATATTATGCTTGCCATACAAGCGCACTCACAGGAGCAAAAACAAAACGCACGTGAGCGTATTACAGAAGCACTTTGTGCAGTTGGGCTCGAGGGAACAGAAAACAAGCCTGTCTCTGAGCTTTCTGGTGGACAAAAGAGACGCGTTGCTCTTTTACGTACACTCTTTGCAGATGCAGACATCTTGCTCTTTGATGAACCGCTCAAGGGATTAGATGAAGCGCTTAAGCAGCAGGTTATTGGCTTTGTCAAACCGTTCGTTGAATCAAAAGTTGTAATTTGGGTAACTCACACTCCTGAAGAAGTAAAACTGCTAGGCTCTTATACAGCACTGCAGTTATAGGAGTGAGCTACATGTACAAGGTAATTCTCGCCGGCGGAATGGCGTCTGGCAAATCAACTGTTTCTAAAATGTTTGAAGCAGCAGGTGGTCTGCGCTTTGACCTTGATGAGGTTTCTCGAAAGCTTTTACGCCCTGGATGCGAATGTACGTATCGCGTGGCGGAGGCTTTTGGAAACGATTTACTGGATCCTGTTACTCACGAGATCAATAGACGAGAGCTTGGCCGCAGGGCTTTTGCTACCAGTGAATCAGCTGAGCTTTTAGAAGACCTAGAGATGCCTTTTATCAGGGAATATATGCGTCAATTCCTGACAAAAGAGGCTCCTTGTGCAGATGCTCAGTTCTGCTTTGTAGAGGTTCCGCTGCTTGACCGCGTTGAAGACTTGCTTGAGCTAGTTGATGAAGTTGCCGTTGTTGTAGCACCTTTGGAACTGAGAGCAGAACGCGCTGAACAGCGAGGATCTTCTCGCCAGGAGTTTGAGCAGCGTATAGCTCATCAGCCTTCCGATACGTATTTGCGTAATCAGGCTGATACAGTGTTTGTGAACTCTGAGGGACTAGATGACCTTAAAGCACAGGTAGAGCTTTGGTTAAACGCTCGGTTCAACCAAAGCTCTGAGTAATAGGGTATAGCTTTTGTGCGCGGTCTCTAGAATGGTGTTCTCAACGAACTCTCTACCTTGGCTGCGGCATCATCAAAGGTAATCTCTAGGCAGTTCTTGAGCATGTTTTGACCAACACAATAAATGCCATCGTTTACACAAGCGCTGCCAATAGCAACTGCCTTGTTAAACACAGCTTTCTGGTCAAAGACAGGAACACCATTTTGCTTAAGGAACGAGAAAACCTCTTGAGGAGTATCTAGTTTCTTAACAGAAGAGTCTGCCTTGAGAAGGTCTTCAAGCTCTTCTTTTGCAGGTTGAGCAACACTACCGCCGATGATCATAGCCATTTGATAGCAAGCTGCACAAAGATCAGAGCGTCCCAGCTTCCACTCCATATAGGCTAGGCGATAGTACACTAGCGCAACATCTGATGCGGAGAAAAGGTGCTCGATAAGGTCTTTGAGCAGCTTTGCAGCTTCAAAGACCTTTGACTGGTCTTCTAATGTTCTTACCAATAGCAGCGTTGCATCAACTCCCAAAGGAGAAATCCTGTGGGCTTCTTGTGCATAGCGTTCTGCTTTTTCTGGCTGCTCAAGCAGGTTGTAGGCGCGAGCCATTCTTGCTAAAGACATAAAATACGTGTCTGGAATAAGCACCAGTTTTCTTGGCTCATTGGGGAATGCAAGGTTATAAGCTACGCGCTCTGAGAGGGAATCAAAATACCTGTAGATAGAATCTGAATCGTCCAGGTACAGGCCCATATCAAGGGTTGGTGAAACCTGAGACTCAAGCTCTGCAAGTGTCTTTTCTAGAGCATCTGGGTCTGGCTCTCCGTCCATGATGTTATTTATGGATTGAAGCGTTTTCTGCAAAGGCGAACCAAAGAGGAATTTCTCGGCCATAGACCTTCTGTCCGAGAAATCAATGGTACCTTCGACCAGGCCATGGATAACTCTGTCAAAGCCTTCAATGGCGAAAATATCAGAAGTTGAAGCTTTTGCTTCTTCAAATTTTCCAACTGCATCTGCGGTAGAAGCATCTTTTGGGATGTTGTTAAGAGTGGTATTCCAAAGCCTAATGCGGCGGGATGCCTCAGAGTATCCAAGATCGCTTACCTTTTGAGCTCCACAAACTGCGGTAACTGCTGGTGAACAAGGACGATCAGACAAATCTGGCATCTCAAAGAAGCTGCGAGGAGAAACCCACTCGTCCGTTTGCTTCATAAATGGCTCAACTTCACTAAACCAACCTTCAGAGTCAAAAGAAACTCTGAGTGCTGGGTCTTGTGGGAAGCTATTGCCGTCAATTTGAGTATTTGCTGCAGTGGGTAAGAGGCGAGCAAGAGCTGCCTCGTTCAAGTCCATAGATAGGACAATGCGCTCTTCTCCGCGCAAGCTGCCATTGATGCAGACACGAGAGATTTTGCAGCTCTGAAGTGCCATACGAGCCACGCAAAGAGAAGCACGCAGTGCGTAAGCGCGTGCTGCCGTAATTTGCTCTGACTTTTCTGCAGATAAGAAGCTAAAGCAGCGAGGGCGAGCTACAAAGAACTCAAATACCAAAATATCAAGTTGTGGATTGTAGGAGAAGTTATATACCATCCTAAAAGGGAACGGCGTGTTCTCAACATAGTTTGCAAACCAGAGACGCTTCATCCAGTCAGAGCTACCGTCAGCATTACCGCTAAAAGGAGCAACTTGCTCAGAAAGAGAAGCCGACTTTGGCATAAGGCTTGCTACCTGCGAGAGGGTAGTACGAACAAGCTGAAGATCTGTCTCAGATGCATGCGTATTCTTTAGAGCTTCAACATCTTGTGAAATGTTGAGGATTGCCTCAGTTGCAATAAATGCGTCGTACTCTTCTGGTTCACACTCAAGAGTGTTGGCGTTGAACCACCAGCGGCCTGTTCTATCGAGCTTATGGACATCACCTTTGGGCAGATTGGTATTCTCGAGATTTTTAGAGCGCATTAGCATCTCTTGAAGACCAGCCTCTGCAATCTGATTATTTGCAACAAGGTCTTTAAGAGCGGCAATGACATTATTTGAGCGCAGCAAAATCTTCTCTAGGGTAGAACCCTGAGGTTGCTTTGAAGCTTTATTTAGCGAGAAAAGATCTGAGACGCCCAAGGTATCTCCTTTATCTGAGGTAACTTATTTATTTAAATGCTAGTTTAACGCATATAGGTACTTTATTTAGTACCCGTCACGCTTTGAAACTATACTGCAATTTATAAATAGTATAGAACAAGTGTTTCAGTTTTGAGAAGTGGGGTATACTACTTTCACAAGAAAAGGAGAATCTCATGGATGCATCTCATGCTGAAGATCAACATAAAGAATATATAGGTGCTGAACTGCGCCGATTTGGTCGTGAAGCAGGAGAAGAGAAGCTTCAGGTAGTATCTCCTTTTGAGCCCGCAGGTGATCAGCCACAGGCAATAGAAAAGCTTGCCCAAGGAATTGAAGACGGGCTCAGGTACCAGACGCTCTTAGGTGTTACGGGTTCGGGCAAGACCTTCTCTATGGCTAAAACTATCGAGAAGCTCAACCGCCCCACGCTTATTATGGAGCCCAATAAAACACTGGCTGCCCAGGTTGCCTCAGAGATGAAGGAGCTCTTTCCTAACAACGCAGTTGTGTACTTTGTCTCGTACTATGACTACTACCAGCCAGAAGCATATGTTCCGCAATCAGATACGTACATAGAAAAAGATGCTTCCATTAATGAAGAGGTAGAGAAGCTCCGTCACCAGGCAACTTCGTCACTTTTGTCTAGGCGTGATGTCATTGTTGTGGCATCTGTATCGTGTATTTACGGTATTGGTAGCCCTCAAGACTATGCAGGTCTTGCTCCTAATGTAGATAAATCCGTTCCTCTTGAGCGTGATGATTTTATTAAAGATCTTATTGATGTTCAGTACGATAGAAATGATTATGATCTGCAGCGTGGCATGTTTAGGGTGCGTGGAGACGTTGTTGATGTGTTTCCTCCGTATGCAGAAAACCCGCTGCGTATTGAGTTCTTTGGGGATGAAGTAGAAAGCATTTCAGAGGTTAGTAATGTAACGGGAGAAGTGCTTAGAGAGTTTGATGCTATTCCCATTTGGCCAGCATCTCACTATGTTACTGAGCGTCCAAAGATTACTCACGCACTTACAACCATTTCTGAAGAGATGGAAGCTCGTGTTAAAGAGCTTAAAGAAAACGATAAATTACTAGAAGCTCAGCGTCTTGCTCAGAGAACAAACTATGACCTAGAGATGCTTGAGACCATGGGTTATTGCAATGGCATTGAGAACTACTCGCGCCATTTAGATGGTCGTGCTCCAGGTGAGCCTCCCTATACGCTCATTGATTATTTCCCTAAAGATATGATTTGCATTATCGATGAGTCACACGTTACGGTTCCTCAAATTAGAGGTATGTATGAGGGTGATAGGTCTCGTAAGGTTACGCTGGTAGACCACGGATTTAGACTTCCTTCTGCACTTGATAACAGGCCTCTCAGATTTGATGAGTTTGAAGGACGCATTCCGCAGTTCATTTACGTTTCCGCAACTCCTGGAGACTATGAAGAGACGGTTGCTCAGCAACAGGTTGAGCAGATTATTCGTCCAACGGGCCTTCTAGATCCAAAGATTGATGTGAGACCGGTAAGAGGTCAGATTGATGACCTTATCTCAGAGGTCAAAGAGCGTGTGGCAAAAAAGGAGCGCGTTCTTGTTACCACGCTAACTAAACGAATGGCAGAAGATCTTACAGACCACCTGTTGGACGAGGGTATAAAAGTCAACTACATGCACTCAGATACTGCTACGCTTGACCGTGTAGAAATCATTAGAGATTTGCGTCAGGGTAAGATTGACGTACTGGTTGGAATTAACCTTTTGCGAGAAGGACTTGATATTCCAGAGGTTTCTCTTGTAGCTATTCTTGATGCAGATAAAGAGGGCTTCTTAAGAAACAGAAGGTCTCTTATTCAGACTATGGGTAGAGCGGCAAGAAACGCTTCCGGCCAGGTCATTATGTACGCCGATAAAATTACTGATTCTATGCGTATTGCCATTGATGAAACAAAAAGGCGTCGAGAAATTCAGGAAGCGTTTAACAAAGAGCACGGCATTGTGCCTAAAACCGTTAAGAAATCCATTACTGATATTGCAGGCTTTATTGCCGAGGCGTCAGAAAACATTGATAAACGCAAACGCAAAAACGGAGAGTTCTACACCACTTCAGATGATGAAGACACTTTGGAAGAGCAGCAAGAATCAATTCTTGAAATGCCTGCAGAGTTGCTTGCTGAAGAGCTACAAAATCTTCCTCGTACAGAGGTCGAAGCAATGCTTTCTGGTATGGAAGCAGAGATGGCAGAAGCATCTGCATCTATGGATTATGAGCATGCAGCAGAACTCAGAGATCAGATTGTTGCCATTAGAAGCCAGCTTGAAGGTACTACCTCAGATGATGTTATCAAGAGGCTTAAAACTGGTGCTAGAAAAGGCAGCGCTCACGCAACTCGTAGACGCTATAGAGGCAAACATTAAGCCCTGTTGTAGTGCTCTACTACAAGCTCGGCCATCCTAATGCCATCAGCTGCAGCGCTCATAATGCCGCCGGCGTAGCCAGCGCCTTCTCCTACAGGCCATACACCTGGAGTGTTAATACTTTGTCCTGTTTCATCGCGGGTAATTCTTACAGGAGAGCTTGATCTTGTTTCAACGCCTGTAAGGACAGCATCGGGATGAGCAAAGCCATGAAGCTTTTTGTCCATGATCGGAAGGGCTTCTCGCAAGGTTTGTAAGACATAGGGTGGTAGACAGTCTTCAAGTGAGGTCCAGGTAACGCCACGTGGGTAGGTTGGTTTTACCGAACGAGGTCCAGTAGAAGCTTTCTTGTTGAGGAAATCGCCTACAAGCTGAGCAGGGGCAACATAAGCTCCGCCGCCCGCTTTAAAGGCCGCTTGCTCGCAGGTGCGTTGTAGTTCAATTCCAGCAAGTACGTCATCTCCTGGAAGATCCTCTGGATAGACGTTAGCCAAGAGACCAGAGTTGGCATTTTGCCCTGCGCGGTCAGACAGGCTCATGCCATTTGTGACTACGCCGTCCTTCTCGCTAGCTGCAGAAACAACATAGCCACCGGGACACATACAGAATGAGAAGGCGCTTCTACCAGAGGGAAGGTGAACAGAAAGCTTGTAGGGCGCCGCTCCTAGTACAGGGTTGGTTGCTTCAGGGCCATAGAGTGATTTATTGATTTGGGACTGAAGGTGCTCAATTCGCACGCCCATGGCAAAGGTTTTTCTCTCCATAGAGATGCCCTTGTCTTTGAGCATGACATACGTGTCTCTACTTGAGTGTCCAGTTGCAAGAATCACCGTGCGAGTCTGTATGGTTTCAGGTTGAACTGAACCGTCTGGAGTGGTTCTTTCAATCTGAATTGCAGAAAGAGAGTCATCTGAGGTTCGCTCTAGGGAGGTGAGCTTTGTCCTAAACGCAACGGTTCCGCCAGCGTCTTCAATCATTTTGACAATGTTGGTCACAACGGTGGGAAGAACATCACTTCCTACGTGGGGTTTTGCGTCCCACAAAATATTTTTCTGTGCGCCCGCCTTAACAAAAGTCTCAAGAATAAAGCGATGAGAAGCGCTCTTGGTGCCCGTGTTGAGTTTTCCATCAGAAAACGTGCCGGCGCCTCCAAGGCCAAACTGAATATTGCTCTCAAGATCTAGCTGACCAGTTTGGTTGTGATGCTCCACTGCAGCAGTTCTTCTCGTTGCGTCATCTCCGCGTTCGATGAGCAGGGGATTAAGCCCAGCTTTGGCAAGCGTCAGCGCACAAAACAGGCCTGCACATCCAGCTCCTACAACAACGGGACGGTTCTCTGAAGGAGCAGGTTGCGTTGCTTTGGGGAGCACAAAAGTATTTGGCTCTGCAAGCTTGATATGCTTTGCTGCAGGTTTACCTTGAATTTTGCTCAGAAGTTTTTGTTCCGCTGCAGACCCACCTTTAAGATTTACGTGGTAGGTGAGGATAAGAACAATATCGTTTCTTTTACGTGCATCAATTGAGCGTTTATGCAGCTCATAGGAGGTAACTTCATCCGCAGAGACTCGGAGAGTACGAAGGAGTGCGTCAAATCCCACCTTTGATTCTTTAGCAGGATGCTTACGAAGAGGCGCAACATGAACTTTAATGTTTGATACTTCCAGCATGTTAGTTGTCCTCTTTCAAAGATTCACAATTCTGACCAGCGCTTTTTGCGGCAGCCAGACCAGCAACCATCCCGCTCTTCCATGCCCACGAGAGGTTAAAGCCTCCACATTGAGCATCAATATCAAGAGCTTCTCCCACAATAAACAGACCAGGAACGCCATGCGCTTCAAGGGTGTTTGTGTCCACTTGATCGATGGAAATTCCACCAATACAGACCTGTGGAACAACTTTGGAGGATGTACCGGTAACGGTAAAAGTGATTTTGTGAGCTTTGGCAACCGTGGCTTCAACTGAATTGCTGACGCCCAGGTAGGCAGCAATCTGTGGGTCGAGAAGACCGTCAGTGGTGTGAGCTGCCACAGCTGCCGCAACTTCCTCTTCCGTAAGCTGGGGGAGAAGATCAATCTCAAGCACGTCGCCAGGCAGGGCTGTGCGAGACAAGTTGAAAATCATGATACCCGAGAGTCCAAATGACCTAAAAAGCAGTTCTCCAGATTCCTGTTTGAGCACCGCGCCGTCTCTTACAAGAGCTGCGTGTGCTCGTACGCGCTTTCCATCAAGGCTTGTTGGGGGCTCAGGCTTGCAGGTGAGTGCACAAAGTCCCGGTCGCAGTGAGGTGGTCTGCAA
>CAUSVW010000025.1:0-12535 GCA_963535155.1 uncultured Atopobium sp.
TTTTGGTTCTCGTACGCGCTCTACTGGTGGTGCCTCGGCCCCACGTCCAGCTCCTATTCAAAAGGACCCAGCGCGCGCTTCTGCAAGTTTTGCCGTGGGAGATCAGGTGTCTCACAAGACCTTTGGTCCAGGCGTTGTTTTAGCAGTTCAGGGCGATACCATTGAGGTCAAGTTTACGCGTACTAATAAGACAAAGAAGCTCATGAAGGGCTTTGCTCCGATAGTCAAAATTGAGGGATAGCCATGATGTTGATGCATGACGGCTTGATTTTGGGCCTCACTCCACAAGATTTTATTTTTAGGGTAGTTACCTTTGTAGTTGTGTTTTTCATTGCGTTTTTGATTGAGCATTTTGCAATAAAGCTCTCAAGAAAGGCTTTGGATTCATCTAAACTGCCGTCGGCATCTATCTTTGTCAACATAATCCGAGGAATCATCTGGGCGTTTGCTATTCTCGCGGTATTGCAGCCTGTTTTTGGCATTCAGCCAACGGCGTTTGTGACTGCTTTGGGAGTTACCTCCATCGCCTTGTCTTTTGGCCTGCAGGATACCATTTCTAACCTGGTGGGTGGATTGGGCCTCATGCTGGGAGGTGTAGTTAAGCCAGGAGATCAGGTAAGCATTGGAAACGTTTCCGGCGAGGTCATTGACATGAACTGGCGCTCTACTATTGTGCGCGACCGCGGCGGTAAAGTGGATATTATCCCTAACTCTGTTCTCAATAAAACCGCACTGGTACATCGTACAAGATGGGATGTAACTGAGGTTCCCATCAATATAGTGCTTAAGCCAACTGTTGAACTAAATGCTGTAACACAAGAAATTACAGAAATTATTAAAGAGGTAGCTGCGCCTCAGCTGGATAGAACACTTCCTATTGAAGTTGAAGCATCAAGCATTGCTGAGACAGGCATCAAGGTGGTCATTCATGTCCACATTAAAGATGACGCAAGTGAAATGAGTGTACGAGACAAAATTGTACGAGCCCTGGCTGGTTCCAGTTGGCTAGCAGGAGTAGGAGCCTAACATGAAAATTGGCATTATTGGAGCCATGGAGCCTGAGGTTGCATTGCTTAAAGAACAGATGACTATTGAGCGCACCTATGAGCAGGCTCGTATGCAATTTGTTGAAGGCCTTTTAGGAGAAGTCCCTGTAGTTGTTGTTCAGTCAGGAATTGGCAAAGTTAATGCTGCTGCTTGTACACAGATTTTGATTGATACCTTTGCTGTTACCCATGTCATTAACACTGGTATTGCTGGACTACTTAACCCTGAGCTTCAGGTAGGAGATATTGTTATCTCTTCCGATTTGGTTCAACACGATATGAACGTTGGTCCTCTCAATTTTGCTGCTGGTCAAATTCCAGGCCTTCCGGTCTTCTCGTTTACAGCAGATGAGGGTCTTGTTGAACATGCTCTTGCTTCGGCCAAAGAAGTAGCTCCTCAACTGCAGGTCATTTCTGGCCGCGTTGCTTCAGGAGATCAGTTTGTAAGTTCATCAGAGTTAGCAGACCACATCTACACAACGTTTGGTGCTGACTGTTGCGAGATGGAGGGCGCCTCAATTGCTCAGGTTGCTTGGCTTAACCACACACCGTTTGTGGTGATTAGGCTTATGTCCGATAAGCCTGGCACTACTTCAAGCGTTGATTATTTGACGTTTGAGCGTGAGGCTTCTGAGCGCTCTGCCAGAATTACTGCAGCTATTATCAAAAAGCTTGCCTAGTAACCTGAGGTGTCCTTTAGAGGCAACTCTTCTGGGTTAACTCGGTAGCTCTCCTGGGTCAGTTTACATTTTTCATAAGAGGGAAGGCAGGGCGTAAGAAACAACTTGCGCTTATTTAGCTATTCGAATGTTTTAAACATAATTGAACGATATTTCGATTATCATTGTCCCGTTATGAAAGTGGTTTGAAAGGTACCGAATGATAACCCTCGGACACTTTTTTGAGATGTTGGCTGCCAATCCGTTTTTGGCCCTCGTCATTGTCCTTGTTTTTGGATGCATCTTTGTAAATGGTGCAACCGATGCGGCTAATGCTATTGCAGAGGCTGTTGGAACTCGTTCAATCAAAGTAAACAATGCAATTATCATGAGCGTTGTATGCAACTTTGTTGGTTTGGTGGCTATGTGCCTCATTTCAACTGCAGTTGCAGACACAATCTTGGGCATGGTTGACTTTGGTAGCAACAACCATGAGGCTCTTGTTGCTCTTGCTGCAGGCTGTGTGGGTATTGTTACCTGGGCAGTAGGAGCTTGGGCTTTAGGTATTCCAACTTCTGAGTCGCATGCACTCATTGCTGGCCTTACCGGTGCAGCACTTGCAATTCATGGTGATTTTGGTGCAGTTAACTGGGGCGAGTGGAGCAAGGTTTTAATTGGTCTGCTCTTCTCAACCACGCTAGGCTTTGCTGCTGGTTGGATCATTGTTAAGGCAATCAACAAGCTTTGCGTAAATGTTGATCGACAGCGTGCTGATGAAATGTTTGGTCATTTGCAGGTTGTTGGCTCAGCATTTGTTGCGGCTATGCATGGTGCACAAGATGGCCAGAAGTTCATGTCCATTGCCATGCTTGCAATTGCACTTTCCGCAGGTCATGGAGCTGCTGGTGCAGATGTATTCCCGCTTTGGTTGCAGGTACTGTGTGCTGCTCTTATGTCTATCGGTACTGCAATTGGCGGAAGAAAGATTATTAAAAAAGTCGGAATGGAAATGGTAAAGCTTGAGCGTTATCAGGGCTTTGCTGCGTCCTTCTCAGCATCTGCATCTTTGCTGCTTTCCACACTGACCGGTCTTCCTGTTTCAACAACTCATACAAAAATGACCGCCATGATGGGCGCGGGTGCTGCAAAAAATATTCGTTCAGTTAACTGGGGCGTTGCAAAAGAAATGGTAGCAGCATGGGTGTTTACGTTCCCTGGTTGCGGACTTATTGGTTTTCTTTTTGCAAAACTGTTCCTGATGATTTTCTAAGTACGTATAACTGTCTTTTACGAGTTCTATTGAACCACTCAACTTTATTGGAGGATTCATGCTAGGTAAGCCAAAAGAGGACGTCTTCTACACTATGTTCCGCGAGTTTGGCGACAAAATTGTAGAAACCGCTGAAGAGTATGTGGTCATTATGGAAGGCTTTCCCGAGACTGCTGCACGTATTCCTCAGATGAAGGTTTACGAGCGTGAGTGTGACGAGAAGGTCCAGCACATTATGAAGGAGCTTTACGCTTCCTTTGTCACACCATTTGAGCGTGAGGACATCTCTGACTTGGCTCTTCGTCTTGATGACATTGTTGACGGAATGAATTCTGTTGCGGAGCGCCTTGATCTCTTTAACGTTGACGATACTCGTAAAGAGGCTATGCAGCTTGCTGAGCTTACCCTTCGCGCATGCAAGACAGTCCAGGAGATGCTGAGTGTTCTGAGTGACTACAAGAAAGATCCTACCGTTATGGAGAAGGCCATTGCAGTAGGACATGTTGAGGACGAGGGAGACCTTATTTACCACAACGCACTCTCTCGCTTGTTCCGTGATGAAATGCCTGGTCGCCACACCGTTGCTTGGCTTCGTATTTTTGATCGCATGGAGACTGTTCTGGATTACTGTGACGACGCGGCGGGAGTTGTTCGCTCCGTTGTTATGAAGAACGCTTAAGTTCGTTTTCTGCTAACGGTATATACAGACTAAAAACTGCCTTCCACCGGGAGGCAGTTTTTATATTCTCTTTTTGTCTGGTATTGGGGTTAAACTGTTTATATAAAAGAAAGTGGAGGTGCCATGAGCGGCTTCAAGCGTTTTTGCTACATACTCTATGTTCTTGCAAGTGCTTTTGTGTTTTTAGCCCTTGCTTTAACGTGGTTTGGTCCTTGGACACATCAGGCAACTAATCTCTTGTTTACCAAGCCCTACCTTATTGCTCTTAACGCTTGTGCGGCTATTAGCATCTTTGGTCTTGTTGTGGTGTTGTTTAGAGCTCTATTTATTAGAAAAACAGTAAAGCTCACGGTGGCCACTGTTGAGGGCGGAACAATCTCCGTCACTAAAGATGCCATTTCTTCTCAGGCAGCCCATATTATTGAAGAAGATGGAACTTGCCTTGCACACCGTGTTAACGTGCAGATTTCTAAGAATAATTCTGTAGCCGTACAGATTGATATTCTCCCCAAAGAGCCTGTTGATGTCACTGCAAAGGGCTCTGAGTTCTATAACGCTCTTCAGTCTGGTCTTGCTATCGTGTGCGGACCTTGCGTTTCTAACATCAATCTTTCTTTTATCAAGCCAAGTTCCTTCTCGCCAAAAGATGAAGAAAGCACGTCTTTATCCCAGGTAAAAGAGGTTGTGTCAGAGCCAGAAATTGTAGAAGAGCAATCTTACGAGCAACCTTCTACTCAAGCCGCTGCTCAGCAGACTGGTAAAGACATTCGATTGAGTATTTCAGAGCCAGATGCAAAGGAGGTCACAGACAATGGATAAAAGCTTCTTTCAGAAGATGCAGGAGAAGTGCAAAAAATACGTCGTTGACCATCCAGGTGCCATTATTGGCGGATTTTTGGGCCTCTTGTTTGCAATTCTTTTGTTTACGTTTGGCCTTTTTAAAATGCTAGTTGTTGCATTGTTTGTACTGGTAGGAGTTGCCATCGGTCAGATTTTTGACGGAAAGGCAACCATTTTGGCAAAGATTCGTTCTTTATTTACGGACAGAAACTAGATAGGAGAGAGCTGTGGCAGAAGAGCTTACCAATTCGCAAGAGACCACCTCTGAAGAAATTGTTCCTGAAGAAGAGACAACAGATGTTCCTTCCGATGCAGATCTTGAGGATACAGACTCTCTTACCTTTTCTGGCGGAGTTGTCGAGAAGATTGTCTCGTTGGCTTTGCGTGATGTCCCCAACGTGGTGGGTGCTCGTGGAAACTGGCTTAACAGAGTTCAGGATGTACTTGGTGCATCTGATACGGCTAAAGGTGTCACTGTAGAGGTGCTGCCTGATAGTTCGCTAAATGTTACCGTTTCTGTACTTATTAAATATGGTTCTTATGCGCCTCAGATTTTTGAGGATGTTAAGCATACAATTGTCGAGAAAATCACCGGTATGACAGGCCTTGAAGTTTCTGGTGTTAACCTGCGAATTGAAGATGTTTTGACTGAAGAAGAATACGATCGCCTAAAACATCGTCCAGAAGAGCCTGAACAGCTAGACAAAGAAGAGTAAAGTACGCTAAAGTTGCACTGTTTTACGCTTTTATAGTAATTGTTTTATTGTTTTGTCACTACAAGCTCCCTAAGCGCAAGGAGTTTTGCCATGAAAAGGCTTTCACGTTGGAGCATGGCGATCGTCGCTACATTTGTGCTAGCGCTTTCGCTTGTTGGAGGACTTGCAAAGCAAGCACTCGCAGACACCACCCCTGTTACCTCAGAGGCTGAGCTGCTGGCTGCTATTGCTGCTGCTCCAGCAGATGGTTCGCAGACTATCGTTCAGGTAAATGCAGACTTTACCATTACTGCTCCAGTCCAGGTTCCAGCTAATAAGAACATTAGGCTGATGGGTACTGGAACTATCACAAGTGCCATGACCGGCTCTAATTTCTATATGTTCAAGATTGCTTCTGGCGGCGCAGTTACTCTTGATGGTGCCACCATTGATGGCAACAACACTTCATTTGCCGTTGAGAACCGTGGTAGCTTTACCTTGCTTCGTGGCGTTATTAAAAACGGTAAGGCAAAACCTACACCTGGAAATAACGGCGTAGTTCTTACCACTGGTGCTGGTGCAAAGTTTGTTATGGCCGGCGGCACCATTCAGGACAGCACGGTTGACAATGCTCTTGGTGGTGCAGTCACTGTTGCAAATGGTGCAACGGGTGAGCTTCGTGACGGTACTATTCAGAACACCACTCTTACCAATCAGTACTCTGGTAGCGTTTTGGTAAAAAATGCTGATTTCACTATGACTGGCGGAACCATCACTGGTGGCAATGCTTCTACCATTAATTCCTCTGGTGGTCTGATGCTCTATGCTTTGAATCCGAATGGTGAGACAACAACAGCCACTATGGGTGGTGGATATATCACTAATAACAAGTCTGTTGACGGTGCGGGCGTCTATGTGTATGCAGGTAATGTTTACTATGGCGACTCTAAGTCAAAGGCAGACTTTACCTTCAACGGCGGCTCTATTACTAATAATGTTGCTTCTGAGTCTGGTGGCGGTATCTATGTAGCCTGGAACGGCAACGTTGTAATGAACAACGGCATCATCAAGAACAATACTGCTGGCATTGCTGGTGGCGGTGTAGCTACGTATGACCAGTTTGTAGGCGTTGCTGGTAATCGTAAGATGCCATATTCAAATGCTGCTGCACCATGGAATAACTGGCCAAATATCTACCGTGCTGGCTTCACCATGAACGGTGGTTCTATTGACGGAAACAAGGCCACCAGTAATGACACCAACCAGCTTGGTGATAAGGGTGTTGGTGCTGGTATTTATATTGCATCTGCTAATGCAACTCTTAATGCTGGCGAAATTATCAATAACACAGCAAATGATCAGGGTGGCGCAGTTTACGTTGCTTCTGTTCCTTATGTCCTTCATATCAACAACGCCCTTATTAAGGACAACACTGCAACAGTTATTGGTGGCGGCGCATGGTTCTGTCCAACTGGTGATGCAGAGTTCCATTCTAAGAACGGTGTAGCTTTCTTCAATAACACCGCAAATGGTGCCGCCGATGAGATTGCTACTGTTCGCGGCGCAGGTTATAGCGGCGGTGCAACTATTTCTGATTACATGCTTGGTGGTGCTTCTGCTCACTGGACAAAGGACGGTGCTGTTACTATCAACCTTCCTTCCATCGTTGGTGATGCAGATCCAGCTGCTGCACGTCACACCACTGAAGAGGTAAGCAATATCGTCAACAATACCGATATGCTCGCACTTGAATCCAACCCACGCCACGAGTCAATTAATGCTGCACAGAATAAGGCTAAGTTGCTCATTTATGGCAACACTGCACAGCGTGGTGGCGGTATTGGTTCCAACGGTACCGTTATTACCGGTGAAGAGGGCACTCAGGATGTAACTGTTAAGAAGGTTTGGGATACTTCTGCAAATCCAGACGCAGTTATTCCAGAGAAGCTCACTGTTTATCTTGTTGCTGATGGTTATCGCGTTGACTCCGTTGAGCTTTCTGCAGCTAATAACTGGGAGCACACCTTTACCGGACTTCCTGACAATGTAACTTTGACCTTTGAGGAGTCTGCTCCAACTGGTTGGACTGCTCAGACTCCTGAGATTAACGGTAACGTTACTACCTTAACCAATAAGGCCGATGCTCCTGTAACTCGCGATGTTCCAGTAACCAAGGTTTGGAATGGTACAAAGAAGGATTCTGTAACCGTTCACCTGCTTGCTGATGGTGTTGACACTGGTCAGACCCTTGTCCTTTCTGAGGCAAACAATTGGACCGGTTCATTTGTTGGTGTAAATCTTTACGCAGCAGATAATCACGTCATTGCTTACACCGTTTCTGAGGATGCTATTGAGGGTTACACTTCTGAGATAACTGGTGATATGGTTAATGGCTTTACCATTACCAACACCGAGACTCCAGTTACCCCAACTCCAACTCCAGAGAAGCCTGGTAAGAAGCGTAAGCACCGCACACCTGATACAGGCGATGCAAGTGTTGTAGCTATGGTTGCGTTTGCTACAGTTGGTGCTGGCTTTGTTGGTGTTGGAGCATATGCTCGCACTCGTAAAGAGCAGTAAGTAACATACATTCACCTTGTATGCAGATCCCCCACTTTCATAGAAAGTGGGGGATCTTTGTTAGAAGGACAATTTCTAGTTTTAACTGGGGATGTTTACGTTCGCCGAATTTGCCAACCGTTTAACCAATAAGAGTGTTCTTCTCGCCAGGAGAAGTTAGAGAAGAACGACAATACTACTAGGTGTATAGTGAGTATCCGCATGAGTACCTTATTGGAGGTTGTTATGGAGCTCAAAGCTGATAAAAAGGTAATTGTCGAGCGTAATAACAAAGTTGTGTACGACAACGGAGACACAGTCGTTAAGGTGTTCAGCGGAAGTAAGCCTTCTGCTGATATTCTGAATGAGGCTTTAAACCTCACTCGTGCTGAACAGGCCGGTATTAACGTTCCAGCTCTTGCAGAGATCAGTAAGGTTGGTAATTGCTGGGCTGTTTCAACCAGAAAAGTTGAAGGCAAAACAATTAGGCAGCTGATTGAGGAGCATCCAGAAAAAGAGGATGAGTACCTCAATAAGTTTGTTGATATTGAGCTGGCCATCCACGCTCATAAGGCGCCACTTCTGACTCGCCAAAAAGATAAGTTCACCCGAATGATTAATAGTATTCCAGACATTCTTGATGAGGCTACAAGGTATGAGCTTCTGCTTAAGCTTGACGGTATGAAGCCTCACACTAAGGTCTGCCACGGTGACTTTGTTCCTTCCAACGTTATTCTCACCGAGGATGGCGCTCCAGTAATTCTTGACTGGGCCCACGCAACACAGGGTAATGGCGCTGCAGACTGCGCTACAACGTATCTGCACCTGCTTCTTCATGGTGATGAGGAGCTTGCCGAGAAGTACATCAATCTTTATTGCACCAAGCAGGGCTGTACACGTCAGTATGTAAACGAATGGCTTGGCATTGTTGCTGCAGCAGAACTTGCGCGCGGTCGTGTAAAAGAAACAGAGTTCCTGCTTAAGTGGGTAAATGTTTATGATGCAATGTAGTTGGTTACAAGAACTTTAAACTAGCTGAGAAGAGCCTCGTCAGGGGCTCTTCTTTTATTACACTTCTTGTTGTTACATAAAGAAGCACAAGGAGTTAGCTATGTACGATATTGATCCAAAGCAGACCACCGCCAATTCAGAAAATAAGAAATCAAAGCTTGAGCGTATGAGCGCTGGTGAGTGGTGCGGTGGTGAAGCTGATGCAGAACAAAGCGCAGCTTTTTGGCGTGCTAAGGATCTTGCCTGGGAGTTTAACCAGACTCGCCCAAGCGATAAAGAAAAGTGTCGTCAGATTTTGACCGAACTTCTCGGCGAATTGGGAGAGGGAAGCGCAGCAGTTTCTCCTTTTCATGTTGACTATGGCTTCAACATCAAGATTGGTCCACACAGCTTTATTAACCACGGTGCATACCTAATGGATTGTGCGCCTATTACCTTTGGTGCTCATAGTTTTGTAGGCCCTCAGTTTAAGGCATACACCGTTCAGCATCCTCTAGACGCTGAGGAGAGAAACGCTTGGTATGAGCGAGCTTTACCTATTACGGTAGGGGATAACTGCTGGTTTGGTGGAAATGTAACGGTGCTTCCTGGTGTAACTATTGGCAACAACTGTGTTATTGGTGCTAATAGCCTAGTCACTAAAGATATTCCAGATAATTCTCTTGTTGTTGGATCTCCAGCAAAAGTTGTACGTCAAATTACTGAGGCGGATAAGCTGGGACTTAAGGAGCTTTTGGGTTAGTTTTGTTGGGTAGGAGCACGCGGCTTTAGGGGATTGTTTAACTATTTATTTGATGTTAGAGACGACCGCGCTATAATAATTGTAACGGGGAGCTGGGAAATGGCCCGGCTGAGAGGCAGCACCGTATGTTGCGACCCATTAACCTGATCTGGGTAATGCCAGCGTAGGGAGCCAATGCCGTCCTTACGCACTACAAGAAGGAGGGCATATGAAAAAACTTTCTCAGTTTACACTGCAAGCCATATCCCTTGCTTCTTTTCTTGCGCTTTGGCAGCTTGTCATTGTTGTAGGAATTATCCCAAATTATCTTGTGCCAACTCCTGTTCAGGTTGTATTTGCGCTGGTCAAAGACTTTCAGCTTCTTATGACGCATACAGGAATTACGCTGTTAGAATCCCTTATTGGCCTGGCTATTGGAGTTCTTATTGGCTTTGCGCTTGCTGTTCTTATGGACTTCTTCAAAACGCTGGACAAGCTGCTTTCTCCACTTGTAACTATCTCACAGACTATTCCTATTGTGACTATTGCGCCTCTTTTGGTGCTTTGGTTGGGCTATGGCCTCTTGCCAAAGATTGTTCTTGTGGCCATTTCAACGTTTTTCCCTATTACCGTGGCGCTGAACTCGGCATTTAAATCAATTGATCCCGACATGGTTGATCTCATGACCACCATGGGAGCTAGTCGTGTGCAGATTTTCTGGCACGTCAAGTTGGCTGCTGCTGCACCACAGTTTTTCTCAGGACTCAAAATGAGCGTGACCTACGCCGTAATTGGCGCAGTAATTGCAGAGTGGCTGGGTGGCGATGCTGGCCTGGGCGTGTATATGACGCGCGTCAGAAAAGCATTTGCGTACGACAGGATGTTTGCAGCAATCGTGGTGGTTTCTGCATTGTCGCTGGTGTTGATGAAGCTCGTAGAACTTGTCCAAAAACGTGCACTGCCTTGGGATACCTCTCAAGACAGTGGAGGATCTGCGCACTAATCTTAACTGGTTCAAAGAAAGAAGTGATTAACTGCATGAACGTATCTGATTGCAAGAGTATGACAAGAAAAGGCTTTCTAGCTGCAATGGGTTTCTCGACAGCAGGACTTTGCGCAGGTTGCTCACTTGAACAGCCTTCTGCTCCGTCTAACAGCAGCAAGGGTGGTGGGCAGAATTCCGGTGGTACCACGGAGATTACGTTTGCCCTGGATTACACTCCAAACACCAATCACACCGGTATTTATGTAGCTCAGGAGAAGGGCTACTTTGACGAAGCCGGCCTCAAGGTAACCATTCAGCAGCCACCTGCCGATGGTGCTGACGCGCTGATTGGTGCGGGCGGCGCTCAGATGGGCGTTACCTACCAGGACTATATTGCTAATAGCCTCTCGTCATCTAATCCGCTGCCATATACCGCGGTGGCCGCTATTATTCAGCACAATCTTTCGGGCATTATGAGCCGTGAAGAGGATCACATTGTTCGTCCGCGGGACCTGAATAACCGCACTTACGCAACGTGGAATCTCCCTGTTGAACAGGCTACTATCAGGTCTGTTATGGAATCCGACGGTGGAGACCCCTCAACGCTTAAGATGGTACCTTACGAGGTAGACGACGAAGTATCTGGCTTAAAAGCAAAGATGTTTGATGCTGTTTGGGTATATGAGCAGTGGGCTGTTCAAAATGCTCGCGTTCAGAACTTTGCGTACAACTATTTTGCCTTTGCAGCTATTGATCAAAACTTTGACTTTTACACACCAGTTATTGCGGTAAACGATGGTTTTGCGAAAGAGAATCCAGATGCTGTTAAGGCCTTCTTGAGCGCCACCAGAAAGGGTTACGAGTTCTGCGTTTCTAACCCTGATGAGGCGGCAGAGATTCTGCTCAAAGCTGTTCCAGAACTTGACGCTGACCTGGTTAAAGCCTCTCAGAAGTTCTTAGCTGCTAAGTATATTGACGATGCCGAGAAGTGGGGCGTTATTGATTCGGCTCGTTGGCAGCGTTTCTATACTTGGCTCAATAACCAGCAGCTGCTTGAGAATAAGATTGATCCATCCGCAGGATTTACTAGTGAGTACCTTGGATAAGCAAACTGCTGACATAACAGAAGGCACAGCCGTAGAAGCTCCTGGCGAGAAGGACCTTGTTGCTGCAGCTGCATGCGAGCCGCAACAGACTGCTCCGGCGCTTGAAGCACGCAGCCTTACGCTGGTCTGGGGAAACGGCCAGGCAGTTGCTAAGGACATCTCAATCGAGCTGCAACCGGGTACAATCACCTGCCTGGTTGGTCGCTCGGGCTGTGGTAAGACTACGCTACTCCACGCGCTTGCAGGGCTTTTGCAGCCGCAAGAGGGCAAGGTGCTGCTGCATGGCTCCGACGTCACGGGTCATCCGGGCCACATTGGCTACATGCTCCAGAAAGATTTGCTCATCCCAAGCAAACGAATCATCGACAACGTAGCGCTTCCACTTGAGCTGAAGGGCGTCTCGCGCGCTGAGGCGCGCACACGGGCCCAGGAGATGCTAGAGCGCGGCGGACTTGAGCGCGTGGCACAAAGCTGGCCTCACGAGCTCTCAGGCGGCATGAGACAGCGTGTTGCGTTCCTGCGCACGGCACTCATCGGCTCAGACATCATGCTGCTGGACGAGCCCTTCTCGGCGCTTGACGCTCTCACACGTCGAGAAATGCGCGCGTGGCTGATGTCTTCTGTGAAGGAGTTTGGTCTCTCGGTGCTGGTGATCACGCATGACGTTGATGAGGCCGTTGCCATGGCTTCGCGCATTTACGTGATGGCAGGAAGTCCAGCGCAGGGTGTGGTAACCAAGATTGTGGGCGTTATTGAGTCACAGGGCTGCGCTGATGTGACGTCGGCAGACTCTAGCAAAGATGCTGGTCAAGGTACTGAACTGGCATCATTTGACCTAAGCGAAGAGTTTTTGGCTGCCAAGCGAGAAGTGCTTTCATTGCTGGGGTAGTTATCCTTTACGAGCGCTGTGAACTGCCTCCCATTTCTTGGACATAAGAAATGGGAGGCAGTTCATATGCAGGTG
>CAUSVW010000026.1:0-10308 GCA_963535155.1 uncultured Atopobium sp.
GGCTGGACCTTCTAACAGTAATTATTGGTGCAATCTCGGGAATTTTGGTTGCAAGAGATCGTCACTTGGACCTTGTGGGCTTTGTGGGTCTTGGCCTTTTAGGTGGTCTGGGCGGCGGGCTTATCAGGGACGTCATGATGCAAGAAGGTGGCGTCTACATGCTCAACTCGCCCTACGCTATTCCGGCTGCCGTTTTTACCGCTGTCTTGCTGTTTATGTTCCCCGAACCGCTTGACAGATTCCCTCGCATGCTCGAGTGGACCGACATTATCTCCGTTGGCCTCTTTGCTGTCGTTGGTACCGATAAAGCCCTGGTATATCACCTGCTTCCCTTCTCGGTCATTCTGATGGGAAGCATTACGGGCGTTGGCGGCGGCATGCTCCGCGATGTTTTTCTTGGAGATATCCCTCGTATTTTTCAGCGAAGCAATCTCTACGCGTTTTGCGCAGTTGCTGGCGCTACCTCCTACTGGGCGCTTGTCTCTTATGTAGGCGTCACAAAAATTTGGGCAGCCGTTATCTGCGTTGCTGTTACCGTTGGCCTCAGACGTTGGTCGCTCAAGTACAACGTGCTTTCTCCGGCCGACGTTGACCTGACTCCACACGTAATGCGCAGCGTCAACAAGCTTCGTCATAAAGCTCAGAAGCCTGGTAAGCAACCTGAGCAGAACACCCCATCAAAGTAGTATTCGCTCACAATCAGACAGTTTTGGGCGGTTCTGGGCGGTTTTGCATCGCCTTCACATACCGTTTACCAGCACTTTATTTAAAATCCGCCTAAAACAAAACTGGCGAGAAGCCCTTGCAGCTGCAAGTTCTTCTCGCCAGATTGACTGTCTGTAAACGACGCTGTTACTTCTTGACCATACCGTTACGAACTGCCCACTTACGGCGCTCGGTCTCGGAAAGAATACGCTTACGCATGCGGATGTTTTGTGGCGTGATCTCAACAAGCTCGTCGTCCATGATGTACTCCAGAGCCTCTTCCAGCGTAAACAGGCGTGGAGGAGTCAACTGAACTGAAATGTCTGCAGTTGAAGACCTCTGGTTGCCCAAAGACTTGGTGCGCGCAATGTTAACAACCATGTCGCCTGGCCTTGAACGCTCACCAACCAGCATGCCTTCGTAGCACTCAACACCTGGCGAAACAAAGAGCTGGCCGCGCTCCTGGAGCGTACCAAGTGCATACGCAACAGCCTTCTCAGTGGACATGGAAATCATGGCACCGTTCTGGCGGCTACCAATATCACCTGCAAAAGGACCGTACTCAAGGAAAGTGTGGTAGAAGACAGCGTCACCGTGGGTAACGTTCATGACGCGCGTCTTGAGGCCCATGATGCCGCGGGTTGGAATCTTGAACTCAAGGTGCGTCTGAGTCTCGCCGGTGTCCATGATGGACATGGTGCCACCAACATTACCAAAGACCTCGATGACCTTACCCGCATACTCTGGGTTGCACTCAACAACAGCCTGCTCAATAGGCTCAAGTGTGTGGCCCTGAGCGTCCTTCTTGAACAGAACGCGAGGACGACCAACCTGGAATTCAAAGCCCTCACGGCGCATGCTCTCCATAAGAACAGAGAGGTGGAGAATACCGCGGCCAGAAACCTCGATACCCGTCTTATCAGGAAGCTCCTCAATGCGCATGGTGACGTTATTCTCGCGCTCTGTCATCAGGCGCTCTTTAAGCTGACGGCCACCAACAATGTCTCCCTCACGGCCAACAAGTGGCGAGGTAGAAGGCTCAAAAATAATAGAAAGGGTTGGTGGATCAATCTCAATTGGGTCCAACTCAACAGGGTTCTCTGGATCAGTGTAGACGTCACCAATATCAGTGTTATCAACGCCAACGATTGCCGCAATATCACCTGCGTCAACCTCGCTGCACTCCTTACGGCCAAGGTAGTCAAAGGTAAACAGCTGCTTGACCTGGCTCATAGCGCGGGAACCGTCGTTTTTGACAACAAGAATCTTGTCGCCAGTATGAACAGTTCCGGAATACACGCGGCCAATACCAATGCGGCCCAGGTAGTCGGAGTGATCGATAGTGACGCACTGCATAGCAAGAGGTCCGTCAATATCAACATCTGGAGCTGGAAGGCCGTCGATAATCATGTCGAGAAGTGGGAACATGTTGTCGTTGTCATCATTTGGATCAAGGCGAGCGTAACCGTTAACGCCAGAAGCAAAGATGACGTGCTCCATGGTGAACTCAAGCTGCTCATCGGTTGCGCCGAGGTCCATCATCAGATCAAGAGAATCGTTGACAACAGCCTCTGGACGAGCGCCGTCGCGGTCAATCTTGTTGACAACCATCATGATAGAAAGACCTGCGTCGATAGCGTGGCGCAGAACAAAGCGAGTCTGTGGCATAGGGCCCTCAGCTGCGTCAACCAGCAAAAGCGCACCGTCAGCCATCTTCAAAACACGCTCTACCTCGCCGCCGAAGTCAGCGTGGCCAGGGGTATCAATAACGTTGATCTTAACGCCCTTGTACTCAATAGAGATATTCTTTGCCAGAATGGTAATTCCGCGCTCGCGCTCCTGATCGTTGGAGTCCAAGATTCTCTCTTGAACCTGCTGGTTCTCGCGGAATGCATCGGTTGCCTTAAGCATTTGGTCAACCATGGTGGTTTTACCGTGGTCAACGTGGGCGATGATAGCAATATTTCTGATGTTGTCTTGACGCATAAGTCTCTATCTCTCGAAGGTATGTGTTTGGACTTGCTACTTTAGGTCCAATTTTTATCAGCTTTAGAACTTTAGTGCAATTACGTGCCTAGAGCGCCCAGAAATTTCAATGAACGCAGCTTTTTCATTACAGAAGTGGCTCAAGCTCCCCTGCTGGAGCGGGATCAGACCACACAAACTGGTCACCTTGGCCTTTTCCGTGAACTAAAGAATATGCCGAGAAACTCTTATAGCCCTTCTCGCCAAACTCAAGAAGCACGGCATCTTCGTAACCGCCCTCTTTGAGCAGTTGAATGGCTCCCTCATATACAAGCGCATAGCGAACAGGCTCTTCAAGTCCCGCTTCTTTATCGCCCTTCTGTTTTGCCAGGTCAAGCACGCGCTTATGGGCGCCCTCAAGCAGCTCCTCTGGGCCGTCATCGGAGAACTCATAGCTTGCAGCCGTGCCTGCTGCATCCTCAACTACAAGCAAAACGTTGAGTGATTGGCCATCTGCAAGCAGGTCAAACGCATCTCCAAGCAGCTCAGTTGAGAGCATATCAAGCTGGGGAGAAACTCCATCTTTGCGCTCGTTGTTTTCGGCCATGCCGCTCCTTAGCGTCGTTTTTGTAACTATTGTTCTCTATGATACATCGCACAAGAAAAGAGGTCGAAAGCAAAAAGCCTTCGACCTCTTAGGTTTGTCAGCTATCTGTCCAAAATTGGACAGCAAAGGCGTTATAACGGCAAAATACCGTGTCTGAAAGCACGAGCACTTACTCTGCCAGTGCCTCATGGATGCGCGTTGTAACTCCCTCAAGTCTGTAGCACTCAACATACTGACGAAGAGGACGTTTGATGTGGTCAACAACAAAACGCTGTCCATCAATATTGAACTGAGCAAGGTTCTTGTACAGGTGCTCGGTTGCGGCTTTGACCTCGTCGTTATTGAATGCATAATGACCAGAAATATCAAGAATATCCAGCGACAGTTTGTGATCAGCAAGAATCTGCTCAACAGTCAGATTGACCTGGTCACCCACCATCCACTTGCGCCAACGCTCAGTCTCAATTGCCTTGACCAACAGGGTGTTTCTCAAGCCGGAGACCTCATCTGCCTTCAGGAGACCTTCTTTAACCAGAAGATCCTCTACATCGCAAAGCTTCAAATATGCGCGAGTCTCCTCTGTTCCGTACTGTGGAGCTACGTTTGAAGCGGTTACATTTGCAGGAGTGTGCTCAAGCAGCGTCACATCATCAAGGTAGTCTGCATTGTGCTCCTTAAGACCAACACCGTAGCTCTTGGCCATCTCAGCAAGGCTGATGGCAGCCTCAAAATCGTAGTGACCAACCTGCTCAGTAAGGCGCGTAAGTGTTCCTGTCTGTCCAACAATAAAGGTTGGCATAGGCAGTCCTTTTGCGGTCAGCTCACTCTTAAGCTGCTCAATGAAGGTGTGATACTTGCCGGTAGAGGTCAGGCCACCATTTGTTTCCTCGGTACCAACCTCATAGCCAATCTCAGGAAGACCGCGAGAAACACGTTCCTTCTCGCACCAGTCAATCAAATCAACTGTACGGCGAAGAACCACATCAAGCGGAATAACCTTGCCAATCTCAAAAGGATCCTTAGTTGGGTCAATCATCAGCAGGTCAAAACCGTTAAGCATGTCGGCAAGATAAGACTTCTTGGCAAGCTCCATAGCCTCATCTTCTGGAAGGTGAGCGTTGCGCTCCTCGTCGCGCTGCCAAGGACCACCGTGGTCGCGGCAGAGGTAATACAGTCCGTCAAAACCAACCTTCTGAGCTGCTTCAGCAATATCTTCCGAGAAACGCTTCTGATCCCAAGAATTTACGTATCCTCCACCAAGTTCATCAAGATCAACCTGGTTTCGAGATGCAATAAACATCAGAGGAAAATCGCAGTCTCTACCAAGTTCAAAAGCTGCCTGGAGCAGGTTGGGCGACATTGGTCCAATTCCTAACAGCGTGGCGGACTTTCCTGTGTCCTGAAGCTTAAGCAACCCTTCAACAGCTTTTTTGATTGGTAGCTTTTCCATAATTACCCCTTCCCAAGAGTGTTTCTTGGTAATAAGAAGGGCGTGGGGGTTGAATCCCTACGCCCCTCTCCTTTTAACTTCAATTTTTAAGGTCTAAGACCAAAAGGTACATGCGTTTCTCGCTATGTATTACTTGTTGTCCTCAAGCTTTGGCTTAGTAAGAACAAGAATTGCAACACCTACTGCAACGCCAATTGCCATATCAAGGGTGTAAAGGGCAATGTTGTTTGTAGCTGCAGCAACAATCATGCCGCCGTGAGGAACAAAGCACTCAATGCCGTGCCAAGCAGCAAGACCAGCGCCAACTGCAGAACCAATCATGATTGCAGGCAGAGTGTGTGCAAGATCCTTAACAGCAAAGGGGATTGCGCCCTCAGTAATACCAATGAGTCCCATGAAGACTGCGGAGATGCCCATCTGTCTATCAGTGTCGTCAAACTTGCTGCGAGCAATAAGAGATGCAACACCGCAGACCAGTGGAGGAATAGCAACTGCAACACGGAATGCACCGTTAGGGCCATAAACACCTGCAGTCATAAGCGCCATGGTGAAGGTGGAAGCAGTCTTGTTAACTGGGCCACCCATATCAAATGCGGTCATAAGGCCAATTACAATACCAAGTACAACTGCGGAACCACCCTGAAGGCTTGAAAGCAGGCTGGTCAGCCAGTCCATGAATGCGCCAAGTGGAGCTGCCAAAACGTAGATGTAGAGCATGCCAAGAGCCAGTGAAGACAAACTTGGGATAATCAGAATTGGCATGATGGTGCGAATGGTGTTATTGACCTTCCAGCTCTTCATCCACTGAACAAGATAGCCAGCAGCAACGCCAAGGACCATTGCACCCAAGAAGCCAGTAGAAACCTGGACCTCGCCTACAGGAACAGGATTGCTTGCCAGGTAACCAAGGACAAAACCAGGTGCCAGAGCAGGCTTTCCGCCCAAAGAATAGGCAATGTAAGCAGCAAGGACAGGAATCATCATCTTGATGCCAGCCATACCAATAAGGTTGAGGCTCTGCATCAAAGGATTGGTGACTTCAATACCGTCTTTTCCTGCAGTTCCCGTAGCAAGCGAGAATGCCAAGAAAACTCCGCCAACTACGACAATAGGAATAAAGTACGAAACACCAGTGTTAAACGCCTTTAGAAGGTCTTTGCCGACCTTGCCCAAAACTGAGGGACTCTTTTCCTCTGCCATGGGTTTCTCCTCTCTTCTTCCTTGCGTTATCACTTATGCGCTTGCTACTCAGCCAGCGCAACTACCTGATCAATAACCTTTGCTGGATCTGCGATAGCCAGCGAAGGATCCAACGTTAGAACTCGACCCTCATCGCGCTTCTCGTCAAAACGCTCATCGCCTTCGATGCCAATTGCAATGGCGAGAAGAACAACGTCAGCAGCATCGATTTCATCCTGCTCAAGTTCATTCTCAATACCGTAACCACCCTGAGCTTCTACCTTGAATTCATAGCCGCGACGCTCACACTCTTTCTCAATGGCCTCTTTTGCCATCCAGGTGTGAGCAATTCCAACCGTGCAAGCGCATACAGCAACGACGTTCATGGTTATGTCCTCTCACAAAGTAAGTTGTGAGCCCCTATGCGGGGCGCACGAGCACGTCTTTTACGACGTACGTTTCCAACTCATACTTTGCATTGTTTCAATCTTTTTTAAAAGAGGATTTCGGTAAACGTCTAATCTACCTTGTGTTATGATGAATTTTGTTAAACGTTTAACCAACGTGAAATCCAGCACACTCACTAACGTTGGTATTTTGCAAGTACCTTGTAAAAATTTCGGTGAAATGAGTGCCAATGTCTAAGACCACTATCATTGACCTTGCAAAATTAGCAAATGTGTCTATTGCTACCGTTTCGAATTACCTTAACGGACACTTTGAAAAGATGTCCGAAGCAACTAAACAACGTATCAAAAAAGCAATTGAAAATACGGGATATATTCCAAGCGCCCAAGCTCAAGCAATGGTTAAGAAAAGCTCTGGAATTATTGCTGTTCTCATCCTAGATAACACTAATGCCTGGGCAGCTCAAATGACTAACGGTATTGAAGATGCTGCTCTTGAAGCCGGATATCAGACAATTATTTGCAATTCTCGTTTTGACCCCACGCTTGAAGCTGACTGGGTTGAGAAAATGCTTTCAATTGGGGCAGATGGCATGCTTATCCAGCCCACCAATCAATTCAGAGCAGTAGATAGACGAATTGCTAAAGTTGGAAAACCCGTTGTCTATTTTGACTGCGACCTTCTTGCCCTTAATACTTCCTGGATAAAAAGTAACCTCTACGACGGCGTTTATTCAGCAGCGTCGCACTGCGTTGAACGCGGATACGAAAACTTTTTAATCATTGGTGGAGAGCCAAAAGGTCGTACCAGAATTGAACGAGAATCTGGCTTCACTGATGCCTTAGATGCCTTAAATAAACCTCATGAGCGTCTCACCATAGAGCAAAGCATGCTGTCTATCTCTGACATCACGCAATGGCTCAATAATCACATTCTTCCGTCAAAGAAAACGCTGGTATTTGTGACGAATCAATGGGCTCTTAAAAGTGTCTATAATGCCTTGCAATCCTACGAGACAGTAATTCCAAAGCAAGTTGGATTGTTGGGATTCAACAACACTGATTGGACCGATTTACCTGCTAAAAGTATTTCTACCATTGTTGAACCTGTTTACGAAGAGGGCTACGCAGCTTGCAAGATGCTCCTTAAAAGAATCAAGGATCCCTCGCTTGAGCCTGAACATAAGCTGCTCACCTGCAAACTAAACTGGCTCAAATCAACCATCTGACAAAAATGGCGAGAAGACCAACCGATCTTCTCGCCATACGTTACTGCTTTAACCAAAGAGCTTACAGAACGTGGACCTCGTCTTTGGTGAAGTCAACAAAGGCGTGGTCACCAACGTTGTAAATCTTGTGGGTACGAGGATTGAAGTCCGTAATCTTGATGAGAGTATCGCCTACCATAACGTGATAGTTCTGGTAGTGACCCATGAATCGAGAAAGAACTACCTCACAGGCAAGTGTTCCCTCGTCAGCAAGGCGTGCAGACTCTGGACGAAGAACAATGCAGCATTCCTTACCCTTGTCCAGGTGAGAACATCCGCTGACCTCAAACTCATGGCCCTCAAAGCGACAAAGAGCAGTCTCAGAATCAAGCTTGTCTGCAATGGTTGCATGCAGGAAGTTTGACTCACCAATAAAGTCTGCAACAAACTCGTCTGCTGGGTGATAGTAAACCGTCTGAGGATCGCCAACTTGGTCCACAACACCCTTTTTCATAATGATGATGTTGTCTGAAAGCGCCATTGCCTCTGACTGGTCATGTGTGACGTAGATGGCGGTAATGCCGGCCTCCTGCTGGATGCGACGGATCTCGTTACGCATGTCAACGCGGAGCTTCGCATCAAGGTTTGAAAGAGGCTCGTCAAAGAGGAGCACGCTTGGCTCAATAACCAGAGCGCGGGCCAAAGCAACACGCTGCTGCTGACCACCAGAAAGCTGGTTGGTCATGCGCTCTTCCATGCCCTCAAGTCCAACAAGACTAAGGATGTGAAGGACCTTCTCGCGAATTACGTTCTTGTCCAATTTGCGAAGCTTGAGGCCGTAGGCAACATTGTCAAAGATGTTGTAGTGAGGAAGCAATGCATAGCTCTGGAACACCATGGCGGTATCGCGCTTGTTTGGAGTAAGCTCATCAATCTGCTCATCGCCAAGGAAGATCTTTCCCTCATCAGGGCTCTCAAAACCAGCAATCATGCGCAGAATAGTGGTCTTTCCGCAGCCAGAAGGGCCAAGCAGCGTTACAAACTCGCCAGGAGCAATGGTGATATTAGCGTCTTGAACTGCGTAGAAGTCTTTTCCAGTCTTCTGATCCTGATAAATCTTGGAAATGTGCTCAAGGCGAACGCCTTTTTTCTCTGTAGCCATGTGTTACTCCTCCTTGAGTGCTCGGCTGGTGCCAAAGTGTTTGATGGCCCAATTCATAAGCAATACCGAGCCATAGGTAATAACAATCAGAATTGTTGCAAAGGCGCAGGCCATACCATATGAACCCTTACCAGCAAACTCATTAATCTGAACAGTGATGAGCAGGAACTCTGGTGTGACCAAGAGAATAACTGCAGAAATTGCGGTAATGGAACGAACAAATGCCGTTACCAGGCCCGACAAGAACGAATCCTTAATCAGCGGCAACGTAACGGTCATAAACACCGTAAAGCTGTCGGCGCCCATATCGTATGCGGACTCCTCAATTGATTTATCAATCTGTCGAAGTGCCGAGATGCCCGAGCGTGTTCCTGTAGGAAGCGAACGCACGACAAAGACAATAATCAAGATAAGTCCCGTGCCATACAGGCCTTGCAAGAATCCTGTGTGCATAACGCCGCTTGAGAAACCGCGAATATAACCAACGCCCAAAACCGTGCCAGGGACTGCCATAGCAAGCATGGATACAGCCTCGATAAAACCACGGCCACGGAAGCGACGTTTTACTACCAGATAAGAAATAATCATCGAAAGCAGAGCAGTGATTGGTGCCGCAATGAGCGAGAGCATAAACGAGTCACTAAACGCCTGCAGACCGTGGTACTTGGTAAATACCTGCTCAAACCACTTTGTTGTTAACTCGTAATTAGAGCCCCAGGAACGAACAAACGAACCATAAGGAACGCAGAGGTACATGCCAATAACAAAGAGTGCTACCAGCGCGCAAAGGATGGTAAGTGGGATACGAACAGAGTTGTCTGTAATAAGCATCCTGGCTCGCGTTGCTTTGCCCGAGAGCGTAGACGTGCTCTTTGCTTCCAGTACAAACTTCTGAACAACAAACATAAGCAGCGTGATGGAAAGAAGAACAACAGCCATAGCAGCTGCGCCCTGCTTGTCATATGCGCCTGTAATTTGCAGGTAAATGGTTGTTGCTAGGGTATCGTAGGAACCACCAATAATCATTGGGTTAGCAAAGTCTGCGATTGACTCAATAAATGAGACGAGAAATGCGTTGCCCAAGCCAGGCAAAATAAGAGGAAGCGTAACGCTGGTAAATACCTTCCAGCGGCTTGCGCCCATGTCACGTGCTGCTTCTTCAAGGGATGGGTCAATGTTTTTAAGCAGACCCTTAAGCATCATGTAGCACACAGGGAAGAATGACATGGTCTGAACAATAAAAATGCCCCAGAAACCATAGATGTTGTTGTCAAAAATTCCCAAAAGACCTCGAGTAATCAGGCCTTTCTTACCAAACATCATGATCATGGAAAGCGAGAGAACAAATGGCGGAGAAACAACAGGAAGCATGGAAACCACGCGGAAAAGTCCTGTCATAAACTTTGTACGAAGCTTTACGTACACTTCAACATATGCAAAAAGAAGACCAATAAGCGCTGATAAAATGCCTACCGCAAAACCAACTCTGAGCGTATTGGTAATTGCGCGATCAAACGAAGGCAAAGCCAAGATACGCGTAAATACATCAAAGCTAATCCCATTTTCGGAGACTACAGAGTCAACCATAAGAATGGCAAGTGGATACAAAATAAAAAGGGTTAAGA
>CAUSVW010000027.1:0-9671 GCA_963535155.1 uncultured Atopobium sp.
TGAAGTCGGCTGGTTTCAATACGCTGCGAAAGCATATCAAGATTGAAAGCGAGCGCTGGTATTACCACTGCGATCGTATTGGCATGCTGGTTTGGCAGGATTCTGTGTCGGGAGGTAGCGCATATAGTCCCTGGCACACGAGCCAGAAACCGACGCTGTTCAGCTTTACCTGGGGTCGATTTGACGACACAATACCAAGTCATCACGAGGCTTTATCCGCAGGTAAAGATGGCTATCGCAAGGAGTGGACAGAAACTTGTCAGGAAATGGTCAAGCTCCTGGATGGACATCCTTCGATTGGATTTTGGACGCTCTTTAACGAGGGTTGGGGACAGTTTGATGCACGGGCTGCTACTGAGGCTGTTCGCGCCTTGGATGCAACACGACCAATTGATGCAACAAGCGGCTGGTACGACCAGGGATGCGGCGATTTCCTGAGCATTCACAATTATTTCCGACCGCTTCGTGCAGGTTGGCATGGAAAGCAACGGGGAAATCGAGCAGCAATAATTTCTGAGTTTGGTGGTCTGGCGCAGATGATATCAGGTCATACGTCACTTGACCATTCTTATGGATACGGGGATTTTGCCACAGTTGAGGGTTGGCGAGGAGCTGTCCAAAAGCTGCTCGCAGTGGCGGAATCGCTGCAGGTTGAAGGCCTTGCGGGATACGTTTACACGCAGGTATCTGATGTTGAGGAAGAGGTAAACGGCCTGCTTACTTACGATCGAAAGATCAACAAGTTCAACGGGTAGTGACTGTCGGATGACACTGGTATTGCTCGGTGATACCCGACAAGTTAAGCGATGAGCAGTGGTTTGAAAGATGCCCAGTTAATTGATGTATGTCCAGTAATACCGAGTGCTGATTTTCGCCAAAGTGGTAAAAAATGCGTTTAGTTGGAGTTTCATTTTTCTGCATAGCATGTTTTCGCAGATAAAAAATTGCAATGGTGGTAAAAAATCGTCTTAGTTGGGCATAAAAATGACTTTTTAAAGTTTTGATTTCCAACTAAACGGATTTTTTACCTTTTTAGCCCCTAAAATTTTGGTCTAAAAATTGAGTGATACACAAAATTGAATATCTGTGCATAGATATTCGTAGAAATGAATACATATTTAACCTAAATAGAAATTTTGCAACTTAACACAAAAACTCGCCTTCCAGAGGTCTGTTTCTGGAAGGCGAGGGAAGTGTATCACTTCAGTTGTGCATCATTGCGCTTGGTCGCACGTAGGAGCACTTGGTCGCATGTAGGCACACGTAATCGTGTCAAGTGCAGGTAGGCGCGTCAAGCGCGTCGCGGCAGCGCGTCGCGGTCGCGCGTAGCTGCACGTTAAGCGCTTGCACCCGAGGTAGCATCTACGCCTGCACTTGGTGCGGGAGCACCAGCAGCAGGGGCGGGAGCACCAGCTGGCGGAACAACTGCGCCGTTAGCGCTTACAAGACGCTGGCCAGTAGTTTGAAGGTACCAGTCCAACCATGGCTTGAAGTTGAAGACAATCTCATTGATGCCTGCATACGAGCCATCGGGGTAGTACATTGCCTGGTAGTTGTGGGTGTTGATGATGTCGGCCGGCGTACCTGGGACAATGGTGCGTACATACTCTTTGTCGCCGTTGCGAAGTACGCCGATGACAAATTCAACGTTTTTCATACGACCCTCGGGAAGAGAGCTGTGAACTGTGGAAAGACGGTCACCCGACTGCTCAGGAACGCGTTTTGCCAGCATAGTGTCTGGATTGTCGTGAGCGTTGTTGTAGTAAAGGAACTGGTTGTTGTCGTCCGCGTAAGTTAGCTCAAATGGCATTGCCTTCAGGAACATGTCAATCTGATTGACCGTCAAAATACCGTGGTCAAGCTTAACGTATGTGTCGCCCGAGACCGCGCCTACAAGCTCGGCGGCCTTCTCGACCCAATCGGGATCGTCGGGATCAATGCCCTGGATAGTGGTGGAAATTGAGTTGGTTACGTCCAGATCCTCTGGCGCGATTGGCTTTGGCTTCTTCAATTTGGAGACCACCCCTACGTATTTGACAAAGTTATCCAGGCAAAGGCCCAGGAAGCCGACGGTGCGCTCGTCGATAATGTTGCCGTCCTCGTCAAAGGCCTGCTTTGCCTTTCCAAGAAGGAACTCGTTACCAGGCAAAACGTATGCATTTACGCCCGGAGCATCCATAATCTTGCGCAGATGTACCTGCGCGCGAGAAGTTCCTTGGTCGTAGTAAGAAGCGCCGACAATCATGACAGGCTTGTTCTCAAATGGATGCACGTCGTAGGAGAGCCACTCGATGACGCTCTTCAGCGCAGGTGAGATGGTATGGTTGTGCTCGGGCGTAGAAATAATGACGCCGTCAGCGCGGGTAATCTTGTTGTACAGCAGGCGGAGCTGGAAGTTCTCGTCCCACTTGAGGTCCTGGTTGAACAGAGGAATGTTATCGATCTCAAGGATCTCAAGCTCAAACTGCTTGGCAAAGTGTTTTTTGATGAAGTGCAGAAGCTTTCGGTTATAGGAAATCTCCGCATTTGAACCGACGATTCCGACAAATTTCATAGTAGTAGTTCCTTCCAGGCCTACAGGTTTTCCCAGTCAAAGTTCTCGGCCTCTTTGCGGAGAAGTTCGCGCGATGCGGCCATTTTTTCGTTGAGTTTCACAAACAGACGGAAATCGTCAAAGAGCAGGTCAAGCTTCTTGACAGTAGCCTTGTCCTTCAAGCTGCCCTTCTCGTCAAATGCTTGCTGAGCACGGCCAAGAAGGAACTCGGAACCAGGCATGATTGCAGCTTTGAGCTCTGGAGCATCTAGGATTTGGCGGAGCTGGAGCTGCGCGCGAGAAGATCCAAGTGTTCCCAGGGATGCACCGACAATCATGACTGGCTTGTTGACCATAGGGAAGATGCCGTAGGACAGCCAAGCAAGCGCATTTTGCAGTACGGCTGGGATAGCGTGGTCGTACTCTGGGGTTGCGATGATGACGCCGTCGGCGGCCTCAATTTTCTTTGCAAGCTCTGAGACAACCTCGGGAACCTTCATCTTTTGAGGCTTGTTGAACAGGGGAATGTTGTCGATTTCCACCAGCTCAATGGAGGCCTTGTCGGCAAAGTGTTTCTGCATAAACTGCAGGAGTCTTCGGTTATTTGACTCTTTTGAATTGGTGCCAATAAGGCCAACAAAGTTAAGCATCAAACTTCCTTTCTGAATTACGCAAGGAACTCAGGCGAGATTCCCGACGAATAATATACGCGATTATCAGTGGTTACTATGAGCGCATCGATGCCTTTTTCTTGTTCCACACGGGCAAGGAGCTGACGGGGTTTCTCGCCATAAAGTCGCGTGGTCCAAATTTCTCCATCAAGCGAGTTGTCCGAGATAATCGTGATGCTTGCAAGTTGCGTGTCAACTGGATAGCCTGTCGTGCGGTCAAGAATGTGGTGATAGGTGTGCTCGTTTACCTGCAGTTTCCTTTCGTAGGTACCGGAGGTCACCACGGACTGGTTGCAAATAGGCAGCACAGCAAGGTTAGTGCCTCTTGGTTGTTGTGGATCCTGGATGCCAATCTGCCACGGCCTGTTCGCGAGCACATTGGCGCCAATTGTCTTAATGTTACCGCCAAGGTTGATAAGGGCGGACATGACGTGCTGACTTTTCAGATAATCTGCAATTTTGTCGGCGATGTAGCCTTTTGCCAGGCACCCCAGGTCCAGCTTCATGCCCTCTTTGGCGAGAAACACGGTGCAGTTCAGAGGGTCTAATGCAATGAGCTGTGGATCCGTAAGCGACAACGCGTGCGCGACCTCGACGTTATTTGGAATGCGAGCGTCAGCAAAGCCGATTCGCCAGGTTTGTACCAGAGGACCAAGAGCAATGTTTAAATGACTCTCTGGTAGGAGGCTTTGCTCCTTGCCAATCTGAATGAGCTCAAACAGCTCGGGGTCAACGGAGACAGGATGTTTGCCTGCCGCTTGATTAACTTGCATAAGCTCGGAATTTGCGTCATTTGCGCTAAACCGCTGGTTGTAGATGTTAAGGAGCTTGAAGACGTTATCAAGTAGCTGCTCTGCAAGGCAGTCCGCCTTTGAGTTTTGTAGCTCCTCTGCGGTGTGTTCTGCCTGCGCATCATTGGAAGGCGACATTAAAGAGATGGTGATAGTCGCGCCCATCAGGTGAGTTGATCTGGAAATGTAGGCTCGTTCTGGCACGACTCTCCCATAGTGTCCAACAGCAGTTTGTTCAATTTTACCTGCAGATTGCGTAGCAGTAATTCTATTTTACGTTTGTTTATTACAGTCATTTGTTGTATCGACAACATTTTGGCGAGAAACTCTACAGCTTTGGTTGCTCGCTGAAGATCTCCTCTGACCGCAAAGCGTGGATTCCTCTTGGCCAAACGTGAAGAAAACTATGGAATTAATTTGATTATTTATTCATGGTGATGTCTGTTTATTGTTGATATGTACTTATTCCAGTATCATTTTTTGCAGAAAGTACTGACCGATGATTGATTCCTGGCTGACGCGTATACGCTAGCCAATTTTTTTGAAGGAGTATGTAGGAAATGAAAAACAAGATGGCGTGGTGTACACGTTTTTCTCGCTAGCAGAAATGAAGTTAAATCTACGCACTTAGTAGCATTAATTGTGCGCAATTTAGTCAGTTTTCAAAGTCTTTGTCCAAGATTGAAATAAAAAAATTTATTTGAACACGATATTTCTTTAAATATTTTGTCAAAAACCATTAGTATGTTTAGTGGAGCTTTGTATATCTCCAGGGGTATGTTCGATAGGAAAGATGGGGTTGATATGAGCAACTTTAAGAAGTCGTTTGCAACTATGTTTGCAGCAATAATGATGCTCACCGGTATCATTATTTTGGGTACAAGCACTGTTGCAAAGGCAGTGACATATCCGTTAACACAAAACATTGATTTTGGCGCTGATGGAGAGCTTACTGTTAACCTTAAACCCACTTCACCCACAACCGTTAAGGGCAATGCAAATATCTCCACAGGTATCGAGATTGACGCAACTGGCCTTCATAAGCCAATCGACGGTCTTTACCTGGAGATTGAGGTAAACACCAAGCAGTCCGCTACGGACATTAACAACACCAATAACATTACTCCTGATACCTACCTTGATAACTTTGCTACTCCAGCAGCAGCTACACAGCCTATTATCAAGCGCGAGGAGACCATCGTTACCCCTGATGGCAGGACCATTAAGCGCCTGTACCTCAACACCATCGATACCACCGTTAAGCTGGAGCTCCCTTACGTTATGAGCTTCAGAGACATGGTTACCCCAGCAGATTTCCAGCTCAAGCCAGTTGTTCGTGTGTACAATGCAGACGGCACCGAGCTTGCTAACATGCCTGATCAGACATACTCCATTACCTACGACAAGCCTTGGCTTATGAAGCAGGTTGCAGGTGAAGAGACCAACGACCAGCTTCTGTATGGTGGCATTAACGCCCCAGGTGATTCGTCCGCTCTTTCCAACGATAAAACCGCAGACGTCATCTTTAGCTTTAGGCTTTACCAGTACTACCGTGCTTATCGCTCCATCATCATCACTGATACCCTTCCTACATACGTAAACGCAGCAGGTCAAACCGTTACTGCTCACTTTGACCCAGCTAAGAACCCTAACTGGACACTCGGCCCAGATGGACGTACCGTAACCCTCAAGTTTGATATTCCTGCAGGAACCACCATTCTCAACGACTACATCAGAGACAATCTTCCTGCGTATTCCCAGCTCAAGCTTTCCTTCCCAGGGGCTCGTTACCTCAATGGAACTAACCGTGTAATCTTTAACAACACAGCTACTCTTCAGGGCATTCCTTATAACCCAAGTGCCGCTGAAGAGACAGTTGGCCAAGTCCCAGGCAACGAGCACAACTTTGACGACGATACCAAGCAGTTCCGCCTTGCTGGTAATGATTTCAGCGGCAACGGCATGCTCAGCAAGCGCGGTCCCGTTACCATCCAGTACGACAAGAACGGTCTTGCTGTTAAGAAGCTTGATTACACCATCAAGTTGGTCAACAAGCTGGACACCCCACTCACCGACATTGAGTTTATTGAGGATGTAGCCAATACTGACAACCGCCTCTTCATGACTGCTCTGACCGGCAACCTTGTTGCAGTTGGCCAGCGAGTTGGACTCAACATGGATCAGATTGAGGTCCGTGGCTACAAGGCAGACGGCAGCTACGACATCATTCCTACTAAGAAAAATGGAGCAAACTGGCTATATCGTGCTGATATGAACTCGGCTAGCCAGCAACAGCTACAGTCTTATCTGGATCAGATTAACCAGGGTACGCTTGATCCATCTAATGCTTCTGCTGTTTCTCCTCAGTACAGGAAGATTGGCATTTACTTCAAGAACGTAACCCTGCAGCCAACCAGCAACATTGATTTCAACATCCAGATGATGTTCATGAATCCATTTGGCGAGGTTTACAGCGACAGGCCTCTCACCAACATCATCAAGGTCAACGCCAATAAAGTTAATACCGACGGCACCAAGACCCCAATGAACTTCTCCGCAAATTGGGATACTCGCTTTACTCCATTTAGCGAGAAGGTCTGGCTGTCCAAGTCCTCTTGGTACCAGCGCGTTGGTATGCCTAACGAGCGCTTCAGTGCTCGCGTGGGCTTTGCGCTGACAGAGCTTTCACCTGCTCGTTACCTGAAGAATCCAACCTTTGTTGATCTTCTCCCTACGGGTGTTTCTTATGACGAGAACACCACGGTTTCACCAATTGCTGACTCACTGCAGCCTGAGAAGGTTGAGTACATCAGGAACTACAACGAGACTGGCCGCAACGCAATCAAGATCACCCTTCCATCCGGATACGTGTATCAATATGGAACTATGGGTTATGAGATTAGGAACCTGGTAATCAACGACGACATCATTCCTTCTAAGGCTGAGAATGACGTTCTGAACAACAATAATGACGTCTACTTCTACGCAACAAACTGGACTCACGGAACGCCAGATGATTTCTCTGGTATGTACAACGCCAGCAACTTTGTAAAAGACGATTTAGACATCAACATGAATGGTGTCACTGACGAGACTATTCTGAAGGCAACCGCAAAGGTTCTTGGCAATAACGTTGAGAGTATCCAGTCCGACAAGCACATCCGTAGCCTTGAGCCAAACATTGCTGGCGGCGGTGCATTCTACGGTAGGGCATTTACCTCGGCTACTATCATGACTGACTTTGGCGGCGTCACTGATACCAGCGGATTGTTCCAGTATCGTCTGAGCATTCGTAACTACTACAACACGCCAATGAATAAGATTCTTATGTACGACGTGTTGCCATATGTGGGCGACGGCAGAAACTCTGCTTTCAGCAATACACTTCAGGGTCCTATTGACCTTAAGATTGGTTCAACTGACGTCAGCTCCCAGTACGATATTTACTATCGTACCGATGAGCACCCAGCTCAGAACGATATCAACGAGATTAATAGCCCAGAATGGACTAAGACTCCAGCTGACTACACCAAGGTAACGGCAATCAAGATTGTTGGTAAGGATGGCACTATTCTGCCTCCATACACCGTTCTGTCTGCGGTTCTTACCATGAAGGCACCGCTGTATGATCCAAACCTCTCCGAGGCTCTTGCATACAACGACATGAGCGTTATCTACAACAACGAAGCAGCTATGCGTCGCACCGAGAAGGTCGCAAACCAGCTTGTTGACATCATGGATGTCAAGGTAGAGAAGAAGTGGCTTGATGCTGACGGCAACGCAATTACTCAGCCAGATGCTACCTCCATTACCGTAAAGCTTCTTGCAAACGGTGTTGATACAGGTCAGACGCTTGATCTTACCGCAGCCAACAACTGGACTGCTTCGTTCACACATCTTCGTAAGTACACTGTTGAGACTCACAACGACGGTACCAGCACAAAGACTCCTATCGTCTACACTCTTGAAGAGGTAGGCACAGACGCTAATGGCATGGTCACTTACAATGGAAAGAAGTACAAGGTAACTGCTACTTCTGGTCAGGCAGATGAGAATTCACCAAACGATTCCGTTGCTCTGAGTGTTACCAACCAGCTGCAGCAGGAGAAGGTCTCCGTCTCTGGCAAGAAGCTCTGGGACGACTCCAATAACAACGACGGCAAGCGCCCAGCTTCCATTGTTGTCAGGCTTCTTGCAGATGGTGTTGAGGTTCAGCACAAGACTGTTACTGCTGCAGATAACTGGGAGTACACCTTCTCTGACCTGCCTAAGTTCAATGGCAACTCTGAGATTACTTACACCGTGTCTGAGGATGCAGTACCTGACTACACCACAAGTATTAACGGTTTTGAGATTACCAATCAGCATGTTCCTGAGGCTATAAGCATTCCTGTTAAGAAGGTATGGGTTGATGATAATGATGCCCAGGGTTTGCGTCCTGCTAGTGTTCACGTCAGACTTTATGCAGATGGCACTCAGGTAGGCGAGTTTGATCTGAATGCAGCCAACAACTGGTCTCACATTTTCAATGGTCTGCCACGTTACACTGCTGGTCACGAGATTGTATACACCGTCAAGGAAGACACAGTTGCTCATTACTCCACTTCTTATTCTGGTTCTTCAGCTACTGAGCTTACAGTTACCAACACCATTGAAGGCAAGGTTTCTGTCCCAGTAACAAAGAAGTGGATTGGTGCACCTGCTGATAGCGTAACTGTTCATTTGCTTGCTGACGGCGTTGAGGTTCAAAGCGCAACTCTGACCGCTGCAGACAACTGGCAGTACACATTCAGCAACCTTAACCAGTACAACAATGGTGCGCTGATCAACTACACCATTACTGAGGATGCAGTTGATGGTTACACCACGCAGATTACTGGCGACGCCACCAACTATGTGGTAACTAACACCAACATGAAGACTCGCGATATTCCGGTCACCAAGGTTTGGGAGAACCAGGAAGGCGACTCTGCTGAGATTGTTCTGTATCGCGATGGTACCGAGGTTGATAGGGTAACCATCACCAAGGCTGACGACTGGAAGCACACCTTCAGCAACCTTGAGTTCTACGACAAGACTGATGGTCACGAGTACGCATACACCATCTCCGAGACTCCTATTTCTGGCTACACAACCCAGATCACCGGTAATCAGGACGATGGCTTTGTAGTGACCAACACTGCTCCTGTTGTTCCTCCAACCACACCTCCTACCACTCCAGAGCCTAAGAAGCCAGGTCTTCCTTACACTGGCGACGCCTCAGGCATTGCTTCAATCGTTGGAGCTGCAGCTCTGTCCCTGAGTGGTCTTGGTATTGCTCTTAGAAGGAAGAACAGCTAATAGCTAGTCTTTATAGAATCACAGACAGCTAACTAAAAAACAGGCTCCTGGTAAAACCAGGAGCCTGTTTTGCGTGGCAGGCACAAAACATCAAAACCATCGTATAAGGAGCGCAGCACTGTGCGTCCGCGTTGCTATCCTGGTGTTTTGTAAAGTTTCCACTCCCGCTTTAGCGCCAAGTGGTAAAAAATGCGTTTAGTTGGGGGTTACATTTTTCTGCATACACGTTTACCCAGGAAAAACTTTTAACTATGGTAAAAAATGCGTTTAGTTGGGCATCAAATAACGAAATTTCAATTTTCATCCCCAACTAAACGGCTTTTTTACCTTTTTGGG
>CAUSVW010000028.1:0-9381 GCA_963535155.1 uncultured Atopobium sp.
TTAATGGAAGCCTGGGTATCCATCTGCTTGTAGACAAGGGTATCAAGCTTAGGAGCGTCACCCCACCACTTTGGATTTGGCTTGAAGGTTACAGCAGAATCATCGAAAGAATCAACAATGTATGGGCCAGCGCCAAGCTCATTGTTTGGCTGATTGACGTAGCCATTGTTGAAGAAGTCTGGATCCTGAAGCTTTGGGTGCAGAGCATAGCTCAAGATGCTCTCAATTGGATAGACTGCTTCCTTCATGGTAATAACAGCAGTCTTAGCAGTATCGCCCTGCTCAACAGACTCATACTTGTTATAACCATCAGTTGAAGAAACCGCAAACTTTTTATTCTGACCACTCATAGTAATGAATGCGGTCTGAATTGCGGTCCAATCAATAGCGGTACCATCGTTGAAGGTAGCCTGATCAGTGAAGGTCAGGGTAGCAACCTGCTTGCCGTCCTTCTCCTCTACCTTGAAGTCCTTGATGTAATCCTTGTTTGGCTCAAACTTATCACCATCAGCATTGTTAAGGAACAGGTCACGAGGGTTGATAAGACCGTGAAGGATGTTCATGTAAGAGGTATTACCAGCAAGTTGGTAGTAATTCCACTGTGGACCAATCTCGTTGATTGGCTGAGTCAGAGTACCGCCATCCTTAACCTCATCACGAGACTTAGGATTGTTGTACGTCTTGCCCTTCTCTGGAAGTGGAAGCTGATCCAGAGGAGTGTTTGCTGGAGAGCCGTCCTGTGGCTCAGTACCTGTGGTGGTAGAGCCGCCCTGATTATTTGATGGAGCACAACCAGCAAGGCCAAGGCCTGCGGCGGTGATTCCAGTCAGAGCAAAGAACGAACGACGGGAAAAACTGTCAGCCATATGATCACCCATTTCGTTAAAGGCCTACAGATATTCACTTAACTATACGAAATTGCCTGAAAATACTCCATAGCAGAAACATTCCCGTAACAACCTCGTTCACTATTTGTAACAAAGAAAACCCGCACCTAGTTTTAAGTGCGGGTTTTCAGAAAATTTATTGAATCTTTGTTACTCGTTAGAGATGTGGGTTGCAGGAACCAGCTTACCGTCCTGGTAAATCATGCGCTCACGGGTACGCTCAATCTTTGGATCAGGAATTGGAATAGCCGAGAGAAGCGCCTTAGTGTAAGGATCTTGTGGGTTAGTAAAGACGTCTTCAGTCTCACCGTACTCAACAATCTTGCCCAGATGCATAACAGCAACCGTGTCAGAAATATGACGAATAACAGCAAGATCGTGAGCAACAAAGAGATAAGAAATCTTCAACTGAACCTGAAGATCCTCAAGGAGGTTAATAATACCTGCCTGAATGGAAACGTCCAGAGATGCAATTGGCTCATCCAACAGAAGAATCTTTGGACTTGTTGCAAGAGCACGAGCAATAGCAATACGCTGACGCTGACCACCAGAGAACTGGGATGGGAAGCGGTCAACATAGTCTGGGTTGATACCAACCAGACGCATAAGCTCGCCAATACGAGTATTAATATCCTCTTTGTTCCAACCCTGTGCCTGAAGTGGCTCAGCCAAAACGTCATAGACAGGCATACGTGGGTCCAGAGAACTCATTGGATCCTGGAAGATAACCTGAAGATCTTTACGAAGCTCTCTACGCTGTGCAGCATTCTTAAGCTCAGCAACATCTTTGCCAAGGACCGTAATACGACCATCCTCAGGCTTCAGCAGATCCATAATCTGCATCAGAGTTGTTGATTTACCAGAACCAGACTCACCAACAAGCGCAAGGGTTTCTCCCTCATGGATCTCAAAGCTTGCACGGTCAACAGCAGTCATAGTGCCCTTGCTGCGCCTAATAAAGCCCTTACCCTGAACAGGGAAAGTCTTGGTAAGATTCTCAACCTTAAGTACAACAGGACGCTCGTTACGAGGAATATCAACCCACTTTGGAAGAATTGGCTCAAAGTCTGGATATACCTCAGCGTAAGTGAGCTTCTTCTCGCAAATCTCCTGAAGGTGGTGGCAAGATGCCAAGTGACCCTCGGCAGCATTTGCAGGAAGCAGCACTGGCTCTTTCTTGGAGCATTCCTCGGTAGCCATAGGACAACGTGGGTTAAAAGGACAACCAGTTGGAATGGCAGCAAGTGATGGTGGATTACCCTTAATAGGAACAAGCCTGTGCTCTGCCTGAAGGTGAGGTTTTGGAACAGCGCCCAGAAGACCCATGGTATAAGGGTGACGAGGCTCAGCAAAAAGTGTATCAACACTTGCGCGCTCTACGCCACGGCCTGCATACATAACCATAATGTCATCAGCGGTACCTGCAACAACACCAAGGTCGTGAGTAATCAGAACAACTGCTGCGCCAGTCTCTTTCTGTGCAACCTTCAAGACGTCAAGAATCTGAGCCTGAATAGTTACGTCAAGAGCGGTGGTTGGCTCGTCTGCGATGATGATGTCAGGGTTGTTTGCAATAGCAATTGCAATAACAACACGCTGACGCATACCACCAGAGAACTCATGTGGGAAAGAATCCAGACGATTCTCTGGATCAGTAATACCAACAATGGAGAGAAGTTCAATACAACGCTTACGAACGTCTGCCTTGCTCATGTGAGGATTATGGGTAAGCAGAGCCTCTGCAAGCTGATCTCCAATAGAGAACATTGGAGTCAAAGCAGACAGTGGATCCTGGAAGATCATAGAAATCTTAGTGCCACGAAGCTCTGACATCTCTTCGTCGGTCTTACCAATGAGCTCCTCATTCCCAAGCTTAATAGAGCCAGTAACGTGAGCATTGTCATCAAGAAGACCAATAAGAGACAGAGCGGTTACTGACTTACCAGAACCAGACTCGCCTACGATACCAAGGGTACGACCGCCCCAGAGGTCAAAGTTAACACCGCGGACTGCGTCTACACGACCAGCCTCAGTATTAAAGGATACCTTGAGATCACGAACGGAAAGAACTGGATCTCCTGTTGGAGCACCCTTTGGACCGTTTGATTCAAGCAGCTCGTAGCGAAGGACATCGTCCATCTCTACACTTCCCTGCTTTGTTGAAGTAGTAGTAGTGTCAGACATTATGCACGCTCCGTAGTTTCTTCAGAAACGATGCTTCCCTCAAGATCACCGAGCTGAGCGTCATCCTTGGAAGAATCCTCTTCCTGATCTTTAACGCTACCAGCAGCGCGTGAATAAGGGTCAAAGGCATCGCGAAGGCCGTCGCCGATGAGCTGCAGGCCAACACAAACAACAATCAGAAATGCCGATGGAATCAGAATCATCCATGGAGTAGTAAGCATTGCAGAAGAGCCAGCACTTAAGAGATAACCAAGAGAGGTATCTGGTGCCTTGATACCAAGACCCAAGAAGCTGAATGCAGTCTCAGAGTTAATGCCACCAATAACAGCCAAGACCAAGTCAATAATAAGAATTGAGCCAAGGTTTGGAATAAGGTGACGAACAATGATGGTAAATGGTGGAACACCCATGTACTTAGCGGCCTTGACGTAATCTCTCTCACGCAAAGACAGAGCCATGGTACGGATAGTACGTGCGCGACCAATCCAACCAAAAGCAGTTAGACCAAAGATAAGCATGAGCCAACCAGACTCACCGCCTGCTGCACGAACAATCATAGCAACCAGCAAGAAGCTAGGGATGACCATGAGCATATCAAGAAGCCACATACCAATCTTCTCTGGAATGCCGCGGACATAAGCAATGGCAGTACCAATAATTGCAGAGATGATAGTGGTCAAGATTGCATAGCTGATACCAATGGTCAAAGAACGGCCAAGACCGTGGACAACACAGGCATACAAATCAATACCAGCACCATCAGTACCAAACCAATGCTTTGCATTAGGAGCCATGTTAATTGCAGTAAAGTCAGCATCTGTGTAATTAAATGGAGTGGCATATGGTCCAAAAACTGCAATAAGAACCATAATTCCAAGAATAATCAAACCGATTACTGCAGAACGCTGGCGGAAGAAACGCCTTGCAATCAGGCCAGCATAGCTAATTCTTTTAACTTCTTTGTTGTCAGACTTAGCATCTGCCTGAAGCTCGCGCTCGGCATTAGTAAGACCTGCATCAATGGAGACGTTTTTCTCGTCTTTATTCTGAAGCTCTTCTTTAGACATGTCCGCCTCCTTAGCTCATCTTAATTCGTGGATCAAGAGCAGCAGCAAAGAGGTCAGCCAGAAGAGCGCCAACAAGAGTCATTGCGCCAGAGAAAGCTGCAACTGCAACTGCACCGTGAATATTGTTGTTGTTAATACAGTTAATGAAGTACTCACCAAGACCGTGAATTGCAAAGACCTTCTCGGTCATAACAGCACCTGTGAAGATACCTGCAAGAGAGAAAGCAACTGAAACAGCGGTTGGAATCAAAGAAACGCGAAGAGCGTGCTTACGAATTGCCTTCTTACGAGTGAGGCCCTTGGCGCGAGCGGTACGAACATAATCTGCGTGCATCTCGTCAAGTAGGTAGGTACGCTGAGAGAGGTGGTAACCAACGGAACTTACGATAGTAAGAACAATGGTTGGAAGAATAATGTGCTGTAGGAAGTCAATAAGCCAAGTGAAGAAGTTTCCGGTATCTCCACTAGAAAGGTCGGTAACGTAGAAAATACGAGAACCGGCACGTGCGTTAATCTCGATTGCTGCAAAAACAATCAAGATTGCCATAACAACAGTTGGAATAACCAGCAGAACCGAAGCAACACCACTTAAGAAGCGGTCCTGCCACTGATACTGACGCTGGGCAGTGTAAACGCCCAGGCTAACACCAATAACAACTGACAAAATAGTTGCTGGAGTCATAAGCTCAATAGAAGCCATAAACTTAGAGCTCATCTCACGGTTAACGTTATCGCCTGTTGGAGTCATACCAAGATCAAACTTGGTAAATAGATTGGTAACCCAAACCTGATAACGCTCAATAACTGGAGTCTTATCATTCAGATTAGTCCTATACAGGTTTTCCTCAATAGACTCCTGTGGAGGACGTGGAGTACGCTGCTCAAAGTTGGAGCGTGGGTTCATAAATGATGATGCGAGGAAGAATGTGAGCGAAGTTGCAACAAAAATCATCACAATGTAGCTCAAAATCCTCTTTGTAACGTACCAAACAAACCGTGCCATTGACTCTCCTCACCGCCTTGCGCTTATCCACCTGATAAGCGAGGTTTTCTCGGTATGGCAACCTAGCATTCCTACAACAAACATGCCGTGAATACACAACAAAGTGCAATTTTACCATGGATAAGCTGCTTAACCCAAAAATATCTCTTAGATAAGCAAGATTATGCATACCAATCCCAGTAAAACGTATCCACATATAATGACTGTTTGACTCCAGCGTACAGGTCACAATCAAATTTGTTTACATATGAGAAACGTTATTGAAAATTCTGTTAAGAAGTAACAGAAAACTGCTATCTGTTGCGTCCAACCTTTTTGCCGGCGTTTCCATCAGCAAGTTTTTCTGCGCCCCGCAAGACGCGCATAAAAAATGCCGAGAAACCCGGGTTTCTCGGCAGATGAATCAAAAGTAAAAGGAGCTGCTTAGCCAATAGCGCCAACAGGGAATGTCAAAGCCATCACAATAGCGCAAACCATAAAGATGGTTGTAGTGATGATGGTAAGGCGATCAAGGTTCTTCTCCATAATGCCTGAACCAGCGCTTGCGTTATACATAGATGCAGCAATCATGTCAGAAACGCCGGTGCCCTTTCCGGAGTGTGCCAAAACAAGCAGCACCGTCAAAATGCCAGAAAGTACAAACAGCACTAAAAGAATTGTATTCAGAACGCCCACGAGGTTCCCCCTCTTGCTGGCGAGAAGACCCAGCCCTAGTTATTTTTACGTACAAGAGAAAAGAATAGCACACGCCACTCCCCTTTGGGAATGACGTGTGCCAAGTTGCAAAACAAACAAGAACTTAACAAATGAGCCAAGCGCCTCACCGGTGGTAAGGAACTTTGTCAGAGTTTAGTTCATTGCGCTCTTTACCATTGCAACGAAGGAATCAGCCTTGAGAGATGCACCGCCAACAAGTGCGCCGTCGACATCCTCTTTCTCGAGGAAGCCACCAACGTTCTCTGGCTTAGCAGAACCACCGTAAAGAATACGGATACCGTCTGCAATTTCTGCGCCAAAGATCTCTACCAGGGTCTTACGGATTGCACCGCAGACTTCCTGTGCGTCATCAGCAGTTGCAGTCATACCAGTACCAATTGCCCAGATTGGCTCGTAAGCAATAACGTACTTAGAAGGATCTGTAATCTCTAGACCCTTGGTATCTGCCTTAATCTGGTCAACAACAAACTGAACGTGAGTTCCGGCGTTACGAACCTCAAGAGACTCGCCGCAGCAAGAAATAGGAACGATGTCATGAGCCATCAATGCCTTTGCCTTGCGGTTAATGTCCTCGTCGGTCTCGCCAAAGTAGCCACGACGCTCGGAGTGACCAATGATGCAGTAAGTTGCACCAACAGAAGTCAGCATTGCTGGAGAGGTCTCACCAGTAAATGCACCAGACTCCTCCCAATACACATTCTGTGCAGAGAGAGCAACAGAAGAGTTGGCCTGGGTAAGAACCTCAGAGACACCCTTAAGGTCTACAAGAGGTGGAGCAATAACAACATCAACGTTTCCAGTACCGGAAGCAAGCTGATCAACAATTCCCTGAGCAAGCTCAACGCCCTCAGCGAAAGTCTCATTCATCTTCCAGTTACCTGCGATCATACGATTACGCATCGAGAAGCGCCTCCACTCCTGGAAGTGCCTTACCCTCAACGAGCTCCATGGAAGCGCCGCCGCCAGTGGAAATCCAGCTCATCTTGTCAGCAAGGTGGAACTTGTTAACTGCTGCAACGGAATCGCCGCCGCCGATGATAGAGGTGCAATCAGCATCTGCAACAGCACGAGCAACAGCCTCGGTACCCTTTGCAAACTGGTCAAACTCAAAGACGCCCATAGGACCATTCCAGAAGACGGTCTTTGCGCCCTTGATAGCCTCAGAGTAAAGCTCAACAGTCTTAGGACCAATGTCCATACCCATGCGGTCTGCAGGAATCTGATCGGAAGGAACTACCTCACCAACAGCGTCCTCACCAAAGTGATCGGTAACAACGTTGTCAACAGGAAGCAGAATCTTAACGCCCTTCTCCTCTGCCTTCTTGAGCATCTCGCCTGCGCGCTCAATCCAGTCTGGCTCCTGAAGAGAAGTACCAACGGTATAACCCTTTGCCAGGAAGAAGGTATATGCCATACCGCCACCAATGATGAGGGTATCAGCGGAGTCGATAAGGTGATCAAGAACACCAATCTTAGAAGAAACCTTGGAGCCACCAACGATAGCTACAAGTGGGCGCTCTGGGTTAGAGAAGATAGAGGTAAGAGTGTCAACCTCTTTCTCAAGCAGGAAGCCAGCGTATGCAGGAAGGTAAGCTGCTGGTCCAACAACGGAGCCCTGTGCACGGTGAGCGGTACCAAAGGCATCAAGAACAAAGATGTCACCATAAGATGCAAGGGTCTTTGCAATCTCTGGATCGTTCTTCTTCTCACGCTTGTCAAAACGGACGTTCTCAAGAACAAGAACCTCGCCGTCCTTGAGTGCGTCTACAGCCTCACGGGCCTTCTCGCCATACGTGTCCTCAACAAACTTAACCTCGCGGCCAAGAAGCTCAGCAAGCTTCTCTGCAGCTGGGCGCAGGGAAAGCTCTGGCTGAAAGCCGGTGCCATCTGGACGGCCAAGGTGGCTCATCAGGATGACCTTTGCGTTGTGGTCGAGAAGATACTGGATGGTTGGAAGTGCAGCGCGAACGCGGGTGTCGTCAGTAACAACGCCGTCCTTTAGAGGCACGTTGAAGTCAACGCGCATAAGAACGCGCTTACCGTCAACATCTGCATCGCGGACAGTCTTCTTTGTAAAAGCCATGTCACTCCTTTAAATACGTTTCCAACAAAAGAAGGCGCGATCGCGGCAGATGCTGCGACCGCGCCTAAGGCGTCTATGTAACTAGAACTTAAGCAACGAACTTCTCGAAGTACTTGATGGTGCGGACCATCTGAGAAGTGTAGGAGTTCTCGTTGTCGTACCAAGAGGTAACCTGAACAAGAGTGGTGCCATCGCCAAGGTCAGAGCACATGGTCTGAGTTGCGTCGAAGATGGAGCCGTGGGTCTCGCCGACGATGTCGCGGGAAACAATGTCATCCTCGTTGTAACCAAAGGTCTCTGGGATGGTCTCTGCATATGCCTTCATTGCAGCGTTGACCTCGTCAACGGTGACCTTCTTGTCAACAACAGCATAGAGGTTGGTGAGGGAGCCAGTTGGCGTAGGAACGCGCTGAGCAGCACCAATGAGCTTGCCGTTGAGCTCAGGAAGAACAAGGCCAATAGCCTTAGCAGCACCGGTGGAGTTAGGAACGATGTTCTCTGCACCAGCACGGGAACGACGGAAGTTACCCTTGCGCTGTGGGCCGTCGAGAATCATCTGGTCACCAGTGTATGCGTGAATGGTGGTCATGATACCGGACTTGATAGTTGCGAAGTCGTTAAGACCCTTTGCCATAGGAGCAAGGCAGTTGGTGGTGCAGGAAGCTGCGGAGATGATGTTGTCATCTGCAGTGAGGGTCTCATGGTTAACGTTGAAGACAATGGTTGGGAGGTCATTGCCTGCAGGAGCAGAAATGACAACCTTCTTAGCACCAGCGTTGATGTGAGCCTGTGCCTTGTCCTTAGAAGTGTAGAAACCGGTGCACTCAAGAACAACGTCAACGTTGAGATCGCCCCAAGGCAGGTTGTTAGCGTCTGCCTCCTTGTAAATAACAATCTCGTGACCGTCAACGATGATGGAGTGGTCAGTTGCCTCTACCTTGTGATCACGGGAATAGTTGCCCTGAGTAGAGTCATACTTCAGAAGATATGCAAGCATCTCTGGAGAAGTAAGGTCGTTGATTGCAACAATCTCGGAACCCTCGTGACCAAACATCTGCCTAAATGCAAGGCGACCAATGCGGCCAAAACCGTTAATAGCAACCTTTACTGCCATACGTAATGCTCCTTTCGGTGACCCAGAGCCATTCTCCGGATTCATTAACATTTAAACCGTACACCGAGTATTTTACCGCACTCGCCGATAACTTATGCATCTTTTTCTAAATCCTGAACGATTTTTTCTAACCGAAGCAATCGGTGATACATGGCGGACTTGGATACGGGTGGTACAAACGACTCCCCCAGCGCTGATAATGACAGCTCAGGGTTATCTTTTCGCGCAAGACAAAAATCTCTGACCGCTGGCGGTAGAGCTCTGAGTCCAACGAGTTTCTCGGCCTTTTCTATGAGCGCTAACTGGTCTGCCGCTGCATTTGAAGA
>CAUSVW010000029.1:0-8652 GCA_963535155.1 uncultured Atopobium sp.
GCTCAGGCTTGCAGGTGAGTGCACAAAGTCCCGGTCGCAGTGAGGTGGTCTGCAACTGAAGGCTTTCAGCAAGTTGTGTGGTTGTGAGTCCACCAGTAGCTAGAACTACTGATGAAGCGTGGACCTTGTAGGTTTTCTCGCCACCAAAGCATTCTTGGAAGGTAACGGTGAAGCCAATGTGCTGGGGCTTTACCGATGTGACTTCTCGTCCCAGGGCAAATTGGACACCTGCTTTTTGCGCTCGCTTGAGCAGCAATGATTGGATGGAGCTTGCCTGCCTGGTAAGAGGGTACATTCTGCCTTCGTCTTCTGTTGCCCAAGCAAGACCGCTGGACCTAAAGAAAGAGAGAATGTCTGCAAGGAAGGTGTCCTTATCTTTGCAAACAGCCTGGACAAACTCTGGATGAGAGAAATTCTCAAAACTCAAATCAGCATTGGTAAAGTTACAACGACCGCCACCTGTTGCCAGGATAGTTCTGCCGCTCTCCAGTGCTTTTTCAAAGACAACAACGCGCTTGCCTGTGCCAAGAGCTTCGGCAGCAGTGATGGCAGCGCAGAGTCCTGCTGCACCACCACCAAGAATTGCAACATCAATGTGGTCTGGCACCAGAAATGCCTGAGCCTGCTTAATGCGCTGAGCTTGTGCTGCTTGTCGTTCTTTAACGCGCGTTGATTGAGCCATAGTAAGAACTACCCTTTGTGTTGTGTAAGTACCAGCTTCTAGAACTTACAGGTCAAGAACGCTCTGTGTTGCGTCAGGGACAAGGCCTTCTGGAAGCTCGGTGCTAAAGGTTCCCTTATCAGCAATCTGTGCAAAGGTTGCATCCATAGGAAGCTGTCCTAAAGGCTTGAGGTTAAATGCCGCTGCGGTCTCAGCAAGCTTTGATGGACCATAAGGCTCAATACGCTCATCACAGTGAGGGCAGGTGATATATGCCATGTTCTCAATCAAACCAAGCACAGGTACATGCATCATTTCTGCCATGCGCACTGCCTTGCCCACAACCATCTGAACAAGATCTTGTGGAGAAGAAACAATCACAACACCCTCAACAGGAAGGGATTGGAATACCGTTAGCGCAACGTCGCCTGTTCCTGGAGGCATATCAATCAGCAGGTAATCAAGGTCACCCCAGTTGCACTGGCTGTAGAACTGCTGGATAGCGCCAGCAACAACAGGACCTCTCCAGAGAACAGGATCGGTCTCGTTCTGAAGCACCAGGTTGGCACTCATAATCTTGATACCGTTTGCATCCTCGATAGGAATAAGCTGCTCTTCAACGCCGTAAGAGCGCTTATCAGAGATGCCAAACATACGAGGAATTGAAGGACCGGTAATATCGCCGTCAAGAATACCAACACGCTTACCTGCGCGAGCAAGGTTAGTTGCAAGAATGCCGGTGACAAAAGATTTGCCAACGCCACCCTTACCAGAAACAACGCCAATAACGTGCTTCACGCTTGAGTGCTGATTAAGCTCAAAACCCGCTGGTGGCTGTGGCTCTTTCTTTTTGCCGTGAAGTGCAGCGTCAATCTCTTTACGAAGCGCCTCACGATCAATATCTACGTCTGCCATGTCTCTCCTTATGTAGCAGTTGTATGCAGTAACTACTTAATTCTACCCATAGAACTTTATGGCAAACGAGATAGCTATAATCTTTTCGGCGCACTTTAGCTGAACGTAGGAGGTTCACATGATTTTCTCGTCAATTAAACATTTATCTGAGAATGACTTTGGTCAGAAATATATGGCTTGTGCTGCGGAGTTTTTGGCAACACACAATCTGGACGAGCTGCCTTTAGGCAAGACAGAAATTGACGGAAATAATGTTTTTGTGAACGTCATGGAGTTTGAGCCAGCTGTGCCTGGCGAGAAGGACTATGAGGCTCATAAGATTTACGCTGATATTCATGTGGTTATTTCTGGCACCGAAAGCATCGCTGTTGCCCCTCTTGAGCAGTGTGTTCTTAAGGGTGAGTTTAATGCTGACGCTGATTTTGGCGCTTACACCAATCCTGGAGAAGAGACTTGGGTCACCCTTCACGCAGGTGATTTTCTAGTGACACCTCCATCTGATGCTCACAAACCAGGCTGTACGCTGGAGAAATCTGGCTCTAAGCTTAAAAAAGCTGTGATGAAGGTTCGTATTAAATAGGGAAGCGCGCTTGCCGTGTTTTGGCGCCGCTATCTTGGGTATACTAGAACATCAGTACGCACAAATTGCATCTGTGTACTGATGTTGTTTTCTATTGTTTGACAGTAGACGCGTAAAAAGAAACGTGCACGTCAAACTGGTTATGTGAGGAACTATGGCTTCAAGCAAAATTGCTATCCGTGGCGCACGAGAGCACAACCTGCAAGATATTGACATTGATATCCCTCGTGATCAGCTGGTAGTTATTACGGGACTTTCTGGCTCGGGTAAATCGAGCCTTGCATTTGACACAATTTACGCAGAGGGACAGCGCCGCTACGTTGAGTCCTTGTCCAGCTATGCCCGTCAGTTCTTGGGACAGATGGACAAGCCAGACCTTGACTCTATTGACGGTCTTTCTCCAGCTGTATCTATTGACCAGAAGACAACCTCTAGAAATCCTCGCTCAACCGTAGGTACTGTTACAGAAATCTATGATTATCTGCGTCTTTTGTATGCTCGCATGGGTACTCCTCACTGCCCTGAGTGCGGTCGCGTTATTGAGCGCCAGACAACAGATCAGGTTGCCGATAAAATCCTCGAGGCTGGTCAGGGGCGTAGAGCCTATGTCCTGGCTCCTGTTGTTTTGGGTCGTAAGGGTGAGTACGTCAAGCTCTTTGAAGATCTACGAAAAGAAGGATTTTCTCGCGTTCGTGTTGACGGCGTTGTACGTGAACTTGATGAAGAGATCACGCTTGGTAAAACGCTCAAGCACGATATTGAGGTTGTCGTTGACCGTATTGTCATCCGTCCTGATTCTTTGGGCCGCATTGTTGAAGGCGTTGAGCAGGCAACTAAGCTTGCCCAGGGCAAGGTAGGCATATTGCTCCTGGCCGATAAATCCAATCCAGAGTCTATGCCAGAAGAGCTCTTGCAGTACTCGCTGGCGCTTGCTTGTCCTATTCACGGTCACTCTATGGATGACCTGCAGCCTCGCGATTTCTCCTTCAACGCTCCTTACGGCGCCTGTCCTGACTGCGACGGCCTAGGAACTCGTAAAATTATTGATGCTGCGGCACTCATTGCTGATCCAAAACTGTCCGTATCAGAGGGCGTTTTTGGAAGCCTTTTTGGACACTCCAATTACTATCCTCAGATTTTGTCTGCAGTCTGCAAACATTTTGACGTATCTGATACAACACCTTGGAGCAAGCTACCTAAGAAGGTGCAGGACGCCCTTCTCGGCGGTCTTGGTTCTACTAAGATTCGCGTTGACTACAAGACACGCGACGGTCGCAATACGCACTGGTTTACTACGTTCTCTGGCGTCAGAAAGATTCTTTTTGACAAGTACCAAGAGACCACGTCAGAAAATATGAAGACGCATCTTGAGAAGTACATTCGCGAGATGCCTTGTACAACCTGTCACGGAGCTCGCTTAAAGCCAGAAATTCTTTCTGTCACCGTTGGCGAGAAGAACATCTGGGAGGTTTGTGAGCTCTCTTGTAAGGAGTCATTGGAGTTCTTTAAGCAGCTGACTATTACTGACCGTCAGAAGGTCATTGCAGGTCCTATTGTCAAAGAGATTGTGGCAAGGCTACAGTTCTTGGTAAACGTTGGCTTGGACTATCTCACGCTTTCTCGTGCAGCAGCATCGCTTTCTGGTGGAGAGGCCCAGCGTATTCGCTTGGCAACTCAGATTGGCGCTGGTCTTATGGGCGTCCTTTACATTTTGGACGAGCCTTCCATTGGTCTGCATCAAAGAGACAACAACCGTCTTATTGAGACTCTCAAGCAGCTCAGAGACCGCGGTAATACCGTACTTGTTGTCGAGCACGATGAAGATACCATTCGTGCAGCTGACTACGTCATTGACATGGGTCCCGGCGCCGGTGAGCTTGGTGGTCACGTTGTTGCTGCTGGCACTCCAGAAGAGATTGTTGAAAACCCTGATTCCATCACAGGTGCCTATCTCACGGGAAAGAAGCAGATTAAGCTGCCAGAGGCTCGTCGTAAGCCTGGTCGCGGAAAAATCAAGATTACAGGAGCTAGCGCTAACAACCTTAAGAACGTTTCTGCCGCCATTGAGCTGGGCACGTTGACGGTAGTCACAGGTGTTTCTGGCTCTGGTAAGTCTTCTTTGGTTACCGATACCCTTGCGCCTGCGCTTACTAATGCAGTCCAGCACTCAAAGCGTGTGGTGGGAGAGTATAAAAAGCTCGAAGGCGTCGATCTTATCGATAAGGTCATTGATATTGACCAGAGTCCTATTGGAAGAACACCACGCTCTAATCCAGCAACCTATATTGGCCTTTGGGACGACCTACGCGCACTGTACGCTTCAGTTCCAGAGTCTCGTGCTCGTGGTTACTCAGCTGGTCGTTTCTCGTTTAACGTCCAAGGAGGCCGCTGCGAGGCTTGTAAGGGCGACGGCCAAATCAAGATTGAGATGAACTTCCTGCCTGACGTCTATGTTCCTTGTGAGGTCTGCCACGGCAAGCGTTATAACCGCGAGACGCTAGAGATTCTCTACCACGGCAAGTCCGTCTCTGACGTCCTGGACATGACGGTTCATGAGGCTCTTGCGTTTTTTGCAAACATTCCTCGCATTAAGAACAAGCTGCAGACTCTCCACGATGTTGGTCTTGGCTACATTCATCTTGGTCAGCCAGCAACCACGCTTTCTGGTGGCGAAGCACAGCGCGTCAAGCTTGCAAAAGAGCTTCACCGTCAGCAGACTGGTAAAACTCTTTATATTCTGGACGAGCCAACAACTGGTCTTCATTTTGAGGATGTCAGACAGCTTATTGTTGTTCTTGAGCGTCTTGTTGATGCGGGCAACACCGTTCTTGTCATTGAGCACAATTTAGATGTCATTAAGATGGCTGACCGCATTATTGACATGGGTCCAGAAGGTGGCGATGGCGGTGGAACCGTAGTTGTTTCCGGCACGCCAGAAAAGGTTGCCGCAACGCCAGAAAGTCACACCGGCAAGTTCCTCAAAGAGATTCTTGACCGAGATAACGCACGTCTAGCTGCAGAGAAAAAAGCTCAGAAGAAGCGTGCATAACATGGCGAGAAAAGCGGCAAAGGTTCAAAAGACAAACGCCATGAGGGAGCTTGATGCTGCCGGCATTGCTTATGAGTTCCAATCTTACGAGGTAGACGAAGACGTTCCTTCTGGAGAGTTGGGTACTCATATTGCAGAGATGCTTGGAGAAGATCCAGACGCTGCATTCAAAACGCTTGTCTGTGTATCTTCAAGCGGAGAGCATGTGGTCTGTTGTATTCCTGTAGACCAAGAGCTTGATCTTAAAAAGGCTGCAGCGGCATCCGGTCAAAAGAACCTTTCCATGCTGCCCGTTAAAGAGCTTGAGGGCTTAACGGGTTATGTTCGTGGCGGCTGCACTCCCGTTGGTATGAAGAGACAGTTTCCCACTATAATTGACGAGACTGCTCAGCTTTTTGAGCTCATTCATATCTCTGGTGGAAAACGCGGACTCAGTTTAACGCTTTCTCCATTCATTTGTATCGGCTACGTTTGCAGATATTGTTCGCGAGGTGCACTAGTGGCATATCAGCCCAAACATATGCGACTTTCAGCAGAATCTTCTGACGGAACCCTGTCTGAAGAAACTCTTAGCAAGGCTCTTGACCAGACCTTTGAAGAACCTCCTGTAGTTGACAACATCGTTGTCCCAGAGACGTTTCATCAACCAATTGAGGATGAGGCGTTTGAGCAGATTGTGAGCCAGAAGCTCGAGGAAGTTGCTGCTGAGGAGAATGGCTTAGCAGTAAAAGATGCTTTTGCTACAGAGGACAGCTCCGTTTCAGACAGCTCTTATAGTGAAGAAGTGTCTGCCGATGAAGATGACGCCTCTAAGCAGAAGGATTTGAGCCGTTCTACCTCTATGATGAGTGTGCTTGTCCTGATTAGCCGTATTACGGGCTTTTTAAGAACCTGGGCTCAGGCATTTGCTATGGGTGCTACCGTTCTTGCAAGCTGCTATTCCATTGCAAATACTCTTCCTGACCAGCTCTATGAACTTGTTGGCGCGGGAATGCTCACCACGGCTTTTTTGCCGGTATATCTCTCTATTAAGAAGAAGGTTGGACAGGATGAGGCAAATGCCTACACTTCCAACCTGCTTTCCATTGTTGTTGTTGCAACAGGTCTTGTTGCCGTTTTAGGTTTCTTCTTTGCCGCAGAAGTGGTGTATACACAGTCCTTCTCGGCAGGAGCTGATTTTGATCCAACGCTGGCAGTGTACTTCTTTAGGTTCTTTGTCATCGAGGTTATGCTGTATTGCTTCTCCACCATTTTCTCTGGTGTTTTGAATGCAGAGCGAGACTACCTCTGGCCAGCTGCGGCTCCTATTTTTAATAACTTTGTGACTACGGCATCGTTCTTTGCGTATGCTTTCTTGGTCAACACTAATCCTGAGCTGGGTCTTCTTATTCTTGCGCTGGGAAATCCTCTGGGCGTTTTGATTCAGGTTCTGATTCAGGTACCGTCACTTAAGCGCAAGGGGATTAAGCTTTCGTGGAGAATTAACCTCAAAGACCCCGCACTTAAAGAGACGCTCAAGATTGGCGCGCCTGCTCTGATTGTTGTGGTTGCCACGTTTGTAACTATGTCGGTGCAGACAAGCTCGCAGCTCAGTGTTTCTGCATCGGGCGCTTCCGTTGCGGCGTACGCTCGTCTTTGGTACACGCTGCCATATTCCATTTTGACGGTGCCTATTACTACGGCTCTCTTTACCGAGCTGTCCGATAGCTGGGCAAAAGAGAATATGGATCAGTTCAAAAAGGACTTCAAGCACGGTATCAATCAGATTCTTTTCTTTACCGTGCCGTTCATGATGTATTTGATGATCTTCTCGATGCCTCTTGTTTCTATTATTGGAGCAAGCAAGTTTACGGAAGATCAGCTGCTGTTAACCCAGCAATTCTTGATTGGTCAGTCGCTTGCTTTGCCTTTGTATGGCATTGGCATGTACCTGCAAAAAGTCTGTTCTGCTATGCGTCGTATGACGCTCTATGCTATTTCGGCAACACTCGGCTCTGTCGTACAGGTTTTGGTGCTACTGGTGGGTACTTCTCACTTTGGCATGATGTTTGTAGCAACTACCTCTGCCATCTTCTATGTGGTTATCGATACCATTATGTTGATCAGCCTGCGTAAGCACCTTGGTCAGATTGGACTTAAGTCCATGGTGTTTGCGTTTGTTCGCTCAATTCTTTTTGGCCTGGCAGGATCAGCGGCAGCGCTTCTTATTATGGTGGGTCTGCGCGCAGTCATTGGCGTACCAGATGGACGAGCGCTTTACGGCGTGCTGTATTGCATCTTTGCAGGTATTCCAGCTGTTTTGGTTACCTATGGCTTGGCAATCCTCCTCAAATCACCAGAGTCTGCCATGCTTCGTTCACTGATTTCTCGCGTAAGGTCATAGCATGGCCAGAAGCGGCGCAAAAAGCGGTAAAGCTAGCTCTCAGAACAACCTTAATCCCAGCTATGTACCTTCAGGGGCGCCAGGACTTGCGCCGTCATTTTCTTCCGAGCCTTCAGATGATCTGGTGTCCATTAGAGAGCAGGTTGATCAGGTGCCAACTGATCCAGGCTGCTACCTCTGGAAAGATGGGTCTGGCAAGGTTATCTATGTAGGAAAAGCCAAGAACCTACGCGCTCGTATGAGGCAGTATGTCACGCTTCAAGACGACCGCGCAAAAATTCCACTGATGATGCAGGTCGTGCGCAGTTTTGACTACATTGTGGTAGAAAACGAGCACGAAGCACTGGTGTTGGAGCGCAATCTCATCGCTCAGTATCGTCCGTACTTCAACGTGGACTTTAAAGACGATAAGAGCTATCCCTACATTGCCATTACCGAGTCTGATACCTTCCCAGCAATTAAATACACGCGCGAGAAACACAAGAAGGGTACGCGCTATTTTGGTCCCTACACCGATTCTTACGCTGCTCGCCAGACCATTGAGACGCTCAGAAAAGTAGTGCCTATCTGCTCCGCTACGTGCGTAGAGTGGAAGCGCGCTAAGCGCCTGCTGGAAAAAGACCCTGATGGCGCGGCTGTTGCTAATCTTCTACTGGCAAAGAAGGGACGTCCTTGCTTTGATTACCACGTAGGCAAGGGACCTGGCGTGTGCGTGGGCGCCATTGATACCGTTTCCTACGCAAAAAACGTCAGGCAGGTAGAAAACTTCCTCCGCGGAAATCGTTCCGAGATTGTCTCTGAGCTCAAAGATCAGATGCAAGAGGCTGCTGCTGACCTGGATTTTGAGAAGGCAGCTCGGCTCAAGTCCCGTCTGACTTCGCTCTCTGATCTTGATGACCGCCAACAAGTCACATTTCCTACCTCGGTCAATATTGACCTCATTGGCATTTATCGAGAAGAAACCATCTCCGCTGCCTGCGTTTTTGTTGTGCGAGAAGGTCGTACCATCCGCTCAGTTGAGTTTATCCTGGACAAAGGCTTGGACGTTTCCGAGGAAGAGCTGG
>CAUSVW010000030.1:0-8368 GCA_963535155.1 uncultured Atopobium sp.
ATGCCCATCTTTGCAAATGCATCGCCCAGAATATCCTCAAGCTCGGCCATGACATCTTCCTCGCGGACAAATGCCATCTCCATATCAACCTGTGTAAACTCAGGCTGACGATCTGCACGAAGGTCCTCATCGCGGAAGCACTTAGTAATCTGGTAGTAGCGCTCAATACCGCCAATCATCAGCAACTGCTTCAGCAGCTGTGGAGATTGTGGCAGTGCGTAGAAGTTTCCGCCCTGCATTCTGGATGGAACCAGGAAGTCACGAGCGCCCTCAGGAGTAGATTTGAACAGTGCCGGAGTCTCTACCTCGGTAAAATCACGCTTATGGAATGCCTCACGAAGCGCAAATGCAAAATCAGAACGCATACGAAGATTCTGTGCCATCTGAGGACGACGCAGGTCAACGTAGCGGTACCTCAAGCGAAGGTCCTCGTTAACGTCAATGTGGTTCTCAATTTGGAATGGTGGAACAGCGCTAGTATTAAGAACCTCAATCTTTGAAGCAAGTACTTCTACCTCACCGGTAGCAAGAGCCTCATTAGTCTGACCTTCAGAGCGATGCTGAACCATACCAGAAATCAAAACAGGCCACTCAGGACGAATAGTCTCTGCAGTTGCAAATGTTTCTGCATCAACATCTGGGTCAAATAGAATCTGTGTTAAACCCTCGCGATCACGAAGGTCAACAAAAATCAGACCTCCAAAGTCACGACGACGCCAAACCCAACCAGTGAGCGTAACGGTCTGTCCGATATGCTCTGCGCGAAGCTCTCCGCAGGTATGCGAATGCATGCTGTGCAAATCAACAGCTGCGTGAGCGGAATAATTCTGGGGGGTTTCTGAGGAACAATCCATTGTTATCCTTTCGTCTTTGCTTTCCTGTGCCAAATCGGAAAGCGCCTTCAAGACGGCAAAAACGTGTAGACGGCACGTTCTTGCTCATAGATAAAACATTGTACTCTCCAACGTTTAGTCGAATCCTCTCAATCTAAACTTAGTGGAGATTCACGAGGAATAAATAACTTACCGTCACACTTTTACGCTAGACTGAAATTGATACACATGAGCCCTCTCACAGGGCGAGAAGAACTTGGAGCTTTCATGGCCTATAAAGCCGCTGTTTTTGATCTAGACGGAACACTTCTGAACACTATTGTTGATCTTGCTTGGGCAACAAATTATGCCCTTGAGCAATTTGATATGCCTATTTATACCGTTGATGAAGTACGTCAAATGGTTGGAAATGGAGTTGCAAAACTAATTCGCGATGCTGTACCAGAAGGCACCGATGATGAAACATACCAGCGTGTACTTGCGTGTTTTAAAGAGCACTACGCTGATCACAGCTTGGATAACACTGCGCCCTACCCTGGCATACTTGATGCGGTAGATACACTCAGAGCAGCTGGTGTTAAATGCGCTGTTGTTTCCAACAAGCCAGACTTTGCTATTGCAGATTTAATGAGCAATTTCTTCCCAGGTAGATTTGACTTTGCTCTGGGTCAGCGAGATGACCTTAAAAGAAAGCCTGATGCTGAGCCTGTCCATTACGCCCTCGCTCAAATTGGCATTGACCCTCAAGACGCTGTCTATATTGGAGACTCCGAGGTTGATGTTGCAACAGCACACAACAGCGGCATGCCTTGCATAAGTGTTACCTGGGGATTTAGAGATAAAGAAACGCTTCTAGCTGCAGGTGCTACCACGCTTTGCGATACCGCAGAAGAAATGGTGCAAGAAATTCTCAAATAGTAGCACTAATAATTACAACCATTTATCATTGCCGTTGAGCGAGAAAAAACGTCCGCTTGCCTATGCCTCTCAATTCATCTGAATAAGCATCTTCGGAGGGCGGTATAGTCTATAAAAGTGCGTCCATAATTTGCGCGCAAGCGACGTGGAAAGGATTGCATCATGGGCAAGAAAAGTTCTGAGGTTCTCCAGATTTCTTACGAAGACCTGGTAGAGTACCTGCACAGTAATCACTCTGTGTACATGCAAGTCGGACACCAGGTTTATTACCTCACTGATGTCAATTTTGAGGCATGGAGAGCTCAAGACACCAGTATCAGAAACTCAAAAAACCACTTTGTAGATTGTTCTGAACTAGTTCCAACGGTAGACGAATTTCTCGCGCTTCCTTTTATTAATGGAAAAACCATTAAAGACGTTTTTGCGCATGCAACGTTCTATGCATCCATGAAAAACGAAAAATCTGAGTAATTCATAATAATCAGCATTTTGTTGACTATCTCTCAGCTAAAATTTAAAGGACCTGTTAACGCAGGTCCTTTTTTATCAGGTAAATTACCTTAATAATCTGCATCTCATATAAAAACGCCGATGCGGTGCACCGGCGTTTTACGTTTAATTTGAGAGAACCTGTCTACTCAACAGGCTTCTGAACCTCAAGAACCTCGGCAATCTCAACCTCAGCAGAAACAGTACCAGCAAGCTCTGGGATAAGATCGTTGTATTTATTCGCAGAAGCCAGGTCGGAAGAAGCAGTCTTTGCATAACGTTTGACTGCCGCAGCAGCACGGTTAACGGCACTCAGGGTGCCAGCGCCTCCGACACAGCCACCAGGACAAGCCATGCCCTCAAGAAGATAACCTGGATATTTACCCTTAACAGCATCCTTGAGCATAGCTCGACACTCAGCAAGGCCGTCAACAGCCATGATAGGTACTTCTTTATCAGGGTACTTCTGGTGGATGACGTTTACAACTGCGCCTGCTACGCCGCCAGCAACTGCAAAAGCACGACCGTCATGGGAGGCGTTTTCAAAATCGGAGTTGTCGTCATCAAGCTTGGTGTAGTCAATACCCTTAGACTCCATCATTCCCGCAAGCTCCTCAAAGGTCAGAACAAAATCGACCTCGGACTTAACGGAGCGGCGCAGCGCCTCGAGCTTCTTAGCAGTGCATGGTCCAATAAAGACAATCTTGGACTCTGGATTTTGTTTTCTTACTAGACGAGCAGTCAAAACCATTGGGGTAAGAGCCATAGAGATAGCATCAGCATGCTCTGGGTGCTCTTTTTTAGCCATCGCAGACCAGGAAGGACAGCAGCTTGTTCCCATAAATGGCAGCTTTTCTGGGACTTCTTTGACAAAGTCTTCCGCTTCCTGAACAGTACAGAGGTCAGCACCGGTTGCTACCTCTTCTGCCTCAGCGAATCCCATCTCCTTGAATGCCTCACGAAGACGACCAACGCTGCCCTTGCCAAACTGACCAACAAATGAAGGAGCCACAATTGGCACAACGGTATAACCCTCATTGATAGCCTGAATTACCTGGAAAATCTGGCTCTTATCGGCAATAGCACCAAAGGGGCAGTTGACCAGGCACTGACCACAAGAAACGCACTTCTCGTAATCAATATCTGCGCGACCGTGCTCATCAGAGCCAATAGCATCCATACCGCATGCAGCAGCACAAGGACGTACGTGATGATGAATTGCCTGGTACGGACAAACCTTGAAGCACATTCCACACTGAATACACTTCTCCTGGTCAATATATGCCTTTTTGTCTACAAAGCTAATTGCTTCTTTAGGACAAATCTCTCGACAAGGGTGTGCAAGACAGCCCTGGCACGCGTTGGTGACACGATACACATTGTCCTCACATGCGTTGCACGCAAACTTGACAATGTTAATCAGCGGTGGCTGATAATAAACTTCTGGTCGAGAAGCTTCTTCCAGACCATCAGAAATATGTTCAGGATGATCAACGCCCCGCATAGGCATGCCCATAGTCATGCGAATACGCTCACCAACAATAGCGCGCTCTAAAAAGACGCTTTCGCGGTACGTTGCAATGTCACCAGGAATAATCTTGTAAGGCAGCTCTTCCATCTGGCGAGCAATTTCATCAACGCCCTTATCTGCTTTTTCATACGCAAGCGTTGAAACCTCTTTGAATACCTTCCTGCGGATTTCAGTCAGGTTGGTATAGACACCTCGCATTGTGCCAGGCATTTCTCCCCCTCCTCGTTCACTTTATGCACGTCTGGGTAACGTATTTGCATAAAATGAATCATGTCTCTATCACAAAGTATGTACTATAAGTCCACCTCGGTGACACCAAAATAAGAAAATCGCTTTGGAATGTCCGTTTTAATCACAATTTTTGCGCTCGTGACTGGATGAATAAATTCAACGCGATATGCATGCAGCATTAACGGCTGCGCTTTATGCTTCTTTTTTGCTCCGCGCTGCAAAGAAGACACTCCTCCGTATAACGCATCTCCTACCAGAGGAAATCCAAGTGACGAGAGGTGCACTCTAATTTGATGCTTTCTTCCTGTTAGCAAATTGACCAGCAACAAGCTTTGAGTTTGACTTTGCGCTGACGATGCAACCTTAATGAGATGCACCTCTGTTTGAGAAGGTTTGCCTGCTGCTGAGACCCTCATCTTCTGAGCGTCATGCCGATCTTTTCCAATTGCCTTATCTATCAGCAGTTTATTTGGCTCAAACGCTCCCTTAACGGCAGCCAGATACTCTTTGGAAAGCTCTTTGGAGGCAATAAGCTGGTCAAACTGCGGCTGCGTTTCTTTTTTGAGCGAGAAAAGCACTATGCCCGTAGTCTCCTTATCAAGGCGATTCAGAGCTTGGACCTGGGAAAGATCTACCTCTCTTGAGCCCTCAAGTGCACGGATTTTCTCGCAAACTACATCGGTTAACGAGGGTTCATTGGTGCCGTCTGCATGCACGATAATTCCCGCAGGTTTATTTACGGCAAGCAGATACTCATCTTTATACAAAATCTCAAGATTACTGTCAGTCTGAGGCGCATCCATGCTACTCACCTCGCTTAACCACATACCGCTGCTCAGAAAGCACCTGGGCAAATGACTCGATTGTGCTCCACACATGATCGGCGCGGCGCCAGGCAACGCTGACCGAGTACGACATCTCTTTTCCTAGCTCAATAATGTGGAGGCCTGATGTTTCAAAGTCGTAGTAAGAAGATGCCACCAACTCCGATGGCAAGAAGCATGCGCCAACCCCTCTCATGGCAAGAGCCAAAAGCGTCTCGGAGTTTCTGGACATAACCTTGATAGTGGGAGATATGCCCGATGCCGCAAACGCATGGCGAGCAAAACTACCTGCGATATCTCGTTTACCAACCGTTAAGAAGGGGCAAGCTTCCAGAGCAGTGAGCTTTCCCGTCTTTTTAACTTGCGAGACAACTGAGTCAACCTTATCTGCATACAAAGACTCAAGAAGCGCTTGAGAGACAACAAGAACGATCTTCTCGTCAAACAGTTTTTTAACAACAAGGTCATATAATCTGGAATTGACGGTTGCAACAATCAAGTCAAGTTGGCCTTCGGACAGCCACTCAACTAGCTCGTCATTCTCGCCCTCGTCAAGCTCAATGGAGATGTTTGGGTGCAGTTTTTGGAAAGCGGCAATGGAGCGTGGCATGATGATGTGGCCTCGTGTTGCGGTGACACCAACGCGTAAGCGACCTCGCTCATTGCCTGCAATATCTAGAAACTCTTGATCCATGGCGCGACGCTGTGCTTGGAATTTGCGCGCATACCGCAAGAACTCTTCTCCTGCAAACGTTAGAGACAGCGGGACGGTGCGTTCCAGCAGCTTAGAGCCAAGTTCTTTTTCTGCAGCGGCAATATTTGCCGAGAGTGTTTGCTGAGTTACGCTCAAGCGTTCGGCTGCTTTAGTGAAGCTCTTTTCTTCTGCAACAGCAACAAAATAATCCATGGTTTGAAAGTTCATTTTTTGCTCCCACTGAATTACAAAATTTGATTGTAATTATAACCATTGAAAACAGTTGGACTTCAACTTTTTAGTTGCCTACTCTATTTACATAAGAAATTCGTTTGGAGTGGATGCATGATAGAGTTAATAGTACTAAGTGCCTTTGCGGTGATGCTCATCGTAGGCACAGCTCTATCTTTCCCCCTTACATCTATTTTGACCATTGGTTTCTTCCTCTTTTTTGGTTATGGACTCTCCCGAAAAATTCCTGCAAAAAAGCTTCTTTTAGCAGCTTTTGAGTCCGTCTGGGAAGTAAAAACGATCATTGCGCTGTTTGCTGTGGTTGGCGCTATGAGTGCTGCCTGGCGTGCAGCTGGAACTATTCCAGAAATTGTCAGCATTTCTGCTTCGCTTATTTCTCCATCTATCTTTATTCTGGCAACATTCTTACTCTGCACCATGATGTCCATGCTTCTAGGTACCGCTTTTGGTACCGCCGCAACCATGGGAATCATCTGCATGTCTATTGGCAAGGCCATTGGAGCAAGCGAGTTCTTTATTGGTGGTGCTGTTCTTGCAGGCAGCTACTTTGGCGATCGTTGCTCCCCTATGTCTACCAGTGCAATCCTTGTTTCACAACTTACCGACACTAGTCTGTCTAAGAATATCAACCGTATGCTTCGTACCAGTGTAGTGCCCTTCATTGCTGCATGCGTCATCTATGTAGCTTGGGATTTCTTTATGGCAAACACAGGTACTATCCCAGATATCACCGGCCTTTTAAGCCGCTCCTTTAGACTTTCTTTAATTTCACTTACGCCAGCACTTCTTGTAATTGTTTTCTCACTTCTTAAAGTTGATGTCATTGTCACAATGGCATCCAGCTTGGTACTTGCATGCATTCTCTGCGTTACCATCCAGCGCGTTCCTCTTGCCGATCTGCCAGTCATTCTGCTTTTTGGCCTCCGTGCACCAGGAGCTACCGTGGCAAACATGGTAAATGGTGGCGGCGTCTTCTCAATGATGAACGTCTTAACAATTGTCACCATTTCTTCAAGCTACGCTGGTCTTTTCCAGACAACTGGCTTGCTGCGCCGTATGTGCCAGCTGGTAGCCGACCTTTCCGATAACTCCACGCCTTTCTTTGGCGTTCTGATTACCAGCATGTTTACCTCAATGGTTTCTTGTAATCAGACTTTGGCTATTATGCTGACAAATGATTTGTGCGAAAACGCAGAAGACTCTTCTAGCGCTCTTGCTCTAGATATCGAGAATAGCGCTGTAATTCTTGCTCCACTTGTTCCGTGGTCCATCTCAAATATCTCGGTACTCTCTGCAATTGGCGCACCTTCTATGAGCCTTCTAGCTGCAAGCTTCCTCTATTTGCTGCCTCTTTGGACTCTGGGAATTTCCCTATGGCTCCATCGACGCCCAGCAAAAATTGACGGTCATCGTGCTCGTTGGCTTGGTCTTACCTCTGACGATGTTCGTAGCTGCGCATGCTCTAACGATGTTCGTAGCTGCGCATGGCCACGCGTGCAGGACGAAGATACAACGGATGCGACTGCAAGCCTTCCTGCTGTAAAAGTTGCCTAAGACCGAGCTGTTTAACGCTCCTCATACACATAGCTAAGCTAGATGTGTTTTACGCCATTAATACTTCTATTGATACTTTGGTAATTCAATAATTCGATCACAACGCTGGGCAATACCCATATCATGTGTGACCATAAGAAGTGTTTTATGGTTTGCATGAACGGAATCTAGCAAACTGTCTATAACAATAGTGGCCATAGCCTTATCAAGTGATCCGGTTGGTTCGTCAGCGAGGATCAAATTGCCTGGCTTTATCATTGCTCGAGCAATTGCTACTCTCTGCTTTTCTCCACCAGAAAGCTCATTTACAACTGCATCGAACTTCTCGCCAATCCCGTAGTTTTCCAAGGCCGTTCTAATAAGACGTTCCTGTTCCTGTTTTGAAAGCTTGGTGTATTGAAGCGCCAATAAGAGATTTCTACTTACTTTCCAGTCATTAATGAGCGCAAAAGATTGGAACAGATAATTGATCTCTGTACGCCTCATAAGCGTTGCTTTTTTACTATTGATTGAAGGATATGTTCTTCCCTCAAGGTTGATTGTTCCTGAATCTAATGTCTCGAGAAGACCGATGATATTAAGAAGTGTTGATTTTCCACACCCAGAAGGGCCCACGAGAGCCACTGATTCTCCACTTTCTATCTCAAATGAAATGTTATGAAGAACTGTGTTGCTTCCAAATGACTTATTAAGAGCATCTACCTGTAGAAATGTTTTCATAACTACTCCTTAGAGAGATTCTCTAGAACAATTCTCATGGTGCTTCTATTTGCAGAAATACTGATAGTCACATTGGAAATCAATAACATCAAGCAACCCATTATTATTCCAAGAGTTGAACCTATGACAATCATGCAAAGTGTTCCAACAAGTGCAATGAGATTCACTACGAGGAAAATATTTATGTATTGCTTGTAAATGCCAAATCCCAACATGCATTCAACAGCAATTTTTCTCTCATGTAATCTCTGGACAATTGAAATCATACTTATTTGAATCACCGTTATAGCTGCAAACATAAGCACAATTACAACACCGAATA
>CAUSVW010000031.1:0-7675 GCA_963535155.1 uncultured Atopobium sp.
GGTCCTCGCAGGTGTAGCCCGTGATGCAGAGCTCGGGCAGCACGACCACCTTGGCGCCGCGATTACCTGCGGCTTCTTCGATGGCCGCCAGGCAGCTCTCCACGTTAAACGCCACGTCGGCCACGCGGACGCGCGGCGTGATACTTGCAACTTTGATAAATCCGTCTTGCACAATAGCCTCCTTACATGCCGCTTGGGACAACGGGTGCCGCATCCGACGACCACGATCCCAGCTGCGCGTTGGGGTTTGCATCCAAGGTCAATGGCGAGAAACCCTGTGTACGGTAGCTACGAAGTGCGCCGACGGCAATCATTGCGGCGTTGTCGCCACAAACCGACATCGGAGGTACCGTCACTCGAACGCCCATACGACCAAAAGTTTCCTTATATGCAGCTCTGAGCGCGGGGTTTGCAGCAACGCCGCCGCCCACGCAGAAGTCGGAGACACCCGTCTCCTCAACAGCGGTTTTAGCCTTTGCCACCTGCACGTCAATAACAGCCTGCTCAAACGAAGCGGCCAGATCGGGCAGATTGATAGCTCTACCTGCGCGGTTCTCGCCCTCAATGTAGGTGATAACGGCGGTCTTTAGGCCGGAAAGACTAAAGGAATAGTCGCCGCTGTGCATCATCGCACGCGGGAAGTGGATGGCCTTAGGGTTGCCCTGAGCTGCAAGTTTACTGATCACGGGACCGCCCGGATAACCCAGGCCAAGCGCCTTGGCAACCTTGTCAAAGGCCTCGCCCACGGCGTCGTCGATGGTGGAGCCCAGGACCACGTAATCTCCCCAGGCACGCACGTGTACCAACATAGTATTGCCGCCCGAGACCAGGCTGGCCACAAATGGTGGCTCCAGGTCAGGCGTCTCAAACAGGTTGGCCAGCAGGTGGCCTTCCAGGTGATGCACGGGAATAAGCGGCAGGTCAGTGGCCACGCAGAAGCCCTTGGCAAACGCCACGCCTACAACAAGCGCGCCGACAAGGCCAGGGCCTGCGGTAACACCAACAGCGGCCAGGTCAGACGGTACCAGCGTGTCGCAACCAAAGTGCGCGCCTGCGCGGGCCATGGTCTCCTCGAAGAGACCCACAATAGCCTCGGTGTGCTTGCGAGAAGCAATCTCGGGCACGACGCCGCCAAAGCGGGCATGAAAGTCAATTTGAGTTGCAACAACGTTTGCGCAGACCACGCCGTGTGAATCCATGATGCACATGGCAGTCTCGTCGCACGAGGACTCCAGGCTGAGAATCAAATCCCCCGCCTCGCGCAGTGCCGCAAGCGTCTCTTCAGAGCGCTCACCTGCAACAATAGGCCACGGACGCACTGATGCGTGAGGTTCAGGATTTCTCGCCTCAAAGCCAGCGCCAACCGCCAAAGGCAGCTGCGCCGTCATCAAAAGCGCCGCGCAATCTGGACCGTAATATCCCGGACGACGGCCAACCTCAGCAAATCCCAGCTTGCTATAGGCGCTCTGAGCTGGGGCGTTATCCTCTTCCACCTCAAGAGTAATCGCGGATGCGCCCAGCATCTGAGCATCGTATGCCACGCGTTCTACCAGCTTGGATGCAATTCCTTGGCGGCGACGCTCGGGCGCGACCACCACTTCTTCCACCTCAAACTGAGCTCCTGCCAGGCGACCACCCGCAAAGCCAATAACCGTTCCACGATCGTGAGCTAGCCACCAGCTACGACCAACGCCCGAAAGCTCGTCATAGAACGCTTGCTTTGACCAGGCCGAATGCGCAGCGTCAGCATATGTTGCCGCCTCAAGCTCCGCCACCTGATCCAGATCGTTTACCGTCATCGGACGAAGCTGCAGGTGAATATCGGCCAGCGCATCATCCACGCCGGTCAGAGCCACCGTTGCCGGCTCCTTCAGGCCCAAACGCTTGCGCTCCGACTCCTCCGCATCAGAAAGGCGCGTGTAGATGGGCAGTACCAGCGCCGGATCACCCTCGCCCGCCTGCTGATATTCGGGCATGCACACCGCACGCACCAGTCCTTCTCCTGTTGGGAACCACGTTGCTTCATTGGTATATGTCGAGAAACCCGCGCGCTCAAAACGCTCACGGTACTTCACTAAACCATTGCCGGTGAGCGTAAGCTCAGCCTTATCAGTCCTGCTCGACCACTCCTCCACACAAGCGTCTGCCTTGAGAACGGTCTCTACCGGAAACGTTCTATGCGCTCCGGCACTATCCAGCAGGTAGATGCCCGGATAGACCTCGCCGCGCATAGCGTCTGCAACAACGCCAACCGTGCCGCGCACGCCCGCCTTCCACGCGCTGAATGCCATGGCGTCAAGCGCGCTTGCGCCGTAAAGTGGCAGGCCAGTGCCGCATGCAATACCCTTTGCAGTTGCCACGCCAATGCGAACGCCCGTAAACGAACCAGGTCCTCTACCTGCGACAACAGCGTCAACATCAGCCATGGTCAGCCCAGCGGCGTCAAACGCCTCCTGGACCGAACCAACAAGCTCCACGTTTGCCTGACGACGGCACAGGTGATCTGTGGACGCCAGCACCTCGACGTCGAACCCGCCGTCTGCGGCCGCCGCGCTGTCCGCCACACCCGCGCCGTCTGCAGCAGTCGAATCCGCAGCGGTATCGCGCCTGGTCAGACGCGCGACCGTACACGCCAGCATGTCCGTTGACGTATCAACTGCAAGCACCACGTTTGTTCCATTTTTTATAGCAAGCATAAACACTCTTCTCGGCGAAAAAAACGCCTTGTATCACGCCAATACTTCTTCTTGTAACTCTATAACTATACGCCAAGCCACGCCTGCAAACAGCGCAAGTCCTAACCCCGCAAAACTTTTACGCAACGACTAATCTACCGGCGCGTTTATACGTCGCAACTTAATCAAATCTTGGCTAGCGAGAAACGCTTTGATACCCACATCATATACATAAACCTGCATAAATAGCTTGAAGAGATTGCTATAGAGAATTTACAGTTTCAACCCTATTACTCTAGACAATCTTGATATTTAGTTTATAGTTAGTTCATCAGCGCCCACCCAAGGCTACGCAATGCGTCCTGAAATGCGGTGGGCCTTTTCATAGCATTGGGATTCACATGGAAAATAAACCTTTTAAAAGCATCGATGAGATGTGTTGTTTATTAATTCAAGACCGTGGACTTATCTGCCCAGATGATATTGAACTGAGGAAATTTTTAAGTAGGACAAATTACTATCGTTTCTCTGGATATGCTCGTGATTTTCAAGAAGATCCGGAGAAAGGCAAGAACTCGTTTGTCGGCAATACTTCTTTTCAAGATATTAATAAGCTTATTAACCTAGATGCTAAATTACGAATTCTGCTGACAGAGCAATTAAGTGTTATCGAAATCGCAATTAGAGCAAAGCTTGCCCACGAATTTGGTAATGAGTACGGTTCAAATGCTTACTATCTTGATTGCAAAACCTATGCGGATCACAATTTTGCAAAAAAATTTATAATTCCGGGAATTTTTTCAGATCTTGATCATGACAAAAGCCGAATCATTCAGCATTATTCAAAAGAGAGTTTCAACACACCCTACGAAAAATATCATGATGTACCAATCTGGGTTGCTGTAGAGGTCCTCTCCTTTGGAAGAATTTCTAATATGATTAGCTATTCAGATAATATTGAAGTAACTAAAAGAGTAGCTAAATCTCTCGGTGTCCAATGGAAACCTTTTTCAAGTGTTGTTCATTCTTTACATGTACTAAGAAATTTGTGTGCACATCATCGTCAACTATGGAATAGACCCATGCGCATCCAATGTCCAGTTCAGAAAAAACTTCGCCCAAAAGACATTAGCTTTGACCCCAAGAGCGTTTACGCTCACATACTAATGGCCAACTACTACAGAAAAGCCATCGATGGGGATACTTCGGTTGCCAGAAGAATACAAGAACTTCTCGATAAGAACAATGTTTTTGCAAAAGGCATTTATTTGCCTCATCCAAAATAGCCACATCTAAAAAGCCTGTATACTTACATCAACATGACCGGTTCCGCTAGAGCTTTTTGCCTAGTCCAGGGCCGGTCCTATTTTTCTATCCCAAACTGGTCTTCCACAATCCTGTCAAGCTGCGCAGAAATGCACGAGAACTCCTTGTTCAAATCAAGCGTCTGCACAGAAATCTTATTGCCGCTTATTTGATACACGTCGTCAGGAGCCAGCAGCTCATTTGTTCGCGCGTACAAAAGCATGCCTGAAACCTTCCGGTCGGCACCTTTTACCTGGGCTTCTTTATTCTTCACATACGTATACATCTGATACAAATTACCCGAATGCACCTTATGCGCACCAAAATTTTCTTGAAGCGAATGCTGATAATACTTCGCGTCAATAATCAAAATCTGATCACCATACGAGAGTGTAATATCTGTCTGCATGTCCGGCAAAAGCCCAACATATCCATCGTCCAAATCCCAAGGAATTTGCGATGCTCTAGCAGAAAAACCTCTCACATGCTGGGCAAACTCCTGAGCGTAATACTCAAGAATGAACTTCTCGTACAGCCTATGCATTTTTTGCTCGTCAATAAAACTTGCCAGGCGGTACTCTCCACCTTCAGTGGTCATGAGCATGCCTTCAACAATCAACTGGCAAATTGAGAGTAGCAGCTGATACGTGCGGTTATTGCGCTGAAAACGAATATCCGCCCAGCGAACCTGTTTTAAATCAACCTCATCAATGTCCGCAAAGAAAAGCAATTCTCGCTTAAGCGCAACCTTGTGCTGCGGCGATACATCCTTCTTTTTGAGCAGCAAAAGGACCACCGACTTTAAGATCTGATTGAATAGATTGTTTTGCGAAAGCTCATCAAAATCGCAGGTAACTTGTACGCGACGAGCAAGGCGATTCCTAATGGTCCCCGCCATATCAACTTTGCCTCGAACAACCGCCAGATCCTCCGCACAACTTATGTACTCGCGATACAAGCCCTGCTTGAGCTGCAAACCAATCCCCTTGGACAAGATGGCCGCAAACAGGTTATAAATCGAGTCAAACATCTCCTTCTGCACGTCCTCATACACAGATTCACGCAGCGTAGTGAAGGCGTACGACAGCATATAGTAAATATTTTTAATGAAGATATGTCTATCTTCGGTCATTGAAACACTCCATGAAGGATATTCTCCCAGCGCTGGTATTTCTCCTGGTCGTCAAACCAATACTCGCCCAGCATTGGCAAGATGTCGTAATCCACAACCTCCTGCATCCATTTATCGGTGCAGCTCAGCTTATCGCGACCGCAGAAATAGCTGTGACCAATACAAAATCCTCTGCCTAGCGATCTATCTGACATAATTTCCGAGTTCAGCTCAATCACCTTGGCGAGAAGATCGTTAAAGGTTTCATTTTTAAGTGACTGCTGGTACTGGATAAAGCCCTCAGTCTCAAAACCAGGCTCCATTTCAAAGAAACTGAAGCGACGACGCAGAGCATAGTCAATCATCGCCAAACTTCTATCTGCCGTGTTCATCATGCCAATGATATAAAGGTTCTCTGGAACCGAAAACTTCTCGTCATTGTACGCAAGTGTAGCCGGTGTACCTCGATAATCATTCTCAATGAGCATCAAAAGTTCACCAAAAATCTTGCTCAAATTGCCACGATTAATCTCATCAATAATAAAGAAATACTTTAACTCTGGATCCGACTCTGCCTTCTTACAGAAACGATAGAACACGCCCTTTTTGAGCTCAAAGCTTGCCCCACTAGGCTTGTAACCCATCATGAAGTCTTCGTATGAATAATTCTGATGGAATTGAACAAACTCAATAGCATCCTCATTCACTGCACCTATCAGCGAATACGCAAGTCTTTTTGCCGAGAAGGTCTTTCCAACTCCTGGCGCTCCTTGCAAAATAATATTCTTTTTATTTAGTAATACGGCAGCTAACTTGTCATATTTCTCTTCCGACATAAATACTTCCTCCAAAAATTTTCCCTTGTTATATGGAGGAATACAAAACAACTTAATATCTTCAGGATTAAGGGTTTTCTCTGAATCGATATTATCAGGTTGAGTTGGAGGAATCTCTTTATAATCCTTTGAGAAATACGCAATATCAGCCGTTAGAGTCACAAAATAAGGATCGGGATAGCAATCTTCTGTTAAAGCAGAGGTAAACATCTTAATGAGTTCGGAATCTTCAGAAATTACATCTCTAACTTCATTATAAAATTCCGTATACGTCCTTATATTAGTTGTAGATGCCCCCTGCTTAAACTCGTAATTGCTCTCTAACCTATCCGATAAAGCTTTTACTTGTCTAAACTTATATATGTAATATATGTCTGGATATCTAAGCCAAAGATAAGTTGTGATGGTTCCCTCTTTTTGATAATGCTGCTTTCCTTCAGGACCATATACATCCAGTAACTTATCCGACTTTGCCATAAATCCGTTAATACGCTCAACTATATCGATGTTCTCGTCATAAAGTTGCATAAACATACTACGAACTTCTTCTGCATCCTGTTCAGCATAAAACTCAATCATCTTACGAGAAAAATCATAAGAAGTAGTTAAAAGATTATCTGTCTTTGACAGCGACTTACTCAGCATCGCAGGAAAATCCTGGGCGTTTATATCCCAGTTGTCCTGGAAACACTTTATCGCCTCCCACTTATATTTTTCTTCCTCCCAGTGAGAAGGAAAATTCTCTTTGTACTGAGTGAGGACCTCATCAAGAGATTGTCTATCTATCATTGCTGCTCCCCTTCTGGCAAAAGCCAGTGAATCTTTCTGGTTGCTCGCATACATTGCCAGACCACAACCTGTGTCATCGCCTATCATGTACTACCAGTTAAATTGCGCTTTATACTGATAGTATCCTCCTAATTGGGACTCATATTTTTAACTTCTTGCATATTTCGGCGAACAGAAAAAGGCAGCTCACTCAGAGCTGCCTTCAATGCACACTATGTCTCCGCAGCACTAGACTGCGTGCTCTGTCTCAGCTCCCTTTTCCTCCTTGAGAAACTGCATATCCAGAGCCTTAATAAACGGCAGGTAGATTGCCATATCAATCAAAATCAATACGAGCTGAAGTAAAGCACCCTGCCATCCGCACAGAAGAAATCCCGAAATCAAAGGAGGGGTACTTCCAGGCAGCATAATGCCGTTACACAGTGGCACCAAGCCGGCGCTCATTGCGGACCACGCAATTAAAACGTTAACAACCGGCGTAAAAATCAGAGGAATTGCCATGATGGGATTCAAAACTATCGGCAGTCCGTACATGACGGGCTCGTTAATACCAAAAATACCAGGCACAATAGAAATCTTTGCAATGTCTTTTGCACGGCGAGAATTGCAGAACAAAAATATCACAATCAACAGCGAAAGGGTTGATCCTCCGCCACCAAACAACGCAAAGAACGCATCAAACTCTCGATTGATAATGTTGGGTAGCGCAGTGCCGGCGGCAAAGGCGGCCTGGTTTTCCAGCGTAAGCGCAGTCAAAATCGGCGTAAAAATAGGGCTCGTAATGTTTGACCCGTTAATGCCAAAGAACCAGAAAATACCCTGGATGACGTAAGCAATCGCCAGAGCCCAAACAGTTCCACCAAGCATAGTCAGTGGTGTCTGCAACATCGAATAAATGCAGGTAAACGCATCTCCCCAAGGGGTAAGTGCAAACAAAACGCTAATCGCCCACACTGCGG
>CAUSVW010000032.1:0-7057 GCA_963535155.1 uncultured Atopobium sp.
TCGGTTTGAACACGCAGAGGCTCTCCTTCAAGCTGCAGGAGGAACACATGAGTTGCTCTCAAGTGATGAGGGTGTCATTGATTCTCTCTCTGATGCAGTTCAGATGCTTCAGAGTGCTTCAACGTTTGATACTACGCTAGGTAACTATGCAGAGTCTCTTTCAAGTGCACTTATAGAGATTGAGGATGTTTCTTCAGAGCTCAGAAGCTATGTTGGATCTCTCGATTTTGATGAAGAAGCACTTGAAGAGATGCAAAGCCGTATGGCTCGTCTGCAGGGTCTTATGAGAACGTATGGCCCTGGCATGAAAGACGTATTTAAAAAATATCAGGTAGCTCAAAATCTTCTTGAGGTTACAAGAGATACAGAAAAGCTTGTCCGTGAGGCACAGGCAGAAGTAGATAAAGCAAAAGAAACTCTTACCATAAAGGCTCAGGCACTTAAAAAGGTTCGTGTTTCTGCAGCTCCAAAACTTTGTGATGCAGTTACTAAGCAAATGAGTCATCTGCAGATGGGTTCAGCTCAGATTGAATTGAACTTTGAAGATCTTCCTTTTGAGCAGTGGAATAAAGTTGGCTCTACAAAGATTGAGCTTATGTATAAGCCTTCAGCTCAGATGACTGCTCGTCCACTTAGAAAGATTGCCTCTGGTGGTGAGGTTTCTCGCGTCATGCTTGCATGCAAAGTGGTTCTAGGAGAGTCTGACGTTTGCGATACGCTTGTATTTGATGAGGTTGACGCTGGCGTTGGTGGAGCTACTGCCGTTGCTCTTGCAGAGGTTTTAGCGCAGCTTGCTAAAACACATCAGGTGATTGTGGTAACTCACCTGCCACAGGTTGCTGTTATGGCCTCTAAACAGTATGTAGTCTCAAAGACAGAAGAACATAACGCGCTTCCTACAACTTCTCTTACAGAGGTTTCTGGTACTCAGAGAGAAGAAGAGATTGCACGCATGCTTTCAGGCTCTATAACTGAGGCCTCTTTGGCTCACGCGCATGAGCTGCTGTCAGAAGTCCGCTAGATTTTTCAGAACTACATGGACATAACAATGTATTTGTTTGGAGATTAAATTTCTCGGCACTATGGGCCTTAAAGCGGAATAATATAAAGACCCGTAGAAATGTAATTGGCTAATCTTACCTACGGGAGTAATCCATGACCAAGCACATATTTGTAACAGGTGGCGTTGTTTCTTCTCTTGGAAAAGGAATCACTGCTGCATCTCTCGGCCGACTTCTTAAGGCTCGTGGCTATAAGGTCATGATGCAAAAAGCTGACCCATATCTCAATGTTGACCCAGGCACTATGAGTCCTTTCCAGCATGGTGAGGTTTTTGTCACTGAGGACGGTAAAGAGACCGATCTTGACCTTGGTCATTATGAGCGCTTTATTGATGAGAATCTTACCAGGGAGTCTAACTTCACCACTGGCCTCATTTATCAGTCTTTGATTCAGCGAGAGCGCGCTGGAGACTTCCTTGGCGGAACAGTTCAGGTAATTCCTCATGTAACTGATGCAATTAAGGCTCGTTTTGCTCGCATTGAAGAGGTTACTAATGCTGATGTAGTCATCACAGAGCTTGGTGGCACTATTGGTGATATTGAGTCTCAGCCTTTTGTTGAGGCAATTCGCCAGTTTAGAAAAGAGCGTGGCGCAAGCAACGTTGCTATTATTCACGTGAGCCTTGTTCCTTATATTGCTGCTGCTCATGAAGTTAAGACTAAGCCTACGCAGCACTCCGTAAAAGAGCTTCGTTCCCTTGGTATTCAGCCAGACTTTATCGTGTGCCGTTCTAGCCATTCTGTGGATGAATCTATTCGCGAGAAAATCGCTAATTTCTGCGACGTCGATGCAGATTGCGTTTTTGAGAACAATGATCTGCCTTCAATTTATGACGTTCCAGCACACCTGGCGGCACAGGGATTTGACAAAAAGGTACTTGAGCGTCTTGGTCTTGAAGTTCGTCCAAGTGATCTTGGCGGCTGGGAAGCATTTACTACCGCTATGCATAAGGCAAATGCGCTTGAAGACACAACAAGAATTTATGTTGTCGGCAAGTATACACAGCTGCCTGATGCCTACCTTTCTGTTATTGAGGCACTTCACCACTCTGGTATTTTCTATGGTAGGCACGTTGATATCCGCCTGGTAAATGGTGAAGAGCTGACAGAAGAAGACGTAGAGCAGGAGCTTGCTGGTGCGGACGGCATTTTGGTTCCTGGTGGCTTTGGTCTTCGCGGCGTAGAGGGCAAAATGGTTGCTATTCGTCGTGCTCGTGAGCTCAAGATTCCTTACCTTGGTGTTTGCCTTGGTATGCAGATGGCTGTTACTGAGTTTGCTCGTGACGTCTGCGGCATGGAGGGTGCAAATTCAGCAGAGTTTGGTCCAGATACTCCATACCCTGTCATCGATCTTATGCCTGATCAGGAGGATATTACTGACAAGGGCGGTACCATGCGCCTTGGTTCTTATCCTTGCAAGGTTGTTGAAGGAACTCTTGCACACGAGGCATATGGCAACAACTTGGTTTACGAGCGTCATCGTCACCGCTATGAGGTAAGCAACGTATTCCGTAATCAGCTTGTTGAGGCTGGTCTGGTAGTTTCTGGTGTTTCTCCAGACGATCGCCTTGTAGAGATGATTGAGCTTCCAGAGTCTGTTCACCCTTGGTTTGTTGCAAGTCAGGCACATCCAGAGTTCAAGAGCCGTCCAACTCATCCTGCGCCTTTGTTCCGTGAGTTTGCACGTGCAGCAATCGCTCATCATGAGGGTGTTGACCGTCATGATGTAAACCAGGCTCTCTAAGCAGAATTTTTAATAGGGAAGAATACTTATGGACCTCGCTCAGGCGCGTACAGAATTTTTAGCGTACGTTGCTGTTGAGCGAGGTCTTTCTGTAAATACGCTTGATGCCTATACCAGAGATTTAGAGGGTTATTTGCTTTGGCTGAATGGCAAAAAGATTACTTTGCCCAACCAGGTGACTCGCTCCGATGTTGAAGAGTACATAGGCTCTCTTAGAGACTTAGGAATGGCTCCAGCTTCGGTTGAGCGCCACACTGCGGCACTTAGAAACTTCCACAAGTTTATGGCTGTTGAGCAAATTTGTGAGTCATCTCCAGCAGAAGATTTACCTACCGCAGCAAGAATTCAAAGGCTTCCTGATGTTATCTCTCAAGAGAAGGCAGAAGAGCTGCTTGATCAGCCATTTCCTAATTCGCCCTTAGGTATTCGAGATAGAGCCATACTTGAGTTGCTGTATGGGTGTGGACTTCGTGTGTCTGAGCTTTGCGATCTTGAGGTTCGAGGTGTCTTTCTAGAAGATGAACTCTTGCGTGTTTTTGGTAAGGGTTCCAAAGAGCGCGTAGTCCCTGTGTTGGGTTCTGCGCATCGTGCACTTAAAACATACCTTTATGAGGCTCGTTCGCTTTTGCTTAAGCACGGCCAGGTATCTGAGGTGTTTGTAAACGCCAGAGGTGGACGTATTTCTCGCCAGTCGGTACATAAACTAGTGGCAAATTACGGCAGAGTAGTGGGGATTGAAGGCTTGCATCCTCACACACTGCGCCATAGTTTTGCTACACATCTTCTAGAAGGCGGCGCTGATCTTCGTTCAGTGCAGGAGCTTTTGGGACACGTAGATATTTCAACTACGCAGCTCTATACGCACGTAGATAGGTCGCACATTAGAGATGTGTATCTTGAGGCTCATCCAAGAGCTCACGTTCATGTGGACAAATAATCGCGCTTGACGCAAGTGTGGGACAAGCGTGGGACGGGTGTGGGGCAAAGTGGTGACTGCGTAAAAGCAAGACGAAGGTTTTGTTTGAGTAACGTGTGATTTTCGCCACGAGTTCACCACAATTTCCTCAAAAATTTTCACTTCATAAAAAATTAATAAATTGAGTCCAAGACTAAGAAAATCCGTTCTTTTGTAGTTCGGATTTTTTTAAACACTACATATTGTGGTCTTTCTCTATCAATTCGCATCTTCGTTAAACCCCAGCTAGACCACAAGAAAAATACTTAGTGTTGGAAAGTGTTTTCTAGTGTGTCTAAGTGTCGGAATGAGTTATATTTATTTCACGTTCAATCGACGGACTATGCCCAAGCATTGCCGCGCACACACAACACAAACACAGCCCGCGCGGCAAGGGGCGCCAACGTGAAAGGGGGAGACATGCTTACTGGTCAGTATCAGCGTTCGCTGGACTCCAAGATTCGCGTGACTCTTCCTGCACCTCAGCGCAAGCAGCTTGGCGATGTTGTCATCTTGCTCCGTCGACAGGACGCGCTTTACGGCTACTCACCTGAGGCGTATGAGGCTTGGATTGCAAGTCTGAACCTCAACCCAAGGAACCGTGACGACGTCACAGCACTTCGCATGCTGAACGCAGCAGCAACAACCGTCGACATTGACTCGGCCGGCCGCGTTGCTCTGGGAAAGATTGACGAGTCCGATCCACAGGCTAGGGAGAAGCTCCAGCTTGACCGCGACGTCACCATTGTCGGTAACGGCGACCACTTTGAGATTTGGAATACCAATAAGTGGAACAGCCTCTTCTCGGCAGATGACCGCGTTGCAACGCTCGAGGACCTCATCTTTGGCACCTAGTGAGGCGAGAAGATCGTGAAGGTAGAAGACGGTAACTTGAAAGTCGAATATCGGCACCAACCAGTAATGCTTGCAGAAGTGCTGCGCGAGCTGGACCCCAAGCCAGGTGAAGTTGTTTGCGACTGCACCTTGGGAGGAGCGGGCCACACCGTAGAGATGGCAAAGCTAATTGCTCCAGACGGTCTTTCCATTGGAATTGACCAGGACGCAATGGCTCATCAAGCAGCAGCTGCTCGCCTGAAGCAAGAAGTACCAAACGCGGAGTTTTTGCCGCTTAAGGGAAACTTTGGTGACCTCGATGAACTTCTCGTTTCTGCAGAAGTCCCCGGAGTTGACTGTTTCCTCTTTGACATTGGTGTTTCTTCTCCTCAGCTTGATATCCCAGAGCGAGGCTTTTCGTATCACGAAGATGCCCCGTTGGATATGCGAATGGACCCGGGCAAACAAACTCCAACTGCACAAGAGGTCATCAACACTTATAACGAAGCCGACCTCGCCCGAATCCTTCGAATTTACGGAGACGAGAAATTTGGCTCACGCATTGCACGACGCATTGTACAAACGCGAGAAAAGCGTCCCATCCAAACGACGCTTGAGCTTGTTGAGGTAATCAAGGCGGCAATTCCCGCAGCAGCGCGTCGTCACGGCGGACATCCTGCCAGAAAGACGTTCCAAGCACTTCGTATTGAAGTGAACCACGAACTTGAGGTTTTGGAGCGCGGACTTCGCTCTGCAATTGCCTGGGCTAATCCAGGAGGCAGGATTTGCGTTATCTCGTATCACTCGCTTGAAGATCGCATTGTCAAGCACGTGTTCTCCGAGCTCAGTCAAGGTTGTATTTGCCCGCCAGACCTTCCGGTTTGTATGTGCGGTCAAGTGCCGATAGTTGACGTGATTACGCGCAAACCTCTTGTGGCCACTCCAGAAGAGATAGAGCGCAACCCAAGGGCGAGAAGCGCCCTGATGAGGGTAGCGGTTAAACGCGACCCAGAGAAATGAAGTACCCCATAGCACTTGTTGCTTGTTGTTAAGAAGTTTTTGAAGGGATTGAAGTTTAATGGCACGTTACGGATCAGAAGCTGTAGCACGCACAACTCAGTTTGAGCATGAGTACGCTCCTGAACAGAGCACTCGCTCATCTTTTGAGGTTGTCCCTGGTGGCGGCCTTGATGCTGATGCTCGCCGTGGCGTAAGCAGCCAGTTCATCCAGCGTGTCAAGCTTATTGCTGTTGCTGCAGCACTCTTCTTGACGCTTGGTGTTGTCCGTATTGGTATCTCTACCGCCACGGTTTCAACTCTTCAGGCTAACAACGTCATCAGAAATGAAATGCGCGCAACAACCGCAACTAACGATTCCCTGCGCGTTTCTCGCTCCCTGCTTGCAAGCACTACACGCATTGAGCGCATTGCTACTCAGAATTACGGTATGACTCTTGAGACAAATCGTCCTGTTGTAGACGTAAGCAACAACGCTTAGGCGTAAAATATACGTTGTGAGTACGCAGAATCGACATACTCGCGCATCGCGCAGAAAAACTCCTGAGGCCTCGTACGACGAGGCCTCTCGTGTGCATTTTCGTGGTCATCGTGGTAGCAGCGGTGGCTCGGATGGTGTTGGCCCTGAAGGTAGACTCCGTCGCGTAGCAGCTGCTATGGCAATTATGGTGGCAATTGTTGTTCTTAGGCTTGCTTGGCTGCAAATCTTTACGGCAGCAGATCTTGCAAAGGGTGCCGAGAATAACCGCACCAACGACATTGTCTTACACGCTCGTCGCGGCACCATTTACGACCGCAACGGCAATGTCTTAGCCATGAGCGTTGACTGCAAAGACATCTATGCCAATCCTTCAGAGATTAAAGACGCAAGCTCCGTAGCTCAGGTCTTTGCCTCGCTCTTAGGCGGAAGCCCTTCAGACTACCTCGGAGACCTGCAGCAAGACACCACCTTTGTCTACGTGCGTCGTCGTGTTGACACTGATACCGCTTCTAAGATTGAAAAAGCACTTGACGAGAAAAACCTCAAGGGCGTCTATTTTGTCAACAACACCAAGCGTGTCTATCCCTATGGCAACGTTGGTGTTCAGATTCTGGGCTTTGTAAACGCAGATAACGAGGGCGCTTCTGGCCTTGAGTATTACTACAACGATATCCTTGCAGGTACTAATGGCCATATGATTGTTGAGACCGGCGCTGGTGGTACGCCAATTGCTGGCGGTACTTCAAACATCACTGAGGCACAAAATGGACAGGACATTGTTCTTTCCATTGATATTGAGCTGCAGAAGAAGGCGGAAGAGCAGCTTACTGCCGCAGTCAAAGACTTTGAAACCCAGCAGGGTGGCTCAATCATGGCTATGAATCCTCGTACCGGAGAAATCTATGCCGCTGCTTCGTACCCTCTGCCAGATTTTAAGAGCGATAACGGCGTTGACTACGAATCCC
>CAUSVW010000033.1:0-6972 GCA_963535155.1 uncultured Atopobium sp.
TGATCCCAGGCGTGACGTTTTTGAAGTACGATCCATCGGGCGTCTTTGCCCTGCTTGCAGGCGTAGCTTTTGGCCCTGCTGCAGGCGCGATCGTCTCGGTGCTTCCCTACCTTCTGCACCTCACCACGGAGTCTGGAATTTACGGCACTATCATGGCAATCCTGGCAACACTTACCTACGTTTTGCCTGTTTCGCTGATTGTGTATAACCGTTCCGAGAAGATCAAGCAGCTGGTACTTGCCCTGATTGTGGGCAGTGTTGTTAGCGTTGTCGCATGCATTCTGGGCAACCTTGTAGTTACCCCAATCTACACCGGCATGAGCGTGGAGGCAGTAAGCGGACTGATTGTCCCTGCTCTTCTCCCCTTCAACGTGGTAAAGGTTGCTATCAACAGCATTATCTTTATTGTGATTATGCGCTCGGCTACCTCACTTTTTGAGAGTATCAAAAACGGTGAGTAGTCTGCTGGACAACTCCCCAGATACACACACGTCTGAAAGCGCTGCACAAACTCAGGACCTCCCTGTAGCCGCAACGCTTTTAGACGTGACCTTTGTGCACGCAAAAGGCGTAGTTGCCTTAGACCACGTCTCGTTTTCTATTCCTACAGGTAAACGTACCTGTATTGTTGGCGCGAACGGATCGGGCAAGTCCACGGTGGCCTCAATTCTCTCTGGCCTTACCGCGCCTGACGAGGGCACCGTTACCTTTTTGGGAACCACCGTTGTCAACAATGGACAGGTTGACTTTGAGGCGTACAAAACCATTCGTCCGCAGCTGGGCCTAGTCTTCCAAAATCCTGAGGATCAGATTATCTGCAGCGTGGTCGCGGACGACATTGCCTTTGGTCTAGAGAACCTTCAGGTACCCAGCGATCAGATAACACCGCTGGTAGAACAGCAGATTAAACTTGGCACTCTCACCGAGTTTTCGTCAGAAAATCCGCAGATGCTCTCGGGCGGTCAGCAGCAGCGCGTGGCCATCTCGGGTGCGCTGGTCATGAAGCCGCAGATCCTCATTCTTGACGAACCTTCCGCAGCTCTTGACGTTGTGCATAGAAATAACGTCATGGGCCTTGTCGAGAAACTCCGTGCAGCTGGAAAGACTATTGTTCACGTAACGCATTTCATGGACGAAGTGGTTTCCGCAGACCACGTTATTGCCTTAGACGACGGCCGCGTGGCGTTTGAGGGAACACCTGAAGCCCTCTTTGAGCAGCACGAGCTAGTTGAATGCCTGCATCTTGAAGAGCCGTTTGCCTATCAGGTAGCACATGCGCTCAACAACCGCGGAGTTGTCGTGTGCAAATCACCTTCGGCTCAGCGCGTGCTTAACGAGCTGACGGGGCTTCTCGCCACAGCGGCGCAGGGCGCGAGAAGCGCGGGCGCGGCTGGAAGCTGCGACGGTGCGGCGGTTGCGGCGGGTTGCGGCGACGCAACCGGAAGCGTATCCGAGGCAGCAGCGGTTTCTGTGCGCGACGTTACGTTCTCGTACCAGAAACCTGTGCTCAAAAACATCTCGGTTGACGTGCAAAAAGGCTCGCATGTTGCCGTTATTGGCTCCACTGGTTCGGGCAAGTCCACCCTTGCGCGCTTGATTTGCGCACTTGATACGCCTGATTCCGGAATCCTCTGCGTGGCTGGACTGGATACTCGACAGAAGCAAAACCGCAGAAAACTTCACGGTATTGTTGGTTACGTCATGCAGCGACCAGAGCGCCAGCTTTTTGCACAAACAGTTGCCGAAGACGTGGCGTTTGGCCCCACTAACCTTGGTCTTTCTGCCTGCGATGTAGCAAGCGCTGTAGATGCTGCTCTGAAACTTGTCGGACTTTCCCACAAGGCAGATGCATCCCCTTTTGAGCTTTCCGGTGGTCAGCAGAGACTGTGCGCACTTGCAGGCGTTATTGCCATGCAGCCAAAGGTGCTTGTCCTCGATGAGCCTACCAGCGGACTTGATCCTCATTATTGCTCTGAGCTCAGAAAAATTATCAACGCCGTTCTTGAAGATGGCTGCACCGTTATTGAGCTCACACACTCGATGGAGGATGCGGCAGAAACTGACCAGATTATCGTGCTCCATGAGGGTGACCTGGTGTTTTCTGGCACGCCTTATCAAACATTTACTCATTTCTCAGAGACAGAATTCCAGGACCTTGGCCTGGGTATTCCTCATGCACTAGCGTGGGCGCAGCGTCTGTCCCGCACTACGGGAATCAACCTAGGAGAACCTTTGACCCTGTCTGAGCTGGTAGACGCGGTAGTTGCTGCGTTGCCGACCAACTCTGGCGACGCGCAAACCAGCGACCTCACACAAGGAGGTCGTTATGGCGCTTAAGATTTCCGTCGGCCAGTATTACCGCGCAGACTCGCCCATTCACAGGCTTAATCCCAACGTTAAATGCCTGGCGGCGCTTCTTTTGATGCTCACAACGTTTTTTATCCGCACGGCACCACAGCTTGCGCTGCTGGTAGTCGGCGCACTTTGCCTGCTAGCTCTGGCAAAAATTCCCGTCAAACAAGTGCTTGTATCAATCATCCCACTTGCCTGGCTGCTCATCTTCCTTTCTCTCTTTAACCTGTTGCTTACGCGAGAAGGAACTGTGCTTGTTTCCTGGTCTATCTTTACCATCACTGATGTGGGAGCATGGAGTGCTTTTCTCTACCCTGTGCGCATTTTAGCTGCGATTTTAATGGGTGCACTGCTTCTGCTTACCACCACTCAGACTGATCTGGGCAATGCCTTTGAAGCAGCTTGCGCACCGCTCTCAAAAATTGGCCTTCCCGGTAAAGAAATTGCCATGATTTTCTCGCTTATGCTGCGCTTTATTCCAACACTTGCAGGCGACGCCGTATCTATTTCCGAGGCCCAAACCGCTCGCGCAGGAGACGTTGCTTCAGGCTCGCTTCCTAAAAGACTTCGCGCAACCTTCTCCATTGTGGTGGCGCTTTTAGCAAGCTCACTCAGGCACGCTAACAACCTTTCCAAGGCACTTGATGCTCGCCACTATGTAGCAGGGGCTTCTCGCACACGTTGGCATCAACCAACCTTTGGTGCTCGCGAGGTAATTGCCTTGGGCATCACGGTTTGTTTTATCGCCCTTGTCTTTGTGCTGGCGTAAAACGTGCTGACGTAAAACTTGCCGGCATGAACTTGCGGGCACACTTGCCGGCGCAAATCATGCTGGCGTAAAAACTTTTAACTAAAAAATTTGTATTTTTAACGCTCTGTTACAACCCGTTTTTCTTTTCTCGACAACCGCCAATTTGTCCACCTAAGTAACGTACAATAAATCCAGTAAAAGCGTTGAAGGCTTGCATTGAAAGGTGGCCCCATGGTCCTGCGCGTCTACGTCCAAAGAAAATCTGGTTTCGAGGGCGAGGCAAAAGCCCTGCTCAAAGAAGTGAAAGACCTTCTTGGTATTACCGAGTTACAACGCATTGACCTGCTCAACCGCTACGATGTTGAGGGAATTTCAGAGGAACTCTTTGAGTCCTGCATCCCCACCGTTTTCTCAGAGCCACAGTCCGATCTTGCCAGCCGTACCATGCCAGAGTTTTCTTCTGAAGGTGCGGCTGTTCATACGTTTGCTGTTGAGTTTTTGCCTGGCCAGTTTGACCAGCGCGCGGACTCCGCAGCTGAGTGTGTGCAGCTTATTAGCCAGGGTGAGCGTCCTCTTGTTCGCTCCGCACGCATTTATGTGCTGACCGGAAACCTCACCGAGGCAGACGTTGCTGCCATCAAGAATTACCTGATCAACCCTGTTGAGGCTCGCGAGGCTTCCCTTGAGTTGCCCGAGACCCTCAAGATTTCCATTCCAGAGCCTGCTGACGTAGAGGTTCTTGAGGGCTTTAACGCCCTTGACCAGGACGGCCTCAAAGAGTTCATTGCTGCTCACGGCCTTGCTATGGACCTGGCTGACCTCACCTTCTGCCAGCAGTACTTCACCGATGAGCAGCGCGATCCAACCATCACCGAGATTCGCGTCATTGATACCTACTGGTCAGACCACTGCCGCCACACCACCTTTAATACCGGAATTACCGGCGTGCAGATTGATGATGACCTGGTAAAGGCTGCGTTTGAGAAGTACCTCTCCATGCGCAAAGAACTTGGGCGAGAAGATCGTGCCGTCTCTCTTTGGGACATGGCAACTATTGGTGCAAAGTACCTTCGCGAGAAGGGCGTCCTCACCAATCTTGATGAGTCAGAAGAAATCAACGCCTGTACCGTAAAAGTCAAGGTAGACGTTGACGGTACAGATGAAGACTGGCTCTTCCTCTTCAAGAACGAGACTCACAACCATCCAACCGAGATTGAGCCATTTGGTGGCGCAGCTACCTGCATCGGTGGCGCTATCCGCGACCCTCTTTCTGGCCGCAGCTATGTCTACCAGGCAATGCGCGTCACGGGCGCTGCAGACCCAACCGTTCCTGTTTCCCAGACACTTCCTGGAAAGCTTCCCCAGCGCACCATCGTGCGTACGGCAGCAGCAGGTTATTCCAGCTACGGCAACCAGATTGGCCTTGCTACGGGCCAGGTTTCTGAGCTCTACCACCCAGGTTACGTTGCAAAACGCATGGAGATTGGTGCCGTTGTAGGCGCAACTCCTCAAAGCCACGTTCGCCGTGAGCGCCCAGAAGATGGCGACATCATCGTTCTTCTCGGCGGCCGCACTGGTCGCGACGGCATTGGCGGCGCAACTGGTTCTTCCAAAGCCCACGACGCTGGCTCCATTGAGCGCGACGGTGCCGAGGTCCAGAAGGGTAACGCCCCTGTTGAGCGCAAACTTCAGCGCCTCTTCCGCCGTGAAGATGCCTGCAAGCTCATCAAGCGCTGCAACGACTTTGGCGCAGGCGGCGTTTCTGTTGCTATCGGCGAGCTTGCCGACGGCCTCGATGTCAACCTGGACGCCGTTCCAAAGAAGTACGACGGCCTTGACGGTACTGAGCTGGCAATCTCCGAGTCTCAGGAGCGTATGGCCGTTGCTCTTGAGGCAAAAGACGTAGAGCAGTTCTGCGCATACGCCCGCGAGGAAAACCTCGAGGCAACCATCGTGGCTACCGTCACCGAGGATCCTCGCCTGGTCATGCGCTGGCGCGGACAGAAGATTGTCAACATCAGCCGCGCATTTCTCGCCTCAAACGGCGCTCCTAAATCAATTACCGTGCGCCTGGCCAAGCCTCTTGCTTACCAGCGCACCTGGGCAGGCACAACTCTTGGCGAGAAACTCCACTCGCTGGTACGCGATCTAAACGTTGCATCTAACAAGGGTCTCTCCGAGCGCTTTGACTCTACCATTGGCGCAGGTACCGTTCTCATGCCATTCGGTGGCGCTCGCCAGCTGACCCCAACCCTCTCTATGGTGGCAAAGCTTCCTGTTATGGGTCAGACCAACACCGTCTCGGGCATGGCCTGGGGCTTTAACCCCTACCTCATGGAGGCCGACCAGTTCCGCGGCGCATACCTCTCTGTTGTTGAGTCCGTCTCCAAGCTGGTTGCTACCGGCTTTAAGTACCAGGACCTCTACCTCACCTTCCAGGAGTACTTCGAGAAGCTTGGTCAGAATCCTAACCGTTGGGGCAAGCCAGCCTCAGCACTTCTCGGCGCACTGATGGCCCAGGTCAACCTTGGTCTTGCAGCTGTCGGCGGTAAGGACTCCATGTCCGGCACCTTTGAGGACCTGGACGTTCCGCCAACACTGGTTTCGTTTGCCACCGGCCTTACCAAGGTGGACAAGATTGTCTCTAACGAGTTCAAGGGCGCAGGTCATAGGCTCATCTCCATTGTTCCATCCTACGACGAGAGCGGCCTTCTCCCCGACAACGAGTCCCTGCTCACCGCATACAAGCTGATCAGTACCCTTGTCCAGTCCAAGAGCGCGCTTGCCATTACCACACCAGGTTACGGCGGCGTGGCCGAGGCTCTTTTCAAGAGCTGTCTGGGCAACAAGCTGGGCGTTGAGCTGGTCCCAGAGATTTCTGCCGACGCGCTCTTCTCGCCAACCTACGGTGCCTTCATCGTTGAGCTGGCAGACGGCGTTTCCGTTGACGACGTCGACGGCGTGTGCGTGGCTCCTCTGGGCGTCACCACGTCCGAGTACGTCTTGAGCGCATGTGGCGAGAAGATCGACCTCTCCGAGCTCCAAGAAGCATGGGAGCGCCCGCTTGAGGAGGTCTTCCCGCACCGCGGAGGCTCCGACGAGGCTGTAGAGAAAATCAGCTTCGATGGTGCATCCACACGACACTCCTATGCTGGTCCAGCCCTTGTCGCACCTGCTCGCCCACGCGTTATCATCCCCGTTTTCCCAGGTAACAACTGCGAATACGATGTTGCGCGTGCTTTTGAGCGTGCAGGCGCTGACCCAACTACGCTGGTCATTAACAACCTGACACCTCAGGACATTGTTGAGTCCGCAAATGCGCTGGCAGAATCTATCAAGAAGAGCCAAATTGTCATGATTCCAGGCGGCTTCTCCGGTGGAGACGAACCAGACGGATCCGCTAAGTTTATCTGCGCACTCTTCCGTGCCCCTCAGGTAACCGAGGCCGTTCGCGAACTTCTGCAGCAGCGTGATGGCCTTATGCTGGGCATCTGCAACGGCTTCCAGGCGCTCATCAAGCTGGGTCTTGTTCCTTACGGAGACATTCGTCCTATGGATGACACCTGCCCAACGTTGACGTTCAACACCATCGGCCGCCATCAGAGCCAGCTTGTTCGCACGAGCGTTGCTTCCACGATGTCCCCATGGCTTTCCAAGTGCGCACTTGGCGACATTCACACCATTGCAATCAGCCACGGAGAAGGTCGCTTTGTTGCTTCCGACGAGCTTCTTGAAACGCTGAAGGCAAACGGCCAGATTGCAACGCAGTACGTTGACGCAACGAGTGCTCCAAGCATGGACTTCTCCGTTAACCCTAACGGCTCCGTCCTAGCTATCGAGGGCATTACCAGCCCCGATGGTCGCGTCCT
>CAUSVW010000034.1:0-5820 GCA_963535155.1 uncultured Atopobium sp.
TTTGAGGGCGGCTTTTTGTGTAGACGTTTGTAAGCGTGCACGCTTGTGAGCGCGTGCACTCGCGAGTTCGGGCGCGCGCAAAGCGCCGTTCAAGCGCAAGAACGGCGCCCGAAGCGCAAAGAGTGCACTTCACATGCCAGTTAGTGCATTTGAGTGACACGAAATCCCACATAAGAGATGCAACCGTTATTCTAAAGATGCCTTAAGGCAAGGAGACAAGCGGACATAGTTCCGCTACAGCAAGAAACGAAACGTTTGGTCAAGCAAGTTGTTTGGAAGTGCAATGGAAATTCGTGTAGTTGAAGAAAAGGGTCGCGCGCAAATCGAAGTGACCATCTTGAGCGGCCCCGATGACCCGCGCGTTTCGGGAATTGTCCGTCAGCTCCAGATGGTTGACGGAAAGATGACTGGATACGTTCCCGGAACCATCAACAGGCGCGTCGTTCTTCTCGCGGATGTGTCATGGATCCAAACGGACGGCAACGTGACGCTGATTAAACTGGTAAACGGCGAGACGCTGGAAAGCTCCAACCGCTTGACCGAGCTCGAGGATGCTCTCAAAGACACGGCTTTTGTGCGCACTTCTCGACAGGAACTGGTCAACTTGGATCAGGTTACGGGCATCAAACCCGCAGGTTCCGGCCGCATGTTGCTGTCGCTTGGCGAGAAAACCCTTGTTGCTTCAAGAAAGTATGCCGCCGAGATCAAACGACGTATTGGAATTGTGTAGGGGATAGCGGATTTTCTCGCGTATTGCGCATCGCAGCTTCAAGCAGCACTCAGCAGCACCAAGATCATCGCTTAACAACACCCGAACCAACCACTTTAACAACACCAAGATAACCGCTTTAACAGCAGTTTTATCCCAGAGAAGGGAACATCATGGAACGCAATGAATCACAAAACTGGCAAGAAACTGAGCGAGAGACTCAGCAAGAATTTGATGAGGGACTCAATAGAACAGTAGGTCAAATTATGTGCAAAGGCATTTCTTCTGGAGCACTATGTTTTACCGGCATCTCGCTTGTGTATGGCGTCATCGCGCTGGCAACCAATTATGGGGACAGGCAAAATAACATCACGCTTCTTACTCTGATTGCCGCGGGTGTGTGCTCAGGTGTTTACCAGCAGATTTGGTTCAACTATCAGCCTCTGATTACCAAGCTTAGCTACCTTCAGAGGTTTCTTGGCTTTAACGTTTGCCTGTTCCCGACGCTTGTTGCGATGGCACTTATTGGCGGATGGGTTCCTAATATGGCGCAGGCTTGGATGTCATTTACCGCACTATACCTGGTTATTCTTCTGGTTACAACCTTAGTCTTCAATGCTATTTTCAAGAAAGAGGAGCAGAAATACAAGGCTGCTTTCGAGAAGTACCAGGCGTCTCGTCGCGCATAAGTCGCAACTAATTCTGGATCGCGTAGCTGCGCCTGATTTCTACAAAGAATCTGTGTCCCAAACACAGATTCTTTGCATTTTTCAGGCAGACTTTTAGTGACGTGACTTTGTATCCAGGTGTGGTTTCATGGGCGTTTACGTGGAGCCTGATTTTCTCGCCATGTCTGAACGATTGGCCGGAAAAGTTCACCAAGTCTGAGCAATTTGCCGGTTTTCCCCGCCATGTCTGAGCTGTTTTACTCAGACATGATGCGTTTTTCAGGCTCAAAAGAACCTTCGCCGAACCGCACGCGCAAGAGCTCGGCCTGTCGAGAAGACCGAGCTCTTGCGAGTCGTACATGACCTGCGCGTCTGCCGCGCATCCGACCAGCGCGTCTGCCGTGCGTTTTGGCGCGCGCTCTGACGGTCGCTCCTATCGTTTCTTCAGAGCGTTCAGGATGCTGATAATGATGTGGTAGAGGAGCGCGGAAACAGGCCAGATAATCCAGGAACTTTTCCAGTCCTTGGTGATGAAGCTATAGCCCACGTACAGCAAGGTAATGGTGCCAAAATACGCCCTGGCAATTGGCCTGTACTTCAATGCTGCGGATTTGGAGTCTCTCTTGTTGCTTTTCTCGTCATGGGAGAAATCGCCTTCCTGAAGAAGAACCCTGTAGCCATCTCTAAGAATTCCCGAGTAAACCAGCAGGTAAACGCCAAGAGAGACGAGAATTGCTGCCACGAAGAAACCAAGAGCAAAGGTGAGGCCAGTCCCATAGTACGAGGCAATAAGGAAGGGGATTGCGCTCAGGATGGTAAGGCAGACGCCGGCAGCCTGTTGCACGTATCGCAACGATTCTGTGGACTCGGCGCGCCTACGAACGGCAGCCTCGACACCATACTGGAGCTCGAGAGAGGCCTCCTTGAGCTGCTTAAACTTCGCGAGCTTCATGTCCTGGAGAATCAGCAGGCCAACGCCCGCAGCAATGAAGAGCATCATGATGCAAATGCCTGCGATACCCATCGCATCTGGAGAAATGTGCATCGGATCAAAGTAAAGCGCGTCTTCGCTGTATGTTGCAAGCGAGACAAGAAGCGCTGGCCCCAGGATAAAGAGGGTAATTGCACCTGCCGTGGGGCGAGAAGTTCGTGCGATTGCATCTAGGTATTCGGTGGCTGTGTCGAGAGAAACGCTGAGCTTCGGTGCCACAGTTTTGCTGGTAGATGCGTTGTCAGTGGAAGATTCGCCAACGGTGCCGCCGTCAGTGCTGTCCGTGGTGCTGCCTACGGTGCTTGCGGCAGCGGGATCCGAAGAGTCAACCTGCCCCGAAGAGGCCGCATAATCAACAGCGATGGCAGTGGCTGGAAGCTCTTCAAGCTCGTCTTTGAGCAGATAGTCTGTGGAAACGCCAAAGAGCTCGCTCATGGCCATAATCTTTTGAATATCAGGCATGGAAGCCATCGACTCCCATTTAGAAACTGACTGCCTCGAAACGCCAAGCTGTTGTGCAAGCTCTTCTTGTGACCAACCATTACGCTTTCTGAGGCTCATGATTTTCTCGCTCAGTAACATGGCTGTTCCTTTCTGTTGGTGATGTGGTGGGATTCACATGTGATAGCTATTACTCTAAAAATTGCCTCGATTGCACACCACCAAGTTGAGTTGGAAATTTGTCAACTCTGAGTTGCGTAATAGTTTACCTGCAGAAATGTTATCAGACTTTAAAAAAATAGTTTTAAAAGTCATTTAAATTTTTTGTGCGTTCGCGGAATATGTCGACCGGACGCGACATTTGTTCAGTATGTATATGATAGTATCTGCTCACGGAGAAATTAAATAATCCATATCAGAAAGGAATGCGCTAAAAATTTTGTGCTTCTCGGCGTTGGACTCGGCGCATAAATTTTGGCGTAAAAGCCACATGAAGAATTTAAAGGTCTGTATCGCTTCATCTGCTCTTGCAGCCGCATTGGCACTTGCTCCAGCATCTGCGCTGGCAGAGAGCACAACGCCTGCTCCTACAAGCACCACTGGTGTTACTGCTACTACTGGCGTAACTCCTATTCCTGCACCAACTAGAGAGCAGCTCATGGATCCAACGGTTAATCCATACGCTCCTGAGGACGCATACTTCCTTCCTGATGTTACTAACCCAATTCCAGACGGATTTATGGTTGGCAACGCTGACGGCGTAGTCATTGTCGATAATGGCGATGGCACTGTTACCGTTAAGGGTCACTGGACTCCTGCGCTTGATTTTGACGAGGTCATTGAAGTTCAGTTTGTTCGCATTCCTGGCACAACTCCTGATCCAGATCCAACTCCTACACCTGATCCGGATCCAACTCCAGCTCCAACCCCTGATCCAGAGCCAGCTCCAGCACCAGAGCCAGAGCCTACACCAGCTCCTGCACCAACACCAGAGAAGAAGTCCACTCTTCCTGCAACTGGTGTCGCAGACGTTGTTATTCCAGCTTCTGTTCTTGCAGTAAGCGGTCTTGGTTTTGTTGCTGTTTCTCGTAAGGTCCGCAAGTAGGGGAAGAGCCTGCGACGCTGGTCGCGGCGACTGCGACGCCGACCGAGTTGCAAAGCCGATGGGTTTCTCGCCAGAAGAATATAACGTGCATGTAAAGTGCCTGACACCGGGCGCTTTTTTGTGTGGAAACCGGGCGGGCGGCTAGGCGGAAATTGGGTACACTCTGAATAACGTAATTCGGAGGTTGTTATGGAAGATCAGCAGCAGAAGTTCTCGCAAAATGGTGGCGTGGAGCAGGAGTCGGCACACCCATCTTCAACTGCGCTTGTTCTAGAAGGCGGCAGTTATCGAGGCATTTTTACCGCTGGAATTCTTGATGTGCTTCGCGAGAAGGGCGTCACCAACTTTGAGAGTGTGTGGGGAGTTTCCGCAGGTGCCATCAACGCCGTGAGCTTCAGGTCCAAGCAGATGGGTCGCGCCATGCGCATCATGCTGGCCTTTAGGGACGATCCTCGCTTTCTTTCGATTCGCTCGTTGATCACTACTGGCGACATCGCAGGCGCGGATTTTATGTTTGACGAAATCCAAAACCACCTGGACCCTTGCGATAACGAGGCGTTCAATCAAAATCCCATGCAGATGTATGTGGTTGCGTCCGATGTTACGTTTGGTACGTCGGCATATCTGCACGTAAAAAAGTTCCCGGAAGACGTGACTATGGTCCGAGCGTCCGCGTCGATGCCAACGGTTTCTCGCATGGTTGAGCTGGACGGACATCGTTATTTGGACGGCGGAACAACCGATTCAATTCCGTTTGCGGTGGCGCTTGGTCTGCCCGACGGAAAAGCTGAGTACGCGGTTGACGTTCCCGACCACACGCCGGCAAAGAAAGCGCTGGTCATTGTCACGCAGGACAGAAACTTCGTAAAAACCGACGTCAACGAGCAGGTTGCCATTCGCTCGAAGCTTTACTCCGCGTATCCGTACTTTGAAGCTGCGCTGGCTTCTCGCGCCGAGCGTTACATGGCTCAGCGCAAACAGCTCTTTGAGCTGGAGGAAGAGGGTAGAGTGCTGGTGCTTGAGCCTCCTGAGCCAGTTGAAGTCAAAGTTAACGAGAAGTCCGGTGAGGCCCTGCTGTCTCTATACCTGACAGGTCGCCAAGTTGCACTTGAGCGCCTCGAAGAGATTAAAAGTTTTATCGAGTAGGGTGCGCGAGCTAGCGCTCGCGCGACCTGCGCAGGAATCAAAAATTGATACGAAAAGAGTTTGTTTTGAAGACGCCAATGAACAAGTTTTTGAAGGTAATGTTTGCGCTGGTCATCGTCGCGATGACCGGTGCGGCAATTCTGCAGATCGTCGCCCCCGAGTACATGGGAAGCAACGCTGCTTATGGCATTTCAACCGGATGGCAGCGAGAGATTGGTTTTTGGAATCTCGCGGTACTCATCATTTTGGTCACCACTTGCTTCCACTACGATTGGGTCTATCTACGTGCGATTTTGCTCGCGCTGATTCTGGGTGGCATTGGAATTGGAACCAACCACTTCATCCATTTTTTGAACGCTCACGAGTCGGTAAATTTGGTTGGTGCTATCGAGAATTACGTTCTTGCAGTTGGCTGGATGGTTGGCTGGAAACTTGAATGTAACCGCAGAAAAGTCGAAGGCGCTTCCGAGTAACTGCGGAAAGGTCGCGAGCGTTTTGCACGACGGCGCTACGAGCGAGACGTTATGCCCGCGACTTGCGAGCGAGACGTTATGCGCGCCTGATTTTCTCGCCATGTCTGAATGATTTGCCGGAAAAGTGCACAATATCTGAGTGGTTTTGCCGGTTTTTCTCGCCATGTCTGAGCTGTTTTACTCAGATGTGATGCAGTTTTCAGGCTCAAAATTTAGGGCCACGTAGTTTTATCAGTTACGTCTCAAAAAGTGGTGTAAGGCTATTTCCTTACTACCTTCTAGCCTAC
>CAUSVW010000035.1:0-5472 GCA_963535155.1 uncultured Atopobium sp.
TTCTCGCCAAAAAATTTCGTGCGAATTTTATGAGAATCATTCCTATTTTCGGAATAATGCTTTAGAATCACTCAAGATTTGTTACTATCTGCATGAGCACTTAACCGCGGATAAGGGCCACGGTTAGTTGCCATCCGCGTTAATTGCGCGAATAGAAGGAAAAGCGCGTAAGCGCTTGGAGAGAGGAATAAAAATGGCAGAGAAGACTTACAAGTTTGTTTGCACCGTTTGTGGCTACGAGGTTGAGGTTGACACTCCAGAGCTTCCTGAGGACTATGTTTGCCCAGTTTGTGGCGTTGGTCCTGAGATGTTCGAGCTTGTCGAGGAGTAAACTCCCCACAAATTAGTCAGACAGGTTTTCCGTGCAAGATTGCACGTTGGTAACCTCTTTGATGATCACCCAAACAAAATCGTAAAAGCGATGTAGGATTTAACCTGCATCGCTTTTCGTATACATCTGCGTGATATGTGTCGTTGATGTGCGCATTTTGGTTGGAGTAGTCTTGAAGCACGCACTACAAATGTCAGATTCGGTAGAAGTTGCTGCGTTTTTGGCCTTCTCGGGCGGAGTTATGGACGCCTATTCCTACCTGGTGCGCGGCGGTGTTTTTGCCAACGCTCAGACCGGAAACTTGCTGCTTTTGGGCGTAAATCTGACCAGTGGATCGTTTGAAAAGTGCCTCAAATACGCTCTGCCTGTTTTGGCATTTGCTCTAGGTATTGCGGTTTCGTATGCCATTCGAGCCATTGCGCGAGAAGAACATCTGCACTGGAGGCAGCTTGCGGTTATCGTGGAGATTGTGCTCCTGAGCATTGTTTCTTTGCTTCCAACAGACATGAACCTGCTGGCAAACAGTCTAACTTCTCTTGCATGCGGCATTCAAGTCCAGGCATTTAGAAAGCTCCATGGACACGCGTTTGCCACAACCATGTGCATTGGTAATCTTCGCGGAGGAACGCAAGAAATAGCCGCATATATGCATACGCACGAGTCCGTTCACATTGAGACCTCGCTGCTCTATTTTGGAACTATTTTCTGCTTTGTAGCTGGTGCGGTAGTGGGTAACTTGCTCATTCCGCTGATGGGCACTCACATGATTTGGCTCTCACCTGCGGCGCTTCTTGTGGTTATTCTGGTTATGTTTATTGATCGCGAGAAACAAGTTCTAGAAGCTCACGGTAGGTCCGCAAAGTAAGCCGTAAAGTAAGTCGCAAAAAGCCGTAAAGTAATCCGTAAAGAAACCCACAAAGTAAACCGTTCCCAAAATAGTCATATCTTTTTTGAAAGAATGGCAGTTCATGGGGTATACTCTCTACACTTTGAATTGCAGGCAGCGACACACGCGCTCGCAATTCAGGAACATTGAAAACTGCATGGTGGCAGTTTCTCTCATTATTGGGGGTGACTGGATTCGACAAGGTGAGTTTGCGGTGGGCAGCAAGCCGTGGTCTCCTCGCCACGTAAAACAGGGGTAACGTCAAATTGAATTGACAACACTCTTACTTTTGAGCCTCGTATGGCTCTCGCTGCTTAATTTAGTTCAGCGCGTCTAACTGGGATTTTCTCCTGTTCTCAGGGTGACGTCATTTTAGGGAGATGCTTGTAAGGACGTAGTTGGTATGCCTTACAAAAAGATTGAACCAACTGGAGCACCAAACGCCTGTTACTAAGTGTGCGGTACTTGAGATTTAATTAGTAACTGAGCTTGGAGACACCTGCCTAGGATTTGCTTTGGACCGGAGTTCGATTCTCCGCACCTCCACCATACATTCGTTACTCATGAATGGCGAGAAGCCCTGCGATTCATGAGTACTTTTTTAAACGCAACATTGTGTTGCACGTCTGCAAAAAAGCCGCATTCCAAGGTATTTGGGGTGCGGTTTTTTGCTGTTCAAGGGTTTATTTTTACGTTGGCGCCTAGCTTTTATCCGTTCAGCGGAAAAGCTAAAGGTTGCAGGCGGTAGAGGGGTAATATTTAGTTAGCAAAATCTAACAAAAGTTAAAAGGCAAGTTCAGATGCCATTTTCTGTACGTATGATCTGCCGGATTAGAGGATTACTTTTTCAGTCGCACACCACCGTGTGAAGAAAACAGAATCGAGGCGAAGCAATGTCAAAGAGCGCTTCAAAGTTTCAAAAGATATTGATGTCGTGGGTGTACCGCGGCAAAGAGATATTTAAGCCCCTCAATACAGGTGCCATTGACGAGCATGTGAGATGCGTACGCGAGTATGTAGCCAACATTTTCTTCTACACCAAAGGCGACACTACCATCATGATTGACGCAGGATACAGCTATGATCGCCTGCAAGAAAAGATGGACTGGTTAGGAATTGATCCTAAAGAGATTAAGCACATCTTAATCACTCACCTAGATACCGATCATATTGGTGCAATTGAGGCTGATAGTGATCAGCTCTTTAGCCACGCGCAGGTTTATATTGGCGATGTTGAGAATAGATATTTAACAGGAGAAGTCCGTCGCCGTGTAATGAATGGCTGGTTCAAGCTACCAAAGGTAATCATTCCAAACAAAAAGACACTTCTGCACGACGGGGAAGTGTTTGAAATCGACGGCATAAAAATTGAAGCAATTCTGGTCCCTGGCCATACCTGGGGACATGTGGTGTACCTGATTGATGACGAGTATGTATTCTCCGCTGATACCATTTGGTTTGGCGCTGACGGCGGTTATAGCTTTATCAACAAGCTTGCAGAAGACAATAAACTTGCTGTCGAATCGCTTGCAAAGCTAGAGGGAATCCTGCGCCAGCGCGGACTTAACCCCAAGATTATTACTGGCCATACAGGTTGGACAGATGACATCAACTTTGCCTTTGCCCATACTGACGAAGTTTGCAATGTCAACAAACCTGTTAAAGTTCACGACCCCAAGGCTCCTTACGACGCATATGATGAGCGCGATGATACTCGTGAAAGTGCAGTTAACACGCCGCTTCTGCCCTGTAATAGGTAACGCTGTAGTAACGGAAAACATTCGATAATCGCATGTCAGGACTCTGTCAGAAATGGCAGAGTCTTTTTTGCAATCAGAAAGAAGTTAAAGTTTTTTAGAATTTCTCGTTGACATATTCCACAAGTGGAATTACTATCGTTATAAGATATTCAACAAGTGGAATATAAGGAGATGAGAGATTTGCTTAAGCAGGGAATTCTTGGTCTCTTGAATTATGGGGATATGTCCGGTTACGAGATTAAAACCATCTTTCAACAGTCGCTTAATTACTTCTGGACTGCTCAGACAAGCCAGATTTATAGAGAACTGCAGGCGCTAGAAAAAGACGGTTGGGTCACCGCAACGCTGGTTGCCCAGAAAGGAAAGCCGGACAAGAAGGTTTTCTCGATAACTGAAGCCGGTAAAGAGGAGTTGAACAGGTGGCTGAGGGAAGACTCTCAGGCCTCGGTGCTGCGCATTCCGCTTTTGATGCAGACGTTCTTTAGGGGCGAGTGCTCCTACGAGGAAAACCTTGCGTTCTTTAAACGAATCGCTGATAACGCCTCGTCTTTTCCTGGCGGAAGTGAGTTAGCGTCAGACGCAGTAGCTGCTTACGCAGCGCAAATGGGTGACCCAGAGAAGGCGTTGTTCTGGAAATTTACTATCGAGTACGGCAAGATGCACGAGGAAATGCTTAGAGCATGGAGCGAGAAATGCATGAAGGAGTTGGAGGCGCAGCATGAACATTTTGCTGATTAACGGTAGCCCCAAGGGTAAAGCCAGCAATTCTCTGCGTCTTGCAAAGAGCTTCATCGAGGGCATTTCCGAGCAGCACGCCAATGAAGACGTAACCGTTGAGCAGATCAACGTTGCCACCATGGACATCAAGCCTTGCAAGGGATGCTTCCACTGCTGGAAGAACACGCCCGGTAAGTGCATTATGTCGGACGACGAAGAAACGGTCATTCAGAAGCAGCTTTGGGCCGATCTGGTTATTTGGAGCTTCCCGCTCTACTACTTCAATGTGCCTGGACTGCTGAAGAACCTTATTGATCGCCAGCTCCCCATGAGTCTACCCTTCATGAGCGACGCAAATAGGGGATACGGGAGCGGTGCCCACGAGTCTCGCTACGACATGTCCGGCAAGAAGCACGTCCTAATTTCTACCTGCGGATTCTATTCTTCAGAGGGTAATTACGACAGCGTTACCAAGATGTTTGATCACATTCTTGGTCAGGGCAACTACGAGAGCATTTTCTGCGGTCAAGGCGAGCTCTTCCGCGTAAAGGAGCTTTCTGCACGTACCGACCAGTACCTTGCGCTTGTCAAAAAGGCTGGTACTGAGTATGCCAAGGGCGGCATTTCTAGCCAGACACGGGCCGAGCTCAAAGTTTTGCTGTATCCAAAAGAGATGTTTGAGCAGATGGCGGACGCAAGCTGGGGAATTTCTCGCGATACAAGCGCTCAGAGCAACACAAACGCTGGCGAGAAACCCGTTGAGCAGCTACCGTTTGACCATATCTTCACCTCCCAGATGGCGGCTTTGTACGACAAAACGGCTTACGACGGCAAAGATCGTGTTCTTGAGATGAACTACACCGACCTTGGTCGTAGCTATCAGATTTTGCTGGGTAAAGATGGCAGTAAAGTCTTTACTGACGGTAGTCTCACTACTACCACAAAGCTCAACACTCCGTTTGAGGTCTGGCAGTCCATTTCTAGGGGAGAAATTAGCGGACCAGAGGCACTGGGTAAGCATCTGTATACCGTTGAGGGCGATTTTTCCTTCATGATTGATTGGGACAAGTATTTTGGTCCAACGCCTGGTAGTTCAGTTGAAGCTACGCGGGACGCGTCGGCTAAAGAAGTCGGCAACGCACAGAAAAATCCGCAGATGATTACGATGCTGCTTCCTTGGATTACCTTCTGGACTGCAACCTCGTTTGACTCTCAGGTTGGCGCCATGATTACGCTGCTTGTTACTGCTCTGATGCCGCTTATTATGAGGAACTTCAAGTTCACCATCTGGGACAGAATCTCATTTGCCCTGGTTGGCGCATTATCTGCGGGTGTTTTTATGAGCGGAAATGGCGACAGCAATTTGATTGTCAATCTGGGCTACCTGGCTTTTGGCCTTATGTGGCTGGCTTCATGCCTGACCAAAGAACCTCTCTGCGCTGCTTACGTAAAGTACAGCTACGGTGGAGATAGCGCCTACAATAATCCACTGTTCATGAAGACAAATTATATTTTGGCTGCATGTTGGGGAGCTATGTACGTTTTAACTGCCATTTGGAGCTGGTTTGCAGTTCAGAATGGAGTGGGCGGTATTTTGGTTATCGTGAACAACCTGGTTCCTATTGGAATGGGCTTGTTTACGGCTTGGTTCCAAAAGTGGTATCCAGCTAAAATGGCAAGCGGAAAGTAAGCAGCTCAATCCATTACAAAACACTTACGTGTCAAAAGAGAGCCGGTACTGAACTGCCTCCCATTTCTTGGACATAAGCAATGGGAGG
>CAUSVW010000036.1:0-5134 GCA_963535155.1 uncultured Atopobium sp.
CTGCTATTAAGATTTATATGCAGTAAATAATACAACAAAACACGTTTTCATATTTTGAGCAGCCAATGAGCGAGAAATTAATACCGTTGGGCGAACTGTGTTCAGAGGAAATATCTTTTCTTCATATAGTTATGTAGATGTAAGCCACACAAGTGGCATTGGTGCCACGTTGTGGCAAGGAGAGTTTTTAGAAAGAGGCAGAAATGAGCGAGTTTATTAACCGTCCACTTTCGCGTCGCGGCTTCCTTGGCGGAGCAACTGTAGCAGCTGGTCTTGGCCTTACCGCATGCGGCGGTCAGCAGCAGCAGAAAACTGAGGCTCCTTCTGGAAAGGAAGGCGGCGGCACAATTACTGCTGGTACCGCTTATTCAACCCAGAACTATGATCCATCTACTACTTCATCAGCACTTGCCCTTGGTGTTAACTGGCAGGTAGTTGAGGGTCTCTATGGCCTAAACTTCCACGACTATTCCACCTTCAATGAGCTTGCTACTGCTGATCCTAAGAAGGTTGACGATTACACCTTTGAGATTACCCTCCGTGACGGCGCAAAGTTCTCTGATGGTAATGAAGTCAAGGCAGATGACGTTGTTGAGTCCTTTAACCGTTCTGCTGCTAAGGGTAGCGTCTACGTCCCAATGCTTTCCCCAATTGCTTCCGTATCGAAGAAGGATGACAAGACCGTCACCGTTAAGACCACCATTGCTAACTTCTCCCTCCTCAAGGAGCGCCTGTCCATCGTTCGCGTTGTTCCAGCAAGCAGCTCTCAGGATGAGATGAAGAAGCAGCCAGTCGGTTCTGGTCCATGGATGTATGAGTCCATCTCTGACAACACTCTTGACCTTGTTCCTAACAAAAACTACAACGGCGCAACTCCTGCTAAGGACGATAAGCTCCACTATGACGTTCTTAAGGATCCAACCGCTCGTCTGACTGCTCAGCAGGATGGAACCACCCTTGCTATGGAAATGGTTCCTGCAGACGCCGTAGACCAGCTCAAGGGCGCAGGCTGCACCGTTGACGCTGTTCAGGGCTTTGGTGTCCGCTTTGCAATGTTCAACCTTGGCAAGGCTCCTTGGGACAACGTTAAGGTTCGCCAGGCATGCCTCTATGCACTTGATACAGACAAGATGCTTGCAAACGCATTCTCTGGTCAGGCTGAGGTTGCTACCAGCTACCTTCCTTCTTCCTTTGCTAACTATCACAAGGCATCCACTGTCTATGCACACGATGTTGATAAGGCTAAGAAGCTCATTTCTGAGTCTGGCATTACTCCTGGTGATGTCGTTCTTCGCACCACCGATAACGAGCAGGTTAAGTCCATGGCAACTCAGGTCAAGAACGACCTCGACGCACTTGGCTTTAACGTAAGCATCGTTTCCGATACTTCTCCTGCAACCTATGCTGCAATCGACGCAGTTGACGGTTCCTGGGATATCCTGCTTGCACCTGGCGATCCTTCCTGCTTCGGCGCAGACGTCGACTTGCTGCTTAACTGGTGGTATGGCGATAACGTCTGGATGACCAAGCGTTGCCCATGGAAGGAGTCTGATGAGTGGACCAAGCTCCACAATCTTATGACCAAGGCTCTTGGCCAGTCTGGCGCTGATCAGCAGTCCACTTGGAATGAGTGCTTCGACATCATCGCTGAGAACGTACCTCTGTACCCAGTTCTCTTTGCTAAGACTTTCACCGCTTCTTGGAGCGAGAAGCCAAACAGCAACGGCGTTGCTCTCAAGGGCTTCAAGGGCATCGGAACCACCGGCCTGTCCTTCATTGATGTCAACACAGTTACTGCTAGCTAATTTGTTGTCGTCACGCGCTTAGCATCTCATACATTGGGGCCCGAGCGTTTTACTTATAACGCTCGGGCTCTTGTTCGCAAAATTCAGTCCTGAGATGTGCAAAGTCTCATCAAATTTTATTTGTACGGTTTGTTTTAAAGAGAGAGGGGGAGATAGTGAACAACCTATTACGTCTTATCGGACGCCGTCTTATTGCGCTGCCGATTATGGCTCTAGGCGTCACCTTTCTCGTATTCTTCCTAATGTCTTTCTCGCATGTTGATCCTGCATACAATGCCTTGGGAGAGTCTGCTTCTGAAGAAGCTATCCAGCAGTATCACATTGAGAATGGCCTTGATGATCCATGGCCTGTGAGATATGTACGCTATATCGGTGATGTTGCTCATGGAAACTTGGGTACCTACGGCACTTCTCACTATTCAGTTGCTGAAAGAATTTCAAAGGCTCTGCCAGTAACTATGCAGTTGACCTTTATGGGTCTCTTTATTGGCGCAATAGTTTCGTTTACGTTGGGCGTTATTGCGGCTCTCTATAGAGATCAATGGCCCGATCAAATCATCCGCGTATTCTCAATTGCCGGTCTTGCAACGCCATCATTCTGGTTGGCAGTTCTTTTGATTCTGGTCTTTGCGTCTACGCTTAAGCTGCTACCAGCCTCTGGAGCACTACCAGATCCTACGGTAAATCTTGGCGGCTACTTTGCTCGTATGATTATGCCGGCATTTGCACTTGCGGTTCCAATGTCTGGTCAGATGACCCGTATTGTTCGTACCGCAATGGTCGAGGAGCTGGATAAGGACTACGTCCGCACTGCTCGCGGCGCTGGTATTCCAGAGAGAATCGTCATCGCAAGAAACGTACTTCGCAACGCTCTTATTACCCCTGTAACCACACTTGGTCTGAAGATTGGTTACCTCATGGGTGGTGCCGTTGTTATTGAGGTTATTTTTAACCTTCCTGGCATGGGTACCGCTATTCTTGAGGGCATTCAGGGTAACGAGGCAATGCTTGTTCAGGGTGTTGTCGTTGTCGTTGCACTGTCCTTCATCATCATCAACATTGTTGTTGATATGCTGTACATCTTGATTAACCCACGCATTAGGACGGTGTAGTGCGATGGTACAAATGAGAAAAAAACAAGTCGAGAAGCTCGAAGAAGCTGCTGCAAAGGGTTCAACCTTTGGTGGCTTTAAGAAGATGAAGACAGCTTCCAAGATTGCTCTTGTCATTCTTGTCTTTGTTGTTCTTGCTTCTGTCTTTGCAAACTTTATTGCTCCACATAACCCACTTGAGATTTTCAACGCTCGTCAGGCTCCAGGTAATGGATTTATTTTTGGTACTGACGATAAGGGCCGCGATATTCTTTCTCGTATGCTCCATGGTGGTCAGTATTCACTGGTCATTGGTTTTGGTGCTACGGGTATGGCGCTACTGTGTGGCTCAATTATTGGTGCTATTGCCGCTGTTTCTAGGAAGGCTGTCTCTGAGGTCATCATGCGTGTGCTCGACATCATCATGTCGTTCCCAGGCATTGCACTTGCAGCAGTCTTTGTTTCTATTCTTGGTAACAGCGTTCCTTCAATCATCTTTGCCATTGGCTTTATGTACACACCACAGATTGCTCGTATTGTTCGTGCAAACATCGTAAGTGAGTACGGCGAGGATTACGTAAGGGCAACCATTGTTTCTGGCGCTCGTGCACCTTGGATTTTGTGGAAGCACGTTCTTCGTAACTGCATTGCTCCCATCATGGTCTTTACCGTTACGCTTGTTGCAGACGCAATTATCTTTGAGGCCTCTTTGACCTTCATCGGTGCAGGTATTGCAGAGCCAACTCCTACATGGGGTAATATCCTGGCTGATGCTCGTGCTGGCGTTCTTGCTGGTCGCTGGTGGCAGGCATTCTTCCCAGGCCTAGCTATTATGATGACCTGCCTGGCACTGAACATCCTCTCCGAGGGTCTTACTGATGCTATGGCAGCAGCGCCTGGTGCTCCTGTTGACACGGAGAACTCTGATTCCAGGCGTGCAGATGACATCTTGGCATCTGATCCAGTTCGTGCGTATGCAGAGCAAGCAGAGTCCCTTGAGCGCAGACTTAATGCACTCAAAGAGGTTGAGCTGTCCAGAACAGACAGACGTAAGCCAGACTTTGATGTTGCACCATTGCTGAGCGTTAAAGATCTGTGCATCAGCTTTGAGTCTCATGGAGACGTCAAGGTTGTTGACCACGTAAGCTTTGATGTCCGTCCTGGCCAGTGCATGGCGCTGGTTGGCGAGTCTGGCTGCGGCAAGTCAATTACCACCAAGGTCATCATGGGTCTGACTGATCCAAAGGAAACCATTACTGGTCAGGTTCTCTACAAAGACCAAGACCTCCTGAAGCTCTCCAAAGAAGAGCACCGCAAGCTGCTTGGTCATGAGCTTGCAATGGTATACCAGGATGCTCTGTCTTCGCTGAACCCTTCCATGCTTATCTCTTCTCAGATGAAGCAGCTTACCAGCAGGGGAGGCACTCGTTCTGCTGAGGAGCTTCTAGAGCTTGTAGGCCTAGATCCAAAGCGTACGCTTGAGTCCTACCCACACGAGCTTTCTGGTGGTCAGCGTCAGCGTGTTCTGATTGCTATGGCATTAACCCGCGATCCTTCACTGGTTATCTGCGACGAGCCAACAACCGCTCTGGACGTTACTGTTCAGAAGCAGGTTATCAAGCTCTTGAATGACCTCCAGCGTCGTCTTGGCTTCGCAATGATCTTTGTTAGCCACGACCTTGCACTTGTTGCAGAGGTTGCTTCTGAGATTACCGTTATGTACGCCGGCCAGGTTATTGAGCAGGCAGCTACTACTGAGCTTCTGACCAATCCTGTTCACGAGTACACCCGCGGTCTTCTCGGCTCTGTTCTTTCCATTGAGGAAGGTGCACAGGACGGTACTAGGCTTCACCAGGTACCAGGTTCTGTTCCTTCTCCAGAAGACTTCCCAACAGGCGATAGGTTTGCTCCTCGTTCAAGCCACCCAGAATTGGGTCTTGAGGTACATCCTGTTATTAAGGAGATTCCTGGTAAGCACCATCGTTTCTCCGAGCTGCCTGATGAGTATCTGAAGGAGCATGGTCTTGTGCCTTACCTTGAGCGTTCTCAAAAGGAGGTGAGGTAAATGGCTACAACAACTGAAGAGCAGCCAATTATCTTCCTCGATGATATTTCGGTTACGTTTAAGACGCGTACGGGCTCAATCTTTAAGCCTAATAAGGTCCACGCAGTACAGAATGTTTCTCTCAAGCTTATGCCTGGCGAGACCATTGGTATTGTTGGTGAGTCTGGCTGCGG
>CAUSVW010000037.1:0-4980 GCA_963535155.1 uncultured Atopobium sp.
TCTCCGTCGCTGGTGGCTTTGTCATGACTCTCGTACGAAACGAAACTCAGCGGCATAGTGCGGCACTCAAAATCGCAGGTCAGAACCCTGTCGTCCTACTCCCACTCAATGGTCGCAGGTGGCTTAGGAGTAATGTCATAGGCCACGCGGTTAACGCCAGCAACCTCACTGACAATACGGGAAGAAATGCGGGTCAGCAACTCATAAGGAAGCTTTGCCCAGTCAGCGGTCATAGCGTCGCTCGACTCAACGGCGCGCAGGATAACTGGACGAGCATACGTACGCTCGTCACCCATAACGCCAACGGACTTAATGTCGGGTAGCACGGCAAAGTACTGCCACACACTGTGCTCGGAGTTACGATCGCCTGTCTCGTCAAAGAGCTGGGCGTTGTAAGCGTCAATCTCTTCACGGACAATAGCGTCGGCGTTGCGGAGAATCTCAAGCTTTTCTGGGGTAACGTCGCCAATGATGCGGATAGCAAGGCCAGGACCTGGGAATGGTTGCCTGTAGACAAGGTTCTCTGGCAGGCCAAGCGAAACGCCCAGCGCACGGACCTCATCCTTGAAGAAGTGATCCAGGGGCTCAATCAGGTCAAAGTGAACGCCCTCGGGGAATGGAATCAGGTTGTGGTGGCTCTTGATAGTTGCCGCCTTGCCGCCGGTCTTACGAGCACCAGACTCAATAATGTCAGGGTAGATGGTGCCCTGCGCCAGGAACTGAACGCCGTCCAGCTTCTGGGCCTCGTCAAAGAAGACCTTCCAGAACTCAGTGCCAATCAGGCGACGCTTCATCTCTGGCTCAGTAACGCCGGCCAGAAGCTCTGCATAGCGCTCCTCTGCGTGAACGTGAATCAGAGGCACGTTGAACTGCTTGCGGAAGACCTGCTCAACCATCTCTGGCTCGCCCTTACGGAGCATGCCATGGTTAACAAACACACAAGTTAGCTGATCGCCGATAGCACGGTGGACAAGGGCAGCAACAACAGAAGAGTCAACGCCGCCGGAAAGCGCCAAAATAACGCGACCATCGCCAACCTTCTGGCGAATCTCCTCCACCTTCTGCTCAATGATGTTATCCATGGTCCACGTCTTCTCAAAACCACAGATATTGAACAGGAAGTTAGAAAGCATCTGAGAACCGTACTCGGTGTGGTTGACCTCTGGGTGGAACTGAGTGGAATACAGGTTCTTAGCAGCGTTTTCCATAGCTGCGATAGGGCAAACATCGGTAGAAGCGGTAACGGTAAAGCCCTCTGGGACCTCAGACACAGCATCGCGGTGGCTCATCCAAACGGTCTGCTGCTCAGCGGTGCCGTCAAAAATGCGACTCTCCCTCGCGCGGGTCAGATGAGCTGGGCCATACTCGCCCTTCTCGGTATGTCCAACGGTGCCGCCCAAAGTAACCGCCATAATCTGCTGTCCATAGCAGAAACCAAAGACAGGAAGGCCAAGCTCCAGGATCTCTGGGTCAATCTTTGGCGCGTCCTCCGCGTAAACGGAAGCAGGGCCGCCGGACAAAATAAGCGCAGATGGATTGAGCTCACGAAGCTCATCTGCGGAAATATCACAAGGAACAATCTCGGAGTAGACATTAAGATCGCGCACGCGACGTGCAATTAACTGGCCGTACTGGGCACCAAAGTCTAGAACTGCAACAAACTGTTTGGGCCTGGACTCGCTCATGCATGACTCCGCTTCTCCGGTTTCCCGGTCACTCTTAGATTCTGCGCCAACGCAATACCGCACGTATGGACACATATCTCTACCACGAATTTATTGCTATTAATAATACCTTCAACCAGCCGATAACACCACGAGAGATTGCGCGCGCCAAAAAGTCTTCTTATTCTGCGCAAACAAAAGACGGTAAAGTTCTATAATCTGACAAGAAATGCTACTAATTTCTAACAATTATAAAACACAAAATATGGCGAGAAGAGCAGGTCAAAGACACTATAACTTGAAATGTAATTGTTTTGTGACGACCAAAACTGGTAACAGTTTTTAAGTACCTATCTGCAATAATTTTCTCACGTTTGAAATACGAATTGGAGTTTGGTTTATGAAAAAAGTACTGGTTAGACTAGGTGCATTTCTTGTTCCTTTTATGATTGTTGTTACTTTTGTGGCAACATTCGCTTCGGCTGCAACTGTTTCACCGGTTCAAATTACCAGCATGTCTGTGGCTGATGATACCTATACACCAGTCAATGAGATTACCACTGATAATCTGTACCATATTACAATCAACTGGGAATCTACCGCTTCTACCGTGGCAGAAGGTGACTATTTTGATATTACCTTGCCCGATAAAGTCCAGTTCACAGCCACACAAAACACAACTCCAATTGAAGTTAAAGATCCTAACGGCGCAACCGTAGCTTGGGCTTACCCAACTCCAGCAGCTGGCAGCATTTTTGGCGGCACCCTGCATGTTGTTTATACAGACTATGCAAACACCCACACCCAGATTAGGGGTACTTTCTCGCTGTCCGCTCTCTACGACCGCGACGCCATCAACGCTGGCGATAATACCCACATTGATTTTGGCGTTAACGGCACCGCTGTTCCTCTCAACATGATTATTCGTCCAAAGAACACCATTGGCCAAGAGTGGCTCAACAAGTGGGGCGGCCCTGTTACCGGTACCGAGTCCGAGGTACTTTGGTATGTTCGTCTTAACTACTCCGCTGCTAACATGACTGGCGTTGAGTTCTCTGACTCCCTCTCTGATAGAAACGGCGGCGACCTGCCAGCATCGGTAACCTACATTGCTAACTCTTTCCACCTCTATCGTGCAGACTTTGATGGAACGGGTAACTTCAGCAACCTTCAGGAGGTCACCATTCCTAATGGTGCACTTTCTATTGCAGCTGACGGCCACTCCTACCACCTTAACCTGAGCGGCGTTGACTTCTCCCAGGGTCAGCGTTACCTCCTGCAGTATCGCACCACCTTTATCCCAGGTATGGCTCTGCATAACTATGGTGTGCTTACCAACGCTGGCGGTGCTCCAAGAAGTGAGATTGGCTTTACCTACTACTCTCCAAGCAACTCCGGCGGCGCAATCGGCAATCTTGTCGGCCGTATCCGCATCATCAAGGTTGATGCTGACAATGCAACTACCCAGCTTCCAGGCGCAACTTTTAAGGTAACAAGTGTTGCTAACCCAGCTGATTCTTGGACTCTTACTACAGGCGCCGACGGAACTGCAACCTCCGAGAGGCTCACTACTGGCTCCTATACCATCGAAGAGCTTACTGCTCCAGATGGCTATGTGCGTGACGCTACGGTCTACACCGTAAACGTTGACAATCAGTCCGGCACTATCAAGATTATTGAGAACAAGAAGAACGCTCATGCAGACATTCCTGTGCAGAAAGTCTGGAATGGTGCAGAGGGCGGAGCAGTAACTGTTCACCTGCTTGCAAACGGCGTTGACACTGGTAAGACCCTTACCTTGAGCTCTGACAACAACTGGCAGGATTCCTTCACAGGTCTTGAGGCTTATGCTGCTGACGGCTCCGAGATTACCTACACCATCTCTGAGGACGAGGTAGCCGGCTACACTAGCCAGATTACTGGCGACGCAACTCAGGGCTTTGTAGTCACTAACACCCAGGTTCCTCCAACTCCAGAGAAACCTACTAAGACCCGCAAGAAGTCCAACCTCCCCTACACCGGAGATACCTCTTCTGTTGCAGGCGTCCTCTTTGGATCTTTGGCAGCACTGGGCAGCGCAGTTGCACTTAAGCGTCGCAAGTAAGTCTGGCGCAAAGTAGTAGCAGCGCAGACGCGCAGCTTCACACAACGTTACAAGAACGTCTTGTCCTCGTGGCAAGGCGTTCTTTTTTGGCGAGAAAACCGTCTATTTTGCAAGGCTCCACAGAACTTCTCGCCTCCTTAATTGCATATAGAAAAATGACCTATTCGGAATCACGTATAAAAAGAGACTAATGTCCAGCATTTAGATTTATTAGGAGTAATATTTATCCATTTTTATTACGTTAAGCTGCACATAGTGTGGAATGTTCGTTGTGAACAATTGTGAAGAACTTGTGAATTTAACTGTACTTTATTTAAAAGGTATCAGAAAAAGAACCGATAAATTCCTTGTACCTGCATAAATATTTGAACTTTAAAAAAGTGATATAAATATATACAGAATCTCAAATAAATTCTCTTTGTAATAGGTGAGAATAGACGTATCTATTGCAAAGGAGTCCTGATGAACAAACGACTGTTTAAGCTGTTAAGTTTTGTCTTCATGCTGGTCCTGGCGCTTCCGCTTGCTGCAAAATCAGCTTTTGCTGAGACCGCAAGCACTGAAGCTGCTACAGACACCCCTAAAGCGGTTGTCGCAACCATTACAGACTTTAGAGTTGAAGATCGTTTTGGTAATCCAACCACCGTTGTTAACAAGGCAAATGTGTATGCCATTGCTATGACGTGGGACGCCTCTGCAAACGCTAATGTAGAGCCGGGCGATTACTTTGACGTCACCCTCCCTAACGAGATGAGGTTTACCGCAGCTCATCCTGCGTCTACCTTTAACATCACCGATGCAGCAACCGGCGAGGTCATGGCAGTAGCTCACGTCACCCCTGGTACCGATGGTTTTGGTGGAAACATGCGTGTTGTCTTTACCAACTACGTTAACAACCACACTGACCTGCGCGGTACCGCTCGACTTGGCTTTACCATTGATTCACATCGTGTTCAGACAGGTACCGGTAAATCTTTTATCTTTACTGTCTCTGGCAGCCCTGTTCCTGTAACGTTTGACGTCACCGCTCCTGGTACCATTGGTACTGAGTATCTCTCCAAGTGGGGCAAGATTATTGAGGGCAACGCAAACGAGATTCAGTGGACCGGCCGCATCAACTACTCTGGTGGTAACTTCCACAACGTCCGTCTACACGACCAGCTATCCGACCAGGGCGGCGGCGACCTTCCTTCCGAGATTACCTATGTTCCA
>CAUSVW010000038.1:0-4685 GCA_963535155.1 uncultured Atopobium sp.
CTTGTTATGGCTGGTCTTGTGGCCGAGGGAGAAACAATCGTTTCTGCCATCCATCACATTGACCGCGGTTACGAAGGATTTGTCGAGAAACTCGTCGCGCTGGGAGCAGATGCTCAGCGCACTACCATTCCAGACGACGACTTTATCGAAGGATAGTTTGTGTCAACTAAACCAAAGCATGCAAAACTGCTAGAAAATGGAGCCTCACAGGGTACTTCGGCTGATGCTGCACAAAATACTGCTGCGGGTGGTAGCGCACAGGGCACTGCACCTAACGCCGTCGCTCATACTTCGCAGGGCGTCGCAGGTCAGGGCGCTGTAGCTCAGGGTACCGCAGGTCAAGGCACCGCAGCTGGCACTTCTCCTTTTAGTCGCACGCAGGCTGAGGGCTACCATAAGCGCCGCAAGCGTGTCTTCAGAAAGCAAGTAGTAGTCAGGTCGCTTCTGGGCGTTCTTGCAACTGTGTTTGTTGCTGCCTTGGTAGGCGCAGCAATTTGGTATGCAAATGTTCAGGCGCAGCTAAATAACTCGCAGGTCATCACTGCTGAGCTTCGCCAGACGCTCCAGGAGCCTTCCGCACCAAGCGATCCCTATTATGTACTGCTTCTGGGTACCGATGGACGTCCCGGTGAGACTGAGTATCGTGCGGATTCCATCATTTTGGCGCGCGTTGACCCCATCCACAAGCGTGTGACCATGCTTTCTATTCCACGAGACACCCGTGTTTTGTGGAAGGGCTCCTACATGAAGATTAACGCCGTCCATTATTACGACGGTGCAAATGGCATGGTACAAGCTGTAAACGAACTGTGCGGCGTGCATATTGCCCACTACGCAGAGGTCAACTTTGATGGTCTCGCAGGCATTACGGATGCTCTTGGCGGCGTAACTGTAAACGTTGAGCAGTACATGCGCGATACAGAGAACTTCAGCGACGTTGTTGAGCTTTATCCTGGCGTTCAGAAACTCAACGGCGCTCAGGCTCTCTTCTTTACTCGTGTTCGCTATGCTTTTGCAGATAGCGATTACACCCGCATGCGTCACCAAAGAACGTTCATTAAGGCTATGATCGCCCAGATTTTGAATACTGGAGACCCTGTAGCCATTGCCAATATCGTCAATTCAACGGCACGCATGGTCATCACCGATCTCTCTGTCTCAGACATTATTTCTCTGGGCACTCAGATGATTGGCATGAACACCGACAAGGATATCTATACGGCATATGTACCATCTGAGGGAACAGAAATTGATGGACAGTCGTATGTTATTGCAGATAAAGACGCACTTGCAAAGATGATGAAAGTTATCGAAGCAGGAGACGATCCGTCTAGCTTAAACGGTCAAACAGATGCTGAAGCAAATGCCGAAGCTGCCGAGAAAAGCTCAGAAGAGTCCTCAGAATCTTCAAACAGCTCTTCTCGCCAGTAAACCTAAGCGGTGTTTTTGGGTATCATTCAAGTGTTAGAAATATTTTCGTTGCGTAGCGCAACTGATTTTGCATGAAAAAGACTGCTAAGCAGTCGTCGGAGGAGAGTTATGGCCAACGATAACGTACAAAACGACCACACGCTGACAAAAGCCGGCGAGGACTACCTTGAGGCAATTTATCGAATTGCACTTGAGCAGCCAGATGACGATAAGAGCGTCCGCTCCGTTGATATTGCTGAGTGCCTCGATGTTTCCAAGGCAAGCGTCAACAAGGCACTGTCCCAGCTTAAAGAGCAGGACATGGTTGAGCAGAGTCGTTACGGTCGTGTCACGCTGACCAAAGAAGGCGAGGCAAATGCCCGCACCACGTGGCGAGCTCACCGTGCACTCCGCACCTTCCTTGAAGAGGATTTGGGTGTAGACACAGAGACTGCAGATGCAGAGGCTTGCCTTATGGAGCATTCGCTTTCTGTAGACACGCTGGCTAAGCTCATCACCTTCCTTGAGAAGCGTGGAATTGAGATTCCAAGCAAGTAATGTAACCTGGCGCTTATGCAAACTAGGTACGTATAAAAGCGCCTGTCATTTGAGTTTATCGACGGCAAAACCGTCATTCTTACAAGCGCACGTTAGGTGCGCAGAGCCAACAGGGCTCATAGGTGAAAGGTAAACACATGAAGGCAATTATCCCAGCAGCAGGTCTAGGTACGCGCTTTTTACCTGCAACAAAGGTAACCCCTAAAGAGCTGTTGCCTGTTTTGGATAAGCCCGTTATTCAGTACGTAGTAGAAGAGGCTCTTGAGCCAGAAGAGGTCGATGAGGTAATCATCATCAATTCTCGCGAGAAGCCACAGATTGAAAACTACTTCGCTGAAGATCAGAAGTTTGAAGCCGATCTTTCTTCTCGTGGAAAGCAAGACCTTGCCGATAAGGTCCATGCAGCTTCTGCGCTTCCTGTTTCCTTTACCTATCAGGACAATCCTCGCGGCCTTGGTCATGCGGTGCTGTGTGCTGCAGACGGCGTAGGCGACCAGCCATTCTTTGTTCTTCTCGGCGATTACTTTGTTCCAGACCGCCAGATGTGCATCCGTATGGCAGAGATTTCCAAGCAGCACAACGGCGCGTCCGTTATTGCAGTTGCTCCAGTCCCTGCAGATCAGGTGAATCGCTACGGCATCATCGCGGGCGAGTGCATCTCTTCTCCATCAGATAACGCTGAGGGCGAGGGTGCTATTTGGAAAGTAACCGGCCTTGTCGAGAAACCCCGTCCAGAGGACGCGCCTTCTCACCTGTTTATTGTTGGCCGTTACCTGCTTTCTCCAAAGATTATGGAGCTCCTGGCAACTCAGGGTCCTGGCGCTGGCAACGAGATTCAGCTGACAGATGCAATGGAGCGCCTGCTTGCTGAGGAAGAAATGTATGCGCTGGTAATCGACGCGGAAGAGGGCTGCGATACTGGTACTCCTGCAGCTTGGGCAGCAACTAATGCACGCATGGCACTCTCTGATCAGAGTTCTGCAGCAGCATTTAAAGAGGCGCTCGGCAGCTATGCCAACCGCATTGGATAAAAGACCTGACATACTCCGTTTTGGCAGCGATGGCTGGCAAGCCCGCTATGATAAAAGCTTTACCAGGGATAATGTAGTTAGACTTGCAGAGGCCCTTGGTACTGTTTGGTCACAGGAGCTGCCTGGCGGCACTGTGTTTGTTGGTTTTGACACGCGCTTTGAGGCGGATTCGTCTGCCCTCGAGGCTGCAGCGACACTGGCCTCCTTTGGCCTTGACGTGCGCGTTTCCGAGACGTTTTGCCCCACGCCATCTATTTGCTGGGCTTGTGCGCAGCATAAAAATGTAGCTGGTGGCCTTATCATTTCTGCAACTGAGCTTTCCTGCGAATATTGCGGCATGATTATTCGTGCTGCTAACGGCGGCCCAGTTTCGCGCGATTTTCTTCAGCGCGTCGAATCAGCAACACCGCTGGAGCCAACAGACCAGCGTGGAACTTTTACTACAACAGATATTGTGACGCCTTATAAGCGTGCGCTTCTTGATCAGATTAATGTGTCTGTTATCAAGGAGCTACGTCCTAGTGTGGTAGTTGACCCTATGTATGGTGCGGCAACAGACATGCTTGCTAACGTGCTTTCATCTGCGGGATGCGTCGTTTATCAAATGCACCAAGGTCCTGTTAGGGATTTTGGTGGCATTCACCCGCAACCAGCAGATCCTTGGGCTGATGAGTGCTCTTCGATGGTGGTAAGTCGCCATGCACAGCTGGGCCTCTTGGTTGATTGCGATGGAGACCGTGCAGCTGCTGTAGATGAAACCGGCCGACTTCTTAGTCCACACGAGCTTATCCCGCTGATCACTCGCCATCTTGTACAAAACCGCAAGCAAACTGGTCGAGTTGTTTCTACGTTAACCTGTTCCGCAACGGTATCCAGGCAAGCAGCTCATCTTGGGCTGGAATCCGCAAGCGTGCCTGTTGGATTTGCTCGACTCTATTCAGAAATCGAGCAAGGAGATGTTCTTCTCGCCGCAGAGGAGTACGGTGGAATCTGTATTCCAAGTCACCTTTTGGAGCGAGACGGCCTGCTTGTGGCCCTGCTTGTCGTGGAAATGCTTGCGTACACCCATAAATCACTTGCTCAGCTTGTTGCTGAGGATGAGGCTGAGCTGGGTCGCATGTGTTATAGCAGGCGAGGAGTGCGACTTGACGCCGCAGCTACACAAGCATTCAGGAACATTCTTCCAGGCCTTAATCCAGAAAACGTTGCAGGTAAAGTTCCTGTTTCGGTAAGTCATGCCGATGGCCTTAAACTTCAATTTAAAGATGATTCTTGGGTGCTTATTCGTCCTTCTCGTATGGATGCGCTGGTACGCGTATATTCTGAGGCTGCCAACGAGACACTGCGCGATCAGCTCCTTGACGCAGCTTGCCAGATTGTAAAAGACGAGATTTAGCCCAAACACAGCGTGTCGAGAAGACTGTTTAAAAGGCAGTATAAAAAGACGCCGCAAAAGGCAGCGTAAAAAGACAACGCTAAAGGCGCGCAAAACTCGTACAAAGATAATGCTAAAAATGCGTAAAAAGCTAACGCAAAAAAACAACACTATATATAGATGAAAAATAAGGGATTACCACAAGAATATATACGTAGTTTAATGAGTAGAATACTCCTCAGTTCACTAAAGACTACGAATTGTGTAGAAATTGTGGAGGAATTAAGAAGATACAAAATCATCTTCACAAA
>CAUSVW010000039.1:0-4641 GCA_963535155.1 uncultured Atopobium sp.
ATAAAATTGGTATTAAGAAATTATGTACTGGTATCTTTTTTTATAACATCTAAAGAAAAGTTTCTTGATAGCGCTTTGGTTAAATAGATTCAACTCGATTCTATTTACAGAGGCACTGTTTCAAAGCGTTTCTCGCCCCTGCTATTCTCTAGGCACTCATTGTGCACTGTCTTTTTGACGAGGTGATATGCGTGATTGTTACCGTAACACTCAATGCATCCATTGATAAGGCGTACTACCTGGACTCTCCTGTTGTAGATGGAACCGTGCATAGAGTCTCGGTAGTGGATAACAGCGCAGGCGGCAAGGGTCTTAACGCCTCACGAGCCATTACCACCCTTAATTACCCCGTATGTGCTACAGGATTTGTAGGTGGAAATAACGGTAGATACCTTGTTGAACTGGCACATAAAGATGGTATTACCAGTGATTTTATTTATACCGAGCAAGAAACCCGCTCATGCATCAACATTCTGGAGCCAAGCGGACAGTCAACTGAGTTTTTAGAGCCTGGTCAGCCCGTTCTTCCTGAAGAATTCCTTGCCTTCAAGGCAAAACTTGTGCAGCTTATCAAAGAAGCTGAGGTTGTCACCTTTAACGGCAGTATTCCAAAAGGCATTTCTGCTGCTAATTACAAAGAGCTTATTGAAGAGACTATGGCTGCTGGTGTGCCTTGCATTGTAGATGCCTCGGGCGCACTACTCACCTCCTGCATTGATGCTCTTCCTACCATGATCAAACCAAATACCGATGAAATCGGTCAACTTCTAGGAAGAAAAGTAACTACAGAAGACCAGGTCATTGAGGCAGCTCAGGAGCTGCACAAACGCGGCATTAAAATTGTAGTTGTCTCGCTTGGTGCAAAAGGTGCGCTCATGGTTTCTGATGAAGGAACCTTTAGAGCAAATCCTCCAAAAATTGAAGCTATCAATCCTGTTGGTGCGGGAGACACCCTTGTTGGCTCATTTGCTGTTGCGCTTGCTCAGAAAAAGCCAACTTCAGAGTGTCTTACCTTTGCGCTGTCTTGCGCTACCGCAAGTTGTCTTTCTGCAGGTACCGGACGCTTTGATCAAGCTGTTGCAGCAGAAATTCATAAACAGGTGGCAATCAAAAAGATTGCTGATTAAGTCACCGCAAGACGGGTTTCTCGCCAAAGGTTACAAAGACAAAACGATTTCTAGAAAAGTTGCATAACAGAGTAAGAGAAACGTTACAATTTTTTCAGTCAATTAAAGAGCCCATAAGGGCGAAAGGAGCAATAGATGTTCGTTACTACTAAGCAGATGCTTCTTGACGCACAGGCTGGCCATTACGCTGTTGGCGCCTTTAACGTTGAGAACCTTGAGTTTGTAATGGCTGTTGTTAAGGCAGCAGAAGAGCGCCGCTCCCCTGTTATTCTTCAGACCACTCCTGGCACCATCAAGTACGCAAGCCTTGATTACTTTGCAGCAATGGTTCGTTGTGCTGCTGAAGAGGCAACTGTTCCTGTTGCTCTTCACCTTGATCACGGTGACGGCTTTGACCGCTGCATTCAGGCAGCTCGTGCTGGTTACACTTCCGTCATGATTGACGGCTCTCACGTTCCTTTTGAGGACAATATTGCCCTTACCGCATCCGTAACCAAGTTTGCAGGCCCTATCAACCTTCCTGTTGAGGCTGAGCTTGGCAAGGTTGGCGGCAAAGAGGACGACGGCCCAGCTGTTGAGGGCGAGAACCCCTACACTGATCCAGACCAGGCTGAAGAGTTTGTTGCACGCACCAACTGCACTTCTCTTGCAGTTGGCGTTGGCACCGCTCACGGCGTCTACCACGGCACTCCTCACATTGAGCAGGGTGTTCTGAAGGCAATCCGCCAGCGCCTTGATATTCCTCTGGTTCTTCACGGTACTTCTGGCGTGCCAGATGACCAGGTAGCAGAGGCAATCCAGAACGGCGTTTGCAAGGTCAACTACGCAACTGAACTCCGCCAGGTCTTCACTGCAGCCTTCATGAAGTACATGTCCGAGAACCCTGGTAACTTTGATCCAAAGAAGCCTTCCGTTCCTGGTATGGAAGCAATCACCCAGATTGTTGCAAGCCACATGGATAACCTGGGCTCCTCCCACAAGGCATAAACGCCAAGGCATAGTTGTCGTACGTATCCTGCTTTTGCAGATACACATAGGGCGAGAAGATCGATTGATCTTCTCGCCCTTGTGTTAAAAGCAAAGCGTTGTTGAAAACGCAAGCCTTAGCAAATCTTGCAAATCCAGTCTGCTTCTGGAGCCTCAATCTCACCAGACTGAATGCTGGTCAGCGTATTGCGAAGCTTAGACATAACTGGTCCAACAGCCTCCATACCAGCGCCAAAGACAATCTCTTTCTGGCCGTCAACAACTTTGCCAACAGGAGAAATAACAGCAGCAGTACCGCACATACCGCACTCAACAAACTGGTCAAGCTCGTCAAAGCGGACAGGACGCTCAATAACCTTCATACCAAGCAGGTCTTTAGCAACCGTTGCCAGAGAGCGACGGGTAATAGAAGGCAAAATGGAATCTGTGTAAGACTGTGGAATAACCAGGGTCCCCTCTTTATCAACAAAGAGGAAGTTTGCGCCACTGGACTCCTCAACATAGGTACGAGAGCCAGAGTCAAGATACATACTGTCTGCAAAGCCCTGCTCATGTGCCCAGGTGGTTGGGTACAGAGACATAGCGTAGTTGAGGCCGGCCTTGATATTGCCGGTTCCGTGAGGAGCAGCACGGTCATAAGGAGAAACGGTCAGTGCAACAGGAGCAACGCCGTTGGAGTAATAAGCTCCAACTGGAGTGACCATGATACGGAATTCATAGGTAGGAGAAGGCTTAACGCCAACGGTATTTCCGGTACCAATCATAAATGGACGAACATACAGCGTAGCGCCCGTACCAAATGGTGGAACCCATGCTGCGTTTGCAGAAACAACCTCTTTAACAGCAGCGACAAATCTATCTTCAGGAAATGGTGGCATGACAAGGCGGGATGCAGAGTCAACCATACGCTGAGCATTGAGGTTAGGACGGAAGCAGACAATATCGCCAGAAACCGTGGTGTAAGCTTTTAAACCCTCAAAAACTTCCTGGCAATAATGGAAAATGTTTGCGCACTCAGACAGTGTAATGCTGTGATCGGTGGTAAGTCCGCCCTCATCCCAAGCACCGTCTTTGTAGTGGGCAACATAGCTGTAGTCACACTGCGTATATGCGAAGCCAAGCGCTGTCCAATCGATGTCTTTCTTCTCCACTGAGTTTGCCATGGCTTTCCTTTCTCCGTGGGTTTTAAAGAATGAACTTCATCATAAACATGCGGATATGAATGCCTAGTCCTATTAAATAGTTTGTAACCGAATAGATATTTTGCGGTATAACGTACATGAGCTGAAGGGAGCAAAAATGAATATCAACCTTAAGAGAACTTACGATGCGCCAGAAGCTGACGATGGGTATCGCGTGCTGGTAGATAGACTATGGCCTCGTGGTATCAAAAAAGAGAACCTGCACGCTGATGAATGGGCTAAAACCATTGCTCCTACTACTGAGTGCAGAAAAGCATTCAACCACGATCCTGAGCGCTTTGACAGCTTTGTGTCTACCTATACAGCTGAACTTGACAGCAATCCTGACGCAGATGCCTTTGTTGAACAGCTTAAAAAGCTTGATCAATCTACCGTGACACTGCTTTTCTCGGACAAAGACACTACGTACAACAACGCAGTAGTGCTCAAAAAGTGGCTTGAGACTAAGCTTAAGTAATACGCTTACCCAGCCACGCTTACATATCTTGCGAGAAGAACTCCTGGTAGAACTTCAATTCTTCAGGAGTATCTATGCTTGATGAGAATAAAATATCAGGCTCTGAGGCGCTAGTGTTCTTGTCAGCAGCGGCATCTGCAGAAGCAAGCAAGTTTGCCTGTCCAAGCAAACGCTTAAGCTGATGAGCGGCGCCTGCACCACCGTCAAAAAATTCTACGTCTCCTAAAACAGAGCTAATTTGCTTCTTGATAAAGGGGTAATGGGTACACCCAAGAACCACGGCATCTACCTGGCCAGTATAATCTCCCAAAAGCTCGGTCAGTCGTTTATGCATCTGTTCTGAATCAGCCTGACCAGATTCAATAAGCTCCACCAGGCCTTCTCCTGGAATAGAGATAACCTTTGCAGAAGGATGCAGGCGCGACTCAAGGTTGTGGTACTTCTGCAAAGAGAGCGTTGCTTTTGTAGCCAGAACAACCACTGTTCCATGGGGATATGCAGTTACTGCAGGCTTAAGAGCTGGCTCAACACCCACAATAGGTACATGAGGATAGGTTGCCCTCAGCTCGTCTGCAGCAGCAGCTGTAGCAGTATTGCAAGCTATAACCAGCGCTTTAGCACCCTCATCAATAAACTTTTTAGCAATAGCAGCGGAGCGCTGGGCAATCTGCGCTTTTGGTTTAGTGCCATAAGGAGCAAATGCAGAATCGCCAAAATAATGAAATTCCTCGTGAGGCATTTGGGCAACAAGGTGTTTAAGCACACTCATGCCACCAACGCCTGAGTCAAATACACCAATAAAATTATGAGGAGCTAAGCGAGCTTCCATTACAAACCTTTCAAACTGAATGTAAAGTATTTTATACCT
>CAUSVW010000040.1:0-4620 GCA_963535155.1 uncultured Atopobium sp.
TCTGCAGGGGTTGATGGGTCTGCAGGGGTTGATGGGTCTGCAGGGGTTGATGGGTTAGATGGAGTTGATGGGTTAGATGGAGTTGATGGGTTAGATGGAGTTAATGGAGTCTCGGTGTTTGATCTCCAGATAGCATAGACGGTATATATCTCATCAGTCTTGGTTGGAAGAGCATTCTCAGTTGTGTGACCTGGAATGTGCTCTGCATCACGAATGCTTATTGGTGATGTTAATGTACTAGCTGGAGCAGTAACGTCGTTTTTATTCCTTGAAAAACCAACAAGAGTATAGCCATCGCGAACTACCTTAGTTGCAGCCCTAACGTTATGCATATTTGCAGGGAGGAAGTCGTTGCGCTCATACATTTCGTCGACTCCACCCTCAAAGTGACCGCCGTTAGCATTAACAACGAGTCGATACTGGACATCATTGCCGTTGTCCTGTGGCTGCCATACAGCGTGGAATGTAACAGTATTGAGCTCATCAATAGGACGAGTCTCACCTGGAGCCATCTCGTCACTGCCGTCTGCTGCTTCCCACTTAACAACAGTGTGACCATCTGGATCAGTATAATTAGACGGCGCTGTTACCTGTGCATCAAAATCACCAACGAACTTAGTGCCTGTGAGAGAAACGTCGCTTACAAACTGTGTTGCTAACTTGTCTGATGGAACACCATCACGTGCTGCTGGAATGTTGCCTTGAGTAAAGGTGATGGTTGTGGATGTTGGATCAGCGGTTGGTGCAGCAGGAGCCTCAACTGTGGTAGTAGCTGTATCTGATGAAGTCTCAGCAAATGCAGGAGTTACTCCGGCAACAAGTGACGAAGTTGCAATAGTTGCTGCTGTTACACAAACAACAATGCGTCTTTTAGTCTCTTCACGAAAAAACTTTGACATACTCATTCCCTTCTCTTAGAGCAAATATCCTGCTCTTATCTATCTTCTATGGTTTGCTCTTATCGCAAACGCTTACAAACAAATATCAATTTGCAAGTTCATTAGAAATTTCGATACTGTTTTTGCTGATAATTGCGTATTTTTTTGACAGCTATACAACCTTACGATTTATCTATTAATTTAAATTGATTGAAACTCTACTCTTAAAGTGTATATAAATCATATTATATTCATATAAATCTAATATGGAGGATATATGTATTCACTTAATTCACATATTTGTTCAGATAGAAAATAAGTATGTCTATCGGCTATGTATACAGATGGACATTTTTACAACCGCATAAGACCTCATATAAATACTGATATAACCCAAAAAATATTTCCGTCTTTTTGACAAAACGGTTAAATCACACGGGTTTCTCGTCAAAGGGTTATGGAAAGAAGGCAAAATCAGCGCAATCAAATTTTTAGCGCTCTCTTGCAAGGAGACCCCATGACCAAGATTCCCGAGGGCTACCGTTCAAGCCTTTCGCTTTACGATACGCAGAAAGCAATTGAGCAGGTCAAGAACGTGTTTTTGACCAAGCTGTGCGCCGCGCTGAAGCTGTCGCGCGTCACTGCTCCGCTGATTGTTGATCCGCTTACCGGCATGAACGACAACCTCAATGGCGTCGAGCATCCTGTTGCCTTTGACCTGCCAAACGTTGGCAAGAACGCCGAGGTAGTCCAGTCGCTCGCAAAGTGGAAGCGCTATGCACTCTGGCGCTACAACTTTGCTGTCGGCCGCGGCCTGGTCTGCGACATGAACGCTATCCGTCGCGACGAACAGCCCGATAACCTGCACTCCATTTACGTGGACCAGTGGGACTGGGAGCGCATCATCACGCAGGATGAGCGCAACACCGACACGCTGGAAGACGCAGTCTGCCGCATTGTCGAGGCAATCTGCGGCACACTTGACGAGCTGAAGTGGCACTATCCTCAGCTCAACACGCAGCTCAGCCGCGAAGTTACCTTTGTAACCTCTCAGGAGCTGGAAGACCTCTACCCTACTCAGACGCCTAAACAGCGAGAAGATCTATTTGTCCGCGAGCATCCAACCACGTTTATCGTGGGTATTGGCGGTGCTCTGAACTCTGGCCAGCCTCACGACTTTAGATCACCCGACTACGACGACTGGTCGCTCAACGGTGACCTGCTGTTCTGGGACGAGACCCTGGACTCTGCGGTTGAGATCAGCAGTATGGGCATACGCGTTGACGCCGAGGTACTTAAGTCGCAGCTGGCAATCGCTGGATGTGAGGATCGCCTTGAGCTGCCGTTCCACAAGATGCTCGTTGACGGCGAGCTGCCCTTTACCATCGGTGGTGGCATCGGTCAAAGCCGTCTCTGCATGCTGCTGCTAGAAAAAGCGCACGTCGGAGAGGTGCAAGCATCTATCTGGGACAAGCAGACCGAGGATCGTTGCGCGGAAGCAGGCGTTTCTCTGCTCTAATCTGCGCTCTAATCTGCTGCCTGGAGCACTTGGCATCGAGCCACATCACGCAGCCCTCAGCGCGCGCAGCCGCCCTCAAAACTAAAAACATTTTGGCGTTTCTCCTGTTAACGCTACAATAGTAACCCAGTGTAATGAAAAGCCACTGAGTCTAACTGGCGATTTAAGGAGCGACTCTATGAATTGCCCCAACTGCGGAGCTGAAATTGGCAAGCACGCAAAGTTCTGTTCCAACTGCGGACAGAAGCTTTCGGACGTCGTGGACATCGCTGATGTCGCGGACGTCGAGAAACCCGATGCGCTCGCCGAGTCTACAGAACCTGCACCAGAAACCGCACCCGACAACTCCATCGCAGCCACCGAGGTTATCGCACCAGCAGAGGCTGACGATCCAGTTGATACCGCAACCAACTCAGACGTAGCCGATCCGGATGCAACCGTCCTAGCAGAGTACCCAGCAGATGACGAAGACGCAGCTGCTGCAGAAACCTCACTCCTCGAGGCTACAGCTGACGACTCCTACATCTCCCCAGATGAGGCGCCTACCGTTGTTGCGGGCGCTGGCACCGGCGCTGCCGCTGAACTCGATCCAACCACTGTCGTTGACCCGGACGCCATCGCAGACGCCGATCCCACCGTCATCGCAGACCCCAGCGCTGCAGCCGAAGAGCCCACGACCTTCATCAACGACCCTGACCGCATCAACGTCTTCACCTCTGACGACCTTGATTCAACTGCGATTTCGCATTTTGACCCATCGCAGTTCACCGTCGTTTCAAGCGGACCTAGCTCCGTTGAACGCAAGCAAACCAAGGACGGCTCGGACGCACTCCGCAAAGTTGCCTTTGGCCTGCTTGCAGCTGTCCTGGTTGTAGGCGCATTGGCCGTTGCTTGGGTTTTCCATTCCCATCAAGACGATGCAGCCAAGCGCAGCGCTGTCCAGCAGCGTATTGCCAGCTACCAAGAGCAGATTGAAAGCGTTGGCGTCAATCCATCCAGCGATAGCAGCCGCGTTGAACTGCTCAACCAGTACGAGAAACTCGATCAAATTGAAGAGCAAATCACCGGCGACCAGAAAAACGGACAGTTCCGTCTTCCTAACGGCACCGATGACTCGGGCGTTAACATCCTGAACAGCTCAATTTCGGATGGGCAGAAGCGCATCCGCGACTGGTTTGAGGCCGACTACAAGCGCAGACTTGCTGCAAACAGCTTTAACGATACCGATTCTGCAACCACGCTTGACCTCAAGTCCGTTTCAAACAGGCTCGTTGAGCTGCAGGCTCTTCTCGGTGACATAGAGCACGAGAAGGAAATCTGGGGCGATGACACCGGAGCTAATTCAACGTATGACTCGTACCATTCTCGCGTTTCCGACCAGATAAAGAAGGGTGAAAGCCTCAAATCTGGAGTTACCGAGAAGAACAAAAAAGAGCAAGAACAAAAGGATAAAGACAAGAAGTCCGAGGAAGACCGCAAGAAGGCCCAAAAGTGGGTTGGCACCTACAGCGGCACCGGCACTGACGGCAAGCCAATGGAGGTTGTCATCCAGAAGGATGGCACAGTTCTTTGGCGCATTGGCGGTCAGCCTGAGGTCCGCGGCACCTGGACTGGTGACGAGAACAAGCTTGAGCTAAGCTTCAATGGCCAGGTCAGCGGCAAGAGCGAGCCCTTTACCCTCTCCTCTACCAACGGTGGCAAAACCGTTACCATCAGCTCTCAGAGCAGCACCTGGAACACTGACACGCTTTCCAGGAAGTAATGTCGGTTAGAAAACCGCACGTCGCAAGACACAAAAATGGCGAGAAGACCAATCGATCTTCTCGCCTTTTGTTTGCGTGAAATGAGCGTTGCTCTATGCACAAAGTGCTCTAAACGCCAAGAAGCGTCTCTGCACACATGTTTTTCTCGCCAGCTACTTGTTAAGGAGCTTCTCGTACACGTCAATGAAGTCCTCAGCAATGATGCGGAAAGACTCGGCCTGCATAAGCTGGTCCTCAGCGTGGAGCAAGATGAGCGAGAACTCAACATTGCTGTTATCAATTGCGGACTGCTGCAGCATGTTCAGATGCGTGCTATGGCCCTCATTAAAGATCTCTGTACCAGCAATAATATCTGCACGCGCGCCTTCAATATCGCCTGTTTTTGCCTTCTGGATAGCGCCAATATACATTGACTTTGCCGTTCCAACGGTAGCAATAATCTCAAAGGCTGCTTCTTGCG
>CAUSVW010000041.1:0-4395 GCA_963535155.1 uncultured Atopobium sp.
ATGAACAGCATGAGCTGGATGGTACAAATTTGCCGAATGAGTCCAGAATGCATGATTTTCTGTTGGTTCAAGGGTGTGCAAATCTTGTACAAGCGTACCGCCCAGCACAACGTTTAAAAGCTGAAGGCCACGGCAAATAGCAAGTAAAGGTTTATCTGCAGCAAGTACCTGCTTTACCAGCTCAAACTCAAGCGCATCTCGTATAGGACACAAACGATTAAGGTCGCGTGGCTCTTCTCCCCAATTGCGAGGGTCAACATCATGACCACCAGTAAGGCAGAAACCGTCACACATCTCAACATACTGGGCAATAACCTCTGCCTCTTCTATGAGAGGCATCATAATTGGAATGCCGCCAGCTGCAAGAATGGCATCAAACTGAATTTGTGCTACAGAAGCAGCATCAGAAAAGTTCTCTTCAGGCATCCAGCGAGGAGTTACACAGATAAGAGGGCGCTTAGAAGCAGGAAGCTTTGGAACATCACTAAATGCATCTTTAACAATATCTGGAATAACCACAAAATCCTCTTAACACTCTGCTCTTTGACCTACATTACACAAAGGTTGGCCCTTTTTGAGTCTTTGACTTTATCGCTTTTGCGTTTTTCATGCCACCCTGACAACTCTTCCTCCACAATGTTTTTTCACTCATGAAACATTTTTTCTGTATTGCATACAATTAATTTGGGTATTAAAAAGCCAGTTCTTTACATTTAAGCTTCATGTTTTGAAGATGCAAACGGAAGGCGCCCTATGAAAGAGCACGTATTTAATAACCTTTCCCGTAAATCATTTTTACGTGGATCTTTGGCGGCTGCCGTTGCCGCCGGTTCTGCTTCACTACTTTCTGCTTGTGGCGGTTCAGGTGGCGGAGACGCAGAGAAAAAGGTGTTGCGCTTTGGTGTAAACAACCCAAAGGTAACCTTTGATACTCAGAAGACTTCTGGTTCTGTTGGTGTATCTGAAGCAGTTGCAGAGTCTTTGCTGGTACTTAACCCAGACACAAAAGAGATTGAGCCAAACTTGGTAACTGGCCTTCCTACTGTCTCTGATGATGGCCTTACCTACTCATATGAGCTTAAGGATGGCGTCAAATTCCACAATGGAGAAACCCTTAAGGCGTCTGACGTTAAGTACACCTTCACGCGTATGTTCTTGCCTGCTACCAAGGCAACCTCAATTGACTCTTATGCGTACATTGAGGGCGCTAAAGACATTATTGCTGGTAAAACTGAAGAGCTTTCTGGCATTGTTATTAAGGACGACCGTCACTTTGACATCAAACTGACACAGCCTTATTCAACCTTCAACGCAATCATGGCTCAGTTCTACGCAGTTATCTACCCAGAGAAAGCCTGTAAAGAGGCTGGTGAGGCATGGGGCACTGAGACCAACTTTATTGGTACTGGTGCTTTCAAGCTTGTCTCTAATGATAGCACCACAGAAGTTGTTCTTGAGGGATTTGCTGATTACCATGAGGGTAAGCCTGGCCTGGATGAGCTCAGATTTGTCTACATTGACGATGCCAACACCCGTATTCTTAACTACAAGAACAACGATGTTGACCTGGTCTTTATTTCTCAGTCTCTTATCCAGCAGTACCAAAATGATGAGTCTATCTCCAAAGAGATTGTCAACTACACCCCTGCATCTACGCAGTTTGTAAACTTGAACCTTAAGAGCGAGAATCTCAAAGATGTTCGCGTCCGTCAGGCGCTCTCTATGGCAATTGACAGAGATACTATTTGCAGCACCATTCTTTCTGGTGTTGCCAAACCTGCAAAATCGTTTATCCCATCTTCTGAGACTGGCTACAATGAGTCCGCTCCAGAGTTTGAGTACAACGTAGACAAGGCAAAGCAGCTTCTTGCACAGGCAGGTGTTTCTAACCTCACTCTTAACGCACAGGTCAGAAGCCAGGATCAGAACCTCATGGTTGCCCTTCAGGACGCTTGGTCCAAGATTGGCGTTACCTGTAACGTAAGTGTTATTGACTCTGGCGTTTGGAGCGACGCACGTACCAACGGAGAACTTGAGGTTACCCTCGTCACATGGTCTACCCTCTCCTTCCAGGGTGTTGAGCACATGGGCTCTTACTTCCGCTCTGACCGCGCTGCAAAGAAGTCTTCCTTCTACAACAGCACCGAGTTTGACAGCCTTGTTGATCAGGCTCGTTCAACCGTTAATGACAATGATAAGGTCCTGGAGCTTACCCGTCAGGCAGACAGTCTTATGACTCACACAGACTACGCTTGCCTGCCTATCGACTGGCCTCAGATGCCTTACGTCTTGAAGCCAGAGTTTACCGGCCTCACCGTTTTGGTTAACCCTCACTTTGATAAGGTTAAGAAGAAGTAAGCGTTTCTTTCATACAAAACAAGGGCGAGAAGATCGATTGGTCTTCTCGCCCTTTTGTGTTTGTAAGCCGTTTTAAGACACGACAACAAAATGCACTACTCGGAAATCTTCTCCTCAAGGCGCGCTTCTTCTACGGCCTTCTGAGCCGCCTCAATAGCATGTGCAACCTGAGGTGTGCGGTCAGCATCAGAGAGTGAAGTGTCGTACAAGTGGCAGGCGCAGAAGTGACCTGGCTCAGCCTCGATGCGCTCGGGAATGCGCTCGGAGCAAACTTTCATTGCCTTAGGGCAGCGTGTGTGAAATACACAACCCGAAGGTGGGTTTGCAGGACTTGGAACATCACCTTGGAGAATACGCTTCTCCTGAATGCGCTCGTGACGAATACGAGGAATAACGTCCAAAAGTGCCTGAGTATAGGGGTGCAGAGGATGCTCAAAGAGGGCGTCTTTAGTAGCAAACTCCATCTGGTGGCCCAGGTACATGACCATAACAGTATCTGCAATGTGGCGGACAACAGAGAGGTCGTGGCTAATAAAGATGTATGCCAGACCGTGATCTTTCTGCAGCTCTTCAAGCAGGTTAATTACCTTTGCCTGAACAGAAACGTCCAGTGCAGAAACAGGCTCATCGCAGACAACAATCTCTGGCTCAAGAACAATAGCGCGCGCAATACCAATACGCTGGCGCTGACCGCCCGAGAACTCATGAGGGTAGCGGTACTTGAACTCAAGGTTAAGGCCAACTTCCTCCATAACCTCTTCAATGCGAGCATCGCGCTCTGCCTTTGTCTTATACGTGCCCGCAATATCAATAGGCTCGCCAATGATATCCATAACGGTCATACGAGGGTTCAGTGAGCTGTAAGGATCCTGGAAGATAAGCTTCATCTTCTGACGCGCACGCTTGAGATCTTCTCCCTTAAGCGAAGTGAAGTCTTCCCCATCAAGCTCAACCGTACCAGAGGTTGGCTCGGTAAGACGCAGTACGCACTTGCCGGTTGTAGACTTTCCGCAGCCAGACTCACCAACGATGGCCAAGGTCTCTTTGCGCCTGAGCTCAAACGAAACGTCCTCAACAGCATGAACGGAAGCGTTAGAACGACCAAATACACCGTTTTTGATGGGGAATCGCTTAACCAAGTTCTTTACGGACAAGATGGTTTTCTCGCCAGAAAGGTCCTTGACGTCTGTGTTTTTCTCTTCTGCCATGACTACTCACCCCACTCATCAGTGTATTTCCAACAGCTGACAGTATGGCAATTGTCTTCACCAACAGCAGTCAAGCTAGGACGACGATTCTTACAAATGTCCTTAGCAAACGGACAACGTGGATGGAATGGGCAGCCAGAAGGCATATGCGAAAGCATAGGAACGCTACCAGGAATTGCATAGAGTTCCTTGGTGCGCTCGTCAAACGATGGAATGGATGCAATCAAGCCCTGAGCATAAGGGTGCAGAGGGTTAGTAAAGAGCTCTGCAGACTGCGCATACTCAACGCGATGACCAGCGTACATGACAAGAACCCAGTCAGCCATCTCGGAAACAACGCCCATGTCGTGTGTAATCAACATGATAGCGGTGCCCAAATCTTGCTTCATGCGATCGATAATCTGCAGAATCTGAGCTTGAACCGTTACATCCAAAGCAGTTGTTGGCTCGTCGCAGATAAGCAGCGATGGCTGGCAAGCTAGTGCCATAGCAATCATGACACGCTGACGCATACCACCAGAAAGCTCATGTGGATATGACGAGAAGACCTTCTCTGGTGCAGGAATGCCCACCAGCTTAATCATATCAAGGGCCTTCTGATCTGCTTCCTGTTTGCTCATATTGGGATTATGAACAAGGATACCCTCACGAATCTGAAGACCAGATTTCATAACAGGATTCAAGGAGGTCATGGGCTCCTGGAAAATCATACCAATGCGATTACCGCGGAAGTCACGCATGCCACCACGAGGAAGCTGCGTTAAATCAGTTCCCTCAAAAATAATTTCTCCGCCGGTAATCTGCGCAGGAGGTGTAGGCAGCAATCCCA
>CAUSVW010000042.1:0-4084 GCA_963535155.1 uncultured Atopobium sp.
TCAATAAAGTGTTTGAACTGGGCAGGATTGCCATACCTTGAGGTGGGAGCAAAATAACCCGTTACCTGATAACCCCAAGATCCATCAAAAGGGTGCTCCATAACGGGGAGAAGTTCGATGTGGGTGTAGCCCATCTCTTTAACGTAAGCTACCAGCTCTTCTGACAATTCATCATAGGTGTAGAAAGCATCTACGTTGGTATCAAAATAGTCCTTGGGTTCTTCAGCCTGCTCTACATTCTCTGTATCAGCAGAATCTTCCTCTTGGGCAGTCAGGTCAGTATGCTGCTTCCAGCTCCCAAGATGAACTTCAAAGATGTTAAGAGGACTATGCAGGAACTTAAGTGTTGCACGTCTTTTCATCCATGCTTCGTCTTCCCAAACGTACACGTCTGGGTCAAACGTAATAGATGCCGTATGTGGTCTGACCTCCGCATAGGTACCATAGGGATCAGCCTTAAAAATCTTCTGTCCAGAAGCGGATACAATCAGGAATTTATACAATACTTCCGAGGTGATTCCTGGAATAAAACCTTCCCAGATTCCGCCATGTTTTGAGCGAGAAAGAACGTTGATGGTATCATCCCAATTATTAAAGTCTCCAACAACAGAGACAGAGGCTGCATTGGGTGCCCAAACCGCAAAATGATAACCTTCAACTCCATCTTCTTGAACCGCAGGGTGTGCACCTAATTTCTTGTGACTCTGGAACCATTTTCCTTGTGCAAACAAGTATGCATCCTGGTCACTCACTGCTAACGATGCATTTAACTCTGCCATACTCACCCCCGCGCTTACCAATGAAATCTACGCATCTTATAGATTTGTTATCCATAAAGACTCGTAGTTGATAGTTACTAAGATAAACCATTACAAGGTAAAACACGGTGACAAACAGTCAATATGACTTTCACCGATAAAAAACGACCGTACGCGTTATTTTTTGTTTTTACCGATTTTTGTTAATAATAGTGAATAAAAATTGCAACTAAAAGAAATGGCAGCTTATTCAAATAAACTGCCATTTGATACAAAAACTTTTTATATAACCGTGAAGCAACTTAAGAAAGCTGGCTCCTACAAGTCCTCTTCCTAAAGTGATTCTTCAGGTTACTTGCAGCTACATCTTGCGTGGTACAGCCGTCTCAGCTGAAGGAGCATGTGCAGCAATTACATCAAGAGCTGCTGTCTCTTGGTCCTTCTCGCCAGAAGCAACTGCCCTACCGTATGCATCGGTATCAAGAATTGCCTGGCGGAAACGATCAGTTGTAAAGCCATAAGGAGCGCGACCCCACTCGTTGGTCTTCTGAGCTCGCTCAACAATGATGTCCAGGTCAGCGTCAACTGATTCTGGAGTAATGTCCAGATCGGCCAAGGTGGTTGGGAGACCAAGCTTTCTATTAAGCGCCACCTGCTCCTCAAGTGCCTTAAGGTTGCCGTCAAAGGCATAAAGAACACAGGTACCAAAAGAAACAACCTCACCATGAAGGTGCTTCTCGCCACGCTCGCCTAGAGCGGTAAAGGCATTGTAGAAGGCGTGAGCGGTTGAGGAATTAAAGTAATACGCGCCGCGCTCAGCACCAATGTTGGTGGTCATATTAGACACAATACCAGCAGTCACAATGATGTTCAGAACAACGTTCTCAAACGCCTCAGAGACAACGCCGGCGCGCTTATCTGCCAGTGCCTGCTCTGCATTATCAAACAGAGGCTTAATGCAGGCACCTGCGGCAAGAGCTCGTCCCATAAGAGGGCTGTGGAGCAGCTCAACTTCTCTGGAAGAAAGTTCGACCTCGGGACCTTTAGAGAAGGCATCGCCAATTCCTGCCCAGAAGTACTCATCAGGGCTCTCTGCAATAATCTGCGTATCAATAAAGGTATGAACAGGAAGCTCAGCAGGAATAAAGTACGTATCTGCAGAACCATCCTCTTTATAGAAAACAGCAATTCTTGTTACAGGAGCGCAGTTAGAAGCAAGTGTTGGGAAGGTAAAGTATGGCTTGTCCAGGATGGTTGCAATCTCTTTACCCTCATCAATTGCGCGACCACCACCAACAAGGAAGAGCATGTCAGCTGCAATAACCTCAGGCATTGCTGCAATCCTCTTAGCATTTGCGTGCGTAGAGTTAGTGCCGTAAGAAATCCAAGAAGAGATAGAAACCTCAGAACCCGCAAGTGCAGCCTCAAGCTTTGGACGTGCCTTCTCCATTGCAGTTGGTCCACCAATGACTACGGCATTTTTGCCAAAGCGCTTAACAATGTGCAGTACCGACTTATAAGCATCAACACCAATGGTGTATGAAGGCAGATACTCCGTAAATGTTCCGCGAGATTCCATCTTTTCCATAGCGTCCTCCAAAACCTATCTCAGAAAAGCGAGAATATAACTTTAACTGAATTAGTTATGTTTTTGCAGCATAAATCCTTGAACGAGCGTTTCCTCTGCCTCTTTATAGGCTGACGAGAAAAACTCTGTATTAAGCATTTGATACTGCGGGGAGCTCACACTATTCTGGCGATTCTCCTCTGCAATGCGCTGTATAACCTGAAGTGTTTGCTCAACATCTGAATGCGTAAACCCATACTGTGGATGAGCAGCAGCAACTGCAAAGAGCTCATCAGATGCTTCTGGCAGACGATTCATATCAAGCGAGCGCCCGTAAACATCAAAATCTGCTTGCTTACGAATACGTGCATCTTCTCCTGTTGGAATATGATGAGCACGCAAAAATGCCCGTGTATGAGCGTTATACACATGGTCGCAAACAAGGTGGCACCAAATGCCCACGATAAGCTCTCTGAGCTGGCGCTGATCTACTAAGCTGCGCTGCTCAGCTGAGCAATAACTCACATTTGGCTGGATGAAGTCAGTCTGTAGTAGATACTCTGCTGGATTAAGACCACCCATAAAGTTTCGCTGATAGCGCCTGTAACTTGGAATAGGCAACGTTCCTGGATAGGACTGATGGCTTCGACCGTATCTCACCTTGTGAGAATAGTCTGGAACCATAAAGCCAATGTGCACATCAGGAGCAACGTTTCCAAGCAGAAATGCATCAGGGTAGTGAATATCTACACCCAAGCAACCGGCTCCTTTCTCAAGGAGCCGGTCAGCATGAGCAATATGTACGTTCCAACTTGGCACTACAATTACCTGCTTATCCGCGAATTTCTCCGCCGGTAGAACGAAGAACCTTCTCCACAAGCTTTGTGTGGGTCTTCTCGACCTCTTCTGAAGTAAGCGTTCTGTCGTCTGCGCGATACGTGAGCGAGAAGGCCATGGACTTCTTACCCTCACCAACACGCAGCGGATCGCGGTACACGTCAAAGAGTCTGATGTCGCAGAGGAGCTTGCCACCAGCAGACTTCAAACGCTGAACCAACTGCTCTGCAGTAACACTCTCGTCAACAACAAGTGCCAGGTCAATAGAGATACCTGGGTAGGTTGGTGGCTCAACAATAGGAAGATCTTTCTGGGCTAGACGCAAAAGTGACGCAACAGAAATCTCAAAGGCAATTACAGGTACCTCAATGTCAAAGTTCTGCAGCGACAGAGGATGGATGTTTCCAACCCAACCGATTGTCTCGCTACCTGCAAGAATCTCAGCAGCGCGACCAGGCTGAAGCCAACCGTACTGCTCTGGCTCAGCTACACGGAAACGAACCTTAGGGATGCGAAGTGCCTCAAGCAGACCCTCAACAATACCCTTGGCATCAAAGAAATCGTAGGCTGGATACTTAGCATTCCAAGCGTCATCTGCTGGACGACCAACCAATACGCCACAGACATAGCTTGGCTCATCTGGCTGGCTCTTATCCTTATGTCCAAAGAGCACACGGCCCAGCTCATACATGGCAATATTAGAGACACCGTGAGCAAGGTTGTACGCAATAGAGTGCAGAAGACCTGGAACAATGGAGCGGCGCATCTCGGACTGATCAGCAACAAGTGGGCTAATAACCTTTACCGGAACGCCTCTTCCCTCTTCACTCATACCAAGTTTAGAGAGGTCATCTGGACTTGCGAACAAATATGACTTTGTCTCGTTGAGGCCAAGGGAGCGCAGCGTGCGGCCAATCTTTCT
>CAUSVW010000043.1:0-4043 GCA_963535155.1 uncultured Atopobium sp.
GCGGCAGCTCCAGCCACAAGCTTGCTTTGATTTCATAGATACTCCCTTCTCCTGACTCTAGTACAACAGAAGAGGTGTTAAATCACTGTTAAGTCGATTAAATTTTCCGGGAAGGGTTGCAAATAGCTGCTCGAATATCTTTTGAATTTCTATGAATGTCATGGTAATAGTAATGGCAATGGCTCTTAAATACATCTTGGATGTGGCTCAAGTGCGACTCAAAAGTTGCCATGAAATTTTTTATATAAATCTCCGAACTTATAAAATATGCAATCACATAAAATCGCAGGTATACGACTTGCGATAAAATCGGGGCTTCTCGCCATCGGCTCACAAGGCAAATTTCAGATCTCCACAACACACCTATGACAGATAATCTGTCAAAAAGATGTATACATTACGCCGAAAATAGCTAAAACGTGCAGATTATCTTCATTTGATGTGTAATAGAGCCGTAATTGAGCAGATTATCCGTCATAGGTGTGTTCCTTAGAAGCGGAATTTACCTATAGTTAGATTTTTTATATATTCCTATTCATTATTCAGCATATTAAATAAAGTTTATGCATATAAATGTATATCAACAGTGAGACCGCTTAGCTGCCTGGCCATCTTGATCAAAAGCACAACGATTCTTCAGCGAGGCCTGCCAAAACCGCACTATTTTGCACGTAAATCCTAACCCGACACTAACACGCTGCAGAAAAAAGCTGGTAATCCATAGGGATTACCAGCTCAAGGTCAGTATGTTTCTCGCCGCTGGCGCGCTTTTAGTGGGTTGCGTCCTCGAAGAACTCCCATGCCTGAGCGTCGGTTGCACCCTCGTGAACAATCATGCGGACAGCCTCGGCCATCTGCAGAGGATGGGTGCTCTGGAAGATGTTACGGCCCATGTCAACGCCTCGTGCACCCTTGCGGATAACGTCGTATGCAAGGTGCAGAGCGTCGCGCTCAGCAAGCTTCTTACCACCAGCAACAACAATTGGAACTGGGCAAGCTGCAACGACTTCCTCGAAGTCCTCGCAGTCGTAGGTCTTAACAATCTGGCAGCCCATCTCAGCGATGATGCGGGTTGCAAGCTTGAAGAAGCGACCGGTGCGCTCCATGTCCTTACCAACAGCACAAACGCCGAGGGTAGGAATGCTGTAGCGGAAGCCAGCGTTAATGACCTGGCTCAGGTTGTCGATACTGGAGAGCTGGCCATCAGCGCCGATGAAGGTCTGAACAGCCATGCAGTCTGCGTTCATGCGGATAGCATCCTCGATGTCAACAGCAACAACCTCGTGCGAGAGGTCGGACTGCAGCATAGAAGAACCAGAAGAAACGCGAAGAGCAATGCCCTTAGAGACCTCAGGAGAAACGCAGGTCCTGATTGCGCCACGGGTGCCCATGAAGCAGTCAACATAAGGAGCAAGCTGTGGAAGCAGCAGGTCAAGACGCTCGAGACCAGCGGTTGAACCCATGAAGTAACCGTGGTCAAATGCGAACATTACAGTGTTGCCGCTCTTTGGATCAAAGATGTTGGAGAGGTGCTTCTGCATACCCCAGTCGAGGTTGTTTGCACCCTTTACATAAAATCCCTGATTGTTAGCAAAAGGAGTGTCTACGTGATAATCCTTAGCTACTTTCAATCCGTCCAGATCTGCCATGAAAATCCTTTCAATAAAACCTTAAAGCACACAGAGGAGGCGCCTTCTTGGGCGAAGCTGCTTCGTAAGAGAACGCGCTTCGTAAGAGAACGCGCTTCTTTGGGCACCCACCCTGGGAGGACCACCCTCCTCTGCGGCTGAATTACCTCATAAGCTGGCGAGAAGATCGGTCTTCTCGCCAGCTGTGAACATACGCCTCTAATTAGAAGGAGTAGTTGTTCATGTTCTCCTTGGTGAAGACAAGGCGCTCAGGAAGCAGGACAACGCCGTTGTTCTTGTCGCCAGTCTTTGCACCCTCGGAGATGGAGTCGTTAGCCTCAACCTTGACATCGCCAATGCTTGGAATGGAGATGGTGTCGCCAACCTTGACCTCGTTACCAGCTGCAAGGAATGCTGCAACGTAGCAGCCCATAGCGCCCTGAACTGCGCAGTCCCAGAGGCCCCAGTTGTAGATGGTGCCGTGCTCGCAGTAGGACTTGATGGACTGTGGAGAAGCAAAACCGGTGATGGTGATCTTCTTTGCGTCGTAGCCCTTGTTCTCTGCAGCCTGGAGCTGGCCAGGAAGAGCGGTAGAGTCGTTGCAGATGATCAGGTCGATCTCTGGGTAAGCGTCAAGGATTGCCTCACCGATGGTAATTGCCTGCTCTGCGTCCTGGTTGGAGTAGTAGTTCTCGTGGACGTTCTTCCACTTAGGATACTTCTCCTTGATGATCTTCTGTGCAGCTACCTGCCAGGAGTTCTGGTCGGTAACAGTTGCCTGGGAGTAGTGCCAGACGTAGGTAATCTCGTCCTTCTCTGGATCCTTGCCGCGCTCCTTGAGACCAGCAACGCCCATGTCAACAAGCATCTGACCAAGGATCTCTGGAGTACCCTGGGAAACCATAAGGGTACGATCCTCTGGGTTAGCATCGGAGTCCCAAGTGGTAACTACGATACCAGCAGCAGTTGCCTTCTTCAGAGCGTCAGAAACACCCTTTGCGTCAACAGTAGAAATGCTGATTGCGTCTACGCCGTTAGCAACTGCCTGGTTGATGACGGAAACCTGAGCGGAAACGGATGCGGTTGCGTCGCCGATGTAGTCAACGGTGAAGCCCCACTCCTTGGACTTGTCCTGTGCGCCCTTGTTTGCGGACTCGAAGAATGCGTTGCCGGTGACCTTAGGAATAAATGCTACGGTCTTACCTTTGACGTCTTTACCACCCTCGGACTTCTTGGTCTCTTCCTTCTTCTCGCCACCACCATTATTGCAGCCTGCCAGAGCGAGGCCAGCGCTAACTGCGGTGATGCCAGCGGCACCAATAAAACCACGACGAGTAATCTCTTGCATAGGTAACCTCCCTTGTCTGTGCCTAAGGCACAATTCCCCAAAGCTTATGCCTTGGCTTTACTGCTGCTAGAAAGCAGCGATTTCAAAAACGTACCGATATTTGTTCCGCTTGCTGCCGATCGAGCAACGATGACAACAACCAGCAGGACACCAACAGGAATATCCAGATACTGTGGGCTTACCTTGAAACACAGTGGCAAGCCGAAGCGCAAAAATGCAATAACAAACGATGCAAGTGCGGTACCAACAATGGAGCCTTTACCACCAGTAGAAAGTGTTCCACCCAGAACAACTGCGGTGATGATGTCCATGGTAAGGTCAGCGCCAAGATCGGACTTAGCGGTGCCCAGGTAAGCGGTCAGGACAACACCTGCAATAACTGCGGAGACTGCAGTGAGCATGTAGGTGGACATGATGACTGCTCGGCTGTTGATACCAGAGAACTCAGCTGCACTCTGATTAACACCAACCAGGGTAACGCGGCGACCATACTTAGTCTTGTGCAGCAGAATAAATGCAATGACCAACATCAGGATGTAAATAAGAAGCTGGAATGGAATAACACCAAAGAGCTGGAAGTTAGAGACAAACTTGAAGTCCTCGGGGAAACCACCAATTCCCTGGTAGCTCTCGGTCTTGGAGAGCGTGGAGATGAGCAGCGCCAGACCGGAGTACAGGAAGCTACCGCCCAGGGTAACAACCATTGCTTGCACTCGGCAGTACGCAATCAAGAAGCCCGAAAGCGCGCCACAGGCAACAACCAGGACAAAGGCAACGCCCACGGCACCCCAGATAGGAAGACCAAAGTCCTGCCAGCCAACGCCAATGGTAATAGACGTGAGGCCAACCAGGGAAGCAACCTGAATGTCGATGCCGCCGGTAACCATAACAAGCGTTACAAAGAGCGAAATCATAAATACGGGCAGGTTATCGTTGATGCTGGTAAACAGCAGTGCTGGACGCAAGAACTTGCCGTTTGCAGCACCAAAAATCACAAACTCAAGCACAAGCAGACCGATGAGGATCATGTTCCAGCTTGTCTGACCCTTGGACAAGAATCCCTTAAG
>CAUSVW010000044.1:0-3941 GCA_963535155.1 uncultured Atopobium sp.
GAAAATGCCATGTGGCTCATGAGGGCACTTTTGTCTGACGAGTCTGAATTCCAGCAGTGCTTAGAACAAGAAATGCCAGAAGAATGGCTGCATTATTTACGTTCAAATGAAGGTAAGCGAGATGTAACAAAATGGAGAGCATTTAGGAAAGTATCAGGGGATTCTCGGACTGAAAACTCTGTGATTAAGAGTCCGCGCGTAGAGAAGAAACAGAATGCTTATCCAGGGGTGTACATCGCTCTTCTCGGTAGATTCAGTTTGTCAGTTCAAGGGGAGGAGATTGCAGGAAGAAAAATTGCTTATCGTTCGGCAAAGGCGCTGCTTGTGTATTTGGCGCTTGCCCACAATCACATGAGCTTTAGGTCGCAGATTGCTCAGCAGATTTGGCCTGAGGCTGATCAGGCACATTGGCAAGAGCGCCTGTATCAAGCTACTCGTGTTATTCGCAAAGAGGTGCAGGAGATCAAGAAAGGCTGTGAGCCTTTGGAAGCATCTCGGATTGAAAGAACGCTTGGCTTTAATCCTCAGCAGGTAACCGTAGATATTGATATTTTTACGCGATTAGCAAAGGGCGTTGCATCATCAAACTCCGATGAAGATATAGTGCACCTGGCTAAGCAGGCAGAAGAGCTTTATCAAGGCGATTTGTATCTTCCTGAGGATGAGTGCTTTAGGTTTGCAGATCCCATCCGCATTGCCTTGAGAGATCAATACATAGACACTATGGTGACGGCTTCGGCGGCAGCCTTGAGGATTACTCACTATACGCTTGCAGTGCACTTTGCAGAGCTTGCGTACCTTGTTGATGATATGCGAGAAGACACGCTTATGGCACTTATCCAGGCGCTCAGAAAGTGTGGCCGGGCGCAGGATGCACAACAGTACTATGACTTGTACGTGCAGAAATACGTTACGAAGCGCAGAAAAATGCCCTCTAAACAACTTAGGATGATTGCAGGCGCAGAAAAAGGAAAAGAATCAATAGAAACCAGTGGTGGAGAAATAACGAAATTGGGATTTTACGACGCCATGTAGTGTGATTCAAGCAGTTAGACGGGGTATGATATATAAGTTGAATACTGTGTCTATCAACCGAAGATAGATGCCCGACGTCAAGGAAAAAGCTATGCCTAATTTCCTCTCTAAGATTCTGTCCTTTGGTGCTGATAAGGACCTCAAAGCATATAAGCGTATTGTCGAGAAGATCAATGCGCTTGAGCCAACAATGCAGGCAATGAGTGATGAAGAGCTTCAGGCCCAGACCGAGAAGTTCAAGGCTCGTTATGCCGAGGGAGAAAGCTTAGATGATCTTCTTCCAGAGGCTTTTGCAACAGTACGTGAGGCTTCGGTAAGAACTATTGGCCAGCGTCACTTTGACGTCCAGCTTATTGGTGGTATTGCGCTCCACAAGGGCACTATTGCAGAGATGAAGACCGGTGAAGGTAAGACGCTTGTCTCAACCCTTGCTGGTTACCTTAACGCGCTGAGCGGCGAGGGCGTTCACATTGTTACCGTCAACGATTACCTGGCTAAACGAGACAGTGAGTGGATGGGCACCATCTATAAGTTTTTGGGTATTAGCGTCGGTCTTCTGCAGAACGGTATGCGCTTGAGCCTTAAAAAGCCTGCATATGAGGCAGATATTACTTACGGTACAAACTCTGAGTTTGGCTTTGACTACCTGCGTGACAACATGGTTACCCGTCCCGAGATGCGTGTTCAGCGTGGACATCATTATGCCATCGTCGACGAGGTTGACTCCATCCTTATCGATGAGGCCCGTACTCCTCTGATTATTTCTGGTGCTGGCACTAAATCTGCAGGTACTTATAAGGATTTTGCTAAGGCTGTTCGCGGCTTAACTCCAGATGTTGACTTTGAGATGGACGAGGCAAAGCACACCATCGCAACAACAGAGATTGGTCTCGAGAAGGTCGAGCGCGCTCTAAACATTGACGACATCTACAACGATGAATCTGGCCAGCTGGTAAATCACCTGCAGCAGGCACTGAAGGCTGAGTACATGTTCCATCGTGACCAGCAGTATGTTGTCATTGACGGTGAAGTTAAGATTGTTGATGAGTTTACCGGTCGTATTATGGAAGGCCGTCGCTATTCTGAGGGTCTGCACCAGGCAATCGAGGCAAAAGAGAATGTTCAGGTACGTGAAGAAAACCAGACTCTGGCAACCATTACGCTCCAGAATTACTTCCTCATGTACGACAAGCTCTCTGGTATGACTGGTACTGCAATGACCGAGGACGCAGAGTTCCGTGAGGTTTATCACGTTCCTGTTCAGGTTATTCCACCTAATCGCCCTGTTAAGCGTGAGGACCTGGATGACCTGGTCTATCGAACCATTGACGCTAAGTTCGAGGCTGTCGTAAGAGACGTTGAAGAGCGTCACCAGAATGGTCAGCCTGTGCTGGTTGGTACCGTTTCCATTGACAACTCCGAGCGTATTTCTCGCATTCTTTCCAAGCGCGGCATTAAGCATAACGTTCTGAACGCTAAGTTCCATGAGCGTGAGGCACAGATTATCGCTCAGGCTGGTCGTGAGGGTGCAGTTACTATCGCAACCAACATGGCGGGTCGTGGTACCGATATTCTTCTGGGCGGTAACCCAGACGTTATGGCTGAAGATATCCTTCGCAACCAGGGAATTGAGCCAGCCGAGGCTACTCAGGAGCAAAAAGAAGCCGCTCGCAAAGAGGCTAAAGAGATTTGCGCTACTGAGCGTGAGGCAGTAACCGCTGCAGGTGGTTTGTGTGTTATTGGTACCGAGCGTCACGAGAGCCGTCGTATTGACAACCAGCTCCGTGGCCGTTCTGGTCGTCAGGGAGACCCTGGTCAGACCCAGTTCTACCTCTCTCTTGAAGACGATCTGATGCGTCGCTTCGGTGGTGACCGCATGGACGGCGTTGCGGCAATGATGCAGCGCTATGAGCTTCCTGACGATATGCCAATCAAGGCAAAGATTGTTACCAAGCTTGTTGAGGGCGCTCAGCACAAGGTTGAGGAAGTCAACTTTGCAATGCGTAAGAATGTCCTTGATTACGACGACGTCATGAACAAGCAGCGCCAGGTCATTTACGCGGAGAGAAATAAGATTCTTGATGGCAAGGATCTTATGGAGCTCATCGAGACAGTCACTGCTTCTACTACTCAGCGCGTTTGCGAGGAGTTCTGCTACGGAGATGCCGACGAGTGGGATCTTGAGGGTCTTGAGAAGTGGCTCACCGAGCTTACTGGTAAGACAGATCTTCCAGAGTTTACCGAGGACACCAAGTTTGAGCAGCTTGAAGAGGATGTCACTGCTTTTGTTCAGAAAACCTTTGACGAGAAGACCCAGAAGCTCGGAGAAGAAGTCATGCGTGAGCTTGCGGCTCAGGTAATGCTTCGCGTTATCGACACTCGCTGGATGGCATACCTCCAGGAAATGGATTACCTAAAGACTGGTATTGGTCTTCGTGGTTTTGGTCAGCGCGATCCTCTGGTTGAGTATAAGACTGAGGCATATGAGGCATTTACGCTGCTGGTAAACACCATGTACGAGGACTTCCTTCGTACTATTCTTCGTCTTGAGCTGGTTAATCGTCCACGTCAGAATACTGAGGCAGAGGCGTTCCAGAATGCTCACTATTCTGGTGGAGAAGAGACTGACGGCGATCAAAAGGCACTTAAGCAGGGCAAGAGCATGCTTAAGAATGCCGCAGCTATTGGCAAGAGCCCACAGGGAACCGGCGCTAGCCAGTCTTCTGTGTCTACCTATCGTAAGTCTGATGATCCAAATCCTTACGTCAATGTTGGTCGCAACGATCCTTGCCCATGTGGAAGTGGTAAAAAGTTTAAGAACTGCCACGGCCGAAACAGGTAAGAATGGCTGATACAGAGGTTGTTTCGCTCCAAGCTTTAGCGGAGCGTCTCTCAGAGGTAGAAGG
>CAUSVW010000045.1:0-3666 GCA_963535155.1 uncultured Atopobium sp.
CCACTGAAGCGCTGAACAAGCTTGTAGCCAATGTTTCCAGCCTCAAGGTTAGGGAAGACCAGGATATTTGCATTTCCTGCTACCTTAGAGAATGGAGCCTTGAGCTTACCAACCTCAGGAACAAGAGCTGCATCAAGCTGAAGATCGCCGTCGAGTGCAAGCTCAGCGTTCTTCTCGTGAGCAAGCTTTGTGGCCTCCTGGACCTTCTCGGCAGTTGCACCGCCAGCAGAGCCCATGGTGGAGTAGGAGAGCATGGCAACGCGAGGCTCGTCGCTCATGAATGCGCGCCAAGAATCGGCGGAAGCAAGAGCAATCTCGGAGAGCTCCTCTGCAGATGGATCAATGTTAAGACCGCAGTCAGCAAAGAGCAGGGTGCCGTCCTCGCCAAAGTCAGTTGAAGTGCTCATGATAAAGAATGCAGAAACAAGCTTGGTACCAGGAGCGGTCTTGATGATCTGCAGTGCAGGCCTCAAGGTGTTTGCAGTAGAGTGACAAGCACCAGAAACCAGACCGTCAGCATCGCCCATCTTGACCATCATGGTTGCAAAGTACGTAGCGTCGTTCATCTGCTTGCGAGCTTCCTCAATGGTGACGCCTTTGCGAGCACGAAGTTCAGCAAACTTCTGAGCATATGCCTCATGGCGCTCGTCAGTAGCAGGGTCTACTACAGTTGCGCCTGGAACATTAATCTGCTCAGGATTACCCAGAATAATGACCTTTGCAATACCTTCTGCAACAATCTTCTGAGCTGCATCGATGGTACGCTGGTCCTCGCCCTCTGGAAGAACAATAGTCTTTACGTCGGACTTAGCGGTTTCTTTCATACGGTCAAGAAACTTGCTCATGTGTCGTGCTCCAATCATAAGTTGATATCTGTGCCTCGTTAAGTTTTGCACTTCTCAGTTTGTAGTTTGTATAAAAGCTAGACACAAAAAGCCAAGAAATGCATTTTCACACCAGTTGATTATTTTACGCCTAACGGCACAGCTTTGCGCCCCGCATGACTCACTTTATGGCCACGTGTTAAAATGAGTGAAGTTTCATATACAAATCCTGCGCACTTAGGCGCACACGGAGGTTTACATGTCTATCAATCATGGTCTTCCTGTCGGTTTTAACCCCGACAACTACGATGTTATTGTTGTTGGAGCTGGCTATGCAGGCGCAGTTGTTGCTCGTCGTATGGCAGAAAACTGCAATTCAAAGGTAGCAATCTTTGAGCGCAGAAACCACATTGCCGGCAACGCCTACGATCGCCTTGATGACGCGGGTGTTCTTGTTCACGAGTACGGTCCACACATCTATCACACCATGAGCGACCGCGTTCACCAGTTCCTCTCGCGCTTCACTGAGTGGACTAACTACCAGCACAAAGTTCTGGCTAACATTAACGGCCAGCTGATGCCTGTTCCTTTTAACCACCAGTCTTTGAAGCTTGCCTTTGGAGAAGAGCGTGGCGAGAAACTCTATCAGAAGCTGGTTCTTACGTTTGGTGAGAACGTTAAAGTTCCTATCATGGAGCTTCGCGAGAAGAACGATCCAGATCTGGAAGAGATTGCCGACTATGTTTATGAGAATGTCTTCCTGCACTACACCATGAAGCAGTGGGGTAAGACTCCAGACCAGATTGACAAGTCCATCACAGGTCGTGTTCCAATCTTTGTTGGTGATGATGACCGTTACTTCCCAGGTGCAACCTATCAGGGCATGCCAAAAGAGGGCTATACCAAGCTCTTTGAGAACATGCTTGACCATGATTTGATTGACGTCTTCTTAGATGTTGATGTCCGTGACATCATGAAGCTCACCGCTTCTAACGTGGCTGTTTGCGAGAAACCATTTGCAGGTGAGGTAATTTACACCGGTCCTCTGGATGAGCTCTTCAACCTTGATCAGGGCGCTCTGCCTTATCGTACGCTTGATATGCAGTTTGAGACACTTGACCAAGATCAGTTCCAGCCTGTTGGTACCGTCAATTACACCACCAGTGAGGACTTTACTCGTATCACCGAGTTCAAGAATATGACTGGTCAGGTTCTTCCTGGTAAAACAACTATCATGCGTGAGTATTCACACGCCTATGTTCCAGAGAGTGGCCAGACCCCTTATTACGCTATTCTCGAGCCAGAAAATCAGGAGCTCTATCGCTCTTACAAGGAGCGCACTTCTGGCATTCTGAACTTCCACGCAGTTGGTCGTCTTGCTGAGTATCGCTACTACGATATGGATGGCGTTGTTGCTTCTGCTTTCGAACTTTCTGACGAGCTTATTGCTCATCAGGCATAGGGAGCTTGCATGAAAAAGACAATCACCTTTGGTATTCCATGCTATAACTCTTCGGAGTACATGGATCACTGTATTGAGTCTATTCTTGAGGGCTCTGATTATGCCGATGACGTGCAGATTGTTATTGTTGATGACGGCTCTGTAAAAGATGATACCGCTGCTAAAGCTGATGCTTGGCAGGAGCGTTACCCCAACATCATCAAGGCAGTCCATCAGGAGAACGGCGGCCACGGCATTGCTGTTATGAAGGCTGTTTCTCATGCTGACGGTGTGTACTTTAAAAACATTGACTCAGACGACTGGGTAGACGGGGACGCTCTGAAGACCTTCCTTCAGCAGCTTCGTACCTTTATTGCTTCTGATAATCCTGTTGACCTGGTTCTCTCTAATTATGTCTACGAGCACGTTGAGGACAACACACAGAACTTTGTAGATTATCGCGATGCTGTTCCAACCAACAAGATTATTGGCTGGGAAGAGATTGGCCGCTTCAAGCTGTCTCAGTACCTTTTGATGCACGCAATTACCTACCGCGTTGAGGTTCTGCGCTCTGCAAATATCCAGATGCCTGAGCATACCTTCTATGTGGATAACGTCTATGCCTACGTTCCATTCCCTAAGGTAAAGACTATCTACTATGTTGACGTTGATTTATATCGTTACTTCATCGGTCGAGATGATCAATCAGTTAACGAGAAGGTCTTAACAAGTCGCGTTGATCATTATTGGCGCGTAGCGCGCAATATGATGCACGCATATCACATCTACGACGACATCTCTTCTCCACGTCTTCAGACGTACATGATGAGTTACTTCACTATCATCATGGCTATCTGCTCAGTCTTCTCTAAGATGAGCGACCGCGAGGATGCCATGGATCAGTTGGAGGAGCTCTGGGATGAGCTTCGCGCTTATGACAAGAAGATGTACCGCAAGGCTCGCTACGGTCTTGTAGGCACTGCTACAAACCTTCCTGGCAAGATTGGCAAGACAGTCACTATTGGTGGTTACCGTGTGGCTCAGAAGGTTGTTAAGTTCAACTAAACGTTCTTTCAAATCTAAAAGCAAAACCCTCGCATCCTGAACTGCCTCCCATTTCTCGTGTCCAAGAAATGGGAGGCAGTTCTTATGCGGGTGATTATGATTCTGCAGCGTGTTAGCATCGGCTTTTAGGCCTGGCGTACAAAATAGCGCAGCTTTGGTAGGTTCTGCCGAAGAATCGACATGTACTTAATCAAGATAGCCATGCAGCTAGGCGGTCGCACTACCTGATATGCATCTTTATGCATAAACTTCATCTAATATGCTTGAACATGAATAGAGAAATATAAGAAATTTAACTATCGATAAATTCTGTATCTACGGAACACACCTAAGTCG
>CAUSVW010000046.1:0-3488 GCA_963535155.1 uncultured Atopobium sp.
CTCACTGGCAGATTCATCTAGCAGCACTCAAACTTGAGCATAAAAGTTATTTGTTTTACAGAAGTATTTCTAGATGAGCTCTAATTTTGCGCTCTACCCCAAGTTTGCGCGCATAATTCATAAGCTTTACTAGATCTCGATTCTTGCTGCGTGTATAGCTCTGCATTGCCGGCACAAGTAACTGCAGATCAAGCACACTCTTGCCACGCATTAAGTCGCACAGCGTTCTCTCAAGGTCGTATACTCTAACCATATTTCCGTATATCGTCTTCACCTGCGTTAAACCTAAATCAAGAACTTCGTTTGCGCAAGTGCGACAGATAATACCGGCTTCTTTGACTGCCACAGTGTTGTAATTTCGCGGGAAAGTCATTGTTAAAGAAGCTGGAGTGCGGTCAGTCATCTCATGCAGATTCAATGCAGTATCATCTGAGAACACGCCACGTGAGAACCTGTACTGGGCAATATATAGTGGGTCTTCCCATACGTCTGGCAAGGCATAGAGCCCACGCGCAAGTTGTACAACTTCTCCAGAACGAGCTACCTCAGCGAGCTTACGCCTCGGTATACCTGCAGCTGTAACCTGAGCAGCAGTCACATATCCAGCGTTTTGCGAGGCAATCTCAAGCACTGTCCGCATAGGCCCCCTCTCCCGTACAACCACACTGAATAGTATTCCAAATTCAGCATGACTGTACGTCACACATAAAGCTGTACCATTCTCACAAAATTTAGATTAAATCTAAGAATCTTTACATTCCCACTTGAGATCTTCAGGAAACCATTGCAAACCACTCACGCTAGCATTAATAGCCGGGTCAATTAAATTTCCTGCCAACTCAGCTGCTGCATCTATCACCTTCAGCCCTGCAGGCAACCCTGTATTAGCAGATAACTTTTCAAACTGCCTTCCCTGAGATAAACCCCATTCTCTAGGCACAGAAAACTTATCTGGCATTGCCTCCCCACCCTTTAATACAAACTTCTTGTTATTGCCAGCAAATACACGACAGAGCAATCTATGGAAATAGAAGGAAGACACCGCCCTAGCTGTATCAAGAGATGATGCAGATGCAGCAGACTTGACTGCCATTTCAACCGCTGCGGCACTCTTGTAGGTCATAACCTATCCTTCTCACTGGGTAATCCTGCATCTGACAGCAGACCTTCATATATTTCCTTGGCCTGGCTAGCAGAATAGTAATCACGCAGATAATTTGCCAGATTTTTAAAATCAAAATCGCGATTCGCATAGGCAGCTTCTCTCAGCACATCAGCAACCAGCGAGAGATCTTCATCATCTAACACAAGGTCAAACACAATGCGCTCAGGACGCGTAACAGGCAGCCCCTGCACAAAAGTCACCTCATCCCGAGCAACTTTCCTCTTCGCAAAACTAGCAACAGTTTTTCGCGAATTTATGCGCTTTGGAGCGTAAATGCGGTAAGGCGATAGATACAGATCACCCAGCTCAAGCAGTGATGAAGCAGTGGCGCCCCCAATCACTATGCCATCCCAATTCGAGCTACGCATCCGCTCATAACTGAAGTTTTCTGGCGCAGTCAGTTTCCAAATAGCTGCGAGCTCATCTGTATATGAGGAACCAGCCCCAATCATACGATAAGCACCTCTAATGACACGCTCAAGTCGACCAGACTCAACCGCATCATGCAGAGCATCGCGCGGTATGCCCATGCGTTCAGCCTGAGCAGTTGTAAAGACACCCTCAGATTCTGAGAGTTGGGCTATAGCTTCCAGATGATTCGCTCGAACCATGTTGCAATTGTAGGCTACAAACCTACAAATGAAACACCTCCAGGTATACCTGTAACTCGCGCCTTACTCTGAGCGCTTCACACATGCGCGCCAACTCATGAAGATCTTTCTCACGGCTATTGAAGTATCCACCAATAGCGTCACGCACAAGTTGCGCATCAACGCCACCCAGCTTCCTTTGCCTAATCAGATCAGCGATCGAACGTTCAGAGTTATAGCACCTGACCCTATTACCTGACGGCGTCATAATATTTGTTGCGCCAAGCTCGTAAATATCAGGGCGAACCCAGTGAATCTGAATGCCTGGAAAATCCTCAATCAGCCTGACCGGATTATACCCCCTAGGTACGGTCACGGACTGCACTACCGGAAGCCTGTCTGATAATCCATTTAGATACAACGCGCTGTTATGCGAAAAAATACACCTACGCCAACGCGTCCCAATCACAAGAAAGTCATCTTCGAAAACATCAGGCGTGCAGTAGATACCGCGTGAAATCCTATCAATAAGGCCTGTTTCGCTCGCATAAGAGATAAGTCCCGCAGAAAATCCAGCACCCTTCAGCTGCGAAGAGTACGCCACCCCACCCTCGGCGTCGATGTAACTTACAAGCTCGTCAAGCATCAAAGTAGACACCTCCTCTACAACAGACGTTCATACAGCGTTATACAGCTATTGATGTATAAACGTCTATCAAGGGACAGCATCCCTCCCGCAAAGCGCACACACGCGGCCCCAAACACACAAGTATGGGTAGTTCTATGAGTACGCATTAAGGCCGCGTAGATCATCGAGCAGGCCAGGCCCGGAAACGTTTACCAGGGATTTTGGAATGTTAAGGTGGCACTACTTATCGTAAAATCGAGTAGAACTCAAGCGAAGCAGGCAATCAGATGGACACCTGCAAAAGCGCTGACAGCGTCGTTTTCACCGACGAAGACATAGAACAGTGGGCGCTAGAAGCAGAATCAGATACGAGTTACGCAGGCAAACACCTTGGCCCTTCAATTGCCGGTAAACCTATAAGCTCATTTGCAACCAAACAAACTTCTAATTAAACCTTACAACGTAGTCAACAAGCTGAAATTACAGCTTATTATGTACATGCTGCATTAATTATTTAAACAATCAGAATACACTGAAAACAAAAGCGTGGGGACACCAGACTCCTGGCGTCCCCACAAACAAGCTAGTTTTAGGCTGATCTACTTGGTGATAGTGAACTCATAAAATTGAGGGCCATGCACAAACTTAACTGTGCGCTTATCATCACTTAATGATACATCAACCGAACGGGGGGCCTCGCTGGTATCTTTACTATCACCGAAATCTATATGCGGCGTGCCACCATCTTTGTAGCGTGAGACGCCCCAGTACTTGTTTTCGTGCGGTAAAAAGCATTGGTCCGCGTTTTCCCCGCTGATCTGCCAAGTCTTGTCAGCGTTAAATATTAAAGTCACATCAGCGCAATCACCAGTACCAACTAGCTTAACCCCGGTAATAGCAGCCTCAATCTCTTTAACGTCCTTATCCGCTTTTGCGTTGTCGCTAGTCACCTTGTCGTTAGCTGCTTTAGCGTCAGCTAGAACGCTTTTAATCGCTGCCGAGTCAGGGGCTGTAGTCAACCGCTGTTTATAGTCTTTAACCTGGTCTTGTTCCAAGTTGGTCATAGACGAAAGCGAAGCATAAGCCTGCGCCCTATCATCCGAAA
>CAUSVW010000047.1:0-3468 GCA_963535155.1 uncultured Atopobium sp.
AGCATTTATGTGGTATGATGCTTGGTCGAACTTTCCTGCTTCGGGTGCACCTTCACTTCCCGAAGCCATTAGCCCAGAGGAGGTGACAATATGAAGGCCTATGAACTGCTGTTTTTTGTTGACCCAGCTTCCACCGAGGAAGTCCGCGCTGGTGTAATGAAGCGTATTGACGTTGCTATCACCACTGACGGCGGAGTAGTCGACAGCGTCGAGGATTGGGGTAAGCGTAAGCTTGCTTTTGAGATCGACGATCTTACCGAGGGTGACTATACCCTCATCAATTTCCATGCAGATCCAACGCAGATTGCAGAGCTCGATCGAGTCCTGCGAATCAATGATGCTGTTAAGCGTCACATGATCGTGCGTCGAGTCGATAAGGACTAAGTCCTTGTAATGGAAAAGTGGAATTATTCCACGATGAGAGGTAGTGAGATTTATGAGTATTAACAGGGTTAACATTTCGGGCAACCTGACCCGTGACCCGGAGCTTCGCTCCACAGCAGGCGGTACCCAGATTCTATCCTTCGGCGTTGCGGTTAACGATCGTCGCAGGAACCAGCAGACTGGTGAGTGGGAAGATGTTCCTAACTTCGTAGACTGCGTAGTATTTGGTCAGCGTGCTGAAGCACTTTCCCGCTTCCTCTCCAAGGGTTCGAAGGTTGCTATTGAAGGCAAGCTTCGTTTCAGCTCCTGGGAGACGAAGGAAGGACAGCGTCGCAGCAAGCTTGAGGTTGTTGTCGATGAGGTCGAGTTCCTTTCTAGGAATCAGCAGGGTGGAGCCCCTATGTCACAGGGCGCACCATCTTATGCAGCTCCAACTCCACAGGCACCCGCTCCCGTTCCGGCTCCGCCAGACGAGGAGTTCTACGATGCTGATATTCCGTTTTAAACGTCAGACAGCAACACAGACGTTACTGTCATCTGAAAGGTAAAAGACATGGCTCAGCAGAAACAAGATTTCCAGCGCCAGCCGCGTCGCAAGTATTGCCAGTTCTGCAAGGAGGAGACTGAGTTCATCGATTACAAAGATACTCAGCTTCTTCGTAAGTACATGACCGACCGTGGCAAGATTAAGCCTCGTCGCGTCACTGGCACCTGCACGCAGCACCAGCACGACATTGCACTTGCTATCAAGCGCGCACGCGAGATGGCACTTCTGCCCTACACTGTCCCTGTGGTTTCCAGCCGCGGTGGCCGTAGTCGCGGATAACCTATCTGTTCTTTAGGTAGAGTTGGTTAGCAATGGATAGACCGGATTCAAATATTCCTCAGGCACCTGAAGGGTATTCTCGCCCAGAGAGTAGCTCGCAGAATGTTGCCGGTCCAAGCAACCAAAACGGAGGCAAACCGCGTCCGTTTGAGGCTCCAACATACAAGCAAGGATTTGTACTTTGCGTTGTTGGTGGAGTAATTACCGGGCTCCTTTCTTTTATTGGAGCTGCTTTGGTTGCGTATGGCATGGTAATTGCTGTCTATTGCAAAAAAGGGCACGGATGGTTTGGTCCCGCTATTACTTCTGTACTTGTTACAGGTGTAGCAGCTTATTTGCTCTCGGGACCAACGGAAGCGGCAACTTCAGTTACCGCTTGCGCACTTGCTCTTGGAGTTGGCTACGCTTTTGCAACAGAGAAACTCACTGTTGGTGTTGGATCTCTTCTTGTAGGGGCAACGGCTTTAGCACTTCTGGGATACGATGCATTCTTTGCCGCGATGGCAGGAACAAGTCTTCCCGAGCTTGCTCAGAGCGTGTTTAATCAATACGCTTCGCAGGTCTCAGGTGCTTCTCCAGAGATCCAAGAGGGTCTTTCAACTGCAAAGGCGCTCTTTATGCTCTTTTGGCCAACCAGCTATACCGGCATGGCGCTTTTATATTTTGTAATTGCGCGTTTTGGAGCTCGAACAGTGTATAAAGCACTGACAAGAGACCCACAGAAATTGCCACAGTTCCAGCTGATGGACGTTCCATTTTGGATGTGTGCTCTTACCGTGGCCAACTTGTTTGTGTATGCACTTTCAAGTACCGTTTTGCCTGCTCAAGACTTACTTCAGCTAATTACGCTGAACGTATTTATGGCTCTTAGAGTTGTTTTTGCTCTTCAGGGCCTTGCAGTGCTCACATGGTTTGTGCGCGAGAAGCACTTCTCGCCAGCACTTTCTCTGTCACTGTTCGTATTGGCAGGCATGCTAGAAGTTCAGTTAGGCGTTATGGCTCTCGTAGGACTTATTGACGCCTGGGCAAACTTCCGAAAGCTTAATCGCTCAGGAAGCCAGGATTCAGAGCCTACGATAAACAACAACTAGTCGATACCATCGACTCATCAAAGGAGTTTCCCATGAAAGTTATTCTCTTGGGCGAGCTTCGCGGTAAGGGCGGCGAAGGCGACATCGTAGAGGTCGCACAGGGTTATGCGGAGAACTTCCTGTTCCCCAACAAGATTGCCCAGCCTGCTACACCGGGTAACATCAAGCAGCTTGAGGAGCGTCGTCACAATATCGCTAAGCGCGAAGAGCAGCGTATTGCTGACGCAAATGCTACCAAGGCAGCTCTTGATGGCAAGCTCGTAACTGTTGACGCTCGCATCGGCGAGGAGGGCCAGCTCTTTGGCTCCGTCACCACCGCTCAGATTGCTGATGCAATCGAGGCACAGCTCAACGTCACCGTTGATCGTAAGCGCATTGCTCGTAGCGCTGCTATCAAGACCGCTGGTCGCCACAATGTCACCATTGAGCTTTATCGTGACATTACCGCTACCGTCGTTGTTCTTGTTGGCGAGGACGATGCTGCTCCTGCAGAGGAGGAGGCCGAGGAGGTTGTCGCTGAGGCAATCGCCGAGGTTGAGGTTGAGTCCGCAGAGTAGTTTTATGCATGCATAAAACACAGTTCTCCTGCATTTTTTGGTGGTTTATACAATTTCTGCAGTTTTCTACAGATTTGTAAGCTTTTATAAAAAGCGCAGCCATCTGAAAAGAATGGAATGTTTGTTCGAACCACCCCTTTGTGAAACATAACAAAGGGGTGGTCTTTTTATGTGTAGACGAAACGGTATAATTTCTTACACTCTACCTGCGGTTATTCAAAATGTTATGTAAAACATATTCACTTAACCTGCGGAATTGTAATTTGATTTGTATAACCGCAGATAAGCAATTGTGTAGAAAATACCACGTGTCGAAAAAAGTCTAAAAATTGTTGAAAACGTTGAAAACTCAAGGAAATCCCGCTCAGGGTATACGAGTTTTGGAAAATCGTGTTGAAGACTTAACTTTTCGAATTTTGCAAGCCAAAATGACTCTTTATTTTTTTGAAAAGTACACTACTATTCAGATTCATTCCCAAAAAATATGATTGGAAAAGACGATGGCACAAGACTCGTTTGAGATGAATCCTACGCAATTGACGGCCCTAGAGAACGCCTCTATGCCACAAGATTCTGATGCCGAGTTTTCCATTCTTTCTGCAATGATTCT
>CAUSVW010000048.1:0-3121 GCA_963535155.1 uncultured Atopobium sp.
TAGCGCCGGCTTTTAGGCTTGGCGCACAAAATAGCGCAGCTTTGGTAGGTTCTGCCGAAGAATCGACATGTTCTTAATCAAGATAGCCAGGCAGCTAGAGGTCACACTACCTGATATGCATATCTATGCATAAACTTCATCTAATATGCTTAAACATGAATAGACTTATATAAGAAATTTAACTATCGATAAATTCAGTATCTACGGAACACACCTAAGACAGATATTCTGCACAATTGCGGGCATATTACACACCTAATGAAGATAATCTGCACGTTTGAGGTATTTTCAGCGTAATGTATACGTCTTTTTGACAGATTATCTGTCATAGGTGTGTTTTGAACTGACTCCTATTTCTCGTGTCCAAGAAATGGGAGGCAGTTCATACGCCGGCTCTCTTTTTTGGGTTTCTCGCCATTTTGCTTTACCATAGCAACATAAGGAGATGATGCGACATGAATAAAGCGGCTCAAGTTATTAAGAACCTTTCACAGGGCTTTCTGATCTCGGGCATTTTAAGCGCTCTCATGGGTGCATACTACCTGTTTGCTAAGGCTGGACTTCCTCTGCAAGATCCTCCGCTGGCGCTCAAAATTCAATATGAAATTAACTTTGGCGTTGGCGAGAAAATGATTATGTTGGGCTTAACCTGCCTGTTTATTGGCTGTATTGGCTATACCGTTGCGTGGATTTGCTCCAAGACAGAAAAAGTTCAAGAGTCAGATAATCATCAAGCTGGAAGACCTTCTCGCCCTGGCGGAGCAAACTAAGGCGCGCAGACTGAGGCGTGCGCAGGCTAGTTCGGCATCGTGTGACGCAACACCTTGAAGCGCCCTAAGCTGAATTCATGTTCATCAGCAGCAGATGCGGGACAAACACAAAAATTTGAACTATTTTTAAAATAGTATTGTCCATACAAACTATACTATTCATCAGCCAAATTCACTTTTTATGTGAATACTAATTTCTCTCAAGTTTTGACTATCAATTTGTAAGAAAATGTAGCTGTAATATGCACATCTTTTTGAGGGGCCATCATGAAAAAGGGTTTTCTTAAGAGAATCTCAGTCTTTCTAACCATGGTTGTGGCGTGCCTGTTTATGTCTATTAATACAGCTCAGGCACTCGATCGCCAGAAAGACGATAGTGATCTTACCCAGATCAACATTTACCAGTTCACGCTGACCAGAGACAACATGACTGTTCTCTCGCAGGGAGCTGGCGTTAAGCGCATAGAGATTCCTACTTCTGATACAGGCAATCTTCCTTCAACTGCCTTTGTTGTTCAGCCAACTAAAGACGGTTCCAACCAGCAGTATGCTCAGCCTCTCTCGCTGAAGTTCTCTAATGCTGGCACTGTTGACGGCAAGTCCGTTGACGTTTATGTCACCATTAACTCGCTGGACCTTACTCTTAAGAATGCCAACGCAGATTACAACAATCCAAATAAGACTGATGTTGCATTTCTGACTGTTGATGAGAATTGGGGAACTAAGTCCTTCCAGATTATGGACTACATTGACGTAAATCACCCCAGCTACACCGCTGATATGTTTAGGTCCTATGCAATCAGCGCAAACGTGACTGTAGAGCTGAAGTACACTGATGGCACCCCTTGTGACCTCAAGCTTGTTATGCAGCCAAGCGATATTGACGTTGTCGGTGACACTGGTGCAAACGAGACTTTCTCGCTCATTAACGCCAATAGCACCATCGATAGCATTGTTATGAATAACAGGAACATTCTTGTCGAGAGTACTAACGGCAGCAATATTACCTGGAATCCTGTTCGTGGTACCTCTGGTCCTGATCAGGAGAAGAACCTTGCAGGTTTTGCTGTTAAGTCCAAGTCAAACAGCATGACGTTTGAGTCTACCAGCGCAGCTACCAGCGGCAGCCTTTTTGGTGTGTACACTGAAGCAATTACTCCAGCTCCTGTAAAGGCAGTTGATCCTGAGCAGGCTCCTGCTAAGGCTGGAGAAACCATTACGTATACCGGCACCTTTACGCTGCCAAGGCAGGGCATTGATACCATCGGCAAGATTAAGTCGATGAGCATGGTCGATACCTTTGACGAGCGCCTTGATTTCCAGAGCCTTTCCGTAAGCTTTGACGGCCAGACCCTAACCGAGGGCACTGACTATACTGTTGCTGTTGATGGTCAGAAGGTTACCGTCAACATCAAGGACCACCTGCTCACCAAGGCAAATGGCGGCAAGAAGTTTGTTATTACCTACAAGACTGTTACCAACAGCAAGGTAGAGACTGATGGCTCCAACATTGATAACGAGCTCACACAGGTCGTCGACGGAAACGTTGCTCACTCCAATAAGGTAACCACTGAGCTTCTGTACGAGAAGACCCACGAGTTTGTAAGTGGCACTCCTAACAGGGAGCTTCCTCAGGAGGTCCTGGACCTGCTGCCTGGTAAGCAGACTAGAATTCCTAACGGCACCACCGTTACCCCTGATCAGCCACTTGGCGGTGTCACTCGTGTTGAGACTCCAGACGGAACTTGGGTGTTCATTGGTTACGATCACGATTCCGAGGTCATTGACCACAAAAACGCTCACTTCATTGGCGTTTGGGTAGTCCTACCTCAGCCAAAGAAGGATGTCCTGGACGGTCAGGGTAACTCCATCGACGGCAACAAGGTAACTGCTGGTCAGGTGCTTACTTACTCCGTAACTTACACCAACACCACCAACATTGCTCGCGATGTCACCATCACCGATGTCATCCCAGAGCACACGACCTACGTTGATGGTTCCGCTGATAACGGCGGCACCTACGATCCAGCTACGCGCACCGTAACTTGGACTCAGAATGTTGCTTCGGGCGACACGCTCACCGTTACCTTCCAGGTCAAGGTCAACAAGGGCGAGAAGGACATTACGGTTGTAAACACTGCTCACGTCAGCGATGGTCTTATCGACACAGATACCAACACCACTACTAACCCTGTTGTCCCTAAGCCTCGCAAGTCCCGCACTCCTTACACTGGCGACGACGCACTGCAGAACACACTGATGTTTGCTGTTGCAGGCGGCGCAGCGGTTCTCTTTGCATTGGGTACTCTCAAGCTTCACGCAGCTAAGAACTAAGCTGCGGCGAGGTCGAC
>CAUSVW010000049.1:0-3114 GCA_963535155.1 uncultured Atopobium sp.
GCTCTTGATACGCATCAGCTTGAGATGCTCATTAACTCGCACAACAGCGGAATTGACTCTAGCGCCCACAGTACAGAGCGCGAGAAACTCATTCCTAAACGAGCAATTCTCCCCTATTTTTTGCAGATTAAGCAGAAAAACAATGAGCTCTGGCAATCGTGGAACGTGACACCTGAGCTGGAAGAAAGATTTATTCGCTCCGTGCGCATGAAGCCTCGTCGCACCGCTTCTGGCGTGGCTACCATTACCGTGATTACCAGGCCGCATACCTGCTCAAGTAATTGCATTTATTGTCCGTGTGATCTGCGTATGCCTAAGAGCTACCTTGCTAACGAGCCTGCCTGTCAGCGCGCAGAACTAACGTTTTTTGATCCATACGTACAAGTTGCTGCTCGTCTTCAGGCGCTCTATCAGATGGGCCACTCAACCGACAAAGTAGAGCTCATTGTACTTGGTGGTACCTGGAGCGATTATCCAGAGAGCTATCAATACTGGTTTATCAAGGAGCTTTTCCGTGCACTCAACGAGTGGCCAAGCTCTCCTAATCACATCCAGGAACGCCTGAATTGGTACACCTCGTTTGGCTTGCAAAACTCTGAAGAGGCTCTCTCTTCCTTTGTTGCTGAACAACAGGCGGCAGTCTTTGAAGATACTGCCACGTATAACCAGGCTTTTCATAAGCTCTACGACACCAGCCAGCCTCACCAAAGCGCGTGGTCTCAGATGCAGAGCACGTATGACCAGCTGGTAGAACAGCAACACGTTAATGAGACAGCCGCTGCACGTGTGGTTGGCCTTGTAATTGAAACCAGACCCGATACCATCACACCAGATAACCTGCGTATGTTTAGGCAGCTTGGGTGCACCAAAATTCAAATTGGCATTCAAAGTACGCACCAAGAAATCCTTGATGCAAACAAGCGCCAGATGTCGGCCGCACAGATTAAACGTGCGTTCTCGCTCATCCGTTTGTACGGATTTAAAATCCATTCTCATCTGATGGTTAATCTTCTTGGGGCAACGCCTGAGGCAGATAAACAGGACTTCAAGACGTTTGTCACTGATCCAGGTTTTCTTCCCGATGAAATCAAGCTTTACCCCTGTGCGCTGGTATCTGGAACACAGCTGGTGCAGAAGTATCGTGAAGGCGCGTGGCAACCATATGACAAAGACGAGCTGGTAGACGTACTTGTTCAAGACGTGCTTAACACGCCTCCATACGTGCGCATTTCTCGCATGATTAGAGACATTAGTGCCACCGATATTCTGGTGGGAAACAAACACACCAACCTCCGCCAGATGGTGGAACAAGAGCTTGCTGCTGAAGATGTTGCACGTCGCGTGCAGGAGATTCGCTTTAGAGAGATTAACCAGCAGCAGGTACGCGCCTCGGAACTTGCCCTTCAGGACTTCACGTACACCACTGCAGTCAGTAACGAGCACTTCCTGCAATGGGTAACCACCGATAACAAAATTGCAGGTTTTTGTAGGCTTTCGCTTCCCCACTGGGATAAGCTGACCTCTGGCGCGTGTGATGTTTCTGCCAATGAACTGCTGGTACAGCCAGGCCAAGCCATGATCAGAGAGCTCCACGTGTACGGACAGGCGCTCTCGCTGGGCTCGGAAGGAATGTCTGCTCAGCACCAGGGCTTGGGTCAAAAGCTTCTTACCAAAGCCTCCTCTATCGCAGCTGAGGCGGGTTATACCAGCCTTAACGTCATCAGCTCAATTGGAACGCGCGCTTACTATCGCGCTCAGGGTTTTACCGATGCAGGTCTCTACCAGCAAAAAGCTCTGTAAGGTGACATGACCTTGCATGTCTAAACAGGCTTTATACGCTTTCTTCATACGTCGCAAAAAATGCCGAGAAGACCGTTAATCTTCTCGGCATATTCATTAGCGTCTCCCTCTCCTTGACGCGAATGGATCTTAAGGAATCAGCGACAAAATCTGAGAGAGGTTCTTCTTGCCGAAGTCAACCTTCTGACCGTCGTTGATAACCAAGCAAGGAACGCTCATGACGTCGTAAGTGTCTTTAAGTTCCTTGAAGTGGTTGATGTCGTAGACATCGCAGGTAACCTGAGGATTGTCTGCAGCGATGCGCTGAGCAGCCACAACAACATCTGGGCACATGGTGCAAGAGAGTCCCACCAGGACCTGAAGATGCGTCTTTGACTCAATAGCGGCAATAGATGCCTTATCCTCGTCACTGATAGGCTGACCAGGTCCAGCAGCGTTGTAGAGTCCCAGTACAAACGAGGTGAACTCATGGCCGCCAGGAACACCGTGGAACGCAAGGCCTGTAGGGGTTCCATCCTGTGCGCAAACGCGTACAACAGGAAGGTTCTTCTCGCCCGTGTCTGAAACCGTCTGAACGCTCAGCTTGTCAGTCATAGAAGAAAGCTCCTCCATGTAAGCTACAAGCTCCTCAGAAACAGGTCTCTGATCAAGCTCAAGCTGAAGCACAAGCGGACGTGCCATACGCTCAAAGACAGCGTTAAGCTGCGCCTTCATGTCGTCAGTGAAGAGCTCTCCGGAGTCAGTGGTAGTCTTGGCTGCTGGAGCCTCAGGAGCTTCCTTCTTGGACGAGATACGCGTAACGTTCATCTGCGGAACCAGGCCGGTCTTTTCTTGAGCGCGCTTGATGTAGCGCTCCATCTCAGTAGCGGTGGTTGCTGCCTGACCGATGGCCGTTGCAACCTGACGTAATGGCTTCTGACACACATCACCTGCACCAAAGAGGCCCCCACAGGTTGTTTCCTGGTGCTCATTGGTAATCAGATAGCCGTAGTCATCAGTCTGAGCCAGTTCTTTTACCAGGTCAGTCTCAGGCGCATAGCCCGCGAAGACAAAGACGCCAATGGAATCTCCATCTTCTGGAGCAAAGGTGGTCTTCTCACCCGTCTTGAGATTCTTGTAGGTAATAGACCTAAGTGCGGAATCTCCGGCAACGGATTCAACCTGCGTGTTATAGAGAACAGTAATATTTGGATTAGTGCGAGCAGCCTCGGACGACGCAGGGGCGCAGGTAAATGCTTCCTCGCGCACAAGAACCGTGACGTGCTTTGCGTACTTAGTTAGAAATACGCTTTCTTCTGCAGCTGCAAAGCCTCC
>CAUSVW010000050.1:0-3034 GCA_963535155.1 uncultured Atopobium sp.
TCCTCGGAAGCATCGCCGATTGGGCCAATACCGTAGTTCTCAACAAGAATGTTAAGGACGTTAGGGCTGACAAATGCAGGAAGGGTTGGTCCAAGCTTGATGTTCTTGATGCCAAGGTGCAGCAGGGTGAGAAGAACGCATACTGCCTTCTGCTCGTACCAAGACAGGACAAAGCTCAGTGGCAGGTCGTTAACACCGCAGTCGAATGCATTTGCAAGAGCGGTTGCAATCTGAACAGCGCCGTAAGCGTCGTTGCACTGGCCGACGTCAAGAATGCGAGGAATGCCACCAATGGTACCCAGGTCAAGGTCATTGAAGCGGAACTTACCGCAAGCAACGGTAAGGACAACGGAATCTGCAGGAGTCTGCTCAACAAACTCGGTGTAGTAGTTACGACCAGGACGAGCACCGTCGCAGCCACCAACAACAAAGAAGTGCTTGATAGCGCCCTGCTTAACAGCGTCGATGATCTTATCGGCAATGCCAAGAACTGCACCGTGGCTAAAGCCGGTGGTTACCTTGTGGCCACCGTTGATACCGGTGAGTTCCTGAGCCTCAGCATATCCACCAAGCTCCTGAGCCTGCTTGATAACAGCGCTGAAGTCTTTCTTACCGTTATCATCCTCATCAATGTGGACGAGCTCTGGGAAGGCAACAAGCTCAGTGGTGTAGACGCGGTCCTTGTAGCTAGGACGAGGTGGCATGAGGCAGTTAGTGGTGAAGACAACAGGAGCTGGAATGTCCTTGAACTCCTTCTGCTGGTTCTGCCATGCGGTACCAAAGTTGCCCTTGAGCTGTGGATACTTCTTGAGCTCTGGGTAACCGTGAGCTGGGAGCATCTCGCCATGGGTGTAGACGTTAACGCCGGTGCCCTCGGTCTGCTCAAGGATCATCTTAAGGTCAAGAAGGTCGTGGCCAGAGACAACGATGAAGGGACCTGGTTCAATAGTCAGAGGAACCTCAGTTGGAACTGGGGTACCATAAGCGCCGGTATTTGCGCTGTCGAGAAGAGCCATGCACTTGAGGTTGACCTCGCCTACCTCAAGGGTCAGAGGCAGCAAAACGTCAACGGAAGACTCGGTTGCAAGAGCAGCAAGTGCCTTTACAAAGAAAGCGTCAACTGCGTCATCAGTCTTGCCAAGAACACGAGCGTGATAAGCATAAGCAGCCATGCCGCGAATACCAAACAGAATAAGGGACTTGAGGGACCTAATATCCTCGTTGTCGGACCAAACGCCGCCAAGAGGAAGATCCTCAACAGGCTCTACGCCAGCCTCTGCAGCTAGACGGTTCTTCTCGTCACGAACCTGAGCAGTAATTGCGTCAACTGCGTCCTTGTCAAAGTTGACGTTAGTGATGCAGGTAAACAGACCGTCGACGATCAGCTGGTCAGCACGGTTAGAACGCTTGCCAGCAGCAAGCTCGGTGCGAGATAGGCCAACCAGAGCGCCGGTGAGCTCATCCTGGGCAAACGCAACGTCAAAAGGCTTGCCACAAACGCCAGCAGCGCCGGTACATGCAGTACAAGCAGCTGTCTGCTCACACTGGAAACAGAACATCTTGTTATCCACTATTTTTCCTCTCCATAAAACTATATAGCGAGAAGAGATTTGCTCTTCTAGGTTTCATGATTACAGGAATGTGGAATAAGGTATGTTGTAATTACAACAAAATGATTCATCATGACGAAATTTTCGGAGCGTATATGAACTTGCAAGATATCAAGCCCTCGTTTTTGCTTAACACTGGGGTATTTAGAGGCGTAAAGCCAGAGCAGCTAGATGCACTTTTGAAGCATTTACGTGCGGTGGTACACACCTATAAACCTGGAGAGATTATTCTATGCGCTGGTGATAAGGCTCATCAGTTTGGCATTGTAATTTCGGGGGCCATTCACGTTGAAGGATCAGATGCACAAGGAAATATTTCTGTAATGGGAGCCTTTCATACCGGAGAGACCTTTGGCGAGGCATATGCTGCTCTTGGAAACGTGCCGCTTTTGACCTCGGTTGTTGCAACAGAGAAATCGGATATTCTGCTACTAGATGTGCGACAAATCACTACTAGAACGTGTGACATTTGCGGTGGTGTAGACATTATCACCAGAAACCTTATGGCTTCAATTGCGAAGAAAAACATTATGTTGAGTCGTCGTATCCAAGATGCTGCGCCAAAGAGCATTCGCGGAAAACTGATGGCGTACTTGAATACACGCTCACAAGCAGAAGGTTCAAAAGAGTTTGATATCCCCTACAACCGGCAGCAGCTTGCAGATTATCTTGGTGTAGATAGAAGCGCTTTAAGCGCTGTAATATCTTCTTTAAGCAAAGAAGGTGTTTTTGAAGTAAAGAGAAGTCACTTCAAACTTTTATAACAGCAATTTAGCCTAAGGAGGCTTTTATGGCAGAGATTTATTTAGCTGGAGGATGCTTCTGGGGACTTGAAGAGTACTTCTCCAGAATTAAGGGTGTTAGTGCAACTACTGTTGGCTATGCAAACGGTAAAACTTTGGATACTAACTATCAAGAGGTGAAGGCAACTGATCATGCAGAAACAGTACACGTAACATACGATGAGACCGTTGTAAGTCTCTATGACATTCTGCGTTACTACTTTAGGGTTATTGATCCCCTCTCAGTAAACAAGCAGGGTAACGATGTAGGCAGGCAGTATCGCACGGGCATCTACTACACAAACGACGCAGACTTGCTTGTAATTGATCGCATTATGACTGAGCAGGAGTCTCTCTTTGGCCAGAAACTTGCTGTTGAGGTTGAGCCACTGGACAATTATGTGCTTGCTGAAGAATATCATCAGGACTATCTGAAGAAGAACCCAGGTGGTTATTGCCACATCAACGTTGATGACGCTTATAAGCCACTTGCGTAAGCCGCTTAGCTTACGTAACAGGTTATATTTATTTAATATGAAGATTTTATTAATTAAAAGCTACATCATTGGCATCAAAGCAACCCTCGAAAGGGTGCCTATCGCTTTAAGGCCCAGCCTGGTTTATATAATTCTTATGCTGGTG
>CAUSVW010000051.1:0-3015 GCA_963535155.1 uncultured Atopobium sp.
AGCAGCTCAAGACCTTTGAGACCGAGGAAGCAACCGTCCTCGAGCCATGGGACCCAATGGGCTCTCTTGCAACACTTCGCTAAGGTACAAACCATCTGGCGAGAAGAACGATCTTCTCGCCAGGTTTTTCTAAACGCTACTAACAAAAGGAGCCGTAATGGCTGATCAGACTGTAAATCCACAGTGGGCAAACGAGGAAACTGCTGCTTTTAGCGCAGACCGCGCTAACCGCGTTGCCCGCAACTCCGTAACTTCTATGGGCGTTTCCGCAGCTGCTCGCGACATCACCACCATGCGCACTTACGCTGATACCTACGGTGTTGCCGTTGCAAAGACCGGCGACGTCACCAACCAGCGTCAGAGCGGCCGCTGCTGGATGTTCTCTTCTTTTAACGTGCTTCGCCAGGAGGCAATCAAGAAGCTTGACGTTGATACCTTTGAGTTCAGCCAGGCATATGGCATGTTCTACGACAAGCTTGAGAAGGCTAACTCCGCACTTGAGTACATCATTCAGACCGCTGACCAGCCAACCGATTCTCGTGTTGTCCACACACTTCTGACTGAGGGTATTGGCGACGGCGGCTACTACTCATTTGCTATGAGCTTGGTTGAGAAGTACGGCCTGGTTCCTAAGGATGCCATGCCAGAGACTGCTTGCTCCAAGAACTCCACTCAGATGGACGAGCGCATTGACCGCCTGTTCAGAAAGAGCGCTGGCGAGCTTCGCGCAGCATACGCAGCTGGCAAGTCTCAAGACGAGCTTCGTGCGCTTAAGCAGGAGCAACTCAAGGGCTTCCACCAGATCCTTTCCGTCTGCCTTGGTGAGCCACCTCTGACCTTTGATTTTGAGTGCAAGGTTGGCAAAAACGCACAGGTAGATAAGGCAAAGCTCTCCCCTGTTGAGCCAAATAAGGATTCTGACAAGAAGGACGGCGAGAAGGACGAGGAAGGCACTCAGATTCTTCGCGACTTTGGCATTACTCCTCTTGAGTTTGCTGAGCGCTATTGTGGCGTTGATCCTCGCGGCTTTGTCCAGCTCATCTCTGTTCCAAGCAAGAAATACCCTTACGGCAAGGTGTATCACCCTACCTTCATTGATACCGTTTTGGGAGGCATTAAGACTCGCTTCTTGAACGTTGAGCCAGAGGTTCTTGAGGCAGCTACCATCGCTTCCTTGAAGGACGGCAACCCTGTCTGCATGGCCTGCGACGTTATGCAGGAGTTCCCTCGTCACAATGAGGACTTCAACTACGTTCTCTCAACCGACACCATGGATTACAACGGCCTCTTTGGTCTTGACTTTGACATGGATCGCGAAGCAATGATTGAGAACTATGAGACTTCTCTTACCCACGCAATGACTTTCCAGGGCGTTGAGCTTGATAAGGACGGTAAGGCTAAGCAGTGGCGCATTGAGAACAGCTGGGGTAAGGACTCCGGTAAGGACGGCTTCCTCATCATGAGCGCAGACTGGTTCCGCCTCTACGGTGGCGAGGCTGATGTTCGTCGTCAGTACGTTCCAGAGGACCTGCTCAAGGTCTGGGACGAGGGCGAGGACGTCCAGATTGATTTCTGGGAGAACCTTGGCTACTCCCTTGGTGGTCGTAACCGCAAGTAAGGTACGCTTAACCGTAGCCTTCTAAATACGGACATAAAAGCACCCATGGCCGGTACAGAATTTTCTGTGCCGGCCTTACTGGTCTATACTGAAAAAAGAAAAGTTCAAGCTTATTTTTTGGAGGCTCTCATGAGAGCAATTTCAAAAGAGCGTGTTATTTTACGAGCCACTATCTTGGTGTTCTTTTTATTAATCTGGTATTGCGATTCAAGAGGCATGCTTCCAGAAAACGGCCGCTCCATCCTTACTCTTCTTTTATTTGGTATTTTTTGGTTTATCGAGGCTAAATTTATTAAACCTACTAGAACAGATCAAAACGCGCCGCGCAGACCTCGGCTGTAATTTTTCCGGCGCTGAGCTCTGTCAGCGCATCCGTGAACGCCGTTTCTTCTCCGCACCTAAAGTCTATGGCGAGAAAAACGTCCGCTCCAAACTCTGCCGTTATAACCTTGCCGCCGGTATCTGAGACCAGGCGTTGAATCTGCTCATACAGGTTGTACGGGGCCGACAACTCCACCCTCACAACCTGCAGCATTTCCTGAACAGCAGATGCTTCCTCAGCAGCAGCCAAAGCCTCTTGAGTTGCCGCCGTATACGCGCGAACAAGTCCACCAGGACCCAAAAGCGTTCCGCCAAAGTAGCGCGTGACAACGCAGCAGACGTTCTTAAGTCCCGCGCCGCGCAATACCTCCAGCACCGGCATTCCCGCCGTTCTGGAAGGCTCTCCGTCGTCGGAGGCACGCTCTGTACCGTCCTCCAATATCCACGCAGGCACGTTATGGCGAGCGTTGTAGTGCTTCGCTCTCACCCTGGCGAGAAACTCTTGTGCTTCTGCCTCTGTCTCTACATGACAAAGCTGGGCTATGAAGCGGCTTTTTCTGTCTTCAAAAAGACCTTCCGCAACAAAGTCCAGCTTGAGTGTCTTGTAAGATGTGTCAGGCATAGAGCAACTGCGTGCCGCAGTTATGCGAGCACACAGACCTTCTCGCCAGCAGAAACCAGCTGGTCTGCAGAGGCAAGAATCTCTACATTGCTGTACTCGCTAGAGTTAGTAATAGCAAGAATGACTACTTCAGGATGACCCGCATCCTTAACCTTATCCAGGTCAAACGTCATGAGTGGCTGACCAACCTCAACGCGCTGATCCTGCTCGACAAGAGCAGTGAAGCCGTCACCCTTCATCTCAACGGTATCAACGCCCACGTGAATCAAGACCTCTTCTCCAGAATCGGCCGTGATGCCAAATGCGTGAACAGTTGGAGTAGTTGCGGTAATAGTGCCCGAGACTGGCGCGTACACAACGCCCTCAGAGGGCCAGATACCCAGACCCTGACCAAGCATGCCACCTGCAAAAACAGGATCAGGAACGTTCTCTAGCGCAACAACTTTTCCGCTTG
>CAUSVW010000052.1:0-2907 GCA_963535155.1 uncultured Atopobium sp.
ATTTTTGATGTAACCAACAGAGATGTTCAGCAGTCTGAGCAGGGCATTGAAGACATTATGACTGATCTCTTTGAAGAGCTTCAGCAAAATGCTGGCAAAGATGCTTCAGAGCTGGGTGTTCAGACCGGATTTGCAACCTTAGATGGCCTCTTCCAGGGTCTTCGGCCTGGTCAGATGGTTGTTATTGGCGCTCGTCCTGGTGTTGGTAAGACCTCTTTTGCTCTCAGTATGGCCTATAACGCCGCAGTTTCCGGTGCAACTGTTGCACTCTTCTCGCTTGAGATGAGCAAGATTGAGATTGCGCAGAGACTGTTGGCTTCTGAATCAAAGGTTGATTTGCAGACCATCCGTTCTTCCAACATCAGGAATGAGCAGTGGCCTACCCTTCTGGAGGCAGCAGAGCGTATTTCTCGCCTTAAAATCATTGTTGACGATACTCCAGGCACAACGGTCACAGAAATCCGTGCAAAAGCCCGCAGAATGCTTAATAAGGCTGAGAAGGGCGTCATTATCATCGACTACCTCCAGCTGCTGTCTCCTCCAGCCGAGAAGGGCCGTGCAGACAGTCGTGCAACTGAGGTTTCTGAGATGTCTCGTGGCATTAAGATTATGGCTAAAGACCTCAAGGCACCTGTTATTGCGCTTTCTCAGCTCAATCGTACGCTTGAGAACAGAAACGGCAAGCGCCCACAGCTTTCTGACCTGCGTGAGTCCGGCGCAATCGAGCAGGATGCAGATATTGTTTTGCTGCTTGACCGCTCACTGAGCGATGAAGAAGCCGCGCGCGATGACCGTCCTGATAAAGACGTTACCAACATCATTGTTGCAAAGAACCGTGCAGGTGCTCTGAGGGATGTTCCTGTAATGTTTATGCCAACATCTACTAAGTTTGTTGAGATCTACCAGGGAAATAATTACTCAGAAAGTGAAGCCGCTCAGTACGCTGCGATGGCAAACCCCGCGCATTAATCGTTTCTTATGTGTGACAAAACCTCTGCGCTTCTGTGCTTTTGCGAGCGCTATTAGATATACTTATGAAGCAACCCCTAAAGAGGTTGTAACCGTCATGTAATGGTCGTGTTTGTAGATAGCTGCGATAGGGGAGAACTTATGCCAGCTTCCGTACTTGTTGGTGCTCAGTGGGGAGACGAGGGTAAGGGTAAGGTAACCGACCTCATTTCCGGAGATTTTGACGTTGTTTGCCGTTACGCAGGTGGTGCAAATGCGGGCCACACGGTAATTGCTGGAGACACAAAGCTTGCGCTTCACCAGGTTCCATCTGGCGTTATGTACGAGAATACCTATCCAGTTATTGGTAATGGCTGCATTGTTGACCCAGAGGTTCTTCTCGGCGAGATTGACATGCTGGAGAGCAAGGGTATTTCCTGCGACCTGCTTAAGATTTCCGGCAACGCTCACATTGTTATGCCTTATCACAAAGATCTTGATGGCGTGCACGAGAAAAAGCTGGGTAAGAACCTTATTGGTACCACCAAGCGCGGTGTCGGTCCAACGTATATGGACAAGATGAACCGCACTGGCCTGCGTATTCAGGACATGCTTGACGAGAAGATCTTCCGCAAGAAGCTTGAAGCTGCACTTGAGTATACCAATCCAATCTTGAGTCTTGTGTATGGTCTTCCAACCTATACCGTTGACCAGATTTGCGAGACCTACCTACCTTATGCAGATCGCATTCGTCCTTACATTGTTGAGTCTTCTCTCTTCCTCAACGAAGAGCTTGAGGCTGGCAAGAACATTCTCTTCGAGGGCGCTCAGGCAACCATGCTTGATATTGACCACGGCACCTATCCATTTGTCACCTCTTCTAACTGCACCGCTGGTGGCGCAGTTACCGGTTCTGGCGTTGGTCCAACCAACATTGACCGTGTCCTGGGTATTGCAAAGGCATACCTCACACGCGTTGGCTCTGGTCCATTCCCAACAGAGCTCTTTGATGAGACGGGCGATCTTCTCGGCGAAGTTGGTCATGAGTACGGCGTTACTACTGGCCGTAAGCGTCGCTGCGGCTGGTACGATGCAGTAGTTGTTAACTACGCAGCTCGCATCAATGGCCTTACTGACCTGGCAATCACCAAGCTTGACGTTCTTGGCTGCCTGGATGAGATTAAGGTATGCGTTGCTTATGAGTGCGACGGCAAGATTTACAAGACCGTCCCAGAGCACCAGAGCGTCTTCTATCACGCAAAGCCTGTGTACGAGACTCTTCCTGGTTGGAAGTGCGATATCTCCAATGTTCGCAACTTCTACCAGCTGCCTCGTGAGGCTAAGGACTACATTGACTTCCTGGAGCAGCTTGCTGGTGTACGCGTTTCTATCATCACCGTTGGTCCAGATCGCGAGCAGACAATCGACCGCTACTGGAGGTAACCCGTGGCGTCTTCGGACTGCTCGACTTTTGCAATAGTTTGCGATAACCCCTGTGGGCTTGAAGCTTCCCAGCTTGAAGCCCTGGGGGTTTCTGTAATACCTGGAGCTCTAAGCTCAGATACTGACCAGGTGGGCGAGTTCTATCGAAGCATTTTTGAATCAGGAGCACAAAAGATCCTCTCGCTCCATGTGTGGGCAGATTTCTCTGATTCGCTTCTTACGGCACAAAAGGCTTGTCAGAATAATCCTGATATCTCAAGCTCAATTTGCCTGGTAGATAGTGGAAATATGCCTACCGCCATGGGAATCATGCTTGAGCGCTTAAGCGTGGCAAGAGCATCCGGGGCTTCTTTTGAGGCAACCTGTGCATATGCACACGAACTTGCCGAGGTAGTTGCCACAATGTATATCGCAATGAATAAGGTTGCTTTGCATAAAAGCAAGGACAAACGCCCCAGGCTTTCGTTGCGACTTCGACTTGAGCGTTTGCATAGGCGCATCTCAAACGATATGTAT
>CAUSVW010000053.1:0-2828 GCA_963535155.1 uncultured Atopobium sp.
TCTCGGCATAGACAGCTGGATAAGCAGAACCTACGCGCTTGTTGAAATCTCGCTGGAGGTCCTCTTTCGTGACAAGAGGTGCTCCAAGAACGCTGGTGCGATCAGAGAAATTACCGCGAGTTGGCTCAATTGGAGAATCGTTATCAGTAGGGGTGTTGTTAGCGTCTCTATTATCTCCACCGTTATCGCTGTCAACGTTTCCACCTCTACCGTTATTGGTATCAGTAGGCTTAATGTTGAGAACACCATATGTATCTGCGTGTACAACACGACCATCTGAAAGCGTGATGTCTTGGTTACGGAGCAGGCCATTATTCTCGTCAAAGTAATAATATGAACCATTGATTGATTGCAGACCAAAGAGGGCGCCGTGCTCAGTAGTAGTTGGATCAAAATACCAGGTCTTTCCATTTGGAGTATTAAACCAACCAGATGCCAAAGCACCGCTTGATTGAGCCCAAGCCCAAATATTGTTAGGCAACGCAATCCAACCATTAGAGGTCATGCCATTGTTTACGTCGACATAATACGAGCCACTAGAAGTCGAAAAAACGCCGGTCTTCATAAGTGGGTAAGTTGCATTCTCATCAAAGTAGAACCACTTACCGTTAGGCATATACTTCCAGCCAGCATAAAGAGAGCCATCTGAATTTGCCCATGCCCAATTACCATCAGCAAGGCTAATCCAGCCGCCATAAAGAAGACCATGAGTAACATCAATGTAGTACTTCTGATAGCCATCGGACATCAAACCAAAGGTAGCGCGATAGTTGTTATTACTATCAAAGTAGAACCATTTGCCGTTAGGCATACGTTTCCAACCGGCTTGCAATGAACCATCTTCTGTTGCCCATGACCAAGAATCGTCAGGCCAGTGAATCCAATTATTCTTTACAAGGCCATTCACTTCATCAAAGTAATAAGACTTACCTGAAATGGTCCTCTGACCAAGAGCGGCAGCGTTATGAGATGCAGCTGCGTCAAAGTACCAAACTTTACCATTTGGCGTAGTAAACCAGCCAGAAACAGCAATTCCCCTAGCATCAAAATAATGCCAGCCATCATCGTCTTTAAGCCATCTGCTTACGTAAGCAGTACCGTTGTCGTCGGAATACATCCATCCTTCAGCAGCTCTGCGCCAGCCATAGGATTCTTTAATCTTAGCGTCATAGTTTGTCTGTCGGGTTACTTCTTGACCGTCAGAAGATCTTGCTGTGATATACAGGGTGTAACGGCCGCTAGCAGGAAGCGTAAAGGTAGACGAAGTTGCCGTTGTATTAGATGCAACCGTTACCTTTGTTCCGTCTGGACCAACATAGCTGTAAGTAAATGTTGCGTCAGTAACTACGCCAGTAAGAACTGGTTTTAAAGTGACATCGTTATCCTTTTGAGCTACTGAAACACTACTCATGCTCCACCAGGTATCAGAGCTGTACATTTCCCAAATTGCCCATGCATCTGCCCAGCCAATGTAGTCAACCTTGGAATTATCGCCAAGGTCTTTAAACTCAGCAGCATGTGCTGGATTAGAGATGAATTGATGCTCAATAATTACGCCAAGAATTCCCTTTTGACGAGCATAGCGGACAATACCGTAATAATCGGACTCATCGCCATTCTCGTAATAGTCTGTTCCGTATTGGTCGTTGTAGCCACGTTCTGTTGCGCCGTCACCGCGGGTAACAATACCAACTTTATTTCTGAGGTAATAGTTAACCTTGCCGGCAAAAACTTGACCGGAGAGATAAAGATCATAGTTGTAGCTTACCTTATGAGGAACAAGTACCTCTGAGCCCGTTGCAGATGCAGGGCCGGCATTGTAGTGAAGCGAGATGATGGCACAAGCGTTTGCGTCAACAGCACGCTGTACGCGCGTCTTGATCGATGGATCCTCGTGTTCTCCACGAACAACAACAACCTGTACACCCCATTTTTCCAGATACTTCTTGGCGTACATGGCAGTTGCCCAAGCCAGATCTCCCTCTTTGAGTCCAAAGTAGGTAGCACCTGGATCTCTGCCTTCAAGGCCATCACTGTGACCTGGGTCAAGCGCAATAGGTCTGCCAGTTGCACGAGCAAGTGCTACGGCATCTTTTAGTGATTCACTCTGGATAATGTTTCCTTGGGTATCCATTGTGGTGTAGGTAGTTGCATATGCGCTTTGAACTGTTGTTGCAAACAATGCTGCGACAACAAAGAACAAAACAGCAAGCAATTTACCGCGAGTATTAAATAAGCTGCGTTTCATGCGGTCCTCCGAAAAGTATTGGTTTACTCCTCTTCATACTTGCTAAAAGTTTACACTAGACTGGCACGTCAACAATAAAAAACACAAGCTCACCGCAACTTGATTGGAACTCTGTGATTTTCTCGACACTTGAAGATATTCTTGCAACAGATTTTGAAGCAGCAATCTTTGATTTTGATGGCACTATTGCTCATACGCACCATATTTGGAAGCTTGTTGACCAGGAGTTTTTTGAGTCGCGAGGAATCCCTTACACTCCAGAAATTGGCAAGATTCTCTCCCCTCTTGGATTTGAAAGGGGAGCCGAATGGGCAATTGCCACCTATGGGCTAAAGGAAGATCCAGAAAAGATTGTCGCCGAGTGGAAAGAACTCAGTAAAAGCTTCTTTGTAAACTCCGTGCAGCTTCGACCTGGTGTTGTTGATTTTATTGGCAAGTTACAAGAAAAAGACATCCCTACTGCATTAGCAACTGTCAACGAGCCAGAGCTTCTTGCTCTTCTTGAGCCTCGTTTACATCTATCCACTCTGTTTGATACTCAGGTGTTTGCAGCAGATGTTGGATCTGCAAAAGATGAGCC
>CAUSVW010000054.1:0-2733 GCA_963535155.1 uncultured Atopobium sp.
CCAGCTATCCGACCAGGGCGGCGGCGACCTTCCTTCCGAGATTACCTATGTTCCAGGAACTTTTGAGCTTTGGAGCGCTCGCTTTGATGAGTACGGCTCAACCATTCCAGGAACTGCAACTCGCATTCCTATTACCCCAGGTATGCTGACTATCTCCCCTGATGGACAGTCGTTTGACCTTGATCTTTCTGGCATAGACCTCAGCAACGGTCAGAGCTTTAAGTTCACGTATCGCACCACGTACGTTCCAGGTGTTGCTCTGCGTAACCTCATCAAGATGTACTCCGATAACCCTGAGTACAGCTCCGATTGGGTATATCGCAACGCAACCTCCGGCGGAGAAGGTACTTCTACCATCATCGCTCGTATCCGCATCGTCAAGGTGGATAAGAACGACCACAACACCAAGCTTGCGGGTGCAGTCTTTAAGGTAACCAGCACCACTGATCCAACCAAGACCTGGACCATTACCACTGGTGCAGATGGTACCGCTACCACCGAGAAGCTCCCTGCTGGCACCTACAACGTTCAGGAGATTACCGCTCCTGCTGGCTACCAGCTCAATACTGATACGTATAACCTCACCGTTTCTGCAACCACCGGCGTTATTAAGACCGTTGAGGACGAGAAGACCCCAACAGTTGATGTACAAGTTAACAAGACATGGGTAGGAACTGTCGGCGGTCCTGTTACCGTCAGGCTCTACAAAGACGGCGTTGCTAGCACCGAGACAGTCACTCTTGACCAGACCAATAACTGGGCTGCAACATTTAGCGGTCTTCTCCGCAACGATGCAACAGACGGTCACGTTATTGCTTACACCGTAGTAGAAGAGAACGTTCCTGCTGGATATACCAGCGCAGTCTCGGGCAACCAGACTGATGGCTTCACGGTTACCAACACCGAGATTCCACCAAACACTCCTCCTACCACGCCTCCAAATACGCCACCAAACACCCCACCAGCAACTCCTCCATCAGAGACTCCAAAGAAGCCAAAGAAGAAGCAGCCTAAGCTTCCTGAGACTGGCGACTTCTCCGAGATTGCTCTTGTTGCAGTAGCTACCGTGGGCAGCGTTATTACAACGCTTGGCTATGCTCTGAAGGATCGTCGTAAGTAAGACAGCGTTGCGCAGTAAGTAACGCCATGAGCAAAAGTTGCTCGTACTTCTCGCGCCAAGCTCTATGAACTTCTCGCACACATCCCCGCTTCACACGTTGAAGCGGGGATTTTTTGTGGCAGGTTTGTTTCTATGCAGCACAAAGACGCAAAATTGCGTATAGTAGATGTTTGACAAAACGCATTGGGCAAAACGCAGATTAAACACAAAGGAGCCCCAATGGCCAGAAGGTCACATTCATCTCAGAATCACGGTCACAACAGCCGTGATAGGTACGAAGATACCCCTGAGTACGATACAGAGGACTTCGCACAGGACGATTATGACGCTTATAATCAGGGTGCATATCAACCTCGCACGCTCGGAAGTGTCAGAAGCGCAGGTGCTAGCTCTGCTCGCAATAATCACGAATCCCACGGCTCCAGGTTTACGCGCGAGCCTTTGATTGGCCAGACCAACGTCGGCGGTGAGTGGCCCGAAGAAGCCCCAGTTCAGCAGCAAAAACACACCCACTTTGCTGCACATCGAGCGGGTGCCGTGAGCCATGCGCCTTCGCGCGCCGAAGGCGTGGGCGCATATTCCAAGAAGCGCCAAGGATCTTCTCGCGGTCGTGGTCTGAAGATCTTTGCGGGCATCCTGGGAACGTTGCTGCTGGTAGCAGGCGTAGCGTTTGCGTGGTGGATGCTGGATACTAACTCAAAGCTCCGACAGGGCTTGGACGCAAACCTGCAGGCTACGCTGGTACAGGTTGCTCCGTCTGACCCGTTCTACATGCTGCTTCTTGGTGTCGATAAGGACGAGGGGCGTGCAGAGAACTGGGGTGATTCCGACGCAAACTTCCGCGCCGACACTATCATTCTGGCTCGCGTAGATCCTAAGAACAAGAAGATTACCCTGATTTCCATCCCCCGAGACACTATGGTTGACCTGGGAGAACATGGAAAGCAGAAGATTAACTCCGCATACAGCTATGGCGGCGCATCCGGAATGGTCGAGGCCGTTTCCAAGCTGGCAAATGTCAACATCTCGCACTATGCCGAGGTAGACTTTGAGTCGTTCACCAAGATTGTGGACTCTATTGGCGGCATTACGGTCAACCTGCCTGTTGCCGTTTCTGACATGCAGTACTCAGGCATCGACCTTCCTGCCGGCGAGCAGCAGCTCAACGGCCAGCAAGCACTCGGCCTTTCTCGTAGTCGTCACGCATACGACAACTACGGTGCAGGCGACTTCTACCGCGCGGCTAACCAGCGCATGATTTTGACGGCCATTGCCAAGAAAGTCCTGCAGCTGGACCCCGTTTCTATGTCCGGTGCCGTGTCCACCATGGCTGAGAGCGTAACTACCGACTTTAACGTTACCGATATTGTGGGACTGGCGATGTCGTTCAGGGGCATGGATACATCCAAGGATATGTATTCCGCACGTACGCCGACGACGTCCGAGCTCATTGATGACGTGTGGTATGAGATTGTCGATAAGAGCGCGTGGAAGACTATGATGGACCGCGTAAACCAGGCGCTGCCTCCTCTGGAGGATGCAAGTACAGACGAAACCACAGGCGTTGTGGGTACCGTTGGAGGAGACCCTTCAGCTATCGACAGCATCAAGCC
>CAUSVW010000055.1:0-2680 GCA_963535155.1 uncultured Atopobium sp.
CTGCTCGGTCTCGGTGCTGCCAGACTTAACAACCAGGGACTGATTGGAGTCGAGGTAAGAAGTAGTGAAGTCTACCTCCTGAGAGCGCTCGTCAGTGATGGTAATACCTGCGATAGCAACGTCTGCTTTGCCACCCTGCTTAATAGTTGGAACAAGAGTGTCAAACTTCTGGTTTGGCAGGTACGTAACCTCAAGATTGAGTCTTTTTGCAATCTCGGTAATAAGATCAACGTCAAAACCAACAGGAGTGGTTGAGTTACCTTCAAAATACTCAAAAGGTTGGAAACCAAGCTCTGCAACAACAGTCAGGTGACCCTTAGTTACCAGCGTATAGCTTGGATCAGAGGATGAAGTAGTACCCTGTTGCGCATTTTCTTGCTTAGATGAAGAGCAAGCCATAAGACCAACAAGTGCACATGCCATAAAAACAGCAGCTACACCCTTTAGAGCATTCTTTTTAACGGTAGTAACCAGTGACGATTTCATATTTGCCTCTTCCTGAATAAATCTGAGCTGAAATTCATTGGAATGAATTATAGGAAGCAAATATGAAAAATATACTTATAATTTTCATCGTATTTCTCATTTTTATTGCATAAAAATGGCGAGAAGAACAACTTCTTTGTATAAATGACTATTCTTTAGTCATTCTATCCAATAAAGCCCAGGTAAAAGTAATTTTTTCAGTTCATAAAACGGTAACAATTCGAATAAGAAGGCTACATTCTTTGCGTGAAACAAGGGTTTCTCGCCAAAAACCCTGCTCTGAAAAAATCAGAACAGGGTTCAAAGGTACCTATAAACGCAAGCAGAATAGTTGCTTAGCAACCAGCGTAATACTTTTGCGTATCCCAGTCAGTAACTGCCAGGCAATACTCACGCCACTCCTCTGCCTTGCGCTCGCACAGGTACGAGAAGATGTGCTCACCAAGAGCATCTTTAAGAAGCTCAGACTGCTTGAAGCGCTCAAGCGCCTCTCCAAGATTAGTTGGGAGCTTCTCGCCATAATCGGCAGGATTTCCGCCTACAAACTCTTCAGGAAGCAAGAGGCCTTCTTCAATGCCCTTGAGACCAGCCATAAGCGTAACGGCGTTGGCTAAATAAGGATTTGCAGTTGGATCAGGAATACGCAGCTCGGCACGGGTAGCAACGTGCTTGCCTGGCTTGTGCGTAGGAATACGAACCATAGCAGAACGGTTTTTACGACCCCAGGTTGCATAGGCAGGAATAGCATCACGATCAAAGCGCTTATAGGAGTTAACCGTTGGGTTAGTAATAAGCATGTATTCTGGAGCGTACTTAATAAGACCTGCAATGTACTGTTGAGCAAGCTCAGAAAGGTGAGCCTCGGACTCAGTCTTTGGAGCCCAGAATAAAGACTCGCCATCATGGTCAAGAAGCGACTGATTCAAAAGCATGGCTGAGCCAGGAACGCCCTGAAGAGGCTTTGGCATAAACGATGCAAACACACCATGAAGCGTTGCAATATGTCTGATAACCAGACGAGCGGTAACAATATTATCTGCGCAGGTTAGCGCCTCTGCATAACGAAGCTCAACGCCATTTTGTGCAGGGCCAGCTGCATGGAAAGAATACTGTACAGGAATAGAAAGATTCTCAAGCGCACGAGACGTGGAGTAACGAAGACTATGACTCAGATCGGCAGAATTCAAATCAAGATATCCCGCCTGGTCAATAGGCTTTGGCTCAGAGCCACTCACAAAATAAAAATACTCAAGCTTAGGACCAACATTTGCAACGTAGCCAAGGTCTTCTGCCTTGATAAAAGCATTTCTCAGTACAAGACGTGGGTCGCCCGTAAAGGCCTCGCGACGTGGAGTCTGAATGTCGCAGAATACGTTAGCAACTACACCGTCATCTGTCTTCCAGGGAAGAATCTGGAACGTGTCTGCATCGGGGAACGCGAGAAGATCTGACTGCTCCTGAGAGGCAAAGCCATCAACGTTAGAGCCATCAAAACCAATGCCCTCAACAAAAGCCTCTTCTAGCTCCTCAGGAGAAATAGAAAGAGCCTTTAATCCGCCGAGTACATCGGTAAAACAAAGGCGCAGGTAGCGGACGTCTCGCTCCTCTACCGTGCGAAGAATATAATCAATTTTCTTATCTGTACTCATGTGGCCCTCCCGGGTCAGAAAACTGGAATCGTAACTACCATGACACATTCTTGTTACGGCTATGTTTCCACTTCCCTGAAACCGGGTGAATGGCAAAAATTGTTAATGAAATTGTGACAATTGACCTATTGAGCGTCAAAAGCCTTATCGACGTCAGAAATCATTTTCTGAGCAACACCACAGTGACCGTCTCCACCGTGATGAGTACCACAGCTGCTGGATGAAGAGCATCCAGAACAAGAACCCTCTTTTGCGCCCTTAAGTTGAGAGCGGACACAAAGAGCAACAAGAGCAATGACGATAAGGACAACCAAAATATCAATAGGACTCATACAGATACTCCTCAATTTGTTAGCTAAGGCATACTATACCCTCATTGCATGCTTGCATGCGCTGAATTATAAATTATTTGCAGAATCTAAATTCTTACCAAAACAATTGAGAACTGCCATCTAAGTCAAAGTGAACTGCCTCCCATTTCTTGGACATAAGCAATGGGAGGCAGTTCATATGCGGGTGATTATGATTCTGCAGCGTGTTAGCGT
>CAUSVW010000056.1:0-2595 GCA_963535155.1 uncultured Atopobium sp.
CTGCAGCGTTTATGTTGCCTACGCTGCAGCGCATTGCTGTCGAGAAACCCGGTGGAGCCGAGAAGCCCGCTGCCAAGGAGCGCGACGCAGCCGCTGGACCCAACGCGAGTGCCAAGCGTAACGCCAAGCGTGGTGACACCAAACGCGGCGGCGTCAAACGAAACGCCTATCCCCGCGCGCTCATCATCACCCCAACACGAGAGCTTGCGGCCCAAATTGACGACGTTGCTAAAAGCGTTTGCGCATCCACTGGTCAGCAGGCCGTCATTGTTACCGGTGGCGCTCGCTACAAGCACCAGATAACCGCACTGCAAAAAGGTTGCGATGTGCTGGTGGCAACACCTGGCCGCCTGATAGATCTTCTCGACAAGAAGCATACAAGCCTAGAGAACATCCAGGTGCTGGTTCTCGACGAGGCGGATCGTATGCTTGACATGGGATTTTGGCCAAGCGTTCGCCGCATTATGGAGCAGTTACCCAAGACGCACCAAACGCTGCTTTTCTCGGCAACGCTCCCTGCGTCAATTACCTCAACTATAGACGCACTGCTCAAAGACCCAGAGCGCATTGAGATTGCAAGAACCGGACAGACTGCGGCAACAATCGAGCAACATTTGTGTTCAGTCACCCAGGGACAAAAACCACAGCTCCTAAAGGCGCTTATCGACTCGTTTGATCCTGCGCCAGAGCGTGTGTTAGTGTTCTGTAGGACAAAGTCGCGCGTTGACAGCATTTACAAAAACCTTAAAGCCGCAGGTCTTAAGGTTGATGTTATGCATGCGGACCGTCCGCAAAAGGCTCGCGCAAGAGCATTGGAGCGATTCCGCAGCGGTGCTATTCAGGTTCTTGTTGCAACCGACGTCATGAGCCGCGGTATTGATATCCAGGGTATTGACGCGGTCATTAACTTTGACGTACCGCTTGACTCTGAGGATTATGTTCACCGCATTGGCCGAACAGGCCGTGCAGGAGCCGCAGGTCAGGCGTTCACTTTTATGGGACCAGATGAGGTCACGCCGCTCAGAGAAATTGAATATTTTACAAAAGCGCTCATTCCCTCATGGGATCTACCTGGCTTTTCTTTCGATGCAGGCCGCATTATGCTCCAGGACTCCCGCTCTACTACCAAGACCACGCGCTCGATGTTCTCGGGTTCAAGGTCAAGGGGTAAGGGATTTGGTTTTGGTGGCAGATATGGCCGACACACGTAATCTATAATCAGATGCAGTTGGCTAATACAGTAAAGGAATAAAACATGGGTCCTTTTAATGGAGTTGGTGTAATTTTTGCTCTTGGAGCAGCAGCTCTTCATGTGGTTATCTTTTATCTTGAGTCATTTGCCTGGACTTCTGACGGTACACTCAAAGCCTTTAACATGACAAAAGAAGAGGCAGAGAGCACCGAAAAAATGGCTTTTAACCAGGGATTTTACAATCTCTTTCTTGCCATTGAGGTATTCGTTGGCGTCTTCTTGATGGCCACCAGAAATCCAGCAGGTAAAGCGCTTGTTATCTTTGCTGTATGTTCAATGTCTTTTGCCGCAATTCTTCTCTATGTGACTTCTCCCGACAAACGCTCCGCAGCCATCAAGCAGGCAATATTCCCTCTTATGGCTCTCTGCAATTTGATTCTCTAATTCTTGAGCATCCACGCTGGGCACATTCAAGCACCCAGCCTTTTGTAAGCGCTTCTCGCGAGAAGGACCATCATGAAGCAACTCCGCCCTTATCCACAGGTAATTATCACCAAGAAAGCTGCTCGCGCACTTGCAGGCGGACATCCTTGGGTCTTTGAGGGTGAGGTTATCCGCATGGAGCCATCTCCAGAAAGCGGCGAGCATCCTCAAAATGGTTGCATTGTTGATGTCTTCGAAGAGAACGGTACCTACCAGGGAACCGGCCTTCTGTCAGAAATGAGCAAGATTCGCGTCAGAATTGTGACAAGAAACGCCAACGATAGGCTCAATAAAGCGTTTTGGAGTCGTAAGATTAGCTGGGGCTGGGAACACCGCAAGACCATTATGGGAAACCGTGCTCTACCTGGGACTGAACCTGATATCAATTGCTGTCGCGTTATCTTCTCTGAGGCTGATGGCTTTCCTGGTTTAATCGTAGACCGCTACGAGAATGTGCTTGTTGCGCAGGTAGGAACCGTTGGTATGGAGCGCTTGCGCAACGTTATCTATCCGCTGCTGCTTGAGGTTTTATCTGCAGACGGCCAGGTAATCGACGGCATTTACGAAAGAAATGACTCTCCCTCTCGCCTTAAAGAGGGACTTCCGCAATATAAAGGCTGGTGGACAGGTACTTTTTCTGACGAGAATGACTTGCTTGCAGAAAGCACCCTTACCCTGCCTTCAACTCACGTTCTTGCAACAGAAAACGGACTTAAATTTAATCTTGACCTGGAGAACAGCCAAAAAACAGGCTTTTTCTTAGATCAAAAATACAACCGTCGAGCAGTTCGTCAGCTTGCACAAGGGCGCCGTGTGTTGGATTGCTTCTGCCACGTTGGTCCTTTTGGTCTTAACGCCGCAGCTGGTGGAGCAGAATTTGTCCGCTGTGTAGATGTCAGCCAAACCGCCATTGACCTTGC
>CAUSVW010000057.1:0-2552 GCA_963535155.1 uncultured Atopobium sp.
GATGTCCAGACTTGAGCGTCTTTGACGTGCACAGCTTACCGCTCTATCAGTTGCCTCAATGAGCTCTGAGGAGATATTGCAGCCCTTTTTGTATTGGCCCCATAGCCAATTTTTTTCTAGTTCTTTCTCGGCATTCTGGGCAGTTGACGACGACGGATTTGTGCAAAGGTGGAGAAGTAACCAATACTCAATGCAGGGATGGGAAACTGCAACATAATGTTTATCTGAGTTCCCAAGCCATTTCTCTAGCTTAGACTTATGGATCTCGTTTTGGTCTCTATCACAGACAACCCAGGCGCCCTTAGCATCGCCTCTGTTTTTATTTTCTTTATCCCGTATTTTCTCCAGCAATTTACTCAGTGATGATCTATCTCCTGTATTTGCAATCTCAAAGACAATACGGTCACCGTATCTACTTGTGCGTAAGGCTTGCAGATACTTTCGTTCAGTCTCGCCCTCTGCCGCAAACACCACCAGCGGTTTAAGAGACTTTCCCTCAAACCGCTGACGGTCTCCACGAGTTCTCTTTCTAGACGGAGGTTTCCTTTTCGCCATGACGAGACCTTAGAGACGCGGGACGCCGCCAAGGCGACCAGACATATAAGCCTTTTGCAGATCCATTCCGTCTCGAACGCCTTCAGCAGAGAAATCTGTCAGGCGAACAAGCTCAGAGTTGTGGCCATGCTTTTCAACAAGCCAAATCTCATCCCTGCGCAGCATGTCGCAGCGAAGCAGGTGAACTTCATGAGTAGTGAATATCAGTTGTCGACACTGATCGTTTCCTGTTGAATTCAAGAAACGCCGTAATAGCTCTTCTGTAAGTTTTGGATGCAGAGAATCTTCCAACTCATCAATTAGGTACACTCCACGGTTATTTTGCTGCCCTGCCCGGTAAAGGATAGGAAGCAGATTTAGGTAGCGGATAGTACCGTCTGACTCCTGATCAAGAGGCAACTCAAACTGTTTTTCACCATCTTTATGCTTGGTTACAAGCCTCTCGTAGGAAACTTTCTCATTTTTTTCGCGCCGCAGGCGAAAGCTTGCATCTGCTCTGAAAGTATTAATTAAAAAGGCTTCATTATCATCACCAAGCTGAGACTCAAAGTGCGACAGCATCTCATCAGGCATAGGCACTTTCTCACGCTCAACGGGAGTGAACAAAACATCGCAAATGCCCGTGTCCGCCGTCGATAATCCAGAGACCATCTGCTGACGAAAGGCGTCATCTTTCGCAATCTGTTGCGACATCATAACAAATGACGTGCCTCGACGGATCACGTTCAGAGAATCAAACCAGTCAATGACTCCAGCGATAAGCCCAATGTTTTTCTGCTCGCTATTAGCCAGCGTTTCCAGCAGTAGCCGGTTTGTCTGGACAGTTAATGCCAGAGCTTTTACAAACTCATTGTCTTCAAGATCCCCATACAGTTCCACGCCCTGTTCATCGCGAGTAAAGACTGCCTCCTCATCAACAGAGCGCAAGCGATAAAGCGATTCCGCTACAACCTTCTCGGCAGTGTAAGACACTTCGTAATAGACAATCGCATCCCTTTTAGAGGTTGAATCAGGAACATTAAGAACAATCTCGACGCCGAGCACGGTAGGCTCCCCCACACCATAAAGCTTGTGGGGCTCATAGGGAATACGCCAACCTCGCGCCCGAGGCTCAGACACTAACGTCTTGAGCTGCTGCGCTACATCAAGCAGAGCAGATTTACCAGCAGCATTAGCTCCATAGATGGCAGTGGTAGGCAAAATCCGCGCTTTACCGTCACGGAAAAGAGTCTCGCTGTGACGGCTTTCCTTGCCGGCGATCATCGTGAAATCAACCGGCTCATGGAACGATTTCCAGTTTTCCAGGTGAAGGACCCGCAGCATTGCCACCTCCAACGTTTCTAACAAGATGCAAAAATTATACATCTTGCATGAAACGAATTCAACATTTTCGTTTCACCTGACGGCCACTTTTCCCAGTATTTAAGCCAATCAGTCCGCCACTCGCCGGCGGCTCTAGCTCGGGGTTGCTGCAGATAGCACGACGTCGTCAGCCAGTCTCGCTTTAACGTCACTTACCGCAACCACCCCCACTCCCCCTCGCCAAGCGACTACCTCTTTAAACGCCCCCTCGCCAATCACCCGCCTCGATAAGCCCTCTAAAGCAACTCCCTCACGCGCGCCTTGAGCTGAGGCAATACTTCTTCGTCGAACCAGGGGTTTTTCTTCATCCAAATCTGGTTGCGCGGCGAGGGGTGCACCAGCGGGAAGTACGTGGGCAGATAGTCGCGATAGTTGCGCACCACCTGGGTCAGCGAGGTGGAAGACTTCAGGTGCAGGTAACGCTTGGTGGCATAGCTTCCCACCAGGATGGTTAGCTCCAGGTCAGGCATGAGCTCCAGCAGGCGCGGGTGCCATTTTTCAGCGAATTCTTTGCGCGGCGGCAGGTCCCCGCTTTTGCCGGTGCCGGGGAAGTAGAAATCCATGGGGACAATGGCCAGTTTGCCCGAGTTGTAGAAGGTTTCGCGGTCAATGCCCATCCATTCGCGCAGGCGGTC